>CAIZNH010000044.1 GCA_903934325.1 uncultured Alphaproteobacteria bacterium | reverse complement strand
CGTCTTCATTCCCGTACCAATCCATCAGGTCGGGATTAGCTTAGCACCCTGTCCAGAAAACCGGCACCACCTCAGCCGATCCTGCGCTGCCCAGCCAGTGGGCGCGTAATTCTCAAGCCGACGCCAGCCGGTGAACCAGAGGAGATAATCCGGTACGCAAGAATCAAGTCCGTCCTTTTTTCGCTGCTCAGCCCTATGATCGGCACCGATAAGCTAGATTATCTGCGTAAAGACCTTCGTTCGGCGGTCAAAACTTTACGCAAGTCACTGGGCCCAGACGGCGCGGACTAGAGCACTTTTGACCTTTTGGACGGGCATTTCGCGGACTGGCCAGGCAACATCATGGTTTTTGAGATCACTCTGGATGGCTTGCATGGCCAGTGTCAGTACATTGGAATCGACATGGGATCAGAGAGCCTCGACGACGATACTGACATGTAAATCCGGCGCCTGGACCGGACAAATAGCAAGCCGCAGACACAACGCGGGCAATCTCCATTATTCAAACCGCATGGACAGGCGAACGGCCTGATCTGCAGGAGAATATGAGCGATGCCCTTTAGTCCCAATCTGATCGAACCAGCCGTCCGCCGTTATCGCCGTGAGCGCGATCGCTATGTCAAACTCGCTGATCGCGTTGCCGAGATCTGCAAAACAGACATTTGCGAAGCAAACGCTATCCGGGCGCAAGTGACCTTTCGCGTGAAGTCGACGAACTCTTTCGAAGGCAAGTTGCGTCGATTTTCAGCAAAAGCTGACAAAAACTACACTGACTTGGATGCAATCTTTGAAGGCATCGGAGATCTCGCCGGAGTGCGGATCGCCACCTACCGTGAGGAAGACCGGGAAGTCGTAAAGGCTGCCGTGGAGCGAGCATTTTGTGGACGTGAAGGTGGACTGCTTCAAGTTGAGAACAAAAACAAGCAGAGCGAAAATCCGGAAAACTTTTACCGGGCAATTCACGTGCAATCCTATCTTCCAGAGGAAGAGCGCATAGGAACCTATGATAACGTCGCGGATGTTGGATGTGAAATTCAGATTTGCACAATGATGGCGCACGTCTGGAACGAAATTGAGCATGATATTGGTTACAAGCCCGATGGCGACCCGGGATTGTCTGAGAAGTATCATCTGCTGCAGTTGGGGAACCTTGTCCGTCAAGGGGATGTAGCCATCTCCAGTCTTTTGGCTGAGGTTGGTCAACGCCTTGCCGTCCAGCAAGGCCCGTTCGCAGATGTTCAGGACTTCATCGGTCGGATGAGCGCCTCATTTCCTGGCATTGATTTCAGTCAGAACGTCGGGCAGCTTTTTGAAGTGCTCCAAACGCTTGGGCTAAACACACCCGATGCCGCTCGCGCTGCGATCGTGGACCCAGCCGGCATAACCTCAGCACAGGCAGAGCTTGAAGAACTCAATACATATTTAGCAGAGCGCGACGAAAGCCCCCGCATGGAATGCCACAGTTCGGATGTGGCTCTTATCATGCTCCTGCGAGGACGTTACCAAGAGGTGCTCGACAGCTTCCGTGGACAAGTTGGTCAGGGTCGTGGGCGTCCGAAACGACTGTACAGCTTGGCCGTGCGCTATAAGAAATGGCGCGAGCACGGGGTTCCGGCTTGAAAGTCTCACTTCTCAAGAACGCGACATTCTTGAGTGGTGCCGCCAACATGACCCAGATTTCTCCCGCCCGAGAAAACAGGGTCGCGACCCAGGGCGGGAGGCAGCACCAGACAACCGCGAAGCCATATCGGCCAATTTGGTGAGGGATAGACCTCCTGCTTCTGCCGGCAAGAGGAGCTGCAATGTTCAATTCTGCAGCTTGCCCAGCGCAAGCCAAGCCAAGTCAAGCCAGCTAAGTCGAGGTAAAGGATTGTTAAGATGCCACAATGCCCCGGTTGCGGTCGTTCCTATAGCCAGCCCCCGTTGAACACCCGGTGTGATATCTGCGGCGCGGCCTTCTGTTACAATGGCAATTGTGAAGGGACGCTGCATCAGGTCAACGGTTGGGGCAGTGGCCGGTCTGCCGGCTCCACTTGCCCGACCTGCAGGAAGGGCAAACTCAAGAAACTCTAAGGGAGTTTTCCGCTTTCATCGTTAGCGCGCATCTATGAGCGACGCCTTGGCCATGGCTGGGTTCTGAGGTGTTTCCGAGCCTGTCGTGCTCCTGTTTAAGCAAAGCAATGGACCGGCGCGATCATGCGTTCGCCCGGCTCGGATTTTTCCAGTTCATCTGCAAAAAATTTCGCGCTGGGGTAGCCCGTAACAGTCACGCCTCGCTCGGCCCCACCCCCGGGGGTAGGTCGCGGCCAAATTCGAGAAACGAAACGAGCGGCTGGGGCGGCGTGTGGCCCATCGGCCTAGCCGTAGAACCGCAAACGCGACGACCCTTTGAAGCCAGCCCCCTATCGGGGAGCGATTATGGTAACTGGCGATCCTTCAGAAGAAAATGCCAATTATTACAGAGTGAATTGGCGGAGAGGGTGGGATTCGAACCCACGTTACCGTTGCCGGTAAACCGCATTTCGAGTGCGGCGCATTCGACCACTCTGCCACCTCTCCGCGAGGCCTGTCGCGCGTCTGGCAGGGCCGCGTGGTCGGGCGGCTGGCGACAGGGAGCGCGCCCGTTAGCCCAAGGCGATTGGCTTGCCAAGTCCTACCGCACCACAAAATTCGGGCATATCTTGCCCCTGCCACAGCGACGTGCTTGTTTTGCGCCCGCAAAGGTCCATATTAAATCCATGGAACGCGCAGAGTTCTTCTCGAGTCAGGCTGGACGCACAATCATCGCGCCCCGCCAGACACGCGCCCGCTTCGGCATTGGCGATGTGGTTCGCCACCGCCTGTTTTCCTTCCGCGGCGTCGTTTTCGACATCGATCCGGTCTTCGCCAATAGCGAAGAATGGTACCAGTCGATCCCCGAGGATATTCGCCCGAACCGGGATCAACCGTTCTACCATCTGCTCGCCGAAAACGAGGATTCGTCCTACGTTGCCTATGTGAGCCAGGGCAATCTTCTGGCCGATCCGCAGGGAGGCCCGATCGATCATCCCACTGTCCGCCAGCTGTTCGACAGCTTCAAGGACGGCCGCTACCGGATGCGGCGATCGCTTACGCATTGACAACCTTGTCGGGTGTATCCCGGCAGAATGCAGGCTCCAGCCCCTTTAGAGACTGATCGCACCGCACGGCTCCGGCTGGCGCTTGAGCGCGAGTTGCGGCCTGGCGAAAGCGTGCTGTGGCATGGCTGGCAGCTCGGGCGGATCGATCCGCGTCAGTTTCTGGGCTACGTCTTTGCGATCCCCTGGACTGCCTTTTCGCTCGCTTGGACGGGTATCGCGGTGGCTGCCGTTGCCAGCGCCGGTCCGGGAGAGAACGAGCTCGGACTTGTCGCCTGGGCCTTTCCGCTGTTCGGCCTGCCCTTCGTCGCCGTCGGCGCATGGATGCTGGGCCAGCCCTTCAAGCCGCTGCGCGAACGCGGGCGGGTGCTCTATGTCATCACCGGCGAGCGGGTGCTCAAGTTCAGTCTTGCGCGTGCGCTCGATGTCACGGCGGTTCCCGCCGCACGCATCGGCATGGCCGAAAGGCGCGAGCAGCGCGACGGCACAGGCATTTTGCAGCTTGCCGTAAAGGTTGGCATCGACAGCGATGGAGGCCGGCAGACCGAGCACTTCGTGATCGGCGCGGTCGAGGATGTAATGGGCGCGCAGGAAGCGTTGGACCGGATCGCCACTGTTGGCCGCGGCCAACCGGTCATGGGCGCACTCAGTTCTTGAGTTTCCACCCCGAACGCAGCAGCGCATAGACACCGGCTGCCAGAACAGCGTTGAGCCCCAACAGGCCTGCGCCGGCAACCAGCACATGATCGGCCGCGCCGATATCGCTTTGGCCGAGGAAGCCATAGCGGAAGCCCGAGATGACGTAGAAGAACGGGTTCGCCCGACTGATCGCCTGAAACACCCCGTGCAGGTTCTCGATCACGTAGAAGGTGCCGGAAAGCAGCGAGAGGGGAGCGATCACGAAATTGGTGATTGCGGCATTGTGATCGAATTTCTCGGCCCAGATCGAGGTGGCAAGGCCTGCGGTTGCCAGAAGGAGCGATCCCATCAGCCCGAACCAGACAACCGCCCAAGGGTGAGCAAAACTGAGCGAGACACCCGGCCAAAGCGCCATTGCCAAGCCAACGGTGCACCCCACTGCAATCGCGCGCGTGATCGCGGCGGCAAGGATTCCCGTCATCAGCTCGCCCGGGGAAAGCGGAGGCATCAAGAGATCGATGATCGTGCCCTGCATCTTGCCTGACAGCAGCGAGAATGAGGAATTGGCAAAGGCATTCTGCATCATCGCCATCACGATCAGGCCCGGCGCGACGAAAGTTGCAAACGGCACGCCCAGCACTTCGCGCCCCTCGCGGCCCAGCGCGACAGTGAAGATCGCCAGAAACAGCAGCGTCGTGAAGGCCGGCGCCCATATCGTCTGGGTCTGCACCTTGAGAAACCGGCGCACCTCCTTCATATAGAGGGCATTGAGGCCCACGCGGTTGATCCCGGTAATCACCGGGCGTCCGCGCGGGGCAAACCGGGTGCTCCCGCCGGTCTTGTCAGAAGCCGTGTTTTGCGTCACGGGAGCGGCATTGCCATCTAAGCGTGCTGGAACAGGTTCGGCCATGGTGCTAGCGCCTAGGCCCAAGCGGCTTTCGTGACAAGCGTGGCACCCGCAATCAGGCCCGGCTAAAGCGCCGGGACAGGAACAGGTAGAGTATATGAGCTGGACGGACGAGCGCATCGCGACGCTCAGAAAAATGTGGGAAGGCGGCGCCACCGCCAGCGAGATCGCCACCGAGCTCGGCGGAGTTAGCCGCAACGCGGTGATCGGCAAGGCGCACCGGCTCGGGCTGAAGGCCCGCCCCTCGCCCGTCAAGGCCAACGAGAAGAAGAAGGTGGCCGCGCCCAAGAAACCGGTTGCGCCAGCGCCCAAGCCTGCACCCGAAACGCACCGCGATGCCGAGGCGACTGCGCCGGTGGCTGCGGCCCCCGAGCGTACGGTGCGCACAGCCGCGCCTGCGCGCAATGATGCGGCCGATAGCCCCGCGAGCGCCAGCCCGTCGCAGCCCATGCCCAATCCGCAGGCCGACATGCCCAAGATCGTCTCGGTCGGTCCCGGCGGTTTCCTGCGTCAGGGGCCTGGCGATCAGCAGGCGCCGATCCCCCCCGCCCCGCCGCGCCGTCTCGTGCCGGCCAAGCCGAGCCCCGAGATCGCGGGCAAGACGACGCTGCTCGATCTGTCGGACAAGGTCTGCCGCTGGCCGATGGGCCACCCAGGCGAACCCGATTTCCACTTCTGCGGCGAGCAGGTGAACCCCGGCTTCCCCTATTGCGTCGAACATTGCGGACGGGCTTATCAGGCGCAGCTCCCGCGCGGCGTCCGCCGCCCGCCCCCGCCGCTGCCTTTCGGCGGCCCGCGGGTTCGCTAAATCGGGGGCGACCGGCATGACCCCTGCCGTTCGTCTCGCTGCGGCGCTCGCCGCCACCGGCCTCGCCGCTCTGCCGTCAGCCGCCTTTGCGCAGTTGCCGCAGCCGGTGCGCGCCATGATCGATGCCGCTATCGCAACCGGTGACGAGGCCAAGGTCCGCACCGTCATCGAGATCGCGCGAGTGACCAATCCGGGCGATGGGGCTGAAATCGATGCCATTCTAGCCGGTTTCGAGCAGCAGCAGATCGCCGTAAAGGCCGCCGAAGCTGCCGCGAAGACCGAGGCAATCCGCACCGCCGGCCTATTCCAAAACTGGTCCGGCAAGGGCGAGTTCGGCGCTTTCCGGGCGACTGGCAACACCTCCAACACAGGGATCACCGCCGGCCTTACCGCCGAGCGCCAGGGCATTGACTGGCGGCACCGCCTGACGGGCCGCATCGACTTCCAGCGCGCCAACGGCGTGACCACGCGCGAGCAGTTCCTTGCCCGCTACGAGCCCAACTTCAATCTGTCGGACCACGTCTATGTCTACGCGCTCGGGCAATATGAGCGCGACCGGTTCCAGGGCTTTTCCGCACGCTATGCCGTGTCGGGCGGCATCGGCTATCAGGTGTTCAACGCCAATGATCTCAAGCTCTCGGTCAAGGCGGGCCCGGCTTACCGGGTCACCGAATTCACCGATGGTCGCAGTGAAAGCCGGATCGCAGGACTGATAGGGGTCGATTTCGACTGGAACATAACCAAGCGGCTGACCCTGACGCAGGACACCAATGCGGTGGCCGAAACCGGCGGATCGGCTATCGCGATCATCGATTCGCGCAACACCACGCTCGATCTCGTCACCGGCCTCAATGCCGCGATCAGCAGCAAGCTATCGGCGCGCTTTTCCTATGCGATCGAATATGACAGCAACCCGCCGCCGGGTGCCGTGCAGACCGACACGCTCAGCCGCGTCACGCTGATCTACGATTTCTAGAAACTCAGGCCTTCTGGGCAAACCAGATGATGTGATGCGCGCCCTTATTGCCCGGGCGCGAGCGGACATTCCACTCGGTCACCTGGAGGCCAGTGTCATACAGCCGCTTGCGAAACGCCGGGTCAGGGCCGGCCGACCACACCGCAAGGATCCCGCCCGGCCTCAAGGCATCGCGCGCCTTGGCCAAACCGGTGCGTGAATAGATGCGGTTATTTGCATCGCGCACGATCCCGTCGGGGCCATTGTCGACGTCGAGCATGATCGCATCGAATTTGGCGCAAGTACCGTCATTGGCATCGTCGATCAGCGCAGCGACATCGCAGATCTTGAGATCGAGGCGGGGGTCGGCAAGGCCCTCCCCTGTCAGCGTCGCCATCGGCCCTTTGGCCCACTCGATGATCGCCTCGGAAATCTCTGCGACCACAATCTGCGACGTTGCGCCCAGTTTTGCCGCAGCTGCGCGGTAAGTGAAGCCCATGCCGTAGCCGCCGATCAGAATGCGGGCATTGTCCTTGCCGAGCCGATCGATGGTGAGGTCAGCGAGCTGTTCTTCGGAGAAACGCATTCGCGTGCTCATCAGCTCGTTGCGCCCCATCACGATCATGAAATGGCCGGCATGGGTGTAGAGCTCGAGGCGCACGCCATCCTCGATCTGGGCGGTGTCGATGAGTTCACGCTGGAGCATCGGTCAAACTTCCAAAAGCAAGGCCGCCCGGATCGCTCCGGGCGGCCTCTTGTGCATAGCTTGAAGAAGGGAATTAGTCCTTCAAGAAGTCGGGAAGCCCAGCCGGACCGCTGTCACGGTCACGACCGCCGCGATCGCCACCGCGACCGCCGCGATCACCGCCACGGCCACCACGATCACCGCGCGGACCACGACGGTCACCGCCGCGATCACCACGATCACCGCGCGGTTCACGCGGTTCGCGCGGCGGACGGGTGTCCTCCAGCTCTTCGCCGGTTTCCTGATCAACCACGCGCATCGACAGGCGGACCTTGCCGCGGTTGTCGATCTCGAGCACCTTGACCTTCACTTCCATGCCTTCGGAGACAACATCGGTCGGCTTCTCGACGCGCTCGTTGCGCATTTCCGAGACGTGGACGAGACCGTCCTTGCCGCCCATGAAGTTCACGAAAGCGCCGAAGTCGACGATGTTGACGACCTTGCCGTTGTAGATCTTGCCGACTTCAGCTTCCTCGACGATGCCGAGGATCCACTTCTTCGCCGCTTCGATCTCGTCGAGGTTCGAGGAGCTGATCTTGATCACGCCCTCGTCATCGATGTCGACCTTGGCGCCGGTTTCGGCGACGATCTCGCGGATCACCTTGCCGCCGGTGCCGATGACGTCACGGATCTTCGACTTGTCGATCTGGATCGTCTCGATGCGCGGCGCGTGCTTGCTGACTTCGGTGCGGGCACCGGTCAGGGCCTTGGCCATTTCACCAAGGATGTGCATGCGGCCGGCCTTCGCCTGCTCGAGCGCCTTGGCCATGATCTCCTGCGTGATGCCGGCGATCTTGATGTCCATCTGCATGGTGGTGATGCCAGCTTCGGTACCGGCAACCTTGAAGTCCATGTCGCCAAGGTGATCTTCGTCACCCAGGATGTCCGACAGAACGGCAAAGTCGCTGCCTTCGAGGATCAGGCCCATGGCGATGCCCGAGACCGGAGCCTTCACCGGAACGCCCGCATCCATCATCGACAGACAGCCGCCGCACACGGTCGCCATCGACGACGAGCCGTTGGACTCGGTGATGTCCGACAGAACGCGGATGGTGTAGGGGAAATCTTCCTTGCTCGGCAGCACGGGATTCAGCGCGCGCCAGGCGAGCTTGCCGTGGCCGACTTCGCGGCGACCCGGCGCGCCGAAGCGGCCGACTTCACCGACCGAATAGGGCGGGAAGTTGTAGTGCAGCATGAAGCTGGAATAGCTCAGGCCTTCCAGACCATCGATCATCTGCTCGGAATCCTTGGTGCCGAGCGTGGTGGTGCAGATCGCCTGGGTTTCGCCGCGGGTGAACAGCGACGAGCCATGGGTGCGCGGCAGGAAACCGACGATCGCTTCGATCGGGCGGACCTGATCGAGCTTGCGGCCATCGATGCGGCTGCCTTCCTTGAGGATGGCGGTGCGAACGATGTCGGCCTCGACCTTCTTCATGGTCTTGATCGCGACCATCTGGGTCTGCGGGGTTTCGTCCGCAAAAGCAGCCTTGGCCTTGGCCCGCGCCTCGTTCAGCGCATTCGAACGCGCCGACTTGTCGGTGAGCTTGTAGGCGGCGGCGATATCCTTGCCGACGAGATCCTTGAGCTTCGCCTTGATATCCGCCGTATTGTCCGACAGGTCGACGACCCACGGATCCTTGGCGGCCTGTTCGGCGAGGCTGATGATGGCGCCGATCACCTTGCGGATCTCGTCATGCGCAAACATCACCGCGCCGAGCATTTCGGCTTCGGTCAGTTCCTTGGCTTCGGATTCGACCATCATCACGGCCGTGTCGGTGGCGGCGACCACGAGGTCGAGACGACCTTCGGCAAGCGCCTTGTCCTGCTTCGGGTTGAGGACATATTCGCCATCGATGAAGCCGACGCGTGCAGCGCCGATCGGGCCCATGAAGGGCACGCCCGAAATCGTCAGCGCAGCCGAAGCGGCGATCATCGCGACGATATCGGCTTCGGTTTCGCCGTCAAACGAAAGGACCTGCGCGATCACGTTGATTTCGTTGTAGAAACCTTCGGGGAACAGCGGGCGGATCGGACGGTCGATCAGACGGCTGGTCAGCGTTTCCTTCTCGGTCGCGCCGCGTTCACGCTTGAAGAAGCCACCGGGGATACGGCCGGCAGCCGAGAACTTTTCCTGATAGTGGACGGTGAGCGGGAAGAAGTCCTGCCCTTCCTTCACCGACTTGGCGGCGGTGACTGCGCACAGCACCACGGTTTCGCCATAGGTCGCCAGCACGGCGCCATCGGCCTGACGGGCAATACGCCCGGTTTCCAGAGTGAGGGTCTTTCCGCCCCACTCCAGCGATACGGTTTTCGTGTCGAACATTGGTTTTCCTTCTGACCCGCGCGGCCATATTGCCGGGCGGGGCCTCATGTGCCGGGGAAACAACCGTCCCGGTCCGGTGCGGGGCACTGGTTTGGCCCCAAGGCGCAGCAGACCGAATGTCTGCCAGCCCCAAATACAAGAAAGGCGGCCCCTAGAGCCGCCCTTCCCGCTAAACTCTTACTTACGCAGACCCAGCTTCTGGATCAGGGCGTTGTAGCGCTCGACATCCTTCTTCTTGAGATAGGCGAGCAGCGTGCGACGCTTGTTCACCATCATCAGAAGGCCACGACGCGAGTGGTTGTCCTTGTGGTGATCCTTGAAGTGCTCGGTCAGGTTGCGGATGCGCTCGGTGAGGATCGCGACCTGGACTTCGGGGCTGCCGGTGTCCTTGGGATCACGGGCGTTCGAGGAGATGATTTCCTGCTTCTTTTCGGCGGTCACCGACATGATATTCTCTTTCTACTCAGCGACATCGGATAGGTTGAAACCCCTGACGACCTTCGCCGTCCCCTCCGATATTTCCATCAGGGCAACCGGGACTGCGCCCAGCTTGGCCAGATAGAGCCCGGATGATTGGGGCATGCCAGACAGCACCCGGCCCTGTCGGACCGCCTGCGCGCTTATCTGGTCGAGGTGAAGGGCCGGGATGTCGTCCAGCCCTGCCTCCAGCGGCAGGAGAAGGTGTTCAAGGCTCGCGCGCTTAGCGCTTTCCTCCAGATTGTCCAGCGAAATCGCCTGTTCCTCAAGGAACGGCCCGGCCTTGGTGCGCCTGAGATAGGTAACATGGCCACAAGTGCCCAGAGCATAGGCGATGTCGCGGGCAAGGCTGCGGATATAGGTGCCCTTGGAGACGTGGGCGACCAGAGTGACGGCGTCGAGCGGGCCTTGACCTTCGCCTTGGCGAATATCCAGCGCGTGGATCACCACCGCCCTCGCCCGCAATTCCACCACCTCTCCCGCCCGTGCCCGATCATAGGCGCGTTGGCCATCGACCTTGAGTGCGGAATAGGCCGGCGGCACCTGCTCGATCGGGCCGGTAAAGCGGGGGAGCGCAGCTTCCACCTCGGCCAGCGAGGGGCGCACATCACTCGTCGCGATCACAGCTCCTTCTGTATCGAGCGTCTCGGTCTCGGCCCCGAAGCGAAGCGTGAATTCGTAGACCTTGCTGGCATCGAGCATCCGCCCGGCAAGCTTGGTCGCCTCGCCCAGCGCGATCGGCAGCACACCTTCAGCCAGCGGATCGAGCGTGCCGCCGTGGCCGACCTTGGTTTTCGCATAGCCGTTCTGCCGCAGCACGCGCTTGACCGCACTCACGCCCTGAGTGCTGCCAAGCCCACGCGGCTTGTCGAGGATCAGCCAGCCCGAAAGCGGCGCAGGTTTGCCAGCCGTCTCCACCCCAAATCCTCGCTATCAGGCGATCAGAGCCGCGACCCAGTCGGCCAGCGCGAGATAGTAGCCGAGCACGAAGGTCACCGGCCCGATCAGCAGATCGCCCAGCCAGCTGGTGCCGAACACCCAACTCGCCGCCACCAGCACGAGGATCAGCGCCATGCCGATGCCCTGCAGCTTCTCCCACGGCGCCCGCAGCTGTTTGGGCAGAATGCCACCAACGATGTGCGAACCATCGAACGGCGGGATCGGCAGCAGGTTGAACAGGCCGAGGAACAGATTGACGAGAATGAAGTAGAACAACCCCGTCGCCAGCCACAAAGGCTCGCCCGAAGCATCAATGAGCAGCGAAGCGCCGCCTGCCGCATCGCCGCCGAAGCCGGCCCCAAGCGGGATTGCCAGACCGAGCAGAACTGAACCGATGCCAGCGAGCACGAAATTGCTGCCCGGCCCTGCCGCGGCCACAGCCATCATGCCCAGGTACGGATTGTTGAGCCGCCACTTGTTGACCGGCACAGGTTTGGCCCAGCCGAACACCGGCCCGCCCAAAAGCGCCAGCGCGCCGGGAACCAGCACCGTGCCGACCGGATCGACATGGGCGAGCGGATTGAGCGTCAGTCGCCCGCGCTCGCTCGCTGTCGGATCACCGAGCAGACGCGCGGCATAGCCATGCGCGACCTCGTGGAACACGATCGCAATCACCAAGGCGGGGATCAGCACGAGGCCGAGAAGGAAAGTTTGGCTCATCGCTTCCCAGATAGGATTGCGACCCGACGAAAGCCAGAGCGCACGCGATTAGGCGGCAAGCGCCCGCACAAAATGCTTGCGGCACAGCGCGACATAGCGGTCGTTGCCGCCGATTTCGGTCTGCTGGCCCTGCTTCACCGCCGCACCGCTTTCATCGACGCGCAGGTTCATCGTCGCCTTGCGCCCGCAGTGGCATACCCCCTTGAGCTCCACCAGCGCGTCCGCGATCCCCAGCAGCACCACCGAGCCGGGGAACAGCTCGCCCTGAAAATCGGTACGCAGACCATAGCAGAGCACCGGAATTCCTGCCTCGTCCGCGAGCCGGGCCAATTGCCATACCTGTTCAGGTGCCAGAAACTGCGCCTCGTCTATCAGCACGCAATCAAGCGGTGTTCCGGCATGGACAGCGCTGACTGCGGACCAAAGATCGGTGTCGGGGTGGAACCGCTGCGCTGCGCTCTCCAGTCCGATCCGGCTTTTTACCAGCCCGGCCGAGCGGCTGTCGAGCGCCGCAGTCCATAAAATCGTACGCATGCCGCGTTCGCGATAATTGAAATCGGCCTGCAACAGGTGCGAGGATTTGCCTGCATTCATGCTGGCATAGTAGAAATAGAGCTTGGCCATCGCGACAGCCTAACCGTTTGGCCTGCGCGGGGCGAGGCGGGGGTTGACCCTTTTGCCCGGTTGAAGCGTATTAGGAACCATGATGACCAAACCGATTGCCCGCCTGCGCCTGATGCTGCTGCCCTTGGTGGCGGTGTTCGCGCTTGCCAATATCGGCGCGCCGCAGAGTTATGTGCTCGATTCCTCGGCCAGCAATGTCTCGGCCAAGGTCCCGTTCTTCGGCCTCGCCAGCAAAACCGCGCGTTTCCCGCGCATGCAGGGCGCGGTGACAATCGTGCCGGGTGCCCCCGAGCGCGCACTGATCGACGTCGCCTTCGATGCCACCGCTATTGAAGCGCCCGACTCTGTCACCCTCGCAAGGCTGCGCGGCGACAAGTTCTTCTGGGTGGAGAAATATCCGACGATCCGCTTCCTCGGCCGCTCGATCAAGCTGTCGAGCGCGACGCGGGGCACGGTAAGCGGACAACTGACCGCGCGCGGTGTCACCCGTCCGGCGACACTTGCTGTCACCTTCGATGCCGATCCGCTGGCCCGCGCAGGCCAGCCGGTCAGCTTCACCGGCACCACCACCATCGACCGGCGCGCCTACGGGATGAAATCCTACCAACTGATCGTCGGCAATGAGGTCGACATCATCCTGAAGGCGCGGATGCTGCCGAAGTAGGCGCTATTCGCCCTCGTCATCCGCATCCAGATCGCGGGCGACCTTGGGATCGCGCAGCAACGCCTCGATCCGGTCGGCCTCGGCAAAGCTTTCATCCTTGCGGAAGCGCAGCTTGGGCGCGAACTTGAGCCCGAGACGCTGGGCGACCTCGCGCTGGAGAAAGGCGGTGTTCTGCCTGAGGGCGTGGACGACTTCCTCGTCGCCCGCACCCAGCAACGGCTTCACATAGGCGGTCGCATGACGCAGGTCCGGGGTCATGCGCACCTCGGTGACCGAGATGTTGGATGCGCTCACCACGTCGTCATGCACTTCGCCGCGCGCGAGCAGTTCGGACAGGATGTGCCGCACCCGCTCGCCCACCTTGAGGACGCGGACCGATTGCTGCTCGGCAGTAAAAGGAGCCTTGGCCATCAGCGGGTCATCCCGGTCTGTTCAGGAGTTGGGCGCGGCGTGGGGATCGCGGTAGAGGTGGCGCGGGCGTGGAGCGTGCCGTCTTCCGCCAGCAGCTCACCTTCCAGAAAGATCACCCGCTGCCCGGCGCGCACCACCCGGCCCTTGCCGATCAGCGGCCCTTCCGGGATCAGCCGGATGAGGCTCATCGATATCTCGAGATTGAGCGGAGCCATGACGCCGCCGGTGGCCGCGACATAGGCATAGCCCATCACGTCATCGAGATAGCCCGCCACCAGCCCGCCCTGCACGCCCCCGCGCCAGGTGGTCATCTCGCGCTTCACCATGAAGCGCATGGTCACGGTCTGCGTAGCCTCGTCGAAGCTGACGAACTCGCTGCCGAGCAGCGCCGTATGCGGCGACTGCCCGGCATCGTCTGGGTAGTGTTCGTTCCCGCTCACAGCGTCCGCTCACGCTCCTCGACCGAGAAGACTTCGAGCATGTCGCCCGCCTTGATGTCGTTGGTGTCTTCAAGCACCACACCGCATTCGAGGCCGGTGCGCACTTCGTCGACATCGTCCTTGAAGCGCCGCAGCGAGGCGATCTTGGTGGCCGAGACGATAACGTCCTGACGGGTAAGACGCGCGAAGAGACCCTTGCGGATCGCGCCTTCCAGAACCAGCAGGCCAGCGGCCTTGTCCTTCTTGCCCGCAGGGAACACCTGCTTGACCTCGGCACGGCCGACCACGGTTTCGATCCGCTCCGGCCCGAGCTCGCCCGCCATCTCCTTGGCGACTTCATCGGTGAGGTGATAGATGACATCGTAATACATCATCCGCACCCCGTCGCGCTTGACGAGGTCGCGTGCCTTGGCGTTGGGGCGCACGTTGAAGCCGATGATCGGCGCCTTCGAGGCCGCTGCCAGCAACACGTCGCTTTCGGTGATCGCACCCACGCCTGCATTGAGCACGCGGACCTTGATCTCGTCGTTCGAGAGGTTGTGGAGCGCATTGACGATCGCTTCGACCGAGCCCTGCACGTCGGCCTTCACCACCACCGGGAATTCGATGACGTTGGAGGCGAGGTTGTTGAACATCGTATCGAAGTTGGTCGGCGCCAGCGCAGTGCGCTTTTCGGTGGCGATTTCCTGACGATACTTGGCGACCTCGCGGGCGCGCTGCTCGTTCTCGACCACGGTGAGCTGATCGCCCGCCGACGGCACACCGCCGAGGCCGAGCACCTCGACCGGCATCGAGGGGCCGGCTTCCTTGATCTGCTGCCCCTTGTCATCGACGATGGCGCGCACCTTGCCGCTCTGCGTACCGACGACGAAGGTATCGCCGCGCTTCAGCGTGCCGCGGGTGACCAGCACGGTCGCCACAGGCCCGCGTCCCTTGTCGAGCTGGGCTTCGATCACGGTCGCTTCGGCATCGCGGTCGGGCCGCGACTTCAGTTCGAGCAGTTCGGCCTGCAAGCCAATCGCCTCGATCAGCTTGTCGAGCCCGGCGCCGGTCTTGGCCGAAACCTCGACATCCTGCACTTCGCCCGACATCGCCTCGACCACGATTTCGTGTTCGAGCAGACGTTCGCGGATCTTCTGCGGGTTGTACTCGGGCTTGTCCGACTTGGTGATCGCCACGATCATCGGCACGCCGGCCGCCTTGGTGTGATTGATCGCCTCGATCGTCTGCGGCATCAGCCCATCATCGCCCGCTACCACCAGAATGACGATGTCGGTGACATTGGCACCGCGCATGCGCATCTCGGTAAAGGCCGCGTGGCCCGGGGTGTCGAGGAAGGTGATCTTCTGCTTGTCCTTGGTCGTGATCTGGTAGGCACCGATGTGCTGGGTGATGCCGCCGGCCTCGCCCTTCACCACATCGGTTCCGCGCAGCGCATCAAGCAGGCTGGTCTTGCCGTGATCGACGTGGCCCATGATCGTGACCACCGGCGGACGCGGACGCAGGGTCTCTTCCGGATCGGCATCCTCGCTGGTGTCGATGTCGACATCGCTCGCCGAGACCCGGGTGATGTTGTGGCCAAACTCCTCGACCAGCAGCTCTGCGGTGTCCTGATCGATGGTCTGGTTGACCGTGACCATCATCCCCATGTTGAACAGCGCCTTGACCAGATCCGCACCCTTTTCGGCCATGCGGTTGGCAAGTTCGCTCACGGTGATCGCCTCGGGCACAACCACGTCGCGCACCTGCTTCTCGCGCGGCTTGGAGGGGCCACCCTGACCACGGCGTTCCTTCTCGCGCGCACGCTTCAAGGCGGCGAGACTACGCGCACGGCGGCCTTCATCCTCGTTCAAAGCCCGCGTCACGGTCAGCTTGCCCGAACGGCGGTTGTCCTTGCCTTCGTCGCTCGGGGCTGCGCGCTTGTCGTCCTTCTTCTTGCCCTTGACCTCGGGCCGCTTGGGCTCGGGCCGTTCGACGGGCGTGAACCTGCGCGCAGCAGGCACGGTGTCGCCCTTGCCGGCCGGGGCAGCAACGCTGTCGCCGGCATCTTCATCGGCAGGCGCCGCGGCGCTGTCCTCGGCAGGCGAGGTAACGGGAGCAGCGGCACGCTGCTTTTCGGCCTCTTCTTCCGCACGGCGATTGTCTTCGGCCCGGCGACGCTCTTCTTCTTCGCGCTCGCGGGCTTCGGCTTCCTCACGCTTGCGCGCTTCCTCGGCCATCCGCAGCCGTTCTTCCTCGGCCTCAAGCTGGAGGCGCTTCACGCGCTCCTGCGGGGTCTCGCCAGCCGGCGCCGGACGGGCCGGGCGCGGCGCGGGTGCGGGCCTTTCAGCAACCGGCGGGGGCGGCGGGGGCGGCGGCGGGGGGGGCGGCGGCGGAGCCGCTTCACCGGGCTTGCCGAGCACGCGGCGGCGCTTCACCTCGACCACCACCTTGTTGGTGCGGCCGTGGCTGAAGGTCTGCTTGACCTCACCCGCATCGACCGAGCGCTTGAGGCCCAGAGGTTTGCGGATGCGCTGGTTGTCGTTGTCGTCGCTCATTATCGCTCGTCAGTCCTTCACGTATTCATCATATGCCGAACGGCCAGCCGGAAGCGGCCGATCGCTGTGGCCGGGCGTATCCCGGCCAGAATTGTCCACCAAGTCGCGCCCGGCGCCGGCAGTGTAGCCAGCGACAAAGTAGCCAGCGACAAAATGCGAAAGTCGGGAAACCGCCTGCAGCACCCGCGTCGCGGCGCGCATGTCACCGGAATGACCGGCAACGCCAAGGTGGACGACATTGTCGCGGCCCAATGCCACAGACAAAGCATTGCGGTCCAGAGGCAAGACCAGTCCGCGCAAGCCCGAACCTTCCACGTCGCTGCCCACGCGCCAGGCCTGATCGAGCTTGCGCCGCCCATCCTCGCTGCTGTCGCTGGCGTGGAGCAAGGCTGCGACCCGGCCGGACCGCGCCTGCTCCTCGATCCGGGCCGAGCCCAGCACGACATTGCCTGAGCGCAGCTCCAGCCCTAGGCGATCACACAGATGACGCGCCAAAGCGGCTTCGACGAGGGCGGGAAGATCGGCCGGAATGGTCAGGGCGGCGCCCTTGAAGGCGCGCATCAGCGCCCGCTTCAAGCCGCCGTCGGCCATCGCTGCTTCCAGCTCTGGCCGGCTGACACCAATCCACGCCCCGCGCCCTGGCGCCTTCGCAGCAGGATCGGGCAGCACCAGACCATCGGGCGAAATCGCCAGCCGCACGAGCGCATCACGCGCGTCATGCTCCCCGGAGAGGATACAGCGCCGCTCGCTCCCGGCCTTGGCGGGAAGCGACGGCTCAGCGATGTCGGACGTCAGGCGCTCATTGGGTGGAGTCCGCATGGGCGGCCTCATCGGTCGGCTCGTCGTCAAACCAGTGTGCGCGGGCAGCCATGATGATCTCGTTGCCCTGCTCTTCGCTGAGACCATATTCGCCAAGCACACCGCCCTTGTCGCCTTCGCGCTGCGGACGCCGCTGCGGCGGGCCATCGGCAGCCCCGCGACGACGCGGCGCCTCGCGCTTCTTGGCGATCAGTTCGTCGGTGGCGAGATCCGCCAGATCGTCGAGCGTCTTGATGCCCGCCTTGCCGAGCGTGACCAGCATCGCTTCGGTGAGGTGCGGCATCTCGGACAGCGCATCTTCGACGCCCAGAGCGCGGCGCACTTCGCGGTGCGCCGCCTCTTGCCGTTCGAGAGCTTCGAGAGCGCGGCTCTGGAGTTCCTCGGCCAGTTCATCGTCGAAGCCTTCGATGCTGGCGAGTTCGGCGAGATCGACATAGGCCACTTCCTCGAGCTCGGCGAAGCCTTCGGCCACCAGCAGCTGCGAGAGGGTTTCGTCGACGTCGAGCTCTTCCTCGAACATCTTCGAACGCTCGGCGAATTCCTTCGAGCGCTTCTCCGATGCCTCTTCCTCGGTCATGATGTCGATCTGGTGGCCGGTCAGCTGGCTCGCCAGACGGACGTTCTGGCCGCGGCGACCGATCGCGAGGCTGAGCTGTTCATCCGGCACTACCACTTCGATACGGCCGTCATCCTCGTCGAGCACGACGCGGCTCACCGTGGCGGGCTGCAACGCGTTGACGACGAAGGTCGCGGTATCTTCCGACCAGGGGATGATGTCGATCTTCTCGCCCTGAAGTTCCTGCACCACCGCCTGCACGCGGCTGCCCTTCATGCCGACGCAGGCGCCGACCGGATCGATGCTGGAATCGTGGCTGATCACACCGATCTTAGCGCGGCTGCCCGGGTCGCGGGCGGCGGCCTTGATCACGATGATGCCGTCGTAGATTTCGGGCACTTCCTGCGCGAACAGCTTCTTCATGAAATCGGGATGCGCGCGGCTCAAAAAGATCTGAGGGCCGCGATTGTTGCGCTCGACCTTGGTGATCAGCGCGCGCACGCGCTCACCGGTACGGGCGGCTTCGCGCGGGATCTGCTGATCGCGACGGATCACGCCCTCGGCGCGGCCGAGGTTGACGATCACGTGGCCGAACTCGACCGACTTGATCACGCCGGTGATGATTTCGCCGGCGCGGTCCTTGAATTCTTCGTACTGACGCTCGCGCTCGGCATCGCGAACCTTCTGGAAGATCACCTGCTTGGCCGACTGCGCGTCAATACGGCCCAGATCGACCGGGGGCAGCGGATCGACGATGAAGTCACCCACCTTGGCGCCCGGCTGGAGCTTTTCGCCCTGCTTCAGATCGACCTGCTTGAAGTAGTCCTCGACCACATCGACCACTTCGACCACGCGCCACAGCGTAAGATCGCCGGTCAGCGGATCGAGCTTTGCACGGATGTCGTTTTCCGCGCCGTAGCGGTTGCGCGCCGATTTCTGGATCGCCTCTTCCATCGCCTCGATGACGATCGCCTTGTCGATCATCTTTTCCGAGGCAACCGCGTTGGCGATCGCGAGGAGTTCGGCCTTGTTGGCGGAAATGGCACTGGCCATCAGTCGTCTGCCTTTTCTTGCTGGGAGTCTTCGATAAGTTCGTCTGCTCCGCTCATGTCGAGCGGGCGGGTGGCGGCAATCAGCGCGTCGGTGAGGACGAGCCGGGCCGAATGGATCTGTTCGAGCGGCAAGCGCACGTCGCCGGCCTTGGCCTCGGCCACCAGCACCATGTCGCCTTCAAGCCCGCCAAGCAGGCCCTTGTTGACGCGCTGGCCGCCATAGCCCTTATCCATGACAATCCGCACTTCGTGCCCGGCCCAGTTCGCGTAGTCCTTTTCGCGGGTCAGCGGACGATCGATGCCCGGCGAGGATACTTCGAGGTGGTAGGCGCCTTCGATCAGCACTTCACCCGCCTCTTCGGCAGCGTCGATCACATCGGACACACGGCGCGACAGGGCGGCGCATTGGTCGATCACCAGCTGGCCGGTGGCCGGATCTTCGGCCATGATCTGGAGCGCCATGCCGCCATCACCTGCCTCGGACGGAAGCATCGCGACGCGCACAAGATCAAAGCCGAGCGCGGTGGCCTCGGGTTCGATCAGTGCAGTCAGGCGCGCGATATCGGCCATTGGTTCTCCGGTCGGAAGACATATTTGCAACGCGTTTCGGGCCGGCCCCCGGAGGCGCCAGCATCCAAACCTTGTCACGACAATGCCGGGATTGCGGCCCACTTAGGCGCGGATGCGCGGTTTGGCAAGTGCCTAGCTTGTGCGGGCCGGTGTCAGAGACGGATCTGCCCTTCGACCCAGCTGCGCACCTGTTCGCGAAGCATTTCGCGTTCACGCTGCTCGAACCCCTCGGCAAAATGCCGCACATCGAGGACCGCTGCCTCGTCGAGAGGTTCGTCAAACGTCAAGCCGTTGATACCCCCGCCATCACCGAGCTCGCGCCACACCACCTCGGCAAACACCTCGAAGCCAGCCAGCCGCAGATAAAGCATGTCTCCCGGCGGCAAGGGATCGGCAAGACCGATGCGGGCGCCGGTGCGGGACAGATCGAGCAGCACGCAGGTGCCGGTCGCATGGGTCGCAAGCAGACGCGCCGGAATCGCCAAACGCAGGCGTGCGAAAGCTCGCCTTCCCGGAAGGATCCGGCGCGCCGGATCGTTGCCGGGCTGCGCTTTGGCGAGATAGACAGGCTGGGCCATTGCAGGCCACATTGCCACCTGTCGATGAAATCGTGCCGAAACCTGCCCTAGGGATAACTACTGCGGATTTCGTTGCACCTGTCAGTGGACGAAGCGCTTACTCGGCCCAGCCGTCGTCGCCTTCGGAGGGGACCTTCGTGCCCGCGTCCTGCTCACCGGCCGATGCGGCTGCCGCGCTGTAGCCCCAGCCGTCCTTGCCCATCTCATGGGCAACGCGCTGCGCCTTTTCTGCCGCAATAGCCTTTTCCCCGACCCGCTCCACCACCTCTGGCGCGACCGTCGCGACACCCGCGGTGAAAAACAGACCGATCAGCAAACCGGCCACCACAATCAACCCGACGATGAAACGGATCGAGCTGGTCACGTTTTCGACGATATCGACAATGAAACGCATGGAGGGGCTCACTGGTAGCTGCTGAACCCGCACAGACTAACTTGCAATCCTTAGCAATCGGTTAGGCACCCGGGCTGCCGTCCTGGCTTTCCATGATCCCGTGCTTGCGGATCGCATGACGGAGTTGGTCATAGGTCAGCCCCAGCGCCCTTGCGGTCTGGCGCTGGTTCCAGCGGTGCTTGCCGAGCGCATGTTCAAGGATCGCGCGCTCATGTGCATCGACAGCGGCGCGCAGGTCCTCGACCGTATCGAAGTCGCTGGCCGCCGGTGCAGCGGCGCGTGGCTGGCCAGCCGATACGGCCGGCGCACCTGCGGAACTGCGGCGATGCTCCGGCGGGCGCGGTCGCCATGGACTGTCGAAGGGATCGAACTGCACATGGGCAATCGGGCTATCGTAATCGTCCCAGCGGTAGACCGCGCGCTCGATCACGTTGCGCAACTCGCGAACATTGCCCGGCCAGTGATAGTCCTCGAGGCTCGTCATCACATGCGCGGCAAAGCCGGGCCAGCGATCCCAATCAAGCTCGGCTGCCATGCGTCGCCCGAAATATTCGGCCAGCACCCCGATATCACCCTCGCGCACCCGCAGCGGCGGCAGGGTGATGACTTCGAAACTCAGCCGGTCGAGCAGATCCGCACGGAATTCGCCGCTGGCCGCCAGCCCGGGCAGATCGTCGTTGGTTGCCGCGACAATCCGCACATCGACCCGGATCGGACGCGAGGCACCGATGCGGGTGACCTCGCCATATTCGACCGCACGCAGAAGCCGCTCCTGCGCACCCATCGACAATGTGCCAAGCTCGTCGAGAAACAGCGTGCCGCGATCGGCTTCCTCGAAACGGCCCGCGCGCGCCTTGGTTGCCCCGGTGAAGGCTCCCGCCTCATGCCCGAACAGCTCGGCCTCGATCAGGGTTTCGGGCAAGGCCGCGCAATTCACGGTAACGAGCGGCTCGTCCCAGCGGCTGGAGAGGCGATGGAGACGTTCGGCGATCAGCTCCTTGCCGGTGCCGCGCTCACCGATCACCAGCACCGGACGGTTCATCGACGCCGCGCGGCTGGCGCGCTCGACCGCGTCGAGAAAGGCGCCCGATTGGCCTATGAACTGGCTCTCGCGTTCCATGGCCAACCTGTAGCAATTTTCACCAATGCTTGGCAATAGCCACCAATGATGACCCAGCGAAATCCATTAAAAATCCCTGATTTCCGCCATTTTTCGAGTTTGGCACGGCGGTTGCAAATTCACTGGCAACACCACCGACTTTCACTTTGGGAGGCCCAAATGATCAACCGCAACACCGCGCAGAGCAGCTTCTGGAGCACCAAGCTCGGGCAGGCCGCAATGGCCAGCATCGCCGCGATGGTGATGATGATCGCGCTGTCCTCGCAGATCCAGCCGGGCGCGGCCCATGCCGCCCCTGTCGTCCACCCCGCGTCGGGCTCCGGCGCGGTGATCGAGATTGCCTGAGATGGGCGATCCCCGTGACCCCCTCGGGCCGGAGCGTAGTGTCCCCCCCGCAGATGCTGCCGGTGACGCACGCCCCACAAGCGACAACCTGAGCAGCGATGCTCCGGCCCAACCTTCCCGCCTGCTGTCGTCCGGACGGCTGTCGCGGCTCGACGAGGAAATCGAAGCCTTGCGCCGCAGCCCCACCCCGACGCAATCTCGCGGTGACGCCCATAATGGCGATGCGCCGCGAGTCGCACCGCAGGACCGGGTCAATTCGTTTCTCGATGGAGTAGCCTTCATGGGCATTTTCAGCCGCACCCGCGACATCATTGCCGCCAACTTCAACGACATGCTCGACAAGGCAGACGACCCCACGAAGATGATCCGCATGATCATCCTCGAGATGGAGGAAACCCTGGTCGAAGTGCGCGCCTCGGCTGCACGCACCATCGCGGACCAGAAGGAAATGCATCGTCATTGCGTGAAGCTTGATCGCCTCCAGGCCGACTGGGCCGAGAAGGCTCAGCTTGCCCTTTCGAAGGATCGCGAGGATCTCGCCCGCGCTGCCCTGGTCGAAAAGAAGAAGGCCGGCGACATGGCCGACCAGCTCAAGACCGAGATCGCCGTGCTCGACGATGCCCTGCGCGCCTACGAGGACGACATCCAGAAGCTGCAGCACCGCCTGCGCGAAGCCCGCAGCCGCCAGACCGCGATTGCCGCGCGCCTCGAAAGCGCGGAGAACCGCGTCAAGCTGCGCACGCTGATGAGCACAGAGCGCACCGACGAGGCGCTGGCCCGCTTCGACCAGCTCGAACGCCGCGTCGACTACGCCGAAGGCCGCGCCGACGCCTTGCAGATCGCGGAAGGCAAGCCCCCGTCGCTCGCCGATGAAATTGCCGCACTCGCCGGTTCGGACGCGATCGATGACGAATTGGAAGCCATGAAGAAGGCGCTCGGCAAGGCCGACGACGGGAAGGGAGAATAAGCCATGGAAATCGAAGGTGTCATGGCCATCGGCGCGATCTTCATCGCCCTGCCGTGGATGGTGCTCCACTACATGACCAAGTGGAAGACCGCGCCGACCATCACTGCTGATGACGAGGTGTTGCTTGAGGAACTCTACAACCTCGCCAAGCGGCTCGATGAACGGATGGACACGATCGAGCGGCTCGTCGCAGCCGATGATCCGGACTTCACCCCCGCCCGCCGCCTGATCGCCGACCAGGAAAAAGACAACCAGCAGCTGCGCGAACTCGAAGCGCTGATTGCCGAGAAGAAAGGAACCCGCGCATGAACAGCCCCCGCACCACGCTTTACCGCGACAAGCACAATGCCAAGCTGATGGGTGTCTGCGCAGGGATCGCCGACTACACCGGGGTCAATGTCTTCTGGGTCCGTCTCGGCACGCTCGCACTGTCGCTCGGGCTCGGCTGGCCGATCTTCGCCTACTTCATCGCCGGCTTCATCCTGAACAAGAAGCCGCCCTATCTCTACCGCGATGAGAGCGAGCAGAAGTACTGGCAGGGCGTGCGCCAGAGCCCGCGCCGCACGGCCCGCGAGATCCGCTCGAGCTTCCGCGATATCGACCGCCGGCTGGCCGCCGTGGAAACCCACTACGTCAGCAGCAATCCGCGCCTGACCGCCGAAATCGAGCGGCTGCGCTAAGCCTGCAAACACGCAACAGGGGACTGCAAATATGGAAGGCTATCTCGCCCTGATGATCCCGATCGTCGCGCTGATGATCCCGATTGTCGCCATCTGGACCAAGCACCAGCAGCGGCTGGCCGAAATGCAGATCGGCGCGACCGCCGAGCAGACCGCCGAGAAGGCCGCGCAATATGCCAGCCATATCCAGCGGCTCGAAGACCGCGTCCAGGTGCTCGAACGCATCGTCACCGATGGCGGCTACAATGTCGCCGCACAGATCGAAGCCTTGCGCGACACCCGCCGGGTGGATGAAGGCGCGGGCGTGCCGCTCGGCATCGAAAAGAAGGAACGCGTCTGATGTTTCATGACCCTGGCGCCATTGTCGCCATCGTGGTGGTCTGCACCATGGGTTGGCTCATCAACAACTGGATCCGCGCCAAGCATGGCTATGCCCTCGAAGACGAATGGGGCGGCAAGACCGAGCGCAAGGACACCGCCGAGACCCTGCGTCTCAAGACAGAGAACAAGGCGCTCCATGACAAGGTCGATGCGATGCAGGACCGGCTGGTCGTGCTCGAAAAGATCGTCACTGATCGCGGCTATTCACTGGCCGCCGAGATCGAAGCGTTGCGCGATGACAACGGCGCACCGATCGGGCTCGCACAGACCACCAAGAAGGAACGTGCGTAATGGAACCTGCTGATTTTCTGCCCTATCTTGGCTGGATCATCGCCGGCGGCTTCGTGCTTGGCGCGATGGGGATCCTGACCTCGTTCCAGAACACCCGCATGAAGATCAAGAACGGCTATCCGCTCGAAGGCATGTGGGGCCAGTCGCTGAAGCCGGGCTCCGACAAGGAAACCGCGCACCGCGTGACCCTGCTGACCCAGGAAAACGCCGAACTGCGCGCGGAACTGGGTTCGATGAAGGACCGTCTCGCCAATGTCGAACGGATCGTCACTGATGGCGGCTATCACCTTGGTGCCGAGATCGACGCGCTGCGGGACCGCGCGCTCTCGAACCTGACGGACAAGGGCGAAGCGTAATGAGCAGTTGGGCGATCGTCGCAATGGTGGCCATCATCGTGTTCGGGGTGGTGGAATATGCCAAGGCCCGCGCCGGGATCGTCACCGACGAGAACGGAAACGAGAAAATCGCCCCACGCGAGGATACCCGTTCGGCCGCCGAACTCGAAGCGGCACGGCGCGAGCTGACCGACCTCAAGGAGCGGGTCAAGGTGCTCGAACGCATCGCCACCGACGCAAATACTGGTGATGCCCGCGAACAGGCGCGCATTGCAGCGGAAATCGAAGCCCTGAGGGCACAGCCCGACTCACAGGAAAAGACGCGGGCTCTGCCTGCAGCGAAGGAGGAATAGTCCCATGATCTCTCCCCTGCTCGACCCGACCCTGATCACGACCGGCGGGAGCCTGATCGGCCTTGTCGTCATTGCCGCCGCCCTTCTGCGCGGCTGGCAGGGATGGCTGGAGCTGAAACGGCAGGAACTCGATTGCGCCGCGCCCAAGCCTGCCCAGGCCGAAGAAGGCTCGGGGATCGGCACGGCCCGGATCGAACTGGCTGATCTGAAGGAGCGCATCCGCAAGCTCGAAGCCATCGCCAGCGGAGTGGACATGTGAGCAGCGCATCGCAATCCGCCGCGCAGGCCGGGATCGGCCTCGGCAGCGCAATCGCTGTGGCAATCAGCTGGAGCATCCACAAGTCGATCATCTGGGCGATCGTCCACGGCTTTCTCGGCTGGTTCTACGTGATCTGGCATGCCTTCACCCGGCCGGGCGGCATCGCCGGCTAGCAAAGCCCTCTTCCGTTTGGCGCGCAGCCTGCCTAATTGCGGGTGATGCGCACCCTTTCCGACATTCTCGAAGAATATGAGTTCCTCGAAGGCGACGAACGCTACGGCCTGCTGATCGAGCTGGGCCGCACGCTGGAGCCGATGCCCGACGCTCTCAAGACCGACGCGACGCTGGTGCGCGGCTGTTCGGCAGCGGTGTGGGTCTATCCGGCGGGCCATGAAGCCGAGCGGCTGCATTTCCTCGCCGACAGCAACGCCGCGATCACCAAGGGCATTGTCGCACTGGTGATCGCTGCGGTGCAGGACAAGCCCGCTACCGACGTAGCGGCAATGGATGTTATGGCCGCGCTTGCGCCCTTCGATCTCAGAAACCAGCTTTCCTCCAACCGAACGCAGGGCGTCCCCAACATGATCGCGCTGGTGCAGGAACACGCAGCGCGGCTGGCTGCGGCCGGAAAGGAATGACCATGGCTGACACTCCTGCCCTTCCCCGAATGCGCTCATGGCTGTTCGCGCCGGGAGACAGCGAGAAGAAGATGGGCAAGGCGATCGCCAGCCCCGCCGACATCGCGCTGCTCGATCTGGAAGATTCGGTTTCGCCCGAGAACAAGCCGGCGGCGCGCCTGATGGTGGCCGAACAGATCGCCGCCAACGCCAATCGCGCAAGGCTGTGGGTGCGGATCAATCCGGTGGCGAGCACCGATTGCGTGCTCGATTGCGCCGCGATCATTCCCTCGCGCCCGGGCGGCGTATTTCTGCCCAAGGCCGAAGGGGCCGCCGACATCACCCGGCTGCACCACTATCTCACCGCGCTGGAAGCCGCCAACGGCATTCCGCTGGGCCGCACGCTGATTGCCGCTCTCATCACCGAGACGGCAGCGGCGATGTTCAAAACCGGCGATTATGTCGGCGACTATCCGGGCCGCGAGCGGCTGGTGGCGATGAGCTGGGGCGCAGAGGACTTGTCATCCGCGCTGGGTGCGCGCGAGCAGCGCGGGCCTGATGGCGAGTATTCGCACACCTATGAAATGGCGCGCAGCCTGTGCCTGATCGGCGCGTCTGCCGCGGGCGTGGCGGCGATCGAGACGGTTCAGCCCGAGTTCCGCGATCTCGAAGCGCTGGCGGCCCGCGCACGGCGGGTGCGGACGCAGGGTTTTGCCGGGATGCTGGCGATCCACCCCGCACAGGTTGATCCTATCAATGCTGCCTTCACTCCCAGCGCCGAGGAACTGGCCCACGCCCGCGCGGTGGTGCAGGCCTTTGACGATCATCCCGGCGCAGGCGTGGTGGCGCTGGATGGAGCAATGCTCGACCGCCCGCATCTGGTGCTCGCACAGAGGCTCTTAGCCGAAGCTGATACGAAATAGGTTAATTCATTTTCCTACATTAACCGATTTGGTCATTTTTGCGCGACTCACCCGCAAGGAGCGCGAAACATGGTCCTGATCGACGTCCTTATCGGCCCCATCGCCTCGTTGATCGACAAGATCATTCCGGACAAGGAGGCCCAGGCCAGGGCCAAGCTCGAACTGATCACACTGCAAGGCTCGCAGGAAATGCAGATGCTCGAGACCCAGCTTCAGGCGATCGTCGCCGAGGCCAACTCCGCAGACCCCTGGACCAGCCGCGCGCGCCCGAGCTTTCTCTACGTGATGTATATCCTGCTGCTGACCGCGCTGCCGATGGGGGTGCTCAGCGCCTTCCACCCGCTGGCCGCCCGCGACATCGCGGCAGGGATGAACGCCTATCTCAACGGCTTGCCCGAGCCGCTCTATGCGCTGTTTGGCACCGGCTACCTCGGCTACACGGCGGCGCGTCAGTGGGGGAAGGTTAAGGGGGTGGATCGGTAGGGGGGGCATCCAATCGCGCCTAAGAATTCAATTCCTCATCCAATCGAAGCAAGTCTGGAGGAAACATCTCGGCAAGCCTCGTCGAGACCTTCAGCTCATCAATCCTCTTCGGCACCTGAGCCAACAGCGGAACCGGCAATTCAAGTTTACGACATGCGAGGTTCACGAGCAGCGACAGGAAAGCTTTGTCGTCATATCGCAAATTGTCTTGCGACGTGATCAACAAGGCAACTTGGTTGGCGTGCTGCTGGGCTAGCGTGCGGTTGCCGGAGAGTGCGCAAGCGATCAGCAACTTCATACGGACACGAGCCGAGAATTTCACTCCTTTCGCGTCAAGCGTGTGCGCAGCGCGCCCAAGGAAGCAGGCGCAGCGGCTGTAGTTGGCTCGCTCCCAAGCGAACAAGCCAAGAAAAAGATGCAAACGCGCAATCAGCAACGCATTCAAACCTTTGCGATTTTCCTTTGCGCTAGGCCCTTCCGTGAATTCGACTGCATTCGCAAGACTCAGTCCTTCCCCGTCCCCCGCCTTCGCGCTATCCCCGCGCCCATGAGCAACCTCGTCTACGTCCTCAACGGCCCCAATCTCAATCTCCTCGGCACACGCGAGCCGGAGATCTACGGCACCACCACGCTCGATGATATCGCGGGAATGCTGGAGGATCGCGCCCGCGAACTCGGGCTCGAAATCGAGATGCGCCAGACCAATCACGAAGGGATGCTGGTCGACTGGCTGCACGAAGCTCGGGCCGAAGGCGCGCGGGCGGTGCTGCTCAATGCGGCCGCCTATACCCACACTTCCATCGCGCTGCTCGATGCGATCAAGGCGATCCGCACGCCGGTGATCGAGGTGCACCTCTCCGCCCCCAAGACCCGCGAGGCTTTCCGCCACTTGTCCTATGTCGGCATGGCTGCGGCCATGACGGTCGAGGGGCACGGGGCCGATTCCTACCGCATCGCGCTCGAAGCCGTAGCGTCAGGCGCGGTTTAATCGTCATCCAAGTTTCACATTTTGCACCGCTGCCACTTGCCTGCCGCAATTGGCCGCAATAGACGCTCGCGCTTTATCCGCGCAGTTTCGAGCGCACGGCATTTGACAAGGGGCATACATGGCAAACGACGCTGGCCAAGGCAGCAAGGCGAACGGGCGCAAGTCGGGCATGAACATCGACACCGCACTGGTGCGCGAACTGGCCGAACTGCTGAACGAGACCGGGCTGACCGAGATCGAGGTCGAGGATGACGACCGCAAGATCCGCGTCTCGCGCGCGAGCATGGCTGCCGCTGCCCCGGTCTACGCCGCAGCCCCTGCGCCTGCCGTGGCTGCCGCTGCACCCGCCGCTGCCGCTCCGGCCGCAGCCGAGCCTGCTGCACCCGCCGGCCCCGATCTCAAGAACGCAGTCAAGTCGCCGATGGTTGGCACCTGCTACCTCGCGGCCGAGCCGGGTGCGGCAAACTTCATCGCGGTCGGTAAGGCGGTGAAGGAAGGCGACACCCTGCTGATCGTGGAAGCGATGAAAGTGATGAACCCGATCACCGCGCCCAAGTCGGGCACCGTCACCGCGATCCTGATCGAGAACGCCCAGCCGGTCGAATTCGACCAGCCCCTGGTGGTGATTTCCTAAGACCATGGGCATCAAACGCATCCTGATCGCCAATCGCGGCGAGATCGCGCTGCGCATCCACCGCGCTGCCCACGAAATGGGGATCGAGACGGTCGCGGTGCACTCCACCGCCGATGCCGATGCGATGCACGTGCGCCTCGCCGATCACGCGGTCTGCATCGGCCCGCCGCCAGCTGGCGAGAGCTATCTCAACATCGCCAACATCATCTCGGCGGCCGAAGTCGCGCAATGCGATGCGATCCACCCGGGCTATGGCTTCCTGTCAGAGAACGCCAAGTTCGCCGATATCGTCGAAGCGCATGACATCATCTGGATCGGCCCCAAGCCCGAGCATATCCGCACCATGGGCGACAAGGTCGAGGCCAAGCGCACCGCTGGCGCGCTGGGCCTGCCGCTGGTGCCGGGTTCGGACGGCGCGGTCAGCGATTTCGACGAGGCGCGCAAGATCGCCAAGGAAATCGGCTATCCCGTGATCATCAAGGCCGCTTCGGGCGGCGGCGGTCGCGGCATGAAGGTGTGCGAGAGCGAGGACAAGCTCGAAACCCTGATGCAGCAGGCAGGCAGCGAGGCAAAGGCCGCCTTCGGCGATGCGACCGTCTATATCGAGAAATATCTCGGCAATCCGCGCCACATCGAATTCCAGGTCTTCGGCGACGGCAATGGCGGAGCGATCCATCTGGGCGAGCGCGACTGCTCGCTCCAGCGCCGCCACCAGAAGGTGCTCGAAGAGGCCCCGTCGCCGGTCATCAGCGCCGAAGAGCGGATGCGCATGGGCGAAGTCTGCGCGCAAGCCATGCGCGACATGGCCTATCGCGGTGCAGGCACGATCGAGTTTCTGTGGGAGAACGGCGAGTTCTACTTCATCGAGATGAACACCCGCCTGCAGGTCGAACACCCCGTGACCGAAGCGATCACGGGCGTTGATCTGGTGCGCGAGCAGATCCGCATAGCCGAGGGCAAGCCGCTTTCGGTGAAACAGGAAGAGCTCGAATTCCACGGCCATGCGATCGAGTGCCGTATCAACGCCGAAGACCCCTTCACCTTCGCGCCCTCGCCCGGCCTTGTGACCTATTATCACGCGGCTGGCGGCATGCATGTGCGTGTCGATTCAGGACTTTACGCCGGCTACAAGATCCCGCCCTATTACGATTCCATGATCGCCAAGCTGATCGTCTATGGCCGCACTCGTGAAGGCTGCATCATGCGTCTGCGCCGTGCGCTGGAGGAAATGGTGGTCGAAGGGGTAAAGACCAACATCCCGCTCCACCAGGAATTGCTGCGCCAGACCGACGTCCTCAACGGCGACTATTCGATCAAGTGGCTCGAGCAGTGGTTGGAGACCCGCGAGGACTGAACCGCGGATCGGTGCATTTATGTTGCACCGCAACACAAATCGGAATGATTGACGGGCGGAAGGATTGGACCCTTCCGCCCGTTTGCTTATGGACGAACTCGCCTCCCCTCGAGAAAGATCGTGTCGCAGGTCAGCGGCATGATTCGACGCGATTTTGTTTTTCAGCCCGGCTATAGTCAGCGCCGGGATTGCGCTGCACAGCCGTGCCAAGGAGTGCCCGATGAACCGCAAGACCCAGATCGTTGTCGTCGGTGGCGGCGCCGGAGGGCTCGAGCTTGTCCGCCGGCTGGGGGCTAAATACGGGCGCAAGCATCACGACATCATCCTCGTCGACAAGAACCTTTCCCATATCTGGAAGCCGCTGCTGCACGAGGTTGCCGCCGGCTCGCTCGATGCCAATCTCGATGAAGTGGGCTATCGCGGCCATTGCTTCCGCTGGGGCTACCGCTTCTTCCAGGGCAGCCTTGAAAGCGTTGATCGCACCGCAAAGACCATCCGCCTTGCGCCGGTGAAGGACGAGGACGGCAGCGAACTGATCGCGGGGCACACCATCCGCTACGATATTCTGGCGCTCGCCTTGGGCTCGGTTTCCAATGATTTCGGCGTCCCGGGTGTGAAGGACCATTGCCTCTACCTCGACAGCCGCGAACAGGCCGATCGCTTCCGCACACGGCTATTGAACCACTGCCTGCGCGTCAGCCGCGCGATGATGAAGGACCCGGGCGCCAACGAGCAGGTGCGCGTCGCGATTGTCGGCGGCGGCGCCACCGGCGTGGAGTTGGCCGCGGAACTCTACAATGCGGCAGGAGCCCTGCGGCACTACGGCCTCGAGGTGTTCGACGAGAGCCGGATGCATGTGACCCTGCTCGAAGCCGGTCCGCGCATCCTGCCTGCGCTGCCCGACAAGCTGGCGGCTGCGGCGACTTATGAACTGGGGCAACTCGGTGTGCAGGTGCGCCCGGCGGTGCAGGTGGTCGAGGCGCGCCCGCGCCAGCTCATAACCAAGACCGGCGAGGCGATCGAGGCGGACCTCATCGTCTGGGCTGCCGGCGTGAAGGGCGCGGATTTCCTCTCCGGCCTTGGCCTCGAAACCAATCCGCGCAACCAGATCCTCGTCACCGACACGCTCCAGACCACGGTCGATCCCGATATCTTCGCGCTCGGGGACTGCGCCAGCTACACGCCGCCGGGCGAGGATCGTCCCGTGCCCCCGCGCGCGCAGGCCGCGCACCAGATGGCCGAGGTGGTGTTCGCCAACATCGTGCGCAAACAATCGGGCCGCCCGCTCAAGCATTTCACCTATCACGACAAGGGTTCGCTGGTGTCGCTCTCGCGCTTCTCGACCGTGGGCAGCCTGATGGGCAACCTCATCGGCGGGAGCATGGCGATCGAAGGGCGGCTGGCGCGGTTCATCTACACCTCGCTCTACCGCCTGCACCTGATCGGCATCCACGGCTGGCTGAAGGCGACATTCCTGATGCTGATCGGCCGCGTGAACCGCATCGTGCGTCCACGCCTCAAGCTGCATTAAGTCGGAGTAGCGCTACTCAGCCCCGTGCTTCGCCATCGCCGTAGCGATGCAGGCGGCGGCGCGGGCAGCGATCGCTTTGGGCTGATCGGCCCCCATCAGCGCGGTGCGCTTGCGGTTGATGAGGTCGGCCTGATCGCTCAGGCCTTGCGGGATCGCGTAGGCATTGTGGTGCCATGCGAGGGCGAGAGCGGATTGTCCGGCCAGTTCGCGGTCCTCGGGCAAGGTGCCGGCCGCGATCAGATAGGTGTAGGCGCTGATATCCACCGCGCAGGCGAGATGCTCGTCGGGTGACATGGCATCGAAGGGCTTGGCGCTGGATGGCCCGGATCCGTCACTGGCAGAACAGCCGGACACCAGCGTCAAGGCCGCAACCAGACCGGCCGATGCGAGCGCCGCCCTTCCCTTCACAACGGGACGCCGGGTTCCTGTTTGGCGGTGCGGATCGTCAGCGAGGTCTTCACGCTTTCCACATTGGGAGCAGGCGTCAGCTTGCCGGTCAGGAATTCCTGAAAGCTCTGAAGGTCCTTGCTCACGATCTTGAGAATGAAGTCGATTTCCCCGTTGAGCATGTGGCACTCGCGCACTTCTGGAAGGGCGCGCATATGCTCTTCGAACTCGCGCAAGGACGCTTCGGCCTGGCTCTTGAGGCTCACCATCGCAAAGACGGTGATGGCAAAGCCGAGCTTGGACGGATCCAAATCGGCATGATAGCCGCGGATCACGCCGTCCTCTTCTAGGCCCCGCACGCGGCGCAGACAGGGCGGCGCGGTCAATCCGACGCGCTGGGCCAGCTCGACATTGGTCACCCGGCCTTCTGCCTGCAGTTCGGCCAGCAGACGGCGGTCGATATCATCCAGATTGGCCACTCGGATTCAGCTCCTTGCCCAGCCTCGCGTTCACCTGTCGGCAACGCTGCTTGCCCTATCGTTGCAAAGTAAGAAGAGGCGTGCCGGAAGGCTCGCTTCGCTAATATTATTAGGTCTGCCAGCAATTGTCCCGCTTTGCAACGCACCTTGCGCGTCAGACTGTGACAATTGTCCCATCCTGTTAGAACATCGCAAGCAGGGCGCGCTAGGCGCTGCTCCTGCGCCATGATGGAGGCCGCCGATTCGGGCGGTGTGCGGGCCCAGTGGGCCGTGGCAGTCGCCGGAGGAGTGAGCCCAAGCGTGTTCTTCGATGATCGCCTTGCCACCGTGCTGCGCCAGCGCGCCACCGGCGAGGCGGGGTTGCGCACGCAATATCGCCAGCTGCTCGATCTGCTCGGCAAGGACCGCCTGCATCCGGCCAATGCCCAGCACCAGAGCCTGGTCGCGGCGGCGTGGCTACGAATGGATACGCTCGCTGACGCCATTCCCGCGCCGCAGCGGGCGGGGATCATCCGCGAGGCCGGCTGGCGCTTCCGCAGCGCCGATCTGGCTGCCCATCTGGCCGATCAGGAGCCAGAGGTCGCAATGGCCGCGCTCTCGCGGGCGGAGCTTTCGGTCGAAGATTGGACTGCGCTGATCCCGCGCCTGCCCGTGCGTGCGCGCGGTTTTATGCGCCTGCGCCGCGATTTGCCGGTGGATGTCGAGGCGCTGCTGGCACGGCTGGGCATCCATGATCGCGGCCTCCCCCGGCCCGACAACAGCGTGGCCCCAGAACCGGCGTCATCCGCGCACGCGCCCGCACCCCGCCCACTCGAGCCTGCCGAGCCTGCCGAGCCGTCCGCCCCACCCGTCGCTCCCGCCCCGATCCCGCTGCGCCGCCGCGAGCGTGCCCCGGTGGCAGACCGCGACGAGACCGGCCGCAGCGAAATCTCGGCGCTGGTCGAACGCATCGCCCAATTCCGGCGCGAGCGCAGCGAAACCGGGAGCGACGCGGACATCGCGCCGCGCCTGCCGTTGGGCGAATTGCCCGAGCTGCCAGAGCGCCCGATTGCCGCCTTCGGCTTCGCTACGGATGCCGCCGGACGGATCGAATGGGCCTCAAGCGAAGTCGCGCCGATGGTGATCGGTACCCGGCTGGTTGCCCCGCGCGCCCTGGCCAGCACGATCGTCGAAGAAAGCGTTATCGATCGCGCTTTCGCACGCCGCCAGCCAATCCTTGGCCACCGATTCACCCTTGGCGGGGCCAGCGCGATCAGCGGCGAATGGACCCTCGATGCCCAGCCCGGCTTCAGTTTCGAAGGGCATTTTACCGGCTATGTCGGCCGCCTGCGCCGTCCGCTGGCCGACCTCGAACAGCCTGCGCCTGCCGAAGCGCGCGAGGCGGACCGCATTCGCCAGTTGCTCCACGAATTGCGCACGCCGGTCACCGCTGTGCAAGGCTATGCCGAGGTGATCCAGCAGCAGCTTTTCGGACCCGCCCCGCACGAATATCGCGCGCTCGCCGCCGCGATTGCTGCCGATGCGGCGCGCATTCTGGCCGGGTTCGACGAGCTAGACCGGCTGGCGAGGCTCGAAACCGGTGCGCTCGGGATCGATCCCGGAGAGGCTGATATCGCGCGCCTCACCCGGCGGATCGTCGACCAGCTCACCCCTGTGCTCGCCGCACGCGAGGCGGGGATCGCGCTGGCCCTCACCCCCGATGCAAGCCTGCTGGCGGGCTGCGACAGCGATGATGCCGAGGCGCTGCTGTGGCGGCTGCTCGCCAGCCTTGCCGCAGCCTGCGGTGCGGGCGAACAGCTCGCTGCACGCCTGTCACCTGTAATTCTTCAGGGCCAACCGCAAGCGCGGCTCGAATGCAGCCTGCCGGCCGATCTGGCACGCGAGGACAACCTCTTTGCCGCCACCGCGCGCCCGCCAGAAAGCGCGATCAATGCCGGGCTGTTCGGCGCCGGCTTCGCCTTCCGCCTCGCCCGCGCCGAGGCGCGCGCAGCGGGCGGGGCGCTGGCTTGCGAAGACGGCAAGCTGGTGCTCACCCTCCCGCTCTTGACCCTGTCGGATGACCTGCCTAGCCATCAGGCTGGGGTCGCGCGCTAGAGGGATCAGGCTGATGGCAACAGAATCGATGCTGGTGCCGCCCAGTTCTGCGGCGACCGCGCAATTTGCGCCCGGTTTCGGCCAGCGTGTTCTGCTGACGGTCGATACCGAGGAAGAGTTCGACTGGGGCGCTCCGTTCCGGCGCGAGGGCTACGGCCTCAGCCACGTTTCCGCGATTCCGCGCTTCCAGAGCTTTTGCGAAAGCATCGGTGCACACCCGGTTTACCTCGTCGACTGGCCGATCGTGAAAGATGCCGCCGCAGTCGAGATCATCGGCGATGCGGTGCGGCGCGGGACGGCCGAGGTCGGGGTGCAGCTCCACCCCTGGGTCAACCCGCCCTTCGACGAGGATGTGAACGTCCACAATTCCTACGCGGGCAATCTTCCGCGGGAACTGGAAGCGGCCAAGTTCATGGGGCTACGGGATGCGATCGAGGCCGCTTTCGGATCGCCGCCGCTGATCTACCGCGCCGGGCGCTATGGTCTGGGGCCGGACACTGCCGATCTGCTCAAGGCGGCAGGCATCCGCATCGACACCTCGGTGCGCACGTTGTTCGATTACAGCGATCAAGGCGGACCGGACTATTCGCGCCACCCCGTCAGCCCCTATTGGGTCGATGCCGAGCGCCAGCTGCTCGAACTGCCGGTGACCAGCGTCCACTGGGGCATTTTCCGCAATGTCGGTGTCAGTCTCCAACGCCTGCGCCCCGCCCTGCCGACAGTGCTGGGCGCCATGTCGCATTTCAGCCTGCTTGAACGCATAGCCCTGACGCCCGAAGGCGTGACCATCGCAGAGGCTCTGCGCGGGATCGACATTGCACATGACAGCGGCCTGCCAGTGCTGGTGCTGTCGTTCCACAGCCCCACGCTCGCGCCCGGCAACACCTCCTATGCCAAGGACGAACAGGCGGTCGAGGCGCTGTATGAATGGTTCGCCGCGATCTACGCCGACCTGGACCGCCGCGGGATCCGCAGCTGCACCGTGGCCGACATCGTCGCCGCTACGTCCGGCTGACCAGCCCGCAACAGGGGCTGCATCGCGGCTTGTCTCTGTGCGGGCAGCGCAGTAGAGGCAGGCATTCGCCCTGTCTCCGGCCCCTTATAACGGGCCTGTAGCTCAGCGGTTAGAGCTGGCCGCTCATAACGGCTAGGTCGCGGGTTCGAATCCTGCCGGGCCCACCGGGGCGGGGGCGAGCGTCGGGGAGTAGCGCAGTCTGGTAGCGCATCTGCTTTGGGAGCAGAGGGTCGCAGGTTCGAATCCTGTCTCCCCGACCACTTTTCACAAGAGCCGCAAAACCCGTCTTCCCCTATCCCGACAATCGCGCCACACATGGTCGGTAAGGGACAAAGGGAGACGATCATGCGGTTCATCCTCGGCATGCTGGCGTGTGCAATGACGGCAGGCATGCCAGCGCAGGTGCTGGCGCAGGCACAGGCACAAGCGCAGGCTCCGGTGGTTGATGCGGGCTATGACGCACTCGTCACCCTCAATGAGGATCTGCGCCAATATATGCTGCCCGGCTTTACCGCCGGTGTGGTGATGGATTCGGGCGCGCGCATCGGCGATGTCTATGCCGATGATCTGATGGCGCGAAAACTCGCCGGGCTGGCCGCTTTCGAGGCGCGGCTGAGTGCCCTTCCTGTCAAGAGCTGGTCGCGCGCAGGGCAAGCCGATTACCTCGCGGTGAAATCGATCCTCAACGGCTACCGCTTCAATCTCGAAGTCTTGCGCCCGTGGAAGCGCGATCCCGGCTTCTATCTCGATCCGCTGATGGCAGTCGCCTTTGCCGAGGTGATTAAGAGCGATGCGGACATCGCCAAGCTGCGCACAAGGCTGCGGGCCGTGCCGCCGTTGCTAGCCTCGGCGCGGGGCAATCTCACCGAGGTGGCGGGCGATTTTGCCGATCTTGCCCTCCACAACCTGGAGAACAGCGACGGGGTCAATCACTATCACCCCTATCGCACAGTGCCGCCTGCCGGGATCATCGGCTGGTATGACGATCTGCTGGCGCGGGCCCGCACGAGCCGCCCCGATCTGGTGGATGATGTGCTGGCTGCACGAAATGCGGTGGTGGCTTTTCGCGACTGGCTGCGCGCCGACCGGGCGCGGATGAGCGCGCCCGGCGGGGTCGGTGCGGCGCGTTATGACTGGTATATCCGCCACGTCCGCATGATCCCGCTGACGGGCGACGAGATGGTCACCCTCGCCGAACGCGAGCATGAACGCATGACCGCCGCCCTCGTGCTGCTGCGCCACCGCAACCGCAATCTGCCGCAGCTCACCCTGTCACAAAGTGCCGCCGAACAGGCCGCCAAAATCGCCTCAACCGACGCGGCCGTGCGCCGTTTCCTCAAGGACGAGAATATCGTCACCATCCCCGGTGATGTCGGCGATCTGGGCAGCAACACGCCGTATATCGAGCGCCCGGGCGGCCCCAATTTCTGGGAGCAGATCCAGTTCCGCGATCCGATCCCCGATCACCTGCACGCGGTGATCCCCGGCCACCGTTTCGATGCGGTGCTGGCCGAGCGCGACACCCGTCCGATCCGCAGCGCCTATAGCGACGGCGGCCGCGCCGAGGGCTGGGCAACCTATCTCGAAGAGGCACTGATGATTGCCGGCGCCACCCGTGACCAGCCGCGGGCGGATGAATTCATCGAGCTCTTCGGCATTTTCCGCGCCGCCCGCGTCCCGGCCGATATCAACATGCAGCGCAATCGCTGGAAGGTCGCCGAGGCAGTCGGCTACATGCGCGCCAAGACCCCGTGGCTCGACGAGGATGTCGCCCGCGTCGATGCCGAGATCTATCTGCGCCGCCCGCCGGGCTACGGCATCGCCTACACGATCGGCAAATTGCAGATGGACGCGCTGCTGGCCGACCGCGCAAGCCAGCTGGGCGAGGCCTTCAACCTCAAGGATTTCCACGACCAGTTCCTCGCTGCGGGCCGCCTTCCGATCGCATTGGTGCGTTACGAGATGACCGGCGCCGAGGACGAGGTGGCGCTGTTCTGGAACACTCCGCCGATCCCTCCGGCGGACTAGCGGGCCACTGCTCGCCCTTGCCCGCTGGGGGCCGAGTTCCTAAGGGCGCGGCATGACAGCCCCTGCCCCCCTCTCCGCCGATCCCGCGCGCGCCGAGCAGATTGCACTGCTGACCCAGATCGAGGCGCGGCTGCGCTGGCTGTCCTCGTGGACAGTGCACAATGCCAACAACCTGCGCGAAAAGCGGGACGGGCTGAAGGTCGGCGGGCATCAGGCGAGCTGTGCCTCGATGACCGCGATCATGACCGCGCTCTATTTCCACGCCCTGCGTCCACAGGACAAGGTGGCGGTCAAGCCCCATGCCGGGCCGGTGCTCCACGCGATCCACTATCTGCTGGACGAACAGACCCGCGACAAGCTGGAGCGGTTCCGGGGCCTTGGCGGGGTGCAGTCCTATCCCAGCCGCACCAAGGACACGATCCCGGTGGACTTCTCGACCGGCTCGGTCGGGCTTGGGGTGGCGGTGACGGCTTTCAGCAGCCTCGTGCAGGACTATCTCATCGCTCATGAGGGCATGGCAGAAGCCGACGCTGGCCGGATGATCGCGCTGATGGGCGATGCCGAACTCGACGAGGGCAACATCTACGAATGCCTGATCGAGGGCTACAAGCACGACCTCAGGAATTGCTGGTGGATCGTCGATTACAACCGCCAGAGCCTTGATGCGACAACGGCGGACCGGATGTTCCGCCGCTTCGACGACATCTTCGAGACCTGCGGCTGGCGGGTGGTGACGCTAAAGCACGGGCGGCTCCAGCGGGAAGCCTTTGAACGGCCGGGTGGCAAGGCGCTGGAAGACTGGATCGAGAACTGCCCCAATGCCGATTTCGCGGTGCTGACCTATCTCGGCGGCTCGGCATGGCGCGAGCGGCTGGCCAAGGATCTGGGCGCGCAACCGGGCGTGGCAGAACTGCTCGCGGATCACGACGATGCCGCGCTGGCACAGCTGATGACCAACCTCGGCGGGCATTGCATCGAGACACTGCTCGACGCCTTCGACAGCGTCACCGACGACAAGCCGACGCTGTTCATCGCCTACACCGTCAAGGGTTACGGGTTGCCGCTGGCGGGCCACAAGGACAACCATTCGGGGATGATGAACACTACCCAGATCGAAGGGCTGCGCAGTCAGCTCGGGATCGAACCCGGGCAGGAATGGGACAAGTGGGCCGGGCTTGGCGACAATCTCGCCGCGCGGCTCGAAGCGCTGGTGAAGGCGAGCCCGATCGCCCGCAAGGCTCCCGAGCACGCCGCCCCCGCGATTCCCCTGCCCGCCCGCCTGCCCGTGCCCGATGGCGCGGCGCAATCGACGCAGGCAGCTTTCGGGCGCATCCTGTTCGATCTGGCCAAATCGGACGAGCCGCTCGCAGACCGGATCGTGACCACCGCGCCCGACGTGACCCAGACCACCAATCTCGGCGCCTTCGTCAACCAGCGCGGGCTGTTCCGGCGGCAGGAACTGGCTGACGTATTCCAGAAGGCGCGTATCCCGTCGGCCCAGAAATGGAGCGCGCACACTGCGGGCCAGCATATCGAGCTGGGCATTGCCGAGAACAATTTCTTCCTCGCCCTTACCTCGCTGGGTCTCGCCGCACCGCATTTCGGCACGCGGCTGTTTCCGGTGGGAACCGTCTATGATCCCTTCATCGCCCGCGGCCTCGATGCATTGAATTACGGCTGCTATCAGGATGCGCGCTTCCTGCTGGTGGGCACGCCATCGGGAATTACGCTGGCAGGCGAAGGCGGCGCGCACCAGTCGATCAACACCCCGCTGATCGGGATGGGCCAGCCGGGTCTCGAAAGCTTCGAGCCGGCTTTTGCCGATGAGGTGGCGCTGCTGATGCATTGGGCCTTTGCGCATATGCAGGCCGATGATGGCAGCTCGGTCTATCTGCGCCTCACCACCCGTCAGATCGAACAGCAGACCCGCGCCGATGCGGCATGGGAGGCAGGCGCGCTGGCAGGGGCTTACTGGCTGCGCGAACCGGCCCAAGGCGCAAAGGCGGCGATTGCCTATTGCGGGGCGGTGGCGCCCGAGGCGCTCAGCGCGTGGGAGCAGCTCACCGACGACATCCCCGGCCTCGGCCTGCTTGCGGTGACCTCGCCCGACCGGCTGCACCGCGACTGGTCTGCCGCCCGCGCCGCACGCTGGTGTGGCGGCAGTCGCCAGCCCAGCCACATCGAGGTGCTGCTCGGCCAGCTGGCCCCTGACGCGGGCCTTGTCACCGTGCTCGACGGCTCGCCAGCAGCGCTGTCGTGGCTTGGCGGGGTGCGCGGCCAGCGGGTCAGCCCCCTGGGCACCGACCGCTTCGGCCAAACCGGCGACCTCATTGATCTCTACCGCACCTACCGGCTCGATGCCGAGGCGATCATCGACGCGGCGGCGGAGCTGTTCCTCGGCTGAGGGCAGCGCGCGCGGCCCCTTGCCCTCCCCCGATGTCCAGTTCACATTACCCGCGCATGGCCGAACATCACCACCCCGCCCTTCTGCGCGCCTTCGTGCTGGAAAACGGCGTCGTGCGCGAATTGTTCGGGCAGGAAGCCAGTGACCATGCCGGAGCCGGCTTTGTCTGGCTCCATGTCGACGGGGCGCCGAGCGGCGAGCGGCCCGATCTGCCCGCCTATGTGCCCGATCCCGCCGCCAACGCCCTGCTTGCCAGCGAAACCCGTCCGCGCTGCGACGAGATTGATGAGGCAGCGCTTATCAACCTGCGCGGCACCGGGCAGGCGTCGCCCAGCGACAGCGAGCCGCTGGTCTCGATCCGTGTATGGGTCGAAGCGCGCCGCGTCACCTCGGTCTCGCGCAAGCCGCTCGCCGCGCTGGGCAAGGTCGAGGAGGCGATGCGCGCCGGGCGGTTGGCCGATGGCGGGGATTTCGTATCGGTCCTCGCCCAGGCGATCAGCACCGAACTGGATCCCCGCATTGCCGATCTTTCCGACGAACTTGATGATTGCGAAGCTGCAATAGAAAGCGGCGATATCTACGCCTTGCGCCGCCGCATCTCCGTGCTGCGATCACAGGCCATTGCGCTGCGCCGCTTCATCGCACCCGACCGCAATGCGCTTGTCACCATGGCGCAGCTCGAATTCGACTGGATCAGCAAGGAAGACCGGATGCATCTGCGCGATGCCGCAGACCGCTTTGCGCGCATGGCCGAAGAACTGGAGGCAGTGCGCGAGCGGGCGGCGCTGCTGCACGAACAGCTCACCGATCTGCGCACCGAACAGATCGACCAGCGCAGCCTTGCCATCGCGATTGTCGCCTTCATCTTCCTGCCGCTGACCTTCGTCACCGGCCTTCTGGGCATGAACGTCGAAGGCATTCCCTTTGCCGATCATCGCTGGGCCTTCTGGGGCGTGGTCGCCTTCTGCCTCGTTATCGGTGCGATCGTGGTCGGCTGGTTTGCCGTGAAGCAGTGGCTGGAGGATTAGGCCAGCTTACGCAGCCGCTGCATTGGTCTGTTCGAGGATCCACTCGGGGATCGCTTCCTGTTTGAGATCGGACAGTTCCAGCCCGAGCGCGCGGACCCCGTCATAGCGATCGCGCGGGGCGTAATCGGCAGGGCGCTGGACGAACACCTTGCCTCCCGCCTCGGCGAGAATTCCGAGGCCGCGAACGCCGTCGGCCCCGCTGCCGGTGAGCAGGCCGCCGAGGACCGGCAAGCCGCTGCGGGCGAGCGCGCCGAACAGGAGGTCTGCCGAAGGGCGGCAGCCATTGACCGGATCGCGCTCGACCAGCCGGAGGCGCGGCGGCGTGCCCGGCTCGATCACCACATGGCGGGTATGATCATGAGCGAGCCACACCTTGCCCTCTTCAAGCGCAACCCCGTCGACAGCATCGCCCAGCGCGCAGGGCAGCGAGGCCCGCATCGCACGGACCGCATTTTCCACTTGCGCGCTGTCGGCATCGAACAACACGATGGTGGGCGGGCAGGCAGCATCATAGGCGGCGAGCACCTGCCGCGCAGCCTCGATCCCGGCCGCCCCGCAAGCCAGCGCGACGATCCTTCCGTCGCTGCGATAGCCGGCTGCCGCGCCGTCGCCCGCATCGCCGCCCCCGCCCGGCTGCAATTCGCCGCTGGCCGCCCGGATCACGATATCGCCGAGCTGGCGCACGGTCGCATCGAACTCCTCGCGCGAGGAATGGAGTGGTTTGGGAAAGCAATGCACCGCCCCCAGCTCCAGCGCACGACGCGCCGTGCCGGTGCCGGCCTGGGTAATGCTGGAGAGCATGATCACCGGCATCGGACGGGTCGACATCACCTCTTCGAGAAACTCCATCCCGCTCATGCCCGGCATCTCGACGTCGAGCGTCAGCACGTCGGGCTTGAGCTTTTCGAGCTGTTCGCGCGCGTCATCGGCGTTCTTGGCCGTGCCGCACACGGTCACGCCCTTTGCGTTGTCGAGAATGTCGCAAAACAGCGCGCGCATCGCGGCTGAATCGTCCACCACCAGCACTCGTATATCGGACATCGGAGCTATGCTTTCCTGCTGCGGGGCCCGCTGCATGGCCGGATCAGGCCGACAGCGCACACCCGGTTTCCTGTCCTCGCCGGTCTATCCTTCAGCGCGCCAACAAAGCTTTCGAGCCCATCTAGGGGCTTGCGCATAGGGGGCGGAAAAAGAGGCTTTCACGCGATCGGGCTAGTCCGGCAGGGCCAAGGCCCGCGTTCTCTCGCGCCGGCCGAACCACTCCGAAGGTGACGGACTATGAGCATCAAGAATTTCGCGTGGCTGGGAGCCGCAGCGCTGTGCGGCCGGATGGCGATCCTCACGCTGACCGCAGTTTTCGGGATCAACCATATTCGTTTGGGCGGCTCGCTGAGCCACAGCAACCAGCTCGTCAACGACTTCAAGGCAGACGTCACGCCGCCGCCCACCTATCTGGTCGAAGCCTTTGCGCTCGCCAATGTCATGGGCATCCATCCCGAAAGCTTCGAGATCAACGACAAGCGTCTGGCGAACCTCGAGGCCGAATGGCGCGAGACCACCGGGAAATGGGCCGCGTCATCCACTGATCCGCCAGCACCAACGGGGACCTGAGCCATGCGCCACGAACTCATCACTTTCGGCATCGCCAGCCAGCGCTTCGGGATCGACATCATGACCGTGCGCGAAATCCGCGCCTGGTCGCCTGTCACCCGCCTGCCGCGCGTGCCCGATTATGTCGCGGGCGTCGTCAACCTGCGCGGCGCGGTGCTGCCGGTGGTCGATCTGGCCGCCCGTCTCGGCTGGCAGCCGACCGAGGCGACCCCGCGCAATCCGATCATCGTGATCGAACACGAAGGCCAGCTGCGCGGACTGATCGTGCATGATGTCGCCGATATCGTATCGATCGATGCCGGCAGCCTGCAGAACCCCAACGCCATGGGCCACGAGACCATCACCCATTTCATCCAGGGCATCGCGCCGCTGGGCGAGGAGATGGCGATGGTGCTCGATCTGGCGCGCCTGATGATCGACGAACCGCTCGATCTGGAGGCCTGAGGATGGCGCAGACGATCTCCACACCGGCGCCTGCCCGCAGGGGCGCGCCGCATTCACCTGACCTGCTGGCGGGCATCGGCGCGCAACTCGCCGCGCTGGCCGAGGAATCCGAGAATTTCGGCCTCGTGCTGTGCAGCGATGCCGGCATTGCCGGGCGCTATCTGGTGCAATTGCAGCAGATCGACCGGCTCGCCCAATCCTTGCGCGAAGTCGCCATGGTGCTGGCCGCGAGCGATCCCGATGCCGCAGTGACCGCGATCCGATTGGGCGATCTGAGGATCGCGCTGGAGGAGGCCTGTGCCGGTTGATCAGGCGCTGGCGGCGGCGCTGTGTCGGGCCTACTTGCCGCCCATGATCGCGGGCGCAGCCGGGACCGGCGTGCCGGTCAGGATCGCGGTATCCTCGTTCGCGAGGATGCCGACCACCTGCGTCCACACCGCGACATTCTGGCGCAGCTGCGCAAGGTCGATCTTGTCGAGCGTATCGTCGGGCGTGTGGTGCAGGTCGAAATAGCGGGTGCCGTCCTGCTGGAGATCGATCAGTGCGCCCTTCTGATCGCGCACGACGTTGAGATCGGCGCCGCCTCCCGCGACATCAGTGGCGGCCGAAACGCCAAAGCGTGCGACGGCTGAAGCAATCTTCTTGTGCAGCACCGGGTTGCTGGTGCGGAAATTGCTGTCGAAGCGCCAGATCCGGTCCGCGCCGAAATCGCTCTCGAGGCCCACGGCGATGGGCTCGGAAAGGTGCGCCTTGGAATAGGCGACCGACCCGAACAGGCCGACTTCCTCGGCGCCCGCCATCAGCACGCGGATGGTGCGCAGCGGCTGTCCGGCAGTGCTCGCATTCCTGGCCGCAGCCGCGATGATCGCACAGCCCGCGCCGTCATCGAATGCGCCCGGCGCGTTCCACCAGCTGTCGATATGGCAGGCGAGCAGCACCGGCGGCAGCGACGGATTGCGCCCGACGATCTCGCCCACGACATTGCCGCTCAGTGTCTCGCCGATCTGGCGCGGGTTCATCTCCAGCTTCAGCGTCACCGGACGCCCGTCAGCGCGCGCGAACATGCGTTCGAGGTTGGCGGCATCGGGCAGGCTCAGCGCGCCCGCCGGAGTGGGCGCAACGCCTTCGGGGAAGCTGGTGCCGCCAGTGTGCGGGTTGCGGTGGTGATCGGTGCCGACCGACTTGATGATGGTGGCCACCGCTCCCTTGCTCGCAGCGATCCCTGCGCCGACCCAGCGCGCAGGCCCGGCAAAGCCATACTGGCTGCCATCCTGCGTGCGGGTCATGGCATGGCTGATATAGGCGATCTTGCCCTTGAGGCTGCCCGCAGGCGCAGCGCGCAGTTCGTCGACATTGCGGAAGAACACCACCTCGGCCTCGATCCCGCCTGCCGGGGTTGCGGCGGAATCGCCGAGCGGCAGCACGGCGAGTTCCTGCGCAAAGGGCGCCGTGACGCGGGCGCGGGCGATATCGCCCGGCACCCAGGTTTCCATCATGAAGGGCTCGTCGGCGACATTGGCAAAGCCGCGGGCCTTGAGCCAGGCCATCGCCCAGGCCCGCGCCCGCGCCTCGGCCTCGGTCCCGGCCTGACGCGGGCCGACTTCGGTGGTGATCCCTTCGACAAAATTCCATGCGTGCATGTCATGGGCCAGCGCGGCGTCGGCGGCCTGCTCCAGCGTCGGGCGCGGCGAAGGCGTGTTGGCGAGGGCCGGAGCGGCGAGCGAGAGCGCGGCGAGCGCAAGCATGGTCTTGTTCATGGGCTGTGGTGCTATAGCCCGCCGCTGGCCAAGTCTAGCCGCTTGCCCTTCCCCCTCCCCTTCCCTATCTGCGCAGCCAATCCAGCCGATCCCATCAAGGACCCACACAATGGCCGCGCAATACGCCTTCGTCATGAAGGGCATGACCAAGACCTTCCCCGGTGCCCAGAAGCCGGTGCTCAGCAACATCTCGCTCCAATTCTATCAGGGCGCGAAGATCGGTATCGTCGGCCCCAATGGCGCGGGCAAATCCACGCTGATCAAGATCATGGCCGGGATCGATACCGATTTCACCGGCGAGGCCTGGCCGGGCGAGAACATCACCGTCGGCTATCTTGAGCAGGAGCCGGAGCTCGATCCGACCAAGACCGTGCTCGAAAACGTCAAGGACGGCGCGCGCGGAATCGCCGACATGGTCGATCGCTTCAACGAAATCTCGGCGCTGATGTGCGAGCCCGATGCCGATTTCGATACGCTCGGCGCGGAAATGGGCGAACTGCAGGACAAGATCGACGCGGTTGACGGCTGGACGCTCGACAACCAGCTCGAAGTCGCGATGGAAGCCCTGCGCTGCCCGCCGGGAGACTGGCCGGTGAAGGACCTGTCGGGCGGGGAAAAGCGCCGCGTCGCGCTGACCCGCCTGCTGATCCAGAAGCCCTCGATCCTGCTGCTCGACGAGCCGACCAACCACCTGGATGCCGAAAGCGTCCAATGGCTCGAAAACCACCTCAAGGAATATGCCGGCGCGGTGCTGATGATCACCCACGACCGCTACTTCCTCGATAACGTGGTCGAATGGATCCTCGAACTCGATCGCGGCTCCTACTACCCCTACGAAGGCAACTATTCGACCTATCTCGAGAAGAAGGCCAAGCGTCTGGAGCAGGAAAGCCGCGAGGAAAGCGGCAAGCAGAAGGCGCTGCAGCGCGAGCTCGAATGGATCCGGCAGACCCCGGCCGCGCGCCAGACCAAGTCCAAGGCGCGTATCCGCAAGTTCGAGGAGCTGCAGAACAGCCAGGACAACCGCATGGTCGGCAAGGCGCAGATCGTCATCCAGGTGCCCGAGCGTCTGGGCGGCAAGGTGATCGAGGCCAAGAACATCACCAAGGCCTATGGCGACAAGCTCCTGTTCGAAAACCTCTCCTTCATGCTGCCCCCGGGCGGGATTGTCGGCGTGATCGGGCCGAACGGCGCGGGCAAGTCGACGCTGTTCAAGATCCTCACCGGCAAGGAACAGCCCGACAGCGGCACGGTGGAGATCGGTTCGACCGTGCGCCTCGGATTTGTCGATCAGAGCCGCGACCATCTCGACCCCAAGAAGAACGTGTGGGAGGAAATCTCCGACGGGCTCGATTACATGAAGGTCAACGGGCAGGACATGAGCACGCGTGCCTATGTAGGCGCGTTCAACTTCAAGGGCGCCGACCAGCAGAAGAACGTCGGCAAGCTGTCGGGCGGTGAGCGCAACCGCGTGCACATGGCCAAGATGCTGAAGGCCGGCGGCAACGTGCTGCTGCTGGACGAGCCGACCAACGATCTCGACGTCGAAACCCTCGCCGCGCTGGAAGACGCGATCGAGAATTTCGCGGGCTGCGCAGTGGTGATCAGCCACGACCGCTTCTTCCTCGATCGTCTGGCGACGCACATCCTCGCCTTTGAAGGCAACAGCCATGTCGAATGGTTCGAGGGCAACTTCGAAGCCTATGAGGAAGACAAGCGCCGCCGTCTGGGCGATGCGGCAGATCGCCCGACGCGGCTCGCTTACAAGAAGCTCACCCGGTAAGTGCTTCCCGGGGCGGGCGTTTCTTCAGGCGCCCGCGCCTGGTTTACGGCTTCTTAAGCAGGGCTACGGCATTTTCCCTAGCGATACAGGGTCGCATGGGGGCATAGCCACGTGGTCACCGGAATTGCAGTGCCGCTCGAAGCGGCCATGGTCACCGCGACGGCAGCGCTTGCGCTCGGCGTGTTTGTGGAGCGCCTGCGCCATCGCCGCGCGCTCGTCCCGGCAGCGCCCGCGACGAAACCCGTTTCCAGTCCGCTCGCCGAGCTCTTCGCGCCTTCGATGCTGGGACAGGCGGTGGAGCGCGTCAATCGCCGCCGCGCCACCCGCAAGGCCGCGCGCGCGGTGCTGACCGGCAGGATCGACCAGATCGCGATGCTGCGCGCCGGCTGGGATAGCGAAGCGCGCGAACAGGTGCTTGGCCATATTGCCGCGGTGATGAAGGCCGGTGTGCGGCGCGAGGACAGCTTCACCCAGATCGCGGGCGAAGGCTTCACCATCGTCATGCCCGGCGCCGACGAGCGCGACGCGATGGGCGTTGCGGAGCGCTTGCGCCGCGCGCTGGCGGGCATGACCTTGCCGCGCACCGGCGCGATGAACCCCTTCACCGCCAGCTTCGGGATCGCCGCCGACGAGCACGGTCTTGCGGGCGAGGCGCTGATTGCGCGGGCGCGCGCGGCGCTTGATGCGGCGCAGCAGACCGGCAGCGATCACGTGGTCGCCGCCAGCGAGATCGAGGAAGTGATCTTCCTGCCGCCGCCCGAAACGGCGAGCGCCTAAGGCGCGACCCAGCGCCCTTGCCAGCCCTCGTCCGCGCCGCGCGAGAATTGCGCGCGCACATGGCCGGTGTGGGCGAGATAAAGCCAGTCGATCTCGGCAATCTCGATCAGCAGCATGGCGAAATTCTCTCGCGCGGGGATGATCTGCGCGTCATCGGGCTCCACCCCCTCGAACTCCGGCGGCAGGCCCGAGGTCGGCCCGTCCGATGCGGCCCCCGGCCCTTCACCCAGATAGCAGCGCCGCGCGAAATTGGTGCTCGCCGCCCAGGCCGCATCGGCCACCGGACCCTGCGCTTCGATCCGGCCCGTCCCGCGCAGGCGCATCTGGATCTTGGCGCCCTTGTCATAGAGCAGCACCGCAACCCGGCCGTCCGCGGCCACCGCGCGGGCCTTGGGCGCGCGGATATCGGTGTGGAGCCGGAGCGTCCACGTCGCCGTATCGAAGGCGCGCAGCACCATCACCCGCGCATCGACATCGGCGGTGACGATCACCGGCGTGTGCATCGGTGAATGGCGATCGCGCGCGGCGCGGATCAGTCGGTTGGCGCAGTCGCTGCGGATCTCGTCGAGAGTTTCGAACATGGCCCGCGCCTTCGGAGCCAATCGTCGCCGCGTCAAGCGCGTGCAGAATTGTTCATCCAAGGTGATATTTTTCTGAATATCGCACTGACGGTTCATCCCTGCGACAGTTGCCGCAGCCTAACAGGGGGCATCAATTGGCCGCTTGTGGTGGGCGGGCGACACTGGAGGCACACATGACCAAGACCCTGACATCCCGGGGCGGCGCGCTTTCGGCTCTCGCCCTGGTGCTTGCCCTCGCTGCTCCCGCCGCTGCCTTCGCGCAAGACATGCCCGAGCGCCAGCCCGACTATTCCGACCCGCCGCCGATGCGCATCGAGCGCGCTCAGCCGAGCCGTGCCGAGCGGCCGGCCCGCACCGAACGTCCGGCTGTCCGCAGCGAACCGCGCGCGCCGAGGTTCGAACAGCCCCGGACGGCCGAAGCCCCGCAGCAGCGCAGCTTCCCGACCCGCGCCGAGCGTCCCGCACGCGCCGAACGCGCCGAACGCCGGGGCAACGCCGAACAGCGCCCCAACCGCGACGGTTTCGGCACGGATGTGATGCGCCGCGCCCAGCGTGCCTCGGCCGAGACCGAGCGCCGCGCCGACACCTTCGACCAGCGCCCCGATCGCGGGCAACGCGGCGACCGGCGGGGCGGCGACGGACGTGGCGGTAATGGGCGGGGCGAGAACCCGCGCGGCTGGCAGGGTCGCGACGCAGGCACCCCTCCGCCCCCGGTCAATGTCGGCCGCGGCGGAGACGCGCGCGCCGATCAGCCGGTCGGCGGCCGCATCGGCCAGGGTGATGGCCGCCGCGATGGGCGACGCGAAGGTGACTGGCGCGATGGGCGCCGTGATGGCGACTGGCGCGATGGTCGGCGTGACGGCGATTGGCGCGATGGTGACCGCCGCGATTATCGCCGCGACCGCCGCAACTGGCGACGCGACGACTGGCGCTGGAGCTATGGCGGCTGGAACGGCTGGGATCGCAATGATTTCCGCCGCTGGGACAACCGCTGGCGCAGCAACCGGGACTATGACTGGAACGGCTTCCGGCGCGGCAACCGCTTCCAGTTCCACCCGGGCCCCTATTTCGCGCCGTACCGCTCGCACCGCTACAACAGGCTGGATATCGGCTTCTTCCTCGACAGCCTGTTCTTCCAGCCGCGGTTCTTCATCAATGATCCGTGGTCCTACCGCCTGCCGCCGGTCTACGGACCGTACCAGTGGGTGCGCTACTACGACGATGTCGTGCTGGTCGACATCTACACCGGCGAAGTGGTGGACGTGATCCACGACTTCTTCTGGTAAGAGCCAAGTTGCCGGGCGCGCGGGTGCAGGATTGCGCCGCGCGCCCCACTTGCTAACAGGCGGGCATGAGCGCCGCCCAACTTGTGCCCGATCAGGAAGCCCTCGCCCGTGTCGGCGCGCTTGTGCGCGCGCGGCTGGCAGCAGATCCGGGCGTCTACCAAATCGAAAACGATCACTGCGAGCTCTTCGCGATCGGCGATTTCCTCAGCCTTGCCGAGTGCGAGCGCCTGTGCGCCATGATCGACGATGTGGCGCGCCCTTCCTCGCTACACGAGCTTGATTACGCGAGCGGTTTCCGCACCTCGTACTCCGGCGACCTTGATCCCGAGGAGAGCTTCGTGCGCGGCATCTCGCGCCGGATCGACGATCTGCTCGGCCTCGATTCCGCGATCGGCGAAGCGGTGCAGGGCCAGCGCTATCTGCCCGGCCAGCAGTTCCAGCCGCATAATGACTGGTTCTATGTCAGCGAGAAATACTGGAAGCTGGAGGAAGCGCGCGGCGGGCAGCGCAGCTGGACGGCGATGGCCTATCTCAACGATGTCGAGGAAGGCGGCGAGACGCTGTTCACCGAAATCGGCATCCAGATCGAGCCCAAGCCAGGCGTGCTGCTGGTGTGGAACAACGCCCTTCCCGATGGCAGCCCCAACGAAGGCACGATGCACGCCGGCATGCCGGTGGTGAAGGGCGCAAAATACGTCATCACCAAGTGGTACCGCACCCGCCAGTGGCGCTAGGCGCAGGCCAAGGCTAGGCTTTCGCCAGCGCCTCGGCGATCAGCTGGCGGCTCGGCTGGATTCCGTAGAGCGCGATGAAGCTGCCCATGCGCGGGCCTTGTTCGGATCCGAGCAGGGTTTCGTAGAGCGCCTTGAACCAGTCCCGCAGGCTCTCGAAGCCGAATTCGGGCTGCTTGCCGATCTCGTAAACGATGGTCTGCAAGTCCTCCGCGCTCATGTCCGCCGGTGCATCGGCGAGCGCCGCATCGAGCGCCCAAAGCGCCGCGACCTCGCCATCGACCGGCGCGCGCTTGGCCAGCGTCGAGGCGACAAAATCGCGGTTATAGGCGAGCGCCTTCATCACCAGCCCATCGAGCGCGGGGTGCGCGGCGGGATCGGCATCCGCGACATAATTGCCGAGGTATGACCACACCGCCTCGCGCGTCGCGCCCGCGCCGAGCACGCCCACGAGGTTCAGCAGCAGGCTGAAAGGCACCGGCAGGCTGTCGCCCGCGCCCGGGGCTTCAGCCCCGTCATGGTGCTGGCCGGTGCGCAACAGGTGCCACACCGGATTGCCCAACTGCTTGTCGATATCCTGCGTCGGCAAGGCGGTGCGGAACTGCCAGTAATCGTCAATCGCCTTGGGAATGACCCCTGCGTGCAATTGCTTGGCGCTCTTGGGATTGGCGAAGATATAGTAGCCGAGGCTCTCCTCGCTGCCATATTGCAGCCACTGCTCGATCGACAGGCCATTTCCCTTGGACTTGGAGATCTTTTCGCCCTTGGCATCAAGGAACAACTCGTAGATCAGGCCTTCGGGCTTGTGTCCGCCCAATACGCGGGCGATCTTGCCCGACTGGATGCCGCTATCGGTCAAGTCCTTGCCATACATCTCGTAATCGACGCCAAGTGCGACCCAGCGCATCGCCCAGTCGACCTTCCACTGGCACTTGGCCATGCCGCTCAGAGCCGACTGTTCGACCACAGAGCCGTCCTCGTCGGTGAAGCGGATCAGGCCCGCGGCGGCATCAACCACCTCGATCGGCACCTGCAGCACCGCGCCGGTGGTGGGCGAAATCGGCATGACGGGGGAATAGGTCTTGCGGCGCTCCTCCCCGAGTGTGGGGAGCATGATCTCCATGATCGCGCCGAAATTGGCGAGCACGCCCTTCAGCGCATCGTCGAACCGGCCCGAATTGTAGCAATCGGACGAGCTGACGAATTCATATTCGAACCCGAAACGATCGAGAAACTCCCGCAGCATCGCATTGTTATGCGCCGCGAAACTTTCAAACTTTTCAAAGGGATCGGGGATGCGCGACAGGGGCTTGCCGAGGTGCTCGGTCAGCATCGCCTGATTGGGGACGTTGTCGGGCACCTTGCGAAGGCCATCGAGGTCGTCCGAAAAGGCCACCAGCCGCGTCGGCGCGCCGCCGGTCAGCGCTTCATAGGCACGGCGGACCAGCGTGGTGCGCAGCACTTCCTGGAAGGTGCCGATATGCGGCAGGCCCGAGGGACCATAGCCGGTCTCGAACAGCACCCCTCCGGGCTTCCCCTGCGGCATCCGCTTGGCAAGGCGCTGGGCCTCCTGAAACGGCCAGGCCTTGGAATTCTGGGCTGCGGAAACGAGTTCTTCGGGTGTGGTCATAGCGGTCGCGCCTATCACGCATGGCAGCGATGCTGGCAACACCAATGTTTCACGTGAAACACGGCGGAAACACGCGGCAAAAGGCCCATCAGCGCGCCATAACGGGGCTGGAGGGGGTCTGAGCGGGGTCTGGCGGCGATCATGCGCTGCCCTGCCCCACCCCCAAACCCGCCGCAGCTGTGGAGCGCGGCGTTTACTTTGCGCAGGCAAAACCCCAAGCTAACCGCTGTGATAGAGCCATCATCTCCGCCCCAACCCCTGCTCATCCCCGCGCTTCATGCCAGCCATGGCGGGCATTGGTTGCGTGATGGGGGGGTGCGCTCCTCCGCAGGCGCCACCCAGGCCGTGTCCAAGGGCGACGCGATCATGGCCGCCGCCGATACGCCGGTGCTGCTGATCAATGCCCCGCTGGTGGCGAGCCGGCTGGGCTATCCCGATCTCTCGGGGCTCGACCTGCTCGAAGCCTTCGCTTTCATCCATCCGGCGCGCTTCTGCGTGCCCACCCCGCGCGGCCTTGCCGAGGCGCTGGGCCTCGCCGTGCCCGAAAGCGACGCCGATGTCCCCGCCCTGCTCCAGCAGGCCGCAGGCACGCTGATCGCCACCTGCCGCGATGCCGCATGGCCTGAGCGTGAGGGCGCATGGTCGGCGCTGCAATCGCTGGAACGCCTGCGCTGGCCCTGGGCGCAGGTCTTGAAGCCCCACATCGCCAAGCCCGACCGGGCCGAGCGCTGGCTGTTCGCGCGCCTGCCCGAATGGGAGGAGGCCGGCGAGCGCCCCGCCCCGCGCCAGATCGAACTCGCGCCCGAGGCTGTCTCCGCCCAGCTTGCCCGCCTTACCGGAGAGGGCGCGGAAAGCCGCGAAGGCCAGCGCGCCTATGCGCAGGACGCCGCGCGCATCTTCGCCCCCCGCTCCGCCCCCGGCCGCCCGCATCTGGCGCTGGCGCAGGCAGGCACGGGCATCGGCAAGACGCTGGGCTACCTCGCCCCTGCCTCGCTCTGGGCAGAGCAGGCGGGCGGCACGGTGTGGGTCTCGACCTTCACCAAGAACCTGCAACGGCAATTGCGCGCCGAAAGCCGCCGCGCATGGCCTGCCAAGCGCGGCGACGGCACCCCGCCGGTGGTGGTGAGGAAGGGCCGCGAGAATTACCTCTGCCTGCTCAATCTGGAGGACGCGCTGCAAGGCGGCTTTGCGGGGCGCGCAGCGGTGCTCGCCCAGCTGGTCGCGCGCTGGGGGGCCTATACCCGCGACGGCGACATGATCGGCGGCGATCTACCCGGCTGGCTCGGCACGCTGTTCAGGAAGCGCGGGATCGCGGCGCTCACCGACCAGCGCGGCGAGTGCATCTATGCCGGCTGCCCGCATTACCGGAAGTGCTTCATCGAGCGCGCCGCGCGCGATTCTGCGCAGGCCGATCTGGTGATCGCCAATCATGCGCTGGTGATGGTCAATGCGGCGCGCGCGCGCGATCCGAACCAACGCCCGACGCGGTTGATCTTCGACGAAGGCCACCATGTGTTCGACGCGGCGGACAGCACCTTTGCGGCAACGCTCAGCGGGCAGGAGACCATCGAACTCAGACGCTGGATAATCGGCCCGGAAAAGGAATCGCGCGGGCGCAGACGCGGGCTTTCTGCGCGGCTCGCTGACCTTGCCAGCTATGACGAGGCCGGGGCCGAGGCCATCACGGCTGCCTGCAAGGCCGGGCAATTGCTCCCGTCTGACGGCTGGCTGCAACGCCTCGCGGAAAATACGCCCTTCGGCCCCTTGGAAGCCCTGCTCGCCGCGGTGCGCACCGCCACCTATGCCCGCGACGAGAGCGGCGGGATTGACGCGGGCTACGGCATCGAGACCGAGGCGGCGGGCCTCCCAGGCGAAGTGATCGAGGCCGCCAGTGCAGCCGCAGAGGCGCTGGCCAGCATCCGCGTGCCGCTGATCCGGCTGGGCGGCAGGCTCGAAGCCATTCTGGCCGAACCGCCCGACTGGCTCGACGCGCAAGGGCGCGCGCGGATCGAAGGCGCGCGCTTCGCGCTGGGCTGGCGGATTGACCTGATCGCCGCGTGGGAATCCCTGCTTGATCGGCTCGGCGGCCCGGCTGATCCCGAATTCGTCGACTGGCTCGCGGTTGACCGTTCCGACGCGCGCGAGTTCGACGTGGCGATCCATCGTCGCTGGCTCGATCCGATGAAGCCCTTCGCCCGCGTGGTGCTGGAACCCGCGCACGGGGTGATGCTGACGAGCGCGACCCTGACGGACAGGACGCAGGACGACGACCGCTGGACGAGCGCCGTGGCGCGTTCGGGCGCGGGTCATGTCGAGGTGGCCCCGCTGCTCTCCGCCGCCGACAGCCCGTTCGATTACGCCACCCGCGCCGAAGTGCTGATCGTCACCGATATCGCCAAGGGCGATCTGCCCGCGCTGGCAGGGGCCTATGCAAGGATCATCGAGGCGTCAGGCGGCGGCGTGCTCGGCTTGTTCACTGCAATCCGGCGGCTGCGCAGCGTGCATGGCCGCATCGCCGATCGCCTCGCGCGGGCGGGCCTGCCGGTCTATGCCCAGCACGTCGATCCGATCGACACCGGCACGCTCGTCGACATTTTCCGCGACGATCCGCGCGCCAGCCTGATCGGCACGGACGCCCTGCGTGACGGGGTGGATGTGCCCGGCCACAGCTTGCGCTGCGTGGTGATGGAGCAGGTGCCATGGCCGCGCCCCGATATCCTGCACAAGGCGCGCAGGCTGGCAGGCGGCGGCTCTGCCTATGACGACCGGATCATCCGCGCGCGGCTGGCGCAGGCCTTTGGGCGGTTGATCCGTAGCAAGGATGACGCGGGCCACTTCGTCATGCTCTCGCCCGCCTTCCCCACGCGCCTGCAAGCCGCCTTCCCGCCCGGCACGCCGGTGTTGCGCGTCACGCTTGATCAGGCTTTACAACGCATCGCGGCTGGTGTTGGAAACAATCTGTCCATGCCATCGCCCGCCAGCGCCAAGGGAGCCGTTCTGCCGTGAAGATCCTTGGTCTCCTGCGTCACGCCAAATCGGACTGGGACGACATGAACCAGCGCGATTTCGACCGCGGGCTCAATGCGCGCGGGAAGAAGGGCGCGCAGCTGATCGGGGATCATATCCGCAATCACGGGGTGAAGTGGGACAGAGTGATCGCCTCTCCCGCCGTGCGGGTGAAGCTGACGCTGGAGGGCGCCCTGCCCGAGATCACGCCGGTCTATGACCAGAAGCTCTACCTTGCGAGCTACGACACCATCATCGAGACGATCGAGGCCCATGCCGGGAGCGGCGATGACGAGGCCGAGGCGATCCTGATCGTCGGGCACAATCCGGGCCTGCACGACACGCTGCTCGAACTGGTCTCGCCGTCCAAGGAAAACGATCTGTTCCGCGAGGCCGTGGTGAAGTTCCCCACCGCCGCCTTCGCCGTGCTGGAATGCGAGATTGAGCACTGGAGACAGATCAAGCGCTACTGCGCAAAGCTGGCGCATTTCGCGCGGCCGCGCGATCTCGATCCGCAGCTGGGGCCGGAGAGCTAGTCCCCGGCCCTGCGCCGGTCTGCGGGGTTACTCGCCGCCGCTGCTTTCCCCGCCCGCAAGCCCGCGCGCTTCCAGCATCGGCTGGACATCGGGCTGGCGACCGGCGAAGTTCTGGAACATCTCGAAATAGTCCATCGTCCCGCCGCGGCTCAGCACGGTCTTGCGGTAATGATCGCCATTGGCGCGGGTCAGCCCGCCATTGTCGCGGAACCACTTGCGGCTGTCGCGGTCGAGCATTTCGGTCCACAAGTAGCTGTAATAGCCCGCCGAATAGCCCGCCGGATCGCTGAAGATGTGGTTGAAATAGGTCGAGCGATAGCGCGGCGGCACGAGGTCCACCTCAAGGCCGAGTTCCTTCAGGGCGCGGGTCTCGAAGGCGTCGACTTCCTCCGGCGTGTCGATCGCGGCGGCAGCTTCCGGGGTGAGGGCTGCCCACTTCATGTCGAGCAGGGCGGCGGCCACGGTCTCGCCGAAATCATAGCCCTGGTTGAACTTGGACGCGGCCTCGATCTTCTCGACCAGCGCCATCGGGATGGTCTCGCCGGCCTTGTAGTGCTTGGCATAGTTCTGCAGCACTTGCGGATCAGTCGCCCACATCTCGTTGACCTGGCTGGGATATTCCACAAAGTCGCGCGCCGTCGCCGTGCCCGAGAGGCTCTCGAACTGCTGGCTGGCGAACAGCCCGTGCAGCGCGTGGCCGAATTCGTGGAAGGTGGTGCCGACATCATCGAAGCTGACAAGCTGCACTTCGCCCGGCGCGGCCTTGGGGATGTTGAGCACGTTGTAGATCACCGGCTTGGTGCCCCAGGTCTCGCTCTGGTCGACGAAGTTGCTCATCCACGCACCCCCGCGCTTGGAAGGGCGCTGGAAGGGATCGAAGTAGAACAGGCCGAGCTCCGAGCCGTCGGCGTCATAGACGGTGTAGACCCACACATCGGGGTGGTAGACCGGCAGATCGGTGCGGCGCTTGAAGCTGAGGCCGTAGAGCTTGCCCGCAGCGTAGAACACGCCGTCTTCCAGCACCTTGTCGAGCTGGAAATATTGCGCGACTGCATCCTCGTCGAGATCGTAGCGGGTCGCCTTGATGCGGTTGGCATAGCGATACCAGTCCCACGGCTGGACGGTGTAATCGCCGCCATCGGCCTTGATCGCTTGCGTCAGCATCGCGGCCTCGCGCCGCTGGGTGGCGGCCAGAGCGGGGACCATCTGCTCCATGAAACCAAGCGCTGTCGCGGGCTTTTTCGCCATGCGGTCATACATGGTGTAGCTCGCCCAGTCGGGCTCGCCGAACAGCGCGGCCTTCTTCGCGCGCAGGGTGGCGATCTTCGCCAGCAGCACGCGGGTATCATGCTCGGGGTTGGCCCCGTCGGCGCGGCCATAGCTCAGTTTGAACAGCGCCTCGCGGGTGGCGCGGTTCTCGAGCGAAGGAAGCAGCGGCTGCTGCGTCGTGTTCTGGAGCGCGATGGCGAACTTGCCCGGGTGCCCCTTGGCCGCCGCCAGATCGGCCGCCGCCTTGATATCGGCCTCAGACAGGCCTGCCAGTTCAGCGGCGGTATCGACGATCAGCGGCTGGGCATTGGTTGCGGCGCGCACCTTCTGGCCGAATTCGGTGGCGAGCGTGGACAGCTCGCCATTGATCGCCTTCACCTCCTCGCGCTGTGCCGGGGTGAGCAGCGCGCCGGCGTGAACCATGCGCTTGTAGGTCTCCTCCAGCAGCCGGCCCTGTTCGAGCGTCAGGCCGAGGCTGGCGCGCGCATCGTAAACCGCCTTCACCCGCGCAAACAGCGCCGGATCGAGCGTGATCGAATCATTATGGGCCGAAAGCTTCGGGCTGATTTCGGTGTCGATCGCATCGAGCCGGTCGGTGGTGTTGGCGCCGGTGAGCGCATAGAACACCCGCTCCACCCGGCCGAGCATCCGGCCCGCCTTCTCCAGCGCGACAATGGTGTTCGCGAAGGTGGCTTTTTCCGGATTGGCGATGATCGCAGCGACTTCGGCCTTCTCGATCGCCATGCCCTGTTCGAAGGCGGGGATGTAGTCGTCTTCGGAAATCTTCGTGAAATCAGGCGCAAGGAAAGGCAGCGTGCTGTCGCTCGCGAAATAGCCGGTTCCTTGCGGGATTGCAGGCGCGTGGTGGTGCGCGTGAGCATCCTCGGCCAACGCGGCCTGCGGCGCGGCGGCCATCCCGGCCATCAGCGCGGCGGCGGAAACTTGCGTCAGGACAGGGACAAGGTTGCGCGGGTTCATAGCGGGGTTCTCTCTCGTTTCGTCGGCCGGCCGCCCTTCAGGCAGCGATGGTGCGGCAGGCTCATGCATGGCGGTTCTTGAACAGGCAATGGACGGCAATTGCAAGCCGCCAGCCTGCCGCACTCACGCCATCAGCTTGCGCGGGCCGGGGCCGTCTTGGCCGAGCCGGTCCTCGGGGTTCCAGATCGCGCAATGTTCAAGGCTGAGGCACCCGCAGCCGATGCAGCCGTCGAGCCGCTCGCGGGTGCGGGTCAGCTCGGCAATGCGCGCATCGAGCGTGGCGCGGATCGCGCGGCTGATCGCCTCCCAGTCGCGCGCGTTCGGCGTGCGGCCCTGCGGCAAAGTCGCCAGCTGTGCCCGGATCTCGCCCAGCGCAAGGCCGAGGCGCTGGGCAATCAGGATGAAGCTCAGGCGGCGGATGTCCGAGCGCAGGAAGCGCCGCTGGTTGCCATTGGTGCGCACCGGCTCGATCAGCCCCTCGTCCTCGTAGAAACGGATCGCCGAGACGCTGAGGCCGGTGCGGCGCGCAATCTCCCCGATGGGAATGAGATCGGTGGGTTTGAGGCGGGTCATCGGCGGCGCTCCGAAATAGCTTGACCTCAAGTTAGGTTGAGATTGCACAAGGGGCAAGCCGATTGATTCGCACCCGCCCCTGCAACGAAAAAACCCACGGAGAACCGCATGCCCACCGGTCACCTTGAACACGTCAACATTACCGTCAGCGATCCCGAACGCTCCGCCGCCCTGCTCGCGCAATTATGCGGCTGGCACATCCGCTGGCGCGGCCCCTCGCAACTGGGCGGCTGGACCATCCATGTCGGCGGGACGCAGGATTACATCGCGGTCTACACGCGCGGCGAAGGCCCCGTCCCCCGCTTCGGCAAGGGCGCGCCGCTCAACCATGTCGGGCTGCTGGTGGACGATTTGGACGCCGCAGAGGCGATGGTGATCGCCGCCGGGCTCGAACCCTTCAGCCACGGCGATTACGAGCCGGGCCGGCGGTTCTACTTCTTCGACTGGGACGGGATCGAATTCGAGATGGTGAGCTACGCCTAGAACAATTGCGGCTGATGAGCTGCGCCCCGCGCCCACGGCTCAGGCGTGCGCTCAATCACCAGCGGACCTTGCCACGGACGGCACAGGGCCATCGCCTCGTGCGGCGTGCCCTCGCACCAGCGCGCCTGATCCTCCGGCGCGAGCAGCACCGGCATCCGCTCATGCACCGGCGCTGCATCCGTGCCTTCGCTATCGGTCATCACCATCGAATAGCACGCGCCCCATTCGTCCGACTGCCGCCACACCCCCGCCGCCGCGAAGACCGGTGCCTCCGGCAGCGAGAGCCATGTGCGGGTCATCCGGCCACGCTCCCCCTGCGCCTCGGCCCAGCCGGTGAGCGGGATCAGGCAGCGCCGCTCCTCGAAGGACTGGCGCCAGAAGAAGGTCTCCAGCTTGTCGGTCCGTGCGTTGTTGACCGGCTTGGGCTTCAAGGTCTGGCCCTGCTTGCCCTTGAGCACCAGCGGGAAGCCCCATGTCATTACCCGCAGCTGCCCCTCTGCCACCACAAGGCCGGGGGTGCCGGGATAGGTCTCCGCGCCGAAATTCGCGCCTTGTGTTGCTTCCACCGCCGCAAACCACGCCGCCACTTCGCTGGCAGGCAGGGTGATGCGGGTGAGGTTGCACATCTCGAAGCCCCCGGATCAGGCATTGCCCACGACGTAGCACGCCGCCGCCATCAGCGCGCCCGCCCAGCGGTTCGAGCGGAAGCGTTCAAGCGGATTGGCCGGATCATCGGCGTCGAGGCTCATCACCTGCCACGCCAGATGCCCTGCCACCGGCAGCAGCGCGAGGAGCGCCAAGGGGTCTGCGCGGTAGAGCCAGAAGCCGAGACCCCACAGCGCCACAGCCGCAGCATAGAAGCCCGCGATCCCCGCCTGCACCCGCGCGCCCATCGCCAGCGCCGAGGAGCGGATGCCGACCATCGCGTCATCCTCGCGGTCCTGCAGGGCATAGATCGTGTCATAGCCGATCACCCAGGCGATAGACCCGGCATAGATCGCCGCGAGCGCATCCCAGTTGTCGAGCCGCAGCTGCGTCCAGCCGACCAGCAGGCCCCAGTTGAACACCATCCCCAGCCACGCCTGCGGCCACCATGTGATGCGCTTCATGAAGGGATAGGCGGCGACCAGCGCAAGGCTGCCGAGCGCGACCACCTGCGCCTCCCAGCGCAGTTGCAGCAGCACGGCGAGGCCGACGAGGCACAGGCCGACGAGCCAGACCCACGCCGTCTTTTTCGACACCCGCCCGCTCGCCACCGGACGCAGCGCCGTGCGGGCGACCTGCGCGTCGAGATCGGCGTCGATGATGTCATTATAGACGCAGCCCGCCCCGCGCATGGCGATGGAGCCCGCCAGCAGCCAGCCGAGCAGCAGCGGCTGCCACCCCGCACCGCTCAGCCACACGCCGAACACACAGGGCCAGAACAGCAGCCACCAGCCGATCGGGCGATCGAACCGCGCCAGCAGCGCAAGGTCACGCGGAAGCTGCGGCAGGCGGGCGACGATACCGCGGTGCTCGCTGTCAGGGACGATCCCCTCGCTCACGCCTGTTCCTCGCGCCTTGCCGCGCGCCAGCCGATGATCGCGCAGGCCAGCATGGTGATGTTGCCGGCAAAGTCGAGCATCCCGATGCTGGTCAGCACCGGCACCTCGTAATGGAACCAGTAATTGAACCCGAAGAACGGCAGCAGCAGCACCGCGAAGACCGCAAAGCCGCGCGCGGTCCAGCGGGTAACCAGCGTCATCAACCCGAACAACACCGCCTGCGCGCCGAAGCAGGCCATGGTGAAGCGGGTGAGGTAGCTGCTGTCCTGATAGGCCTCGGTGATGGCCAGATCGATCACGCTGGCCGGCGCAAACAGCGACCAGCCACCCAGCACCAGAAAGACGGCGGCGATAAGGAATTGAGACGTGCGCGCGGACATGGCTTGCTCCCTAGCGTCCCTTGCGCCTAGTGCAAAGCCATGCCCGCGACCCCTGCATGGCCCCCCAAGAGCGCCCCGCGCCTGTTTGTGCCCGATCAGCTCGGGCCGGGCAGGATTGTCGCGCTCGACGGCCCGCAGGCGCATTATCTCGGCAAGGTGATGCGGGTGCGCGAGGGCGATGTGGTGATCCTGTGCGACGATGCGACCGGCGAATGGGCAGCGCGGGTCACCGATGCGGGCAAGCGTGACGTGGTGCTGGAGGTGGCGGACATGCTCCGCCCGCGCGAGGCTGTGCCCGATCTGTGGCTCTGCGCAGGCTTGCTCAAGAAGGACCGCTTCGATCTGGTGCTGGAGAAGGCGACCGAACTGGGTGCGGGCCGCATCCAGCCGGTCATCACCCGCCGCTGTGTCGCCGACAAGCTCAACCTTGATCGCGCCCGCACCCTCACCATCGAGGCCGCCGAGCAATGCGCCCGCACCGCCCTGCCCGAGCTTTGCGAGCCGGTGAAGCTCGATGCGCTGCTGGCGGGCTGGCCCGAGGGCCGCGTGCTGTTCTTTGCCGATGAAGAGGGGGGCGAACCCGCCGCCGCCGCCTTTGCCGCCCACAAGGGTGCGCCGGCTGCAATCCTCACCGGCCCCGAAGGCGGCTTTGACGAGGCCGAGCGGGCCGCAATCCGCGCTCACCCCGCCGCCCGCCCTATCTCCCTCGGCCCGCGCATCCTGCGGGGCGAGACCGCCGCCATCGCTGCGCTGGGCCTGTGGATGGCCCTCGCGGGCGACTGGTAGTCCGGCTTCGTCGCGGCAAAGGCGTTTTGCCCTTCCCACCGGCAAGTGGGTTTTCTAAAGCAACCGGCCAGAGAGGGCCCCCTTTGCGATGAGCACACGTGAAGCATCCAGTGCCGACGATCCGGTGATCGAAAGCATCGACCAGCTGATCCTGCCGATGATCGGTGGCGAGAAGCCGCCGGCCGACTGGCGCATCGGCACCGAGCACGAAAAGCTCGTCTACAAGCATTCGGACAAGCGCGCCCCTTCCTATGACGAGCCTTGCGGCATCCGCGATCTGCTGAAGGGCCTTGAGCAATTCGGCTGGAGCCCGGTCGAGGAAGGCGGCAAAGTCATCGCGCTGAAGGGCGCGGACGGCGCTGTCAGCCTTGAACCGGCGGGCCAGCTTGAGCTTTCGGGCGCGCCGCTCGAAAACCTGCACCAGACCTGCGCCGAGACCGGACGGCACCTCGCGCAGGTGAAGGAAGTCGGCGAGCGTTGCGGGGTCGGCTATCTCGGCCTCGGCATGTGGCCCGACAAGACCCGCGCAGAGCTGCCGATCATGCCCAAGGGCCGCTACGACATTATGCTGCGGCACATGCCGCGCGTGGGCTCCATGGGCCTCGACATGATGCTGCGCACCTGCACCATCCAGGTCAATCTCGATTACCAGTCCGAAGCCGACATGGTGAAAAAGTTCCGCGTCGGCCTTGCCCTGCAACCCTTGGCGACCGCGCTGTTCGCCAATTCGCCCTTCACCGAAGGCAAGCCCAACGGCTTCCTGTCCTATCGCTCGCACATCTGGTCCGACACGGACCCCGCGCGCACCGGCATGCTGCCCTTCGTGTTCGAAGACGGCTTTGGTTACGAACGCTGGGCGCAATACATGCTCGACGTGCCGATGTATTTCGTCTTCCGCGACGGGAAATATATCGACGCGGCGGGGCTGTCTTTCCGCGATTTTCTCGATGGCAAGCTGTCGGTGCTGCCCGGCGAGCGCCCGACCCAGAGCGACTGGTGGGATCACCTGTCTACCGCCTTCCCCGAAGTGCGCCTCAAGAGCTTTCTCGAAATGCGCGGCGCTGACGGCGGCCCGTGGAGCCGGATCTGCGCCCTGCCCGCCTTCTGGGTCGGCCTGCTCTATGATCAGACCGCGCTCGATGCGGCGTGGGATCTGGTCAAGCACTGGACGATGGAAGAGCGCGAAGCGCTGCGCACCGCCGCGCCGAAACTCGCGCTCGATTCCCCCATCCCCGGCGGCCACACCCTGCGCGATATCGGCCGCGAGGCGCTGAAGATCGCCCATGGCGGACTGGCGTCGCGTGCGCGGCTCAATGCAGCCGGAGACAACGAGACCGGCTATCTCGACACGCTCGACGAGATCGTGGCGAGCGGCAAGGTGCCCGCCCAGCGCCTGCTCGATGCCTATTTTGGCGAGTGGAACGGCGATATCAGCAGGGTCTACGAACAATCCTTCTGAACGGGAGAGCGGCGATGATCATCCGACTGCTGGTGATAATCGCGCTGCTCTTGGGCGGAACGGCTCAGACCTCCGCCCAGCCCGCCCCGCCTGTTTCTGCTGCTGACGCGCTGGCGGCGCACTTTGCCGAGGATGCGGCGAGCCACGTGCGCGATCTCGATGATCTCTATTCCAAGCGCGGCCTCAGCGCGCCCAAGATGAAGCAAGCCACGGTAGCCGATGTGGCGCGCTATCTCGCCACCCAGCGCGACGATGACAGTCCCGGCTATCCCCAAGGCACGGCGGTGCTGTTCTATTCGCACCGTGGTGACCAGCTGGCGATCTATCTGATCGGGACCGGCGGCATCATCGCCTATCACGAGACCGACATCACGCCCGCCGAATTGCGGATTGCGGCGAGCTTCTACCGCCAGGACCTCGCTGTCGACGGGCTCGATCGCAGCCGTGCGCCCTTGTGGACCGGCACGGATGCGTCGCCTGCGGAACCGGTGGTGACGGCCAGCAAGGCCAATCGCAACACACCCATCGACCAAATCCTGCTGCCGCCCGATATCCGCAAGGCGCTGCTCGGCGTGCGCCATCTGGTGATCGTGGCGAACGGCGTGATCGCGACCAATCCCTTCGCTGCCTTCCCGCTCACCGGACGCGAGCTGTTGATCGACCGGATGAGCATCACCGTATCGGCGGGCCTGTTCGATCTCGATCAGATGATCCGGCCGTGGACGGGCCTTGACGAATATGTCGATCCGCTGGTGGTGGGCGATCCGCTGGTGCCCGCCAGCCCCGACTGGAAGGTGCCGCTGCTGCCGGGCGCGGCGAGCGAAGCCCGGATGCTGGCCGACCGTGTCGCTGCCGAAGCCCTGATCGGCGAGGCTGCGACCAAGACCGCGGTGCTGGCCCGGATGCGATCGGCACGAATGCTCTATTTTGCAGCCCACGGCGTCTCCGATCCGCGCGCGCCGCTGACGGGCGGGTTCCTGATGCTTTCGGGTCCGAGCCCCGATCAGGCCTTCCTTACCGCGGGCGAAGTGCAGCAGATGAGCCTGCGCGCCAATCTGGTGGTGCTGAGCGCCTGCCAGAGCGGACTTGGCTTCAATCATGACGGCGGCGTTATCGGCCTTGCGCGTTCCTTCCAGAAGGCGGGCGTTCCACGTGTGGTGATGAGCCTGTGGAGCGTCAGCGACGAGGCGACCCTCTACCTGATGGACCGTTTCCAGCTGCAGGCCATGGCCAATGTGCCGGCAGAAGCCCTGCGTCTCGCGATGCTCGATACGCGCAAGAAATACCCCGACCCGGCGCTGTGGGCGGCCTTCACCTTGTTTGGCACCCCGCGCTGAGACCCCGGACAAACAATAGCAGGAGGGAGAGACATGCTGATCGTACTGGCCAAGGCCAAACTGGGTGGGGGCGTAAGCGAGGCCGCGCGCGCCGCGATTGCCGATATGGTGGCCGCCTCCAACGCCGAGGGCGGCTGCATCGCCTATGCCTTTACCGAGGATCTGCTGGAGCCCGGCACCATCCACATCGTAGAGAAGTGGCAGGACGAGGCCGCGCTGCTCGCGCATTTCGCCACGCCGCATATGGCCGCGTTCCAGGCGGCGCTGGCGGGCATGGACTTTCAGGTGATCGAGGCGCTCAAGTATCACGCCGATGATGGCGCGCCGGTGATGTAATACCAATGTGCAAATGCACATTGGTTAAGCCCGTGCGGCGTTTGAGCATATCCAGTGCGTGATGCGCCAGCATCTTAGCGCACTGAAAAAGAGCGCTATTCGGCGGGGTAGGCGTGGGGGCTGTCGCCCTGCACTGCCCCGCCGCCGGTCAGCGTCCGCTTGAGGCGTGCCAGCGGCGCGGTGATAAGGCCGTGCTGCTCCATCCACGCGTGATATTCGCGGTATTTCGGATCCTCGGCGAGCAGGTGCGCCTCCTCGGTGCGCGCACGCCAGTAATAGATCGCATTGACCAAGCCGAGGAAGACACAGTTGCGCACCGCGTCTGCCAGCGAGCCGTTGCTCACCAGAAAGGGCAGCACCGAAGCCCACAAGAACAGGTTCTTCGACAGATAGGCCGGATGGCGGGTGAAGCGGTAGGGCCCGTGGGTCAGCACCCCGCGATAGGTAAGGTTGGAAAAGCGGATGCCGAACACCACCGTCGCCCAGGCATAGACCCCGGTCAGCAGCAGCAGCAGCCCGCCCCATGCCCACAGCAGCGCCGGCTGGCCGGCGAACCAGTAGCCCCAGCCCGGCGTTGCCACCTCGTAGCCCAGAATCTGGTTGTTCTGCCCGATGATGCCCCACACGAAGGGCGGATAGCACATCAGCGCGGCGAGCCAGCCCGCCAGCAGCGGATTGCCCGAACGGATATGCGCATCGAGCGGGCGCAGCGTGAAGAGATAGCCGACCGTGCCGATCTGCACGTCGATCACGAACAGCAGCGTCACCAGCAGCATGATGAAATCGACCGGATTGGCGATCATCCGCGTAGGATCGGCCTCGACCAGCTGGGCAAAGCCGGGCGGCAGGATCGAGATCATGAAGGCGCCGAAAAAGCCCTTGATGATCCACGCGCGCCAGTGCTTGGCGATCTGCGCGCTGTCCCAGGTCTCGCGGCCGATCACGCCCAGCCCCAGCACCGCGGCACCGAAATGCCAGGTGCCGTCCCGCAGGTTCACCAGATGGCGATCAAGCCAGATGACATATGGGATCGACAGAGCGACCATCGGCACGATGGCAAAAGCCAGCACCTCCATCGCGAAGAGATAGGGCCCGTTCCAGTACCAGCGCGCAAGGCCATAGGCAGCCGCAAGGATGGCCCATGTCTCCCACAGGCCCGACAGCTTCACCACCGAGACCGGCAGCACCTCGGCAATCGGGCGCGCATGGCTCCAGTCGAGCCCGGTTGAAGGGCGGCGATGGACCTTGTCGACCAGCACCGACCACGCCGCCATCGGCAGGGCGGCAAACAGCATGGCGGCGAGCGACGCATAGGGTCCGGACAGGACGCCGCGCTCGGGGGAAAGGGCTCCGGTCAGTCCCAGCGCTTCGGCAATCGCGGGATAGTTGCGGCAGAAGGCGATCCACGCGAACAGCCCGATCAGGCCCACGATGCCCACCCCCGCCGACACGTCGGACGGCGGCGGCAGGGCGCGCGCGGAGGCGGTATCGGGCGATTGGACGGCGCTCATCACCCGCCCGCCCTAGCGCAAAAGGGTTAACGCCCTGCTGAAACGCGGCCCTCGGCCTACTTCCAAGCGTGGATCTTGCCGCTGTCGTCAAGGATGTAGAGATGCCCCTCGGCCACCACCGGCGCGAGGCTGACGGGCTGGCCGAGATCGGCGAAGAACTGCGCCGAGCCCTCGCCCGCGCTGACCTTCCACACCTCGCCCCGCGAGCTCGCGACCCACAGCTGGCCGCCGGCAAGCACCGGGCCGGTCCAGAAGATCGGGCCCTTCTTGTCTTCCTCGTCCTTGTAGCGGCGCAGCTGGGTGATCCAGCGTACGCGGCCCGTGGAGCGGGCGATTGCCAGCAGGCGGGCATCATCGGTGAGGGTGAAGATCCACTCGCCCGCGATCGCCGGGGTGGAAATGCCCGCAAGGTTCAATTCCCAGATGCGCTGGCCGGTGAGCAGTTCGTAGGCGGCCATGCGCCCGCCCTGCCCGAGCGCATAGACGCGGCCCGAATCGATGATCGGATCGGCGTCGATATCGGTGATCGAGCCCACGGTGGTCGAGATGTTGGTGCGCGCCAGAGCGTCCGACCACAGGGTGCGGCCGTTCTCGTAGCGATAGGCCGACAGCTCGCCGCTCGAATAGCCCGCGATCACCGTGCCCTGCCCGGCAGCGGGCGCAGCGACGCCGAACACGCCCGACTGCGTGGTCGAACCGCTTTCGTCCCACACCGGCGAGCCATCGGCGATGTTGAGCGCGATGATCTGGTTGTCCTGCGTCATCACGAACAGCTGCCCGAAGGCGATCGTCGGCGATCCGCGCAGCGGGCCTGCCGGCTTGACCTTCCACAGCACCTCGCCGGTCTCGGCATCGAGCGCCTTGACCTCGCCCACGCCATTGGTGGCGTAGACCTTGCCCGCTTCGTAGCTGACCCCGCCGCCAAATTCCGACGGCTCCTGATCCTTGGTCATTTCCGCGTCGGCGCGGGTCCACAATTTGGCGCCGGTGGCCTTGTCGTAGGCGATGATCACGCCGTCGGTGCCCTCGACGAAAAGCTTGTTACCACCCACCACCGGCGATGCGGCGAGCCGCGCGCGGTTGCTCGAACCGGCGATCTGCGCGGTCCAGACCTGCGTGGGCGTCTCCGCCAGTGCGAGGTGGCCGTAGGACTTGCTGGCCGAACCGCCAGCCTGCGACCATTCGGCATTGGAGCGCTGCGGCGGGAGCACCACGGTGATACCGGCGAGCGCGGGATCGACTTCGGCCCCGCTTTCGATGCGCGAGAGGATCGGCATGCGGTTGCCCACGGTCGGCGTGGTCTTTTCGTCCCCGCCGCCGAACAGGCCGCCCTTGCAGCCGGTCAGCCCGACAGCGATGAATCCCGCCAGCAGCGCGGCGCGCGCGATTTTCATGTGTGTCATACCCGTCCGTCCAACCTGTTCCCTCATTGCGCGGTCGCCGGAGCGGCCTCGCCAGCGCCATCGGACGAGACCCCTTCGTCTTCGAGCAGCTTCTTCACATCGACAATCGCGTCCACCCCGAGCAGGCCCGCCATCTGGCGGGTGCGCGAACGCAGGGTTTCAGGCAGTTCCTCGTCCTTGGCCATGGCCGCAAACAGCTTGCCCGCCTCGGCGCGGTTGCCCGCTTCGAGATGGGCCATCGCCACCAGCTCGCCCGCCGCGCCGAAATAGGGATTGCCGGGCTTGGCCAGATCTCCGAGCCGCGCGATCACATCGGCCGGCTTCATCGTGTCATAACGCGCCGCGACATCACGGATGCGCGCCAGATCGCGCAGGGCCGGCGGCGCTTCGGCATCATCGGCGACCTGCTTGTAGAGCCCGCTCGCCTTGTTCACATCGCCCGCTTCGAGCGCGGCGGCAGCCTGCAGCATCCTCGCACCCGTGCGCGCGCCGGGCGATGCCGCGTCGAGCAGCGGCGCCACCTTTTCGGCCGCGCCCTTGAGATCGTTCTGCTTGGCCAGATCAAGCCCGGCGACCAGCGTTTCGGACTGCGCCTCCAGATCCTTCTGGCGATAGTGATCCCACACCAGATAGCCGCCCAGCGCCGCGATCAGCGCAAGGATCGCGCCCAGCAGCTTGGTGCCGTGATTGCGCAGGAATTCGAGCGCATCGTCCTGCCGCACCGCCTCGTCGATCTCGCGGATCAGGACGTCATCCTCGTTGGGAATTGCCGGAGTGCCCGGAGCAGAAGGGGTCGGAGTGCGCGCCATGCGGAAACTGGAGTCCTTGGTTAATCTGTAAGCCTAGCCGATTTTGCAGGCGGAACTGCCGCGCTCTTTAGGCAGGTGTGCGCGCTTCCGCAATGCCGCGCTGGCGCTTGTGCCCGCACGGGTTTGAACCGGGGATGAAGCGCGGGAGGGCTCAGAATGGCCGGCCGATGGCAGCAGCATAGGCGGCGCGGTAGAGCGCGATCATCTGCGCCGCGTCATAATGTGCCCGCGCCCGCGCACGGTTGGCCGCGCCGATCCGGGCACGCAAGGGCGGGTCTCCGGCCAGTTCGGACAGCATCGCGGCGAGCGCATCGGCATCGTCCGGTACAGCGATGAAGGGACGGTTTTCCTCGGCCACCATCGCCCGGATATCGCCCACATCGGGCGCGGCCACCGGCAGGCCCGCCGCCATCGCTTCGACCACGGAGAGCGGAAACTGCTCGGAAGCCGAGGACAGCGCGAAAATATCGAACAGGCCAATCACCTGCGCCGGATCGGCAATCGCGCCGGGCAGGTGGACGCGGTGGCTGATCTCGGCGGCCTCGGCAGCGGCGCGGATCGCATCGCGCTCCGGCCCCTCGCCGCAGATCACGAGGTGCCAGATATCGGGCAGATCGACGATGGCGCGCACCAGCAAGGGCAATTGCTTGACCGGGCGCAGACCCGCGAGCGTGCCGATCCAGTGTTCGCCCGGGCGCTTCACCACCCGCAAGGCGACGGGCTGTGGTGCGGCGGCGAAGGCGGCAGTGTCGATCCCGTTGGCGATCCGCAGCACCTTTTCGGGCGGCTGTGCCCAGGGGCCGAGCGCAATCTGCTCCAGCCCCGTCGAGGGCACGATCACCCGCGAAGCCCCGCGCAAAGCCGCGCGGCGATAGAGGTTGCGCCGGGTCTTGAGCCCGCCCGCCTCGTCCTCGTTGAAGCCGTCCTCGTGATGCACCAGCGGCGGCAGGCCATAGGGCTTGGCGAAGGCCGTGTGCGCCATCGCCACATCCATCGCACCCCAGTTGTAGGTGCAGACGAGATCATAGGGCTTCAATGCCTCGGCCAGCGCGGCCAGCCGCCCGGGCGTGGGCAGGCCCTTCAAGGAGGGGAAGCCGGCCGGAAATTTCGCCGCAATGCCCGGTGCAATGAGACTGCGTGCGCCCGTCGCATCGGGCTCTGCCGAAACGATGGTGTGCTCCATTGCATCACCGAAAGCGTTCATCAGGCGGACCGAGCGCACTTCCTTGCCGCCCGCCGAAAAGGTCGAATGGCAATGCAGGACGCGCAAGGGCGCGCGGGAGTTCTGGCTCATTCCACCCCGTCCAGCAGAGCGTGGATCGCGGCGCGCACCTCGGGCTCGTCGAGGGTCGGGGCATGGCCCACGCGCGGCACGGTGATCGCGCGCATCGCCGGATTGCGCACGCCCATCTGCTTGACCGTCTCTTCGGAGAGGAGATCGGACAGCCCGCCGCGCACCAGCAGCATCGGCACATCGCGCAGGGCCTCGTAGGCGAGCCACAGATCGGGCGGCGCGGCATTGCCGGGCTTTGCGAAAGGCTCTGCGATGGCCATGTCATAATCGAAGCTGATGCGCCCGTTCTGGGTCACCACCATTGTGCGCTTGGCCATTTCGAGCCATTGATCCAGATCGAAATCGGGGAAGGCAGCGCCATGCGCCTCGGCCAGCCCGCGCGCGGCGTGGACCCAGGTCGGATAGGACCGCCCCTGCCCGACATAGCCCGAAATCCGCGACAGGCCTGCGGTCTCCACCTCGGGGCCGATATCGTTCATCACCACCGCCGCCATGCGGCCGGGCGCGGTGGCAGCCATCAGCATCGTCATCAGCCCGCCCATCGAGGTGCCGATCGCAATGAAGCGGGTGATGCCCAACTCTGCGAGCAGCTTCTCGACATCGGCGACATAGACGGCCGGCGTGTAGCTATCCGAGACCTTGGCATAGTCCGACTGGCCGCGCCCGCGCATCTCGGTCACGATCACGCGGCGCTTGGTGGCGAGATCCTCCGCAAGGCTCGCGAAATCGCGGGCGTTGCGCGTCAGCCCGTGCATGCACAGCACCGGCAGCGCAGTGCTGCCTTCAGGGCCGGGATAGTTGCGATAATGCAAGGATAGCCCGTCGCTGCTGGTCCAGAAGCGATCTTCGTAATGTGCAGCCATGAGCGGCGATATTCCCTCTGGTCGGTTGCAGCCTCCGCGCAGGGCACCCTTTGCGAAAGGTGGCTTGCACGCGGCAATGCTTGCCCCCACTATCGCGGCATGAGCTTGGGCATGCAACACCCGGATTTGTCCGGCGACTATCATCCGGAACCCGCCATCCTTGCCCTCGCCCCGTGGCTGGCCAGCCCGGTGGATGCCGCCGACTTCCCCGAAACCCGCATCCGGTTTCGCAATGATCGGGCAGCGGCGAGCGTGGGCCTGGCCGGGTTGGGCGATGCCGAATGGGCGGCGCATTTCGGGCGTTTTCAGCCGCTTCCCGGGAACCTGCCCCAGCCGCTCGCGCTCAAATATCACGGCCACCAGTTCCGCGTGTACAATCCCGAAATCGGTGACGGGCGGGGCTTTCTGTTTGCCCAGATGCGCGAGCAGGCCGGGCGCCTGATGGACCTTGGCACCAAGGGTTCGGGCACCACACCCTATAGCCGCGCGGGCGACGGGCGGCTGACATTGAAGGGCGCGGTGCGCGAGATCCTGGCGACCGAGATGCTCGAGGCGCTCGGCGTCAACACCTCGAAGACCTTCTCGGTGATCGAGACCGGCGAGAACCTGTGGCGCAATGACGAGCCGAGCCCCACGCGCTCTGCGGTGCTGGTGCGCCTCAGCCACTCGCACATCCGCATCGGCACCTTCCAGCGCCTGCTCGCGATCGAGGATGCGGACGCCATGGCAAGCCTTGTGGATTACTGCCTCACGCAGTTCCCCGGCCCGCCCCCGCCCGCCGATGCCCCGGCACGCGAAGAGCCTGCGGTGCGGCTGATGCACAACGTGGTCGAACGCATGGCCGATCTTGCCGCCAGCTACATGGTGGCAGGCTTCGTCCACGGCGTGCTCAATACCGACAACATGAACGTGACCGGCGAAAGCTTCGACTATGGCCCGTGGCGCTGGCTGCCGGAATGGGAGCCGGGCTTTACCGCTGCCTATTTCGATCACGCGGGCCTCTATGCCTTTGGCCGCCAGCCCGAGGCGCTGCACTGGAACTGCGGTCAGTTGGCCGTCGCGCTGCGGCTGCTGGCGGATTCGGCGCCGCTGATCGCCGCGCTCGAACGCTTCGGGCCGCTCTACATGGAGGCGGTCTCGCGCCGCTGGTGCTGGCGGCTGGGGGTGGAGCCGCAGGGGCTGGAGGCGGACACGCAGCTGGTCGCGGCTTGCGAGCAAGCGATGCGCGAGGCGCGCGCCCAGCCCGATGCCTTCTTCTTCGCCCACCGTGGCGGGCGCGGGCGTGCGCAAGGCGATTTCGGCGCGGCGCTGGCTGACTACATGCCGGCCCCCGACACCCATCCTTATTGGCAGGACGAGGCCCCACAATCGCTGCTGATCGACGAGGTCGAGGCGATCTGGGACGCGATCGACCGCGATGGCGACTGGGCCCCGCTCCACGCCAAGGTGGAGGCCCTGCGGCGCATGGGCGCGGCCCACGGCACGCCTCCTGCGGCGGCAGGCCACGCGGCCCTCGCATAGCGGTTCATCCTTGGCTTGCGCATGGGCAGGCCAAGACCCTATCTTTTGGCTTGCGGGCGGGTTATCTCGCGGCCAGTTCAACGGATCGCTTTGTCAAAGGGGCAAAAGAGGCACCGTGACCGACAATATCCTCATCTCCTACGAGCCTGCGACCGGCGAGGAATTGTGGCGCGGGGAGCATGGCGATGTTGATGCCTCCGTCTCGATCGCGCGGCGATCATGGTCGGCCTGGGCGGCGCTGCCGCTGACTGACAGGATCGAGGTGATGCGGCGCTTCGCCAATGAAGTCCGCCGCGAAGCCGAACCCTTTGCCGAAATGATCGCGCGCGAGGCGGGCAAGCCCCTGTGGGAAGCGCGCACCGAAGTCGAAGCGGTGGCGAACAAGGTCGATATTTCGGTGCAGGCCTATGCCGAACGCACCGGCAAGAAGAAACTCGATGCCGGCGTCGGCAGCAGCGCGGCGGTGCGCCACAAGCCGCACGGGGTGATGGCGGTGCTCGGACCCTACAACTTCCCCGCGCACCTGCCCAATGGCCACATCGTGCCTGCCCTGATTGCGGGCAATGCGGTGCTGTTCAAGCCTTCGGAAAAGACCCCGGCGGTGGGCGAGGCGCTGGTCTCGCTGTTCCACCGCGCCGGCGTGCCCGAGGACGTGCTGCAACTGGTGATCGGCGGGCCGGAGGAAGGCAAGGTGCTGGTCGCCCACCCCGGCGTTGACGGGGTGCTGTTCACCGGTTCTGCCAATGCCGGGATCGCGATCAACCGCAAGCTCGCCGCCAATCCGGGCAAGATCGTCGCGCTGGAAATGGGGGGGCAACAACCCGCTGGTGGTGATCGAAACTCCCAAGCTGACCGACGCGGCCACGATCATCATCCAGAGCGCCTTTACCAGCGCCGGACAGCGCTGCACCGCGGCGCGGCGGCTGATCGTCAAGAATGCGGTCTATGATGATCTGATGGCGGTGCTGCTGCCGATGGCGCGCAAGCTGATGGTGGGCGATCCGCTGGGCGAGCCGCAGCCCTTCATGGGTCCGGTGATCGACAATGACACCGCCGACCGCCTGACCGAAGCCTTCCTGACCCTGATGACGGCCGGTGGCCGTCCGCTGCTGCACATGCGCCGCTCGCTGCCCGATCTGCCTTTCCTCAGCCCCGGGATCATCGATGTCACCGACATTCCGGACCGGCCCGATATCGAGCTGTTCGGTCCGGTGCTGCAAGTGATCCGCGTACCCGATCTCGACGCCGCCATTGCCGAGGCGAACAACACCCGCTTCGGCCTGTCAGCCTCGCTGATCGGCGGGACCGCGGATGATTACGGGCGGTTCTGGGCCAATATCCGCGCCGGGATCATCAACTGGAACAGCCCCACCAACGGGGCATCCTCGAAAGCGCCCTTCGGCGGCATCGGCCTGTCCGGCAATCATCGCCCGGCGGCCTATTATGCGGCCGATTATTGCGCCTATCCGGTCGCCAGCACAGAGATGGACCAGCCGCGCGCCACCATCGGCGTCGGGATGCGGCCCTAGGGCTTGCGGTAGGCCAGATCGACTTCGGTGAGCCCGCTGGCGGTCGGTCTCACACTCACCAGCAAGGTCTCGCCGCCCGCAGCCTTGGCGATGAGTCCCTCGCCGCCATCAGAGCTGCGTTGGGCCGCAAGGCCGGCGCGCAGCGCGCGGTTGTAGTGGTATTCGAGCACGTCGGGCGCAGCAGCCGCAGTGTGGTAGCGCACCAGGCGCAACTGGCAGGCGGCCGCGGGAGAGCCGGCGGCGCGCACTGCCATGCCCTGCGGCATGATCGCGGCCGGCGGCGGAAGGCTCGCCGCCCAGGCAAAGCCCTGCTGGAGCGCAGACCCGCAGGCGGCCGGAGCGCCCAGCGCCGCCAGCAGCTCGCCAGCCGATGCGCCGCGCCCCGGCACGGCAGGCGTGCCGCCAGCCGGATCGGGCAGCGGCGCGATCTCGCCCGCTTCGAGCAGTTCGATCCGTCCCGCCTCGCGCGCGGCCTGCGCGGCTTCGGGCGTGGCAGGGATCACCGGCAGCGCGCTGTCGCCAGCAAAGCCGAAAGCGGCATTGGCCTCGCTCAAGGCAGACAGATCGGGATCGCTCATCAGCGGATCGTGGAGCGCGCGCGCGGCAAGCGGGTCGCTCGCCAGAGCGGCGGCGACATCGGGCGCTTCCTCGGCCTGCGAACAGGCAGCGAGCAGACCCGGCAAAAGGAGGCAAACAGCAAAACGCATCCTGCCGTCTTGCCCGAACTTGGTTAAGAAGTCGCTGTTCGAAAGCGCCTCCGGACCCCGTCAAAAGGAACCGGAGGCGCTTTCCGCGAGGGGCAAGCCCCCCGCGCTGGCGACCGTTTGGTGGGAACGGGCGCAAGGCCTAGAACCGCGATACCGTTCATTTATAAAGGCATGAACATGAACGAATCACCATCGCGGCAGAAAGGCGGCGTTCATCCGGGCGGCACCTTGCGCAGCCGAGCGGGCAAGCCTAACGCGGGCGCTCCATGGCATCCTCCACCCCCTCTTCCGCCGCCGGTGAGACTGCGCCTTCAGGCCTTGCACCGGCGATCAGCGCCTACCTCATCTGGGGGTTCCTGCCGCTCTACCTGATGCTGGTGAAGAGCATCCCCGCCTTCGAATTCGTCGGCTGGCGGATCATCTGGACGCTGCCGCTGTGCCTCGCCATCGTCGCCTTTCGCCGCCAGTTCGGGGAGCTGATCAGCGCGCTGCGATCACCGCGCAGCATGATCGCGCTGCTGGCGAGTTCGGTGCTGATCGCGATCAACTGGTTCGTCTATATCTGGGCGATCATGGCGGGCGAGGTCTATGCCACCAGCATCGGCTATTACCTGAACCCGCTGATCAACGTGCTGCTCGGCACGCTGGTGCTGGGCGAAAAGCTCTCGCGCCGTCAGTGGCTCGCAGTCAGCATTGCCGCCATCGCGGTCGCCCTGCTGGCGGCGGGCGCGGTGACGAGCCTGTGGATCAGCCTCTCATTGGGTTTCAGCTTTGCGCTCTATGGCCTTGTTCGCAAGCAGGTTTCGGTCGGCTCGCTGCCCGGCCTGACGATCGAGAGCGCGATCCTGCTGCCGGTCGCCGGAGGGATTGCCGCGTGGTACGCCGCCGGCCCGCAGGGCTCGGCCTTCGGGCAGGACTTGTGGATGAGCCTGCTGATCGTCTTTTCGGGCGTGGTCACCGCCGTGCCGCTTCTGCTCTTCGCGCTGGCCGCGCGGCGGATGGATTATTCGACCCTCGGGTTCATCCAGTATCTCTCGCCGACGATCGTGTTTTTCCTCGGCCTGTTCGTCTTCCACCAGCCGCTTGCCCCCGCCAAGCTGGTCAGCTTCGTCCTGATCTGGGTGGCGGTGGGGATATTCGTCTGGGATCTGTGGGCGAAGCGCCGGGCGGCGGCTTGATCCAACTTCCGCTCGTGCTGAGCTTGTCGAAGCACCGTTCTTCACTTTCGAGGAAAAGTGCGGCCCTTCGACAGGCTCAGGGCGAACGGGAATGAGGCCTCAGCCCAGGAACTTCCACCCCAGCACCTGCCCGCCGTGCCACGGCACGATCTCCTCGCCGGTCACGTGCAGGCAGGGCGGCACCGCCACCTCCGCGCGTTCGAGGGTGACGCTGCCCTCGTTCACCGGCAGCTTGTAGAAGGCCGGGCCATGGAGCGAGGCGAAGCCCTCGAAGTGCTCCAGCGCGCCTTCCTCGTCGAACACGGTGAGGTAGCTTTCGAGCGCAAAGGGCGCGCCGAAAATGCCCGCACAACCACAGGAGCTTTCCTTGGCGCTGCGCAGGTGCGGGGCAGAATCAGTGCCGAGGAAGAACTTCGGGCTCCCCCCCGTCGCTGCCTTGCGCAAGGCCAGCCGGTGCGTCTCGCGCTTGGCGACGGGCAGGCAGTAATTGTGCGGCTGGATCCCGCCCACCAGCATCGCGTTGCGATTGATGTGGAGATGCTGCGGGGTGATGGTCGCGGCGACCTGCGCACCCGATTCCATCACGAAGTCGACTGCATCTGAGGTGGTGATGTGCTCGAACACCACGCGCAGCTTCGGAAAAGCCGCAACAATGCCGCGCAAGTGCCTCTCGATGAACTCTTTCTCGCGGTCGAAGACATCGACATTATGGTCGGTCACCTCGCCGTGGATGCACAGCACGATGTCCTCGGCCTCCATCCGCGCGAGCACCGGATAGAGCTTCTCGACATTGGTCACGCCGGCGGCCGAATTGGTGGTGGCGTTGGCGGGATACATCTTGGCCGCCGTGAAGACGCCCTCTGCGGCACCGCGCGCCAGATCATCGGCGTCGGTGTTGTCGGTCAGATAGCAGGTCATCAGCGGCTCGAACCGCACGCCTTGCGGCACGGCAGCGCGGATGCGATCCCGATAGGCCGCGCCCAGTGCGGTGGTCGTCACCGGCGGGGTGAGATTGGGCATGACAATCGCACGGGCGAACTGGCGCGCGGTATAGGGCACCACCTCGCGCATGATGTCGCCATCGCGGAAATGCAGGTGCCAGTCGTCGGGGCGGCGGATCGTGAGGCTGTCAGTCATGACTTCCCCTTAGCTTTGGCCATGCCTATCTGTCACGCATGACTGCAACCCTTCTGACCAGCCGCGCCATCATCCGTCTCTCGCCGCTCGAAGACAGCGAAGATGTCGGCGCTTTCCTGCAAGGCCTTGTCACCAATGACGTTAAGGGGCCGCTGCCCTGCTACGCCGCGCTGCTCTCGGCGCAGGGCAAGCATATGTTCGATTTTCTGGTGTGGGCCGATGGCGACGCGCTGCTGCTCGATTGCGAGGCGGGCGTGGCGGACGAACTGGCCAAGCGCCTTTCGATGTATCGCCTGCGCCGCAAGATCGCGATTGCCCGTGATGATGGGCTTGCTGTCCACTGGAGCCCTGCGCCCCGCGACGGCGCCGTCCCCGATCCGCGCCTTGCGGCCCTCGGCCACCGCTGGCTCGCCGCGCCGACAAGCGAGAGCGCGGACGAGGCATGGCTCGCGCATCGCATCCAGCTGGGCGTTCCCGAGGGGCGGGACGAGATGGGCGATATCCTGTGGCTCGAAACCAATGCAGTGGAGCTCAATGGCGTGAGCTTCACCAAAGGCTGCTATGTCGGCCAGGAAAACACCGCGCGGATGAACTGGCGGCAGAAGGTCAATCGCCGGCTGGTGGTGGTGCAGCTCGCCGCATCGGACGAGGCGCGCAGACAGGCCGCCTATCCGGCGCTTGGCCTAGCGGTGGATCATCTGCGGGTGGAAAGTCTCGATCCGGCCGCCCTTCCCGATTGGCAGCGCGCCGGAGTGGAGGCAGGCGAAGCCTAGGCTGCGGTCTCGTAATCGGCGAGGCTCGCTTCGAGCATTGCGGTCGCCCGCTCGCGCGCGGCATCGCGCGGCAGGCCCAGCGACTTTGCCAGCGCCCCGCCGATCAGCGCATCGCCCAGCGCCATCAGCACCAGCGTCAGCGTATCGCGGTGGATGTTCTGCGCGCCGCCATCGTGATCGGCCTCGCCCGGGGCCAGCTCGTCGACCAGATCGTGGATCGTCGAGATGATCGGATCGAGCGCGTCCTCGTTGCCGGTCAGCAGCATCCAGCTGGTAAGCGCGCCCGCGCCTTCGCGGTCGAAGGCGTCAAAGGCGAGATCGACCACCTCGCGCGGCGCACCAAGCCCGGCGCGGCTGGCGTGGACGGCAGCGATGATGGTCTCGCACACCGAGCGCGCGAGATGTTCGGCCAGCGCCTTCTGCAGGCCCGAGGCCGAGCCGAAGTGGTGCAGCAGATTGGCGTGGGTTCGCCCGATGCGGGTCGCCACGGCCTTCAGCGTCACCGACTGCGGCCCCGTCTCGATCAGCAGCTCACGCGCGGCAGAGAGCGCGGAAGAGCGCGATTCCTCGGGGGTTAACCTCTTGCGACTGACCATAGGCCTGCCGCCCTAGAAGGTTTTGCACCTGCGAACAAGGCAGGCGGGAATCAGGCCGCGCGGGCAAACGGGGCGGGGTCCATGTCGGCCTCCAGATCGAGCCCGTATTCGACCGAATCCACCGCACTGCCGCGAGCCAGGCTGAAGCGCTGACCGATCCGGCCGGTGGGCACGAAACCGAGCTTGCGCAGCACCTTGCCCGAGGCGGGATTGTCGGTGAAGTGCCCCGCGGTGATCCGCCGGTGGCCGAGCATCCGCGCAACGTGGAGCAACCCGCGCGCCGCTTCGGTGGCATAGCCCCGGCCCCAGTGATCGCGCGCGATCCAATAACCGATCTCGGGCACGCCCTCGTGCTCACCCATGCCCGCCGATCCGATCACGCCGGTGCCGGGAATGGTGACGAGGAAGTGGGGGAGGCGCTTGTCCTGCGGGAGGGCGGCAAATTCGCGCGCATCGGCCAGTTCATAGGGCCAGGGCGCGCGCGCCAGATTGCGCACCACCTCTTCGTCGCGAATGGCGGCCAGAATGCCTGCGCTATCCTCCGGGAAAGCGGGTCTCAGGAACAGTCTTTCGCTGCGATGGAACACGAGCCTTCTCCCTTCCTCGCCACGCGCCGCCGCTAGGGCAGGCGCATGACAATTTCGTGGCCGCGCAATCATGTGATTCGCGCGCCTTGGTGAGGGAGAATGCAAAAAGGGAGACGGACCCCCTCGGTTGAGGACGGTCCTGTCTCCCTCATGTGGCAGGTCTTGCACCCACCGGGACCATCCTTGCCGGACGATCCCTTTAGCGAATCGTCCGCTTATTCGGCGGCTTCGGCCATCGCGTCTACGCTGACGTATTTGCGGCCGAGCTTGCCCGAGTGGAATCGCACCACGCCTGCGTCGAGCGCATAGAGGGTGTGATCCTTGCCCATGCCGACGTTGACGCCCGGGTACACGCGGGTGCCGCGCTGACGGATGATGATGTTGCCGCCGATCACTTCCTGACCGCCGAACTTCTTCACGCCAAGGCGACGACCGGCCGAATCACGACCGTTACGCGACGAACCGCCTGCTTTCTTGTGTGCCATGGTTCAGTCGCTCCTTATTCGGCCGATGCCGCCGCGGGGGCGTCTTCGGTCTTGGTCTTCTTGGCAGCAGCCTTCTTGGCCGGCTTTTCCGCAGCAGCAGCGCCGACGGCGGTGATGCGCAGCAGGGTCATCTGCTGACGGTGGCCGTTCTTGCGGCGATAGTTGTGGCGGCGACGCTTCTTGAAGACGATCACCTTCTCGCTCTTCGCCTGGGCGATGATTTCCGCCGAGACGGTCACCGACTTGGCATCGGCGATGGTGTCGCCTTCACCGGCCAGCAGGACATCGCCCAGCTTAATCGTGTCGCCGGCTTCGCCTGCGAGCTTTTCAACGGCAATCTTGTCTCCGGCGGCAACCCGATATTGCTTGCCGCCCGTGCGCACTACAGCGAACATGGCTTTATACTCTCGATCTTGAGCTGTGCCCGGCTGGATATGGCAAGCCATGCCAACCGAACGGCAGTGCGAGGCTTGCGAAGGTGCAGCCCCGGAAAGAGGCACGCCGTTAGGGGAAAGGCGCGGGCAAGTCAACGCCTGCGCATGGCAAAAAACGCTCGCACGCAAACTGACAGGTGGCTTTGCCCTCACAGGCTGCCATGGTAACGAGACATGGGATCATGATGACATTGCGACGGACCAACCTTGCCCTATTGCCGCTGATTGCGGTGCTGAGCGGCTGTGCGGGCAGCGACAGCCGCTACCCCTCGCTGGCGATGCGCCCGTTCGAGACCGCAGCCCCGCCACCCGCCGCCGAACCCGCGCCCGCTCCGATTCGCCCGCTCGCCGATCCGGCTCAGCTTGCCGCGCTGATGGAGCGCGCAGTGGCTGCCGACACAGCCTTCACCGGCCAGCAGCCCACCGCCGCTGCGCTGGCCCGTGCCGCGTCCGGCCAGCCGGTGGAAAGCAACGCCCGCGCCCGCGCGCTGGTCGCCATGGCCGATCTTGCGTCGAAACGCGGGGCAACCTCGTCCGTGCTGGCCGATCTTGATCAGCTTGCCGCCGCCAGCGCCACGAGCTTTGCCCCCGCGCAGGATATCGAGGCCGCCCGCACCAGAGTGGCGGCACTGGTGGCCGGTCAGGATGCCGCGATGAATCGTCTTTGGGAGGTGATCGGATCATGAACCTCGCTTGTGCCAGCTGCCCGGTGAAGGAGACTGCGGCCTGCGCCGTGCTCACCCCGGAAGAACGCGATGCCATGGCCGCCGCCGGGCGCACCCGCACCCTGAAGCGCGGCGAGATGCTGTTCGCTGCCGGAGACGAGGACGCCGCCTGCGCCACGCTGCAGTCGGGTGCGCTCAAGGTTTCGGCCATCGATGCCGATGGCAACGAGCAGATCCTCGCTCTCGTCCACCCGGCGGGCTTCATCGGCGAGCTGTTCGCGCCGTTTGCCCATCACGATGTGGTGGCGCTGACCGAGAGCCGCCTTTGCACCTTTGCCAAGCGCGATATCGAACGCGCGATCGAGGACTACCCCGCCCTCGCCCGCGCGCTGCTGCGCCGCAGCCAGGCCGATCTGCTGGCGACCCGCACGCTGCTCGAACTCACAGGCCATGCCAGCGCCGAGGCGCGCCTTGCCGCCCTGCTCCACGATTTCGCCGCCGCCGCGAGCGACAGCTCGTGCCACCTTGCGACCCGTTTCGAACTGCCGCTGACCCGCGGCGAGATCGCCAACATGCTCGGCCTCACGATCGAGACCGTCAGCCGCAAGCTGGGCGAGCTGGAAGACACCGGCGCGATCCAGCGCGAGGGCAAGCGCGGCATCGTGATCTGCGATGCGAGCCTGCTGCAGGATATCTCTGGAAGATAAAATTACGGGGCGACGGGCCTATGCCTGCCGCCCCGCAGTCGGGGAGTTGGGAAAGGTCTGCGCGCTCAGGCGACGATGGCAGCGATCACCGCCACGGCCAGACCCCAGACAACCAGCAGAACCGGCAGGATCAGCACCTGGATCGTCGCATCCTTGGGCGCGAGGCGGCCGGTGTTGGTCATGATGCCCTTCGTCTCGAATTCGCCGAGCGTGGCCGGTTCCGACACATTGCCGGTCAGCCGCGTCCAGATCGCCGGAACCCCGAAGAAGGCCGCGATCAGCAGCACGATGATCGCCATCGGGATCGCCAGCACCGGATTGGCAAAGGCACTGCCGACGATCAGCAGAAAGCCCAGATAGCAGGCGATGGTCGCCCCGTAGAGCGCAGTCGGCAGGCCGAAATTGCGATCCGCCTCGACCTGATGGCGCACCTGCGCTTCGACAGGCAGATCGACAATGCGGGCCTCGCCGCGGGCGAGATGTTCGTGAACGATGTGGCTCATGGGTGATCCTCCTAGATGTTGGAAGGAGGATTAACCGCCGCATGACTCCCGCGCTTTGACCGGGATCAAATCATGGCTTTTCCAGCGCGCCAGATGCTATCGCATCACGCGCTGGGCTTGCTCAGGCGCCGCACGGGCTTGACCAAAGCGCATCGCGCTTTGGTTACCAGCGGGCAAGATCAATCGCGTCCTGATCACGCGGTTCGATCCAGTGCCATTCGCCGCCGCGCTTCTCGCGCTTCCAGAACCATGCGGCGCTCTTGAGGTGATCCATGCAGAAATCCACCGCATCGATCGCATCGCGGCGATGCAGCGCGGCGGCCGAGACGCAGACAATCGGCTCGCCCGGGCGCATCTGCCCGACGCGGTGGACCATCAGCAAGCCCATCAGATCGAAGCGCGCAAACGCCCGGTCGGCAAGCTCATGCATCCCCGGCAGGGTCAGCGGTTCGTAATGGGTGAGTTCCAGCAACTCGACCTCGCTGTCCGGCCGCACCTCGCCGACGAAGGTGCACACCCCGCCCATTCCCTTGCTGGCCTGCGTGAACGGGCCGATCAGCATGCCGGGGATAAACATCTGGTGGAGCAGCCGGATATCGCGCATCGGCACAGGATCAGCCCCCCGATACCGGCGGCAGCAGCGCGATCTCGTCGCCATCGCCAGCCTGCAAGCCCGCCTTGTCAGCGATCAGCGCGCCGTTCACCGCGACGCGATTCCGCGGATCATCGAGCGCGGCGGAGAGCGCTTCAGGCAGCGCGGCCTTGAGGCCCGTCCAGTCGAGCGGAGCGGCCATCTGCAACGAGGGCGCGCCCGCAAGATCGGCAAGCTTGCCGAGGATCACCACGGTCACCACGCGGCTCAGCCCCCCGTCATCGACATGTGGCGCACAGTGGCCGGCTCCGCCCCGCGCGCGTCCATGCGGAAGTGGTGCTTTTCCGGCTTGATCCGCAGCGCCTCGTCAAGCGCGGCGGCGAGATTGCCCTCGGGATTGTCCGAGCGCAGCGCGGCGCGCAGATCGACCCGCTCGCCCCCGCCAAGGCAGGGATAGAGCTGGCCCGTCGCCGTCACCCGCAGGCGGTTGCAGCTGGCGCAGAAATTGTTGGTGTGCGGGGTGATGAAGCCCAGCCGTCCGCCGGTGTCGGCAATATCGACATAGCGCGCCGGGCCGCCGGTGGCGTGGTTGCTCTCCGTGAGGGTCCAGCGCTGCACGAGCGCGGCGCGCACATCGTCGAGCGGGAGATACTGGTCGAGCCGCTCGGCCTCGACATCGCCCATCGGCATGACCTCGATGAGGGTGACATCATGCGCTTGCCCATGCGCCCAGGCGATGAGATCGGGCAATTCCTCGCCGTTCACGCCCTTGAGCGCAACGGCGTTCAGTTTGACCTTGAGCCCTGCCGCCTTGGCCGCCGCGATCCCTTCGAGCACCTGGGGCAGGCTGTCCCGGCGCGTGAGCTGCGCAAACTTCGCCCGGTCGCGGGTGTCGAGCGAGACATTGACCCGCCGCACGCCCGCCCGCGCCAGCGCCTCGGCATAGGTGGCAAGCTGGGTGCCGTTGGTGGTGAGCGTCAGCTCCTGCAGATCATGCCCCAAACGGCGGCCCAGCGCGGTGAACAGATCGATGATGTCGCGCCGCACCAGCGGTTCGCCGCCCGTAATGCGGATCTTGGTCACCCCGCGGGCGATGAAGCCGGTGGCGAGATCGTAAAGCTCCTCAAGGCTCAGGACCTCCTTCTTGGGCAGGAAGGTCATGCGTTCGGGCATGCAGTATTCGCAGCGCAGATCGCAGCGGTCGGTCACCGAAAGGCGCAGATAGGTGATGCGGCGCATGAAGCTATCGACCAGCGGCGCGTGCGGCGTCTCCGCGGGATCGCGCAGCAGGATCAGATCGGGTTTGCGAGGCTCGGAGAGGGACACACGCTCATTCATGACACAGGCAATACTGGCCTGTCACCCCCGGCGCATCTGCCAAAAAGCGTAAGGTTGCCTCCAGCGCCGCGCCGGGCGTGCCTGCCACCACATTGACGCGCTTGGGTGCCGCCTCGCGCGCCAGATCGCGGGCAAGCGCCAGCCGCCAGTCGCCGTGATCGTGCGTTGCCGGGGCAAGGATGATCGCCAGTGCGGTGGTCTCGGGATCGGCAAGGATCGCGCGGGCAGCTGCGAGATGTTCGGCCATGAAGGCGGTGCCTGCGTCCAGCGCGCTCTCCGGCAGAACGGCCACGTCGAGCCGGCGCATCATCGCCTCAGGCTCCGTGATCGGCGGGCCGCTCGCGGTGGAGCGTGATGCCGATTTCCTCGTCCGCTTCGGCAATCGCAAGCTTGACGATCTTGACCGTCACCGCCGCAACGCGGGTATCCTGCACGAACAGGGTCTGGCAGATGTGATCGGCCACCGCCTCGATCAGCGTGAAGTGCACGCCCTCGGGCAGGCCGCCGGAGGCTGCGAACTTCAGATCCATGTAGTTCTTGGACGCATCGAGCGGGGTTTCGGGATCGTAGCGATCCGCAACAGCATAGCGCGCCGCGATCGAGATGCGCAGCGGCTGGGGCTTGCCGGTCTCCTCGGAATAGATGCCGGTCAGGACATCGACGACGAGATTGTTGACTTCGAGGATAAGCGAATCGGTCATGGCCGCGGCCCTTACCTCAGGAATGGGACCAGCGGGCGAAAATCGCAGTGGGCAGAAGGCGTCCGCGCGCTGCGTCCCCTTGGCCTTCCTCGCGCACCGCAAGGTCGCCATGCTCGATCTGTCCGGGCAGGCCGCGCAAGGCCTCTTCCAGCAGCCCGGCAATCGCAAGGCTGCTCATGCGCACGGCATAGACGGTGAGGAACAGGAAGCGGCTGTCCTTGTCGAGCAGCTTCGCGCAGTCGGCGATGAGACCGGGCAGGTGCTCCTCCAGCCGCCACACCTCGCCATCCGGCCCGCGCCCGAACTTGGGAGGATCGAGGATGATCCCGTCATAGCGCTTGCCCCGCCGCACCTCGCGCGCGGTGAATTTTGCGGCGTCATCGGTGAGCCAGCGGATCGGGCGATCCGTCATGCCCGAGAGCGCGGCGTTCTCGCGCGCCTGCGCCACGGACTTCTTGGACGCATCCACATGCGTGACCTTGCCGTGGGCCGAGAGCGCGAGCGTGCCAAGGCCAGTGTAGCCGAACAGGTTGAGGCTCTCGGCCGCGTCCATCCCGTCCAGCTGCAAGCGCATCCAGTCCCACACCGGGGCCATGTCGGGGAAGAATTGCAGGTGGCGGAATGGCGTCGGGCGGGCGGTAAAGCGCACCTCGTTCCAGTCGAGTTTCCAGCCTTCGTCAGGCAGGTTTTGCGTGAACTGCCAGCGCCCGCCGCCATCCTCGTCCGAGCCGGGGATGAACTCGCCTGCTGCGGGCCAGTCCGCGAGGCGCGGCTGCCACATCGCCTGCGGTTCGGGGCGGATGAAGGAATGGGGGCCGAACGCCTCCCACTTGCGCCCCGCCCCGCTGTCGAGCAGGCGATAGGAGTCCCAACCGGTGCATTCCATCACCAGCGGCTGCTGGACGAGGCTTGCCATCAGCCTTTCGCGTCCGCCGCGTGGCCCAGCACATAGTCGCGGGTGGTGGCATAATCGCCTGCCAGCTCGACAAAGCTTTCCTCGCGCCCGAACAGATCGCCCACCCGCGCCGGAAGTGCCGGGCGCACGCCGATGGCACGCTCGACCGCATCGTTGAACTTGGCCGGATGCGCGGTGGCGAGCGTCACCAGCGGCACCTGCGGCGCGATCACGCCAGCCTGTGCCAGCGCGCGCGCGGCATGGAGACCGACGCCTGTGTGCGGATCGATCACCTGCCCCGCCGCGCGGTAAGCCCATTGCATGGCCCGCGCGGTCTCGGTCTGATCGGCGCGCGCAGAGGTGAACAGCGCGGCTGCCGCCTCCGCCTGTGCGTTGGTCAGGTGCATGGCCTTGGAGGCCTCGAAGCTGCGCATCTGCTCGGCCAGCGCCGCGCCATCACGCCCGCCGCCATCGAACAGCAGCCGCTCGAAGTTCGAGGAGACCTGAATGTCCATCGAAGGCGTGATCGTCGGCGTGACGCCGCCCGCCGAGTAATCGCCCGAGGAAAGCGCGCGGTGGAGAATGTCGTTGATGTTGGTGGCGACGATCAGGCGCTCGATCGGCAGCCCCATTTTCGCTGCGACATAGCCGGCGAACACGTCCCCGAAATTGCCGGTCGGCACAGAGTAGGCCACAGTCCGGTCCGGCGCGCCAAGCTGGAGCGCGGAGGCGAAATAATAGACCACCTGCGCCATCAGCCGCGCCCAGTTGATCGAATTGACCGCGCCCAGATCCAGCACGCTGGTGACGTCGGCGTCGGTGAACATCCGCTTCACATGGGCCTGCGCGTCATCGAAGCTGCCCGCAATCGCAAGATTGTGGACATTGGGCGCGCGCACCGTCGTCATCTGGCGGCGCTGCACCTCGCTCACCCGGCCCTTGGGGTGGAGCATGAAGATCTCCGCTCGGGTGCCGCCCGCCACGGCATGGATCGCGGCCGAGCCCGTATCGCCGCTGGTCGCACCGACAATCGTCAGGCGCTTGTCGCGGCGCTCGAGGAACAGCTCGAACAGCTGGCCGAGCAATTGCAGCGCAACATCCTTGAAGGCGAGCGTGGGGCCATGGAACAGTTCAAGCAGCCAGTGCTGCTGATCCATCTGCACCAGCGGGGCGACCGCCGCGTGGCCGAAATCGCCATAGACCTTGTGGCAGATTGCGGAGAGTTCGTCCTCGGTGAGGCTGCCCGCCACAAACGGCGCCATCACGCGGGTGGCAAGATCGGGGTAGGAAAGTCCGCGCAGCGCGCGGATCTCATCGATCGAGAAACACGGCCATTCGGCGGGCACATAAAGCCCTCCGTCGCTGGCGAGGCCTGCGAGCGTCACCCCTTCGAAATCGAGCGCCGGTGCGCTGCCGCGTGTCGAGACGTATTGCATATGCGAACAGCGCCTAACCGCGTCGGCGCTTCAATGCCAGCACGTAGATGACGAGAGCCGTCAGCGCGAAGAAGAACCACTGGCCCGCATAGGCAAGGTGGTTGTTGGGGAGGTCGCCAGGATCGGGCTTGGCGAGCGGCTGCAATCCGGCGACTGGCGGGTCGGCGACAAGGCGCGGCCCAGGCGCAATCACGCCGGTCACCTCGCCGCCCTCCCACGCCGGTGTCACCAGTTCGCGGGTGAAGCCGATATCGACCATGATCGGCACGCCGAAGGCGCCCTCGGTGCAGGTCGCCCGCACCGCCAGTCCCTTCTGGCCCGAAGCTGCCGTGCCTGACACGGTTGTCAGCTCCAGCACCCGCCCGCAGCTCACACGGCTGCGGCGGAACCACGCGCTTGTCGCATTGTCATCGACGGGGAAAGGCACCTCGGCTGTCTCGCTGGCCGCTGCCTGATAGCGCGCGATCAGCGCCTCCTTCTCGGCCTTGCGCTGGAGCTGCCACACCCCCAGCCCGACCATGGTGAGCGCCGCAGCGATCACGATGATCGTGGCGATGATCGGCACACGGTGGGCAGTCATGGCTGGCGTTCCTCGTATTGGTGATAGACCCACATGGCCTTGTAGAGCCGCAGCACGCCGATGACGGTGCCAACCGTTACCGGACCCCAGAACAAGAGACTCGCCCACAGCGGGGGCCGCAGCCATTCGTCGACGCCGAGCGCGGCGAGGATCAGCACAAGCGCGGCAAGCATCGTCACCACGCCGACAAACCGCCCGCCGCGCTCCAGCGTAAGTAAGTCCGCAGGCAGCGCATTCATCGGCCAGCGCTGCGCTGCCATGAAACAGCGTCTTCGCCCCGCAGCGGGGGCACAAACCGGAAAGGGCAGCCGGAACGAATCCCGGCTGCCCCTTCTTTTCCGTCGGACCTAGGTCCGCCGTCATCAGTGGTATTCAGCGCCCCAGCCGCCCCACACATAGATGGCGACGAACAGGAACAGCCACACCACGTCGACGAAGTGCCAGTACCACGCGGCCGCTTCGAAGCCGAAGTGCTGGCGCGAGGTGAAGTGGCCGAGATAGGTGCGGTAGAGGCACACGGCCAGGAAGATCGTCCCGATCGCCACGTGGAAGCCGTGGAAGCCGGTCGCCATGTAGAAGGCGCTCGAATAGGTGTTGCCGCCGAAGCCGAAGGGCGCGACCGAATATTCGTAGGCCTGGATCGAGCTGAACAGCACGCCCAGCGCGATGGTGGCCCACAGGCCCTGCTTCAGCGCATCGCGATCGCCATGGATCAGCGCGTGGTGCGCCCAGGTCACCGTGGTGCCCGAGCACAGCAGGATCAGCGTGTTGAGCAGCGGCAGCGCGAAGGGATCGAGCACTTCCATGCCTTCGGGAATGAAGGCCGCAATCGCGCCCTCCTGACCGAACAGGCTGGTGGTCGCGCCGGTCTCGTGATCGAACTGCAGCGCGGTCGGGAACAGCGCGAAGTCGAAGAAGCTCCAGAACCAGCCGACAAAGAACATCACTTCCGAAGCGATGAACAGGATCATGCCGTAGCGCAGGTGCAGCTGCACCACCGGGGTGTGATCACCGCGCTGGGCTTCGATCACGATGTTGCGGAACCACATGAAGAAGGTCGCGATCAGGCCGGCAAGGCCTGCCCACAGCACCGCCGAACCGGCAAGCGGCCCGAGGGTTTCGGGGTGGAAGCTGAGCACCATCCCGCTGGTGAAGGTGAGCGCCGAAATCGAGCCGATCAGCGGCCAGATATCGGGTTCAAGAATGTGGTAATCGTGGTTTGCCGTGCCAGCCATTGGTCGTTCCCGTCCCTGGGTTGCTTGCTATGGTCAGTTGGTGCCCGCCGGTGCGGCCGCTTCGGGCCCCGACGCGCGGTGGAAAGTGTAGCTCAAGGTGATCTGCTCGACACCCTTCATGTTGGGATCCTGCAGCATCGCGGGATCGACATAATAGAGCACCGGCATGGTGACTTCCTGCCCGGGGGCAAGGGTCTGCTCGGTGAAGCAGAAGCACTGGATCTTGTTGAAGTACTTGCCGGCCTGTTCGGGCTCGACATTGAAGGTGGCCATGCCGGTGATCGGCACGGAACCGGAATTGCGGGCGACATAGGTGGCAATGTCGCGCTCGCCGATGGTGATCGTGTCGGTCGCTTGACTGGGCGCGAACACCCAGGGCATATCGCCTGCGGTCGAGGCATCGAAGCGGATCGAGATGGTCTGCCCCGTCGCATTGGCCGCAGCTGTCGCCGCCTGCGCCTCGGTCGCGATCATGGTCGTCCCGCCAAAGCCGGTGACCTGGCAGAACAGCCGGTAGAGCGGCACCGAGGCATAGCCGAGGCCGAGCATCGCCAGCGCGCCAGCAAACGCCATCAGCCCCACGCGCAGATTGCGGCGGGCGGTGACAGCGTCATGCAGAACGGGCGCGGCAGAGGCCATGGCTCAGTCCCCCATCCGCACGATGGTGATGGCGTAGAACAGCAGCACGAAGAACAGCAGCGTGCCGGCCACGACATAGTTGCGCGCCTTGCGGCGGCGGGTCAGTTCAGCCTCGTCTTCGGGGGTCATGCCAGCCACCCCTGATAGGCCGCAACCCGGTCTGCCACCAATGCCGCAAACAGCACGAAGAGGTAGACGATCGAGAACTTGAACAGCTTCTTCTCGGGCAGCATCTTGTCGTCATCAGTGCGCGTGCGCAGACCGACGGGGATCGCCAGAGCCGTGAACAGCGCCGACAACACCACCGCGACCGAACCATAGATCCAGCCCGTGCCGCCGATGGCCCAGGGCGCAACCGTGATCGGCGCCAGCACCAGCGTGTAGCCGAGGATCTGGCGGCGGGTGACCTTCTCGCCCGCCACCACCGGCAGCATCGGAATGCCGACCTTGGCGTAGTCCGACTGCATGAACAGCGCGAGCGCCCAGAAGTGCGGCGGGGTCCAGAAGAAGATGATCGCGAAGAGCAGCAGCGGCATGGCGGTGATCTCGCCGGTGACCGCCACCCAGCCGATCAGCGGCGGGAAAGCGCCAGCGCCGCCGCCGATCACGATGTTCTGCGGGGTGCGCGGCTTCAGCCACATGGTGTAGACCACGGCGTAATAGATGATCGCCAGCAGCAACAGGGCAGAGGCCAGCCAGCCCACTGCAACGCCCATCAGCACCAGCGACACAGCCGAAAGGAAAATCCCGAAATCGCGCGCATCCTCGCGCCGCATCCGGCCACCGGGGAGCGGACGGCTCATGGTGCGCTTCATGCCCGCGTCGAGGTCGGCTTCCCACCACTGGTTCAGCACTGCCGAACCACCGGCACCCATCGCGATCGCGAGTATCGCGGTGAAGCCGATCACCGGATGGATGGTGCCAGGCGCAGCCAGCAGCCCGCAGATCGCGGTGAAGATCACCAGCGTCATCACCCGCGGCTTGGTCAGCGCGAAGAAATCGCGCCATTCCGCCGGCATCTGCGCTGCAATCTGGGACGGGTTGCTCGCCATTGTTCCTATCGGTTCCATTGCGAAGGAGCGCGGACCTGTGCCCGCGCTCCCTGCGATCATGTCATGCTCCGCCAGCGGAGCCGATCAGCGCCAAGACCTCAAGCGGTCGTCGGACGGTGATCGTGGTAGTCCATGCTGTCGGTGATGACCGGCAGCGTTTCGAACTGGTGGTAGGGCGGCGGGCTCGGCAGGGTCCATTCGAGCGTGGTCGCACCTTCGCCCCACGGGTTGGCTGCGGCCTTCTTGCCGGCGGCCAGCGCGTAGAGGATGTTGACGAAGAAGAACACCATCGAGCCGGCCATGATGTAGTACCCGTAGGTGCTGATCTGGTGCCAGAAGGTGTAGGCCTCCGCATAGTCCGGATAGCGGCGCGGCATGCCCTGCATCCCGAGGAAGTGCTGCGGGAAGAAGATCACGTTCACGCCGATGAAGAAGGTCCAGAAGTGCAGGTGCGAGAGCAGCTCGCTGTGCATCCGACCGCTCATCTTCGGGAACCAGTAGTAGAAGCCGGCGAACATCGAGAACACGGCGCCCATCGACAGCACGTAGTGGAAGTGGGCCACCACGTAGTAAGTGTCGTGCAGGTTGTCGTCGATCCCACCATTGGCGAGCACCACGCCGGTCACACCACCGACGGTGAACAGGAAGATGAAGCCCATCGACCACACCATCGGCGACTTGAACTCGATGCTGCCGCCCCACATCGTGGCGATCCAGCTGAAGATTTTCACGCCGGTCGGAACCGCGATCACCATGGTCGCCGCGGTGAAGTACATCTTCGTGTTCACGTCGAGGCCCACGGTGTACATGTGGTGCGCCCAGACGATGAAGCCGACCACGCCGATCGCGACCATGGCGTAGGCCATGCCGAGGTAGCCGAACACCGGCTTGCGGCTGAAGGTCGCCACGATCTGCGAGATCATGCCGAAGCCCGGCAGGATCATGATGTAGACTTCCGGGTGGCCGAAGAACCAGAACAGGTGCTGGTAGAGCACCGGATCACCGCCGCCAGCCGGATCGAAGAAGGTCGTGCCGAAGTTGCGATCGGTCAGCAGCATGGTGATCGCCGCGGCAAGAACCGGCAGGGCGAGCAGCAGCAGGAAGGCGGTGACCAGCACCGACCACACGAACAGCGGCATCTTGTGCAGGGTCATGCCCGGCGCGCGCATGTTGAAGATGGTGGTGATGAAGTTGGTCGCACCCAGGATCGAGCCAGCGCCCGCAAGGTGCAGCGAGAAGATCGCGAAGTCGACCGCCGGACCGACCGAGCCGCTGGTCGAGAGCGGCGCGTAGACCGTCCAGCCGGTGCCTGCGCCGGGGCCGGAGCCGCCGGGCACGAACAGCGAGAACAGCAGGCTGAAGAAGCCCGCCACGGTCAGCCAGAACGAGACGTTGTTCATGCGCGGGAAGGCCATGTCCGGCGCGCCGATCATCAGCGGTACGAACCAGTTGCCAAAGCCACCGATCATCGCCGGCATGACCATGAAGAACACCATGATCAGGCCGTGGGCGGTGATGAACACGTTCCACATGTGGAGCGCGGTGTTCAGATCGCTGCCGCCGCCCATGAACTGGGCCCACCACTGCAGGTACTGGATGCCGGGCTCGGCCAGCTCGACCCGCATGATGCCCGAAATGGCACCACCGACGATCCCCGCGATGATCGCGAAGATCAGGTACATCGTGCCGATGTCCTTGTGGTTGGTCGACATGAACCAGCGGGCAAAGAAGCCCGGCTTGTGGTCCGCATGATCATGCGCGTCGTGGCCGTGCCCGTGGTGGACGTCGAAGCCTTCTGCGGTGGTTGCCATGGTCAGATACTCTTTTGCGTTAAATTCGTTCTAAGTCTCAGCGGGCGGCAGCCGGAGCGGCGGCAGCGGCGGGCGCAGCAGCGTCAGTCGCCGGAGCCGGAGCAGCAGCAGCCGCTTCTTCCTCGCCCGGCATCGAGCCGCCTTGCACCTTCACCCATGCGGCGAATTCCGCCGGCGGGAGCGCTTCGATGGCGATCGGCATGTAGGCATGGCGCGCGCCGCACAGCTCGGAGCACTGGCCGTAGTACACGCCCGGCTCCTTGATGGTCAGCATCTTCTCGTTGAGACGGCCCGGCACTGCGTCCATCTTGAACCACAGCGAGGGCACCGCGAAAGCGTGGATCACGTCGGTCGCGGTGGTCTGGATGCGCAGCGGCACGCCTGCGGGCACAACCATGCGGTTGTCCACCGCAAGCTGGCCGGGCTCGCCGCGCTTCACTGCCTCGCCCTCGTCCATCATGTTCGAGATAACTTCGATCTCGCCGTGATCGGGGTAGGTGTAGCCCCAGTACCACTGGTAGCCGGTCGCCTTGATGGTGACGGCATCGGCGGGCGGGGTTTCATACTGGCGGGCCAGCAGCGTGATCGAGGGCACCGCGATCACCACCAGGATGATCACCGGAACGATCGTCCACACCACTTCGATCAGGGTGTTGTGCGTGGTCTTCGAGGCCACCGGATTGCGCCGCCGGTTGAAGCGCACCACCACGTAGAGCAGCAAGCCGAGCACGAACAGGCTGATAACGGTGATCACCGGCATCAGGATCACATCGTGCATCCACAGCGCGTAGTCGCCATTGTCCGAATACTGCTCCTGGAAGGTCAGGCTCTTCATCGCGTCGTCCTGATAGGACGTCGGCATGCCCTTGCCCTTGGTCGGCGCCATCGGGGTGTAGGCGCTGGCCGCAGCATCCGCAGGAGCGGCAGCCTCGGCCGCCGGAGCATCGGCCGCCGGAGCAGCCACAGCCGCCGGAGCGGGTGCCGCCACGGCAGCAGGTGCAGGAGCGGGCGCGGCTGCATCCTGCGCAGCCACAGTCATCGGCGCAAACGCCGCGAGCCCGGCGGCGAATGCCGCAAGGATAGCCTTTTTCATACGGGTGTGCCTCTGACCCATGAGCATGTGTCCAAGTGTTTAAAACTGATCCCATACCGCCCGCCGTCCGGCCCCCTCGGACCACCAGCGTGCAGCGTTCGGCCAGCCCGGGGGCCAGCTTTCATTCCCGCCCTTAGCGATGCTTGCCGAGGGCCTCAAGCGCTTCTAGGGAGAAAATTATGCAAGCCTCCATGCCGCACGCGCAATCCAGCGCTTTCCCTGATGTTTTTACTGGAGTTCGGCCATGACCGAAGACGAAGTTCTGGCCGAGTTCCGCGCCTCGGGAGCCTTGCTCGAAGGGCATTTCAAGCTCTCTTCCGGCCGGCATAGTGGACACTACCTGCAATGCGCGCGGGTGTTGATGAACCCGGCCCGCGCCGCGCGCCTCGCAGAGGCGGTGGTCGCCGGCATCCCCGCCGAAGTGCGCGCTGCAATCGATGTGGTCGTCTCTCCCGCGATGGGCGGCATCATCATCGGCCACGAAGTCGGCCGCGCGCTCGGCAAGGATGCCCTGTTCCTTGAGCGCCCTGACGGCACCTTCCACCTGCGCCGCGGCTTCGCGCTGGAAAAAGGCGCGAAAGTGCTGATGGTCGAGGATGTTGTCACCACCGGCCTTTCCAGCCGCGAAGCGATCGCTGCCGTGGCGCGCGAGGGCGGCGAAGTGATCGCGGAATGTGCAATCATCGACCGCTCCTGCGGGTCGGTCGATCTCGGCGTGCCGTTCTACCCGCTGCTCGCCATTGATTTCCCGACCTATGACGAAAGCGACATCCCTGAGGCGTTGGCGGCCGTAGAGGTAACAAAGCCCGGCAGCCGCAAGGAGTAGAAATTCGTGTTCCGACTGCCTTTCCTCGCGCTCGCGGCCGTGTGCCTGTCGGGGCAGTCGGCGCCGATGGACGTCCGGCTGGTCATGCCGGAAAAGCCGGGCCAAAGCCGCCCGGACCTGACCGCAGAAGCCGAGGCCGCCTTCCAGCGCGCGCAGGATATCCGCGAGAAAGCCTTCGCGCGCGGGTTCAAGGGCGAGATCGCGATTGACGCGGGCAATCTGCGCCTCTCCTCGCAGGTCAGCCCGGATATGCTGCGCGAAGGCTACGGCCAGATCACCAGCGAGGTGCCGCGCTGGCCCTATGCCTCTTTGACCAAGCAGATGCTCGCCGCGCGGCTGCTGCCGGAACTCAAGAACATGGGGTTCACGCTCGACACCCCGGTCTCGCGCATCCTGCCGCGCTGGCCCAGGGGACCAGCGGCGCCCACGATCCGCCAGCTGCTCCAGCACCGTTCGGGCCTGCGCAATCCAGAGGATACACCCAAGGGCGCAAACGGCTGGCCGGCCTTCTACAACGAGCCTGCTAAGCATGGTCTTTCATGGTGCATGAACGGCCGCGTCGCCCCGCCCGCCAGCGGCTGGGCCTATAACAACTGCGATTACATCGTGCTCGGCGCGGTGCTGGAGGCCGTGAGCCTCGAGAGTGTCGAATACATGCTCGGCGCCTCGCGCGGACGCCTCGATGACGAAGCCCAGAACCCTCCCGGCGTGACGATTTCCAAGCTGCGCATGGTCTCTGGCGACAATGCCGGCGGGCTCTATGCGATGAAATCGCCCGAGCGCGAGGTCATTCCCGCCTATGGTGCTTCGGGTGCGCTGTCGGGCACGCTGATGGACGTGCTGTTCTTCAACTGGAGCCAGATGCAGGCTTACAAGGACGACGTGCCGGAGATGAAGCCGATGTGGCAGGGTGATCCGGAGCTCGGCTACATGGCGCTCGGCCAATGGGTGTTCGAAGTCCAGCCGCACGGCTGTTCGGCCCCCGTGAAGGTCGCCGAACGCAAGGGCGAGATCGGACAATACCGGCTCACCAACATCATGCTCCCCGAGCTCGGCCGCTCGATGGTGCTTGCCACTATCGATCCGGCGTTCGAATTCGGCGAGATCTGGCAGGGCGAAGGCTTCATGGCCGAGGCCGTGGCGCTGCTCGCCTGCGACAAGGGACAATCATGACCGGCACGCTCCATCCCCGCCCCTTGAGGCTCGGCGTCAACATCGATCACGTCGCCACCATCCGCAATGCGCGCGGCGGGGACCATCCCGATCCGGTGCGCGCGGCCGAGATTGTCGCGGCAGTCGGCGGCGACGGGATCACCGCGCACCTGCGCGAAGACCGCCGCCACATCCGCGACGAGGACCTCGCCCGCATTCAGGCGGCGACCAATCTTCCGCTCAACCTCGAAATGGCCGCCACGCGCGAGATGCTCGCCATCGCCTTGCGTCACAAGCCCCACGCCGCCTGCATCGTCCCCGAAAAGCGCGAGGAGCGCACCACCGAGGGCGGGCTCGACGCGGCAGGACTTCACAACACACTGGTGCCCATCTGCGAGGAACTGCGGAGCGCAGGCATCCGCGTCTCGCTCTTCATCGAAGCGGACGAGCGCCAGCTTGACGCCGCGCTGCGATTGGGCGCGCCGGTGGTCGAATTCCACACCGGCGAATATGCCCACGCTTTCCTAGACGGGGACAGCGAGAAGGTGGCGCGCGAATTGAAGCGCATCACCGACATGGCCGCGCTAGCCGCCAAGAACGGGATCGAGCCCCACGCAGGCCACGGCCTCACCTTCGAGAACGTCCAGCCGATTGCCGCTATCCCGCAGATCGCGGAACTCAATATCGGCCACTACCTGATCGGCGAGGCGGTGTTCGTGGGCCTTGAAAACGCCATCCGCCGGATGCGCGAATTGATGGATGCGGCGCGGTGAACGAGGCCGAGCCTGATCTGCCCGCGCTCGCGCCCGTACAGAAGCGCTGGGCCTTTGGCGCGGCGGCGCTGTTCCTCATCGCCATCGGCTTTCTGGGCTTTGCGCTGAGCACCAAGGTGATGCAGGTCTTCGCAGTCGGCTGGATCGTGCTGATGATCTTCGGCTTCGTCGGCGCGCTGAAGAGGGCCAAGGGCGACTTCGCGCATCCCCTGTTCAAATCGCAGGTGATGCTGCACGTGATGGCGCTGGGCCTGCTGGTGGCGGTGATCGTGAGGGCGGTGAAATGATCATCGGCATGGGCTCCGACCTCTGCAATATAGAGCGGATCGGCAATTCGCTGGCGCGCTATGGCGAGCGGTTCGAGAACCGCGTCTTCACCGATATCGAAATCGCCAAGGCCCGCCGCCGCCCCTACACCATCGCCGGAACCTACGCGAAACGCTTCGCCGCCAAGGAGGCCTTCTCCAAGGCAGTCCGCACGGGTTTCAAGCGGGGCGTGTTCATGAAGGACATCGGCGTCGTCAATTCGCCCTCGGGCGCGCCCACCCTTGCACTCACCGGCGGGGCGGCTTTGCGGCTTGAAGAAATGACGCCGAAGGGCCATGAGGCGCGCATCCATCTTACTCTCACCGACGATCATCCATGGGCGCAGGCCTTTGTGATCATCGAAGCCATCCCCCTCCTCTGACTGGCTCCCCCCATGGCAAGCACCGAGACCCCGCAAGTGACCGAAACCACCGCTCCCGAGACCCCGCACAAGGTCGACTGGTTTGCCGAGCTGCGCGGGCTTGCGCTGATGCTGCTGGCGGTGCTGGCCTTCCACAGCCTCGTCGCCAAGCCGTTCTACATCCCCTCGACTTCGATGATGCCGAGCCTATGGGTGGATGACCGGCTGGTGGTGAGCAAATATCCCTATGGCTGGTCCTGGGCCTCGGCGAGCTTCCACCTGCTGCCGCGCGGCGATTGGCGGGTGATGGGTTCGAAGCCGGAATATGGCGACATCGTCATCCCCGTCCACCCGACGCGGGACGAGGATTACATCAAGCGCGTGGTCGCGCTGCCCGGCGATACGATCGAAGTGCGTGGCGGTCAGATCATCCTCAATGGCACCCCGATCAAGCGCGAGGTCGTGCCGAGCGTGCGCCTGCCGTTCGAGCCTGATCTGCTGTGCCGCGGCGCGCCCTGCCTCGAAGCTTTCGAGGATTACCGCGAGCGCGGGGCTGACGGGCAGGACTATTTCGCCCCGCCGACATGGCGCGAGACCCTGCCCAATGGCGCGACCTATCTCACCATCGACTACAAGGACCAGCATCTCGACAATTTCGGCCCCTATCCGGTGCCCGAGGATGCTGTCTTCGTGATGGGCGACAACCGCGACGAAAGCGCCGACAGCCGCGCCGATGTGCTCGAAAGCGGGCTCGGCGGCGCAGTGCCGCTCGCCAATATCGGCGGGCGCGCGGAATTCATCACCTTCAGCCTCGACGGATCGACCAGCTGGAACCCGGCGACCTGGTTCTCCAGCCTGCGCGGCAACCGCGCATGGTCCACCCTTCGCCCGCCACTGGCCGAAGGCGCTGCGGCCAAGTGAGCTGAGAAGGCGCGCAGCAATGGCCCGCAAGTTCCTCTATCTGGTCGCTTTCTGCATCGTGTTGGTGATCGCCGGCGGCTTTCTGCTGGCGCTGTTCCCGGCGCAGCTGACCAAGTGGGCGAGCGTCCCCAGCGTCGCCTTCGCGCCGGTCAAGCCGCTTGAAGCCAATGCCTATGAAAGCCCGGCGCTGTGGTATTCGCGCCCCGGCATCGGCGTGAAGGACCCGGCGCGCTGGCAGCCCGCCTATGCCAATGATCGCGGCCTCCTGCCCACCCCGGCCGAACCGAAGCAGGCCTTTGCCGTCTTTTTCGTCCACCCCACCAGCTATGTGAACCGCGCCAGCTGGAACGCGCCGCTGGAAAACGGCGGCGATCCCGAGGCCGAGCGCATCGCCCGCATCTTCCTGCGCGGCATGGCCAGCCCCTTCAACGCGGCCTCCGAGATATGGGCGCCGCGTTATCGTCAGGCGACCATGGGCGCCTTCCTCACCGATGCGCCAGAGGGCCGCCAAGCGATCGACGCTGCCTATGCCGATGTGCGCGAGGCCTTCCGCTACTTCCTTTCGAGCGTCGATCCGAAGACGCCGATCGTGATCGCCGGCCATTCGCAAGGCGCGTTGCACCTAAAGCGCCTGCTCGCCGAGGAGGTCAAGGCCATGCCCGCCGCCAAGCGGCTGGTGGCGGCCTATGTGATCGGCTGGCCGGTTTCGACCCTGCATGATCTCCCCGCAATCGGCGCGCCCGCCTGCGCCGCGCCCGATCAGACGGGCTGCGTGCTCAGCTGGTCGAGCTTTGCCGAACCGGCTGATCCGGCTTTGGTGCTGGATGCCTATGCCAATACCCTCGCGCTCGACGGCAAACTGCCGGGCGATGATCCGATGCTGTGCACCAATCCGCTCACCGGCCTGATTGGCGGCGCGGCGCCCGCCAGCGCCAATCTCGGCACGCTGGTGCCCGAGGACAGCATGGAAAAGGGCAGCCTGACCCCCGCCCTCGTGCCCGCGAAGTGCGACAAGCGCGGGCTGCTGCTGATCGGGCCGCCGCCGGAAATGGGCTCCTACGTGCTGCCGGGCAACAACTACCACGTCTATGACCTGCCGCTGTTCTGGGCCAACACCAAGGCCGACGTCATCCGCCGGGCCGAGGCATGGCAGGCAGCGGCGAAGTGATCTTCGAAGACGCGCGCAGCTTCGGCGAGGCGGTCGGGGATGGCGGCGTGCTGCTGGGGCTCGATCTCGGCACCAAGACCATCGGCACGGCGACCTGCGATGCCGGATGGCGCTTTGCCACCAACCACACCACCATCCAGCGCGGCAAGTGGGGACGCGACCGCGAGACGCTGGCAGATCTTATCAAGAGCCGCAGCGTCAAGGGGCTGGTGATCGGCCTGCCGCTCAACATGGACGGCTCGGAAGGCCCGCGCGCGCAAGCCTCCCGCGCCTACGCCCGCAACTGTGCCGAGGCCTTTGCGCTCCCCATCCTGCTGTGGGACGAGCGCTGGTCGACCCAGGCCGCCGAGGCCGCGATGATCGGGCAGGACATGAGCCGCGCCAAGCGCGCCGCTGCGATCGACGCCCATGCTGCTGCAGTGATCCTGCAAGGCGCGATCGACCGGCTGGCAGGCGGGGTGCTTTAGAGCGCTGCCCGCCGCGCGGCCGCTGCACCTGCCACCATCCGGCTGCCCGAAAGCTCCGCTGCCCGCCACAGCGCGTCGGCCTCGGCAGCATCGCCGCACTGATCGGCCCGCGCATCGAAACTGGCGAGACGCAACCGCTCGCTCGGGTGGCGCTGGCCTGCCCATTCGGCATAGTCCAGCGCGTTTGCCGAACCACTCGCCACCGCCACCCGCAGGAAGGCCTCGCCCAGATTGGGATTGAGCCACCGCGCCACCGTGCCCCTCTCCAGATCGAACCCGTACTGATCGAACCACCCCTGCGCCGGATCGACCCGCATGACGTTGATCGAGACCGAGAGGCTCTCGGGCGGCAATTGCCGGTGGACGTCGAGATGGCGGCGATAGAGCATCAGCTTGCCGGACGAGAGTGTGGAGCGTTCAATGAAGCGCAGTCCCGCATCCTCGCCGGGATAGCCTGCGACCGCGCCGTAATCGTATTCGTAGTAGTCGCTGGCATAGCCCGGCCCGCAGTAACCCACGGTAAGAAAGTCGAAATTGTGATCGTGGGGCGCGCCATAGACAAAGCTGGCCGCGCCGCTGGTCTGGAACACGTGATCGCGCGGGGACGGCCAGATCGCCGCCCGCAAAAAGGCGGCATTCTTGCGGCCTGTACGCGGACGGCTGAGAATGATCGCCTGCGGGCCATAGCCCGAGGCAAGCGCATCATCGCCCGCGCCCGTCAGTCGATCGACCAGCAGATCGCCCAGAAAGCTGCGGTTGTTGGCGAGCCTGCGCAGCCACAGCGCGGCGTTGGCCGTGCTGGCCGGATCCTCGGCATCGAAACCGGTCTCGGCCAGCGCCTCGATACACTCGGGCAGCGAGCAGCTTTCGGCGGAGGGATTGTCGATCACTAGCGGCATCAATGCGTCTCCAGGATGGCAAGGTGAGGCTGCGCGGCAATCAGACCGGCGCGCAGCCTGGCGGCAGGCGGGCCAATCGGATCGTCGTTCCGCTCCGCCAGTTCGGCCAGCAGCGCCATGCCGGCCCGCGCATCAAGGCCCAGCGCCTGGCGCAGCGCCTCCCAGCGAAGGTCGCGCCCGGCCTTGCGGTCAAGCGCCAGCGTCTCCATCGCACCCACCCCCGCGCGGTGCCCCAGCGCGCCAAGCACGCCGAGCGCCATCATCTGCTGGCTCGCCCGCTTCGACGCGCTGATCGTGCCGAGCAGCTGCCCCGAAGGCAGAGCCACCTCGCGCGAGGGCGATGGGTTTGCCGCCTCGCGGGTCAGTTGCAGCAGCAGCAGCGGGCGGGTCACGCCAAGGATCTGGCGCGCCTCATGCGTGCCGCCGCGCGTGATGCGCGTTCCCGGCGCACAGGTGAGCAGCGTCTGCATCAGGCCGCCGTCAGCAAGGTGGTAGCAGGCCGCCTCGCCCTCGCCTTGCAGCACCAGTTCATGCGCCTCGCCATCCTCGAACAGCACCGAACCCGGCTGAATGCGGACGCGGGGGGCGAAGACCGCGAGGCTTAAGCCCGCCCGTCCGCACTCGATCAGGCGGATGCGGGCAAGCCCGGGCGTGGCGGAAAAGCCGATTGGAGGCTGGGCCAGCGGCTCGGCGCGCAAGGCAACCGCCAGCGGATCGATGAAAGCCGCGACCAGCGCCATCGCCGCATCCCGGCTGGCCATCAGCCGCGCCAGCGCGCCATCTGCTGCCAGCACCCCGCCCGCGCCCCAGGCGGCAAGCGCGTGCGCCACCTTGCCAACCTCCGGCAAGGCGCGCCATGCGGCCAGCACCGCATCGACCTGAGGCTGCGGAGCACCCTCGCTCCGCAGCCTTTCAATCGCGGGATCGACCAGCACCCTTTGGCCTCCCGTCCGCGCGTCAGATCACCGCTTCGGGCGGCATGACTTCGTAGAGATAGACCATGATCTCGACGATCCGGTCGTCGATCGGCCCCTCGGCCCTCAGCACCGAGCCGAACAGGGCCTGCGCGCCTTCGAGCATGGGAATCTGGTCGAGGTTGATCTGCGGGAAATTCATGTCGCTCTCCTTCGTGCATCGGCCAGCCGGCCCCCTGCCGGTGCGCCGTCGCCCAAGGTGACCGCAGGCCGCGATCATGCGAAATTAAATGATTGTAACCCGCCCGCGCCCGCCCCTATGGCCACCGCATGAACACGCCCCCCGCCCGGTTCGACGCGCGCGAAGCCTCGCGCTGGTTCTTCCGCCATGGCCACACCGGATGGCTTGGCCTCAGGTTCACCGAGCAGGGCGAAAACTGGGTCGAGCTCGAACTGCCGTGGCGCGAGGATCTGCTGGGCGACAGCAAAATCGCGGTGCTGGCCTCGGGGCCGATCATCAGCCTGATGGACATGGCGAGCGGGATGGCGATCTGGCAGACGCGCGGCACCTTCCAGCCGGTCGCGACGCTCGATCTGCGCGTCGATTACCAGCGCCCAGCGCGCGAGCGGGCGAGTGTGCGCGGGCGGGTCGAATGCTATCGCATCACGCGCTCGGCGGCCTTCGTGCGCGGGATCGCCTATGATGATGATCCCGATGATCCGGTCGCCCATGTCGCGGGCTGCTTCATGACCATCGGAGCCGATCCGCGCGAAGGCAACCCGGCGCTCAAAGGGGGCGGCGGCGATGTCTGAGCCGATAGAACTGCCCGCCTATGCCCGCTCGCTCGGCATCGCGATCATTGGCGAGGAAGCGGGAATGCCGGTGCTCAGCGTCGATTTCGGCTCCAATGTCGAAGGCCGTCCGGCCCATTTCCACGGCGGCGCGACCGCAGGTCTGCTGGAGACGGCAGGCTACGCCGCGCTTCACGCCGCCTTGCAGGCGGTGGGCCGCGATCCGCAATTGAAGCCGATCAACATCACGGTCCAATATCTTGCCGCGGGCAAGTCGCAGACCAGCTATGCCACCGCGCGCATCACCCGCCTCGGCCGGCGCAATGCCAATGTCGCGGTCGAGGCATGGCAGGATGATCGCACCCGCCCGATCGCGACGGCGGTGATGAATATCCTCATGGTTTAGGGGCGGGTGGCCTGCAACATCAAGGCGGCCCCGCGCTTGGCGACGGCGCCGGCTGCACCGCCACTCCGCCCTCGCCCAAGCGCACTTCCACCGGCACGCCGTCCTTGGAGATGGTGAGCCCGTTGCCGTCGATGGTGAGGCTCGCGCCATCCTGGCCGATCTGCACCGCGCCGCCCTCGATCATGTCAAGCGGCTGGACCGGCCCTTCGGGATCGGGCGAGGAACTGGACTTGGGAGCAGGTGTGGCTCCGAGTTTCAGCGCGCCGCGCATGAAGTCGCGCCAGATCCGCGCCGGGGTGCTGCCGCCGGTGACCCCGTTCAGCGGCGAGTTGTCGTCATTGCCGACCCACACCCCCACCACCAGATCGCCGGCATAGCCCACGAACAGCGCATCGCGGTAATCCTGCGTCGTGCCGGTCTTGCCGAAATTGGCAATCGGCAGCACGGCATTGCGCCCTGTCCCGCGATTGATCGCGGCGCGCAGCATGGTCTCGATATCCTCGTGCGTGCCGCCCGATAAGCTGTCCGAGCGGGTCGTCAGCCATTCCCACCAGCCCTGTTCGCCGCGCGCAAAGGCGTGGGGCTCGACCGGGAAATCATTGGCGGCGATCCCGGCATAGGCCGCCGTCAGCTCCATCAGCGTCATCGCCGAGGTGCCCAGCGCAAGGCTCGGATCGCCCTCGGCCATCGGCGCGGTGATGCCGAGCTGGCGCGCAGTGCGGATCACCTTGTCGCTGCCCACCGCCTGCAACAGGCGCACAGCGGCGACATTGCTGGAACTGGCAAAGGCATTCTCGAGCGTGATCTGGTCGGAATAGGCCTCACGCGCGTTTTTGGGGCGATAGCTGCCCTGCTCGATCGGGGTGTTGGGGATGGTGTCGTCCGGGTCCCAGCCCTCTTCCAGCGCGGTGAGATAGACGAAGGTCTTGAAGGTCGAACCCGGCTGGCGGCGCGCCTGGGTCACGCGGTTGAAGGGCGATTTGCGATAGTCGCGCCCGCCCACCATCGCCACCACCTCGCCATTGCGGCGCATCGCCACCAGCGCGACCTGCGCCCCGCCGAGCGGCGCGCGCGCCACGATCCGGCTGGCCAGCGCCTGAAGACGCGAATCGAGCGTGGTGGCGAGGACTTGCTGCGAATAGCTCGCGTCCATCCCCTCACGCGCCAGCGGCAAGGCCCAGTCGGCGAAATAGGTGCCGGTCGGCAGGTTGTCGTCGCGGGTGCGCACGTCGATGCGCGGATCGGGCAGCGCCTTGGCCTCGGCAGTGGTGAGATAGCCCTCCTCCACCATCGACTTGATGACCAGCTCCATGCGGGCCTTGGCCTTGTCGTAATGCTTGGTCGGTGCAAAGCGGCTGGGCGCCTGCAGCAGCCCCGCCAGCATCGCCGCCTGCTCGGGCCGCAGCTTTTCGGGCTGGCGGTAGAAATAGTGCAGGCTGGCGGCGCGCAGGCCATACTGGTTGTCGCCGAAATAGGCGTTTGACAGGTAGCGTTCGAGGATCTCGTCCTTGGTCAGCCAGCTTTCCAGCCAGAAGGCGATAAGCGCCTCGCGCGCCTTGCGGCTGAGGCTCTGCTCGGGCGTGAGGAAGGTGAATTTGGCCAGCTGCTGGGTGATCGTCGATCCGCCGCCATAGCCGGTCCACGCCGCCCGGGCGATGCCGCGCGGGTCGATCCCCCAGTGCGAATAGAACCGCCGGTCCTCGATCGCGATGAAGGCCTGCACCACGTGCGGCGGCAGGTCCGCGACCTTGACCGGCGCCTCGACAATCGCGCCCTGCCGCGCAATCGGCGTGCCGTCGCTGGCGAGCAGGGTGACCTGCGGGGGCGCAATGGGTTCAAGGCTTTTCGACAGCGGCGCGGTGATGGTGAGCCAGCCGATCAGCACCACGAACAGGGCAAGCCCCGCCAAAATACCGCGCCCGGTCCACCACAGCTTCGAGCGTTCGCGCCAGTAATCGCGCTGCCACCATCGCAGGCGGCGCTTTTCCTCGACTTCGAGCGCCTCGTCGATCCCCGCCAGCTTGGCATCCCACGCGTCGAAATCGGGATTGGCCGAGGGGCGCGAACGCGGAGGGAGATCGTCGTCGTCGTCATCGAGATCGGCGGGCTGCATCGATTCGTAGAGCGGGTAAAACCCGGCAGGCATGTCCGAACGCCCGGCCTTTTCGGCGCGCGAGCGGGAGGCTTTCCAGAATCGGTCGAACAGCGCCATGGTTAGTGCTGTGTTATCAGGCTACAACACTTGTCCGCAAGCGGTCAGAACGAATTGACGAGGTTGGCGTATTCAACCGGCTGATCGACCTCTTCGAGCATCAGGCGTGCGGGGGATTTGCGGCAGCGTTTGATGAGCTTGGCCCACATCTCCTCGCGTGTCGCCCGCTCAGCAAGGCGGGCTTGGCGGCTTGGCCACTCGCCCTGCCGCATCGCTTCGATCCCGGTCAGCGAGGTGTAGGCGTTGTGCGGCCAGAACAGCTTGCCCCGCCCGGCATTGGCGGCGGTGAACCAGTCCCATTCGCGCACCAGATCGCCGCAGGTGTAATTGTCGATGCCGCCGCCGGGGCTGTCCTTGTCGTGGCGGGCATAGGAGGCGACCACATCGACCGTGCCTTCGACCTTGTTTCCGTCCTTGTCGGTGGCGGCGAAGTAATAGAGCTTTTGGGCGCGCGCCTTCACGGCTTCGTCGATGGCGGGGGACATGCTGCTCTGCTTCAAAGTCAACGCGGCCAATTGGCCGTCTGCACCGACCGTGGCAGTGTAGACCGCGGTGCCATTATGCCCCGCATCCTTGGCGGCCTGCGGGATATCGACTGTCCTCACCCGCTCGGCCCGCGCCGGGCGCGGGTTGCGCTCGGCCAGCATCGGCGCAGCGGGAGCAACCCGGATATCCGGCGCGCGCACAGGCGCAGGAGCGGTTGCCGGCTGCCCAGCCGCCAATGGTTGCGCCACGAGTGCCAGCAGGACCAACAACCCCCGCAATCGCAGGTGCCCGCGTCGAGATAAGCCCAAGCCCATAGCTCAATAGGCCGCGACGAAATCGGGAATGATGATCGGCCCGCGATTGCCCGCTGCGCGCAGATCGAATTCGGATGTCTTCGCCACGGCATCGAAACCTGTCAGCCGGACCTCCAGACCGAGAATGTCCGAAAGCGCGCCGGGCTGCTTGAATTCATGCAGCGCACGCAGATCGTAACCACCGGTCTGCAAACGGCTGAAGTTCATCCAGCCGCCCAGCACCGTGATTTCGATCCAAGCCTGCACCTTGGTCTTGCTGATACCCTTCACCACGAATTTCAGGGTGTCCGTACCGCCATCGATCGGATCGAAAGTGATCGCACCCGCCGTGTCGTGACTGACAGGACCCGTGTAGATGATGTCGGGCCGCCCCATGATGTGCTGGATCGTCTTGACGAACGACCGATCGAGCCTGCCGTCCTTGTCAGTATCCTCGAGGCACAGCTGCTTGCCCTTGGCGTTGAAAGGGGCCTTGAACAGCCAGACATCGCTGATGAACGCGCTCTCGGTATTGATGATGCCGAGCCGCGTGCAATAGGCATAGCGCAGCGTGGTCGGCTGGGCCTTGGTGATGAACCGCACCAACGGGAGCTGCGTTCCGGCAGGTAGCGTGACCGCGTTTTCGGCAAAGGTCACCGGGACGTCGGCTTGCAATCGCAGCGATTTCATCCAGCGCAGCGGTGCCTCGAACACAAGGGCGCCTTTGGCAACCTGCCTGATGCCGAGGTCGACTGCGCCGGGATCGAAGACACGCGGGGCCTGCTCCCAGCGCGCGACATCGTCGGTCTCTGCGGCCGATCCCGGCGCTGCCCAAACCAGCGCAGCGGCAAGGACAAGCAGCGGCCGAAGCATGCCGATCAGCGCTTCTTCGCAGCGCCTTCGGGCAGGTCCTCGCCAAACACGCGCTGGTAGTATTCGGCCACCAGCGTGCGCTCGGCCTCGTCGCACTTGTTGAGGAAGCTGAGGCGGAAGGCGAAGCCGGTCGAGCCGAAGATCGCGGCGTTCTGCGCCCAGGTGATCACCGTGCGCGGGCTCATCACGGTCGAGATATCGCCGTTCATGAAGCCCTGACGGGTCAGTTCGGCGACCTTCACCATGTCGGCGATCAGCTTGTCGTCCGCCATCGGGGTCTTCGACTTGACGATCTGCTGCTCCACGTCGGGCTTGAGGTAGTTCAGCGCGACGACGATGTTCCAGCGGTCCATCTGCGCCTGGTTGATCGCCTGCGTGCCGTGATAGAGGCCCGAGGTGTCGCCGAGGCCCACGGTGTTGGTGGTGGCGAACAGGCGGAAGAACGGGTTGGGCGTGATCACGCGGTTCTGGTCGAGCAGCGTCAGGCGGCCATCGAACTCCAGCACGCGCTGGATCACGAACATCACATCCGGCCGCCCTGCGTCATATTCGTCGAAGGTCAGCGCGACCGGGTGCTGGAGCGCCCAGGGCAAGATGCCTTCCTTGAATTCGGTGACCTGCAACCCGTCCTTCAGCACGATCGCATCGCGCCCGACGAGGTCGATACGGCTGATATGCGCATCGAGGTTGACGCGGATCGAGGGCCAGTTGAGGCGGGCTGCGACCTGTTCGATATGGGTCGACTTGCCGGTGCCGTGATAGCCCTGCACCATCACCCGGCGGTTATGCGCAAAGCCCGCAAGAATCGCCAGCGTGGTGTCCGGATCGAACACATAGGCGCCGTCGGTCTCGGGCACATGCTCGTCGCGCTGGCTGAAGGCAGGCACCTTCCAGTCGACATCGATGCCGAAGACCTCGCGGACGTCGATGGTGGTGTCAGGTTGGGTGGGCATGGCGCTTGCGCCGGAGGGGATCGATGAAGTCATTGCGGGCGGACGGTTAAACGGCATGGCGCTAGGCTGCAAGCGGTGGTTTGCTCAGGCCGCCTCGCAATTTGACGAGCGCGTTTCCATGCCGCCGCTTGTGCGCCTATAGCTTGGCCCATGCCCGATCCGGTCGAATCGCTGCGCTTGAAGCTGGTTTCGCAGGTGCGCGGCGTGTTTCACGATGCCAGCGCCGGGCAGACCCCAACCCCGCCATCGGACGAGGCGCTGTTCTTGCGCGATACGCCGATCCGGCAGGTGCACGCTGATATCGTGGGAATGATGACCGGCGGCGTGCGCGCGCTGCTGCTGCAGATGCTCCATCCCGAAGCCTTGCAGGGGGTGCTCGATCATTCGAACTTCCGCGAGGACATGCACGGGCGGCTGCGGCGCACGGCGCGCTTCATCGCGGTCACCACCTTCGGCCACCGCGACGAGGCGCTCAAGGCCATCGAGCGGGTGAACCGCATCCACGCCCGCGTGGGCGGCACCCTGCCCGACGGCTCGCCCTATCAGGCGACCAACCCGCGCACCCTCGCCTGGGTCCATGTGACCGAGGCGCAGAGCTTTCTTGCAGGCTATATCCGCCATGTCCGCCCCGCGATGCCGGTAAGCGAACAGGACGAATATTACCGCCAGTTCGCTGTCATCGCACGGATGCTCGGGGCCGATCCCGTGCCCGAAACCCGCGCGGAAGCGGAGCGCATTTTCAGGATGTTGCGCCATGATCTTGCCACCTCTCCGCAAGCGCGCGAGATCGCGCAACTGGTGCTGAGCCAGCGCCCCGAAGGCACGCCGCTGGCCGTCCAGACCATGATCACCGCCGATGCCGTCGCCATGCTGCCCGATTGGGCCCGCACGATGCTCCACCTGCAACGCCCGGTGCTCACCGCCCTTCCCGCCCGCGCCGCAACCTGGGGCATGGGCCGAACCCTGCGCTGGGCCTTCCGCCAGAACTGAACACTATCAAGGACGAGAACCCATGGCCGAATTCACCTTCTACACCGTCGCCATGAGCCGCGGGCAGATCTCGCGCTGGGCCCTGCACGAAGCGGGCGCGGATTATGATCATGTGGTGTTCGACTGGGCGAGCCGTCCGGACAGCTTCAAAGCCATCAACCCGATGAACAAGGTGCCCGCGCTCGTCCACCACCATGGCGGCCAAGATCACATCATCACCGAATGCGCCGCGATCAACCACTATCTGGCCGAAACCCACCCCGACAAAGGCCTGCTGCCCGATGCTCACGAGAAAGCCGCCTATTTCCGCTGGCTGTTCTTTGCCGCAGGGCCGCTGGAGCAGGCGATCATCGCCCGCGCGCTCGGCTGGGAAGTGCCCGAGGGCAAGAGCGGCACGGCAGGCTTCGGCAGCCTCGACCTCGCGCTCGATGCGATCGACGGGTGGCTGTCAGCCAACGACTTTGCCGCCGGCAGCCGCTTCACCATGGCCGATACCTATGTCGGCAGCCAGTTCGTATGGGGCCTGCGCTTCGGCTCGATCCCCGAGCGGCCTTCGTTCCGCGCCTATGTCGAACGGATTACCCAGCGCCCCGCCTACACCGAGGCCAATGCCATCGACGCCGCGATCATCAAGGGCGCGCAGGGCTAAGCCAGCGCGGCGCTGTTCCTGAGCAGCTGGTAGGCTTCGACCACCGCGGTCAATTGCGCCTCGTGGGCGCGGTCGCCGCCATTGCGATCGGGATGATAGCGCCGCACCAGTTCGGAATAGCGGCGACGCAGCCGGGTGCGATCCGTGTCCGAGCCGAGGCCCATCACCTCCAGCGCCAGCGCCTCCTCTTTCGAGAACCGGCCCGACATGGCGGTGCGCGCCGCGCGCTCGGCGCGCGATTTGATGCCGCGCACGCGGGCGGAGATGGCGTCCAGCGGATCGGCATAATCGGCCCAGCGCGGGCCATCGGCGATGCCTGCCGTCGGGCGGAAGGCGCGGCTCTCCCGCTCCCACCCGGCGATCGGCGAGTGGGCGCGCAGGATTTCCTCGGCGCTCATGCCCTCGAACCAGTCGTACCCGGCGTTGAATTCGCGCACGTGATCAAGGCAGAACCAGCGCCATTCGCCCGGCCCGTCAAACCCGTGGGGACGGCGGCCGGGCGCGCGGAACTCTCCCGCCTCGCGGCAGCCCGGCGCTTCGCAACCGCGCCCTGCGCTCTCGACGCGGCCGTGGAATCGTGGTGAAGGCATAAGCATGCCTGAATGGCGATTGGGCGCGCGAGTTCCAAGCCCGATCTGCCGCTGCCCGATTGCAAAGAAGGAAAGACCCGATGTCCGTCGCCGAAGAAATGCACGCGCTGCTGACCGCCGCCTTCGCGCCCACCCGCCTTGCGATCATCAACGACAGCGCCAAGCACTCGGGCCACATGGGTGATGACGGCTCGGGCGAATCGCACTTCACGGTGGAGATCGAGGCGGCGGCCTTCGCCCCGATGAACCGCCTCGCCCGCCAGCGCGCGGTGATCGCGGCGCTGGGCGATATCGTCGGCCAGCGGGTGCATGCCGTGGCGATCAAGGCGAGCGTGCCCGCCGAATGACCCTCAACCACGCCCTTCGCCTGCGCCGTGCAGCGCGGCTGATCGTGCTTGATCCTGCGGGCCGCGCATTGATGTTCCGCTATGACGTGCCGGGCCGCGATCCCTTCTGGGTGACAGCGGGCGGCGAGGTCGATCCCGGCGAAAGCTTCGAGGATGCGGCGCGGCGCGAACTGCTGGAAGAGACCGGGATCATCGCCGATCCCGGCCCGCAGATCGCGCAGATGACGCCGGAGTTCATCACCGTGGAGGGCGAGCCGGTGCAGGCGGATGAACGCTTTTTCCTTGTGCGCGTGGCCGAGGCCGCGATCGACACCAGCCGCCACACCGAGACCGAGCAGGCGCTGATGACGCAGCACCGCTGGTTCACGCTTGCAGAGCTGGAAAGCTGGGACGAAGCCGTCTTTCCGGTGAACCTTGCCGACATGATAAGGTCGCAAACAGCAACCTGCCAAGACCCTGCATGATTGCGCCCTGCCCTGCCGCTCGCTAGTCCTCTCATCAAAGGGAGAGAGACATGGATTACGCAGGCAAGGTGGCATGGATCACCGGCGCTTCATCGGGCATCGGCGCGGCGCTGGCACGCGAATTGGCGGCGCGCGGCGCGCATGTGGTGCTGTCCGGGCGTGACGCGGCGCGGCTGGCCGAGGTGGCGGCCGACTGCGGCGAGACTCTGCTCCTCCCTTTTGATGTGCGCGATGATGCCGCGCTGGCCGAGGCGACCGCCAAGGCGATTGGCTGGAAGGGCCATGTCGACATCGCCTTTGCCAATGCCGGGATTTCGCAGAGGAGCCGCGCGCTGAAGACCGACATGCAGGTCTATCGCGACATCATCGCGGTCGATCTCACCGCGCAGATCGCCTTCACGCAGGGGCTGATCGGCCACATGGCAGAGCGCGGCTCGGGCGCGCTCGGGTTCATTTCCTCGATCGCGGGCAAGGTCGGCGTGCCGATGCGCACCGCCTATTGCGCCGCCAAGTTCGGGCTCGCCGGCTATGCCGACGCACTGCGCGGCGAGCTGTCGCAGACCGGAGTGACAGTGCACACGATCTACCCTGGCTCGGTCGCCACCAATGTCTCGCGCAACGCGCTCACCGCCGATGGTGCGCAGCGAGGCAAATCCGATCCGGCGATCGACAACGGCATCCCGGCCGATGTCGCCGCGCGCCAGATGCTCGACGATATCGCCGCCGGCACGCGCGAGATCATCGTCGCCGAGGGCGGCGAGAAGGCGATGGGCGAACTGCGCCGCACGCCCGATGCGCTGTTCGATCAGGTCGCGAACATGGTCGCCAATGGCTACATGGAAAAGCTGGAGGCCGCGCAGTGAGCTGGTTCGAACAGAAGCGCGTCCAGCTGCCCAACGGCATCAGCCTCGACATCGTCGATGAAGGCCCGGTTGATGCGCCGGTGCTGATCTTCCTCCACGGCTTTCCCGAAAGCCACCGCACCTGGCGCCACCAGATCGCGCATTTCTCGGATCGCTATCGCTGCATCGCGCCCGACCAGCGCGGCTATCGCGGCTCGTCCAAGCCACAGGCGGTCGAGGCCTACACGCCCGACAAGTTGATCGGCGACATCTTCCTCCTCGCCGATGTGCTGGGGATCGGGAGCTTCACCATTGTGGGCCACGACTGGGGCGGCGCGATTGCCTGGGGCGTGGCTCTGGGCGGCCAGCACGCGCGCGTCACCCGCGCGGTGATCGCCAATGCGCCGCATCCGGTGACCTTCCAGAAGCTGCTCTACACCCACCCCGGCCAGCGCGAAGCGAGCCAGTATATCCGCGGCTTCCGCGATCCGGCCAATGATGCGCTGGTGAAGGAGCACGGGCTCACCGGGCTGCTGCTGAAGGAAGTGAAGTGGGACCGCCCCTCCGCGATGGAGCCGGAAGAGCGCGACCAGCTGCTGCTCGACTGGCAGAACCGCGATGCGGCCTTCGGGATGCTCAATTACTACCGCGCCAGCCCGATCGACGTACCGACAATGGACGCGCCGTTCGAAATCCCGGATGGCTGGACCCCGCCCGCCCTGCCCAAGCTGACCATCCCGACACTGGTGATCTGGGCGCTCGATGACCTCGCCCTGCCGCCTGAGAACCTCGACGGGCTGGAGGACATTATCTCGCCCCTCACCATCGTGCGCGTGGCTGACTGTGGGCATTTCGTCCCGTGGGAAGCGCCGGATGCGGTGAACGCGGCGATGGAGGCGTTTCTGGAGGGCTAGACGCCCGCCAGCCACTCCACCCATGCGCCATGCGGATGGGCGTGGGACAGCAGGTGTTCCTCACCGTGATGCGCCTCCCCGTCCCACAGGCGCACGCGCAATTCGTGGCGGAATGTTGCCGGGTCGGTCTCCAGTGCAATCCAGCCGAGGGGAGTGTCGGGGGTGGCCGAAGCGCCCTCGGCCTCGAAGGTGGCGGTGATCCGCGCTTGGGTGGCGGCGGGCAGATATTGCCACATGATCGAATGGAACATCACCCTTGCGCTGCCCGGCTCCTGTGGCCGCGCCAGCATCGCGTCAGCGAAATCGCCTGCATCGGCCTCTACGAGATCGGGCGGCTGCTCGCCCGCAAGCGCAATCGCGGCGTCGATCCGGGCCATGCGCTCTGACGCGTCGGGCCAGACATAGGCCTTGAGCCGCAGCGCTGCTTCGGGATCGGCCAGATTGATCGGCGCGATATCGCAGCCCTTCACCGACGTGATGGCGAACCCGGCGGGCGGCGGGGGCGGCGAGGCCCCGCGCCATGCGGGCACGATCCGCATCGGCGAGTCCTTCGGGCCTACCTCGGTCTCGCCGAGCCGGAAGAAATAGCGGTCGATCATCGTGTTGACCCCGGCGCTGGCCCCCAGTTCGAACAAGTCGAACCGCGGCATCGCCACTCTCTGCGCCAGCCACAGCAGGCCGGCCATGATGCTGGCCGAGCGTCCCGCCTCGTTGGTCTGCGGCGGGCCGTCGAGCCACGGCAGCAGCCGCGCATCGAACCGCTCGGTCAGGTCGAGCACCAGCGCATCGACCGCCGCCTGATCGGTGACAGCGCCCGAATAAACCGCCGCCAGCCGCTTGTCTGCGCCGGTCAGCAGCAGGTGGTGAAATCCGCCAGCGATCCGCAGCGGCATCGCGTCCTCCAGCGTCAGACCCTGCCAGTTCGCGATCCGCGCGCCGGTGGCGGTGTCGCTCGCCCGCACCCCGGCGAGCGCCCGGATCACCCGCGCGGTGGCGGGCGCTCCGTTTTCCTCGGCATGGCGCGCCTGCCATTCGAGCGCGGTGCTGAAATCTTCCAGACCCATGATTCCCGGCTCGCCAACCGCCATTTCCATTGCCCTTTCGGCCTTGCCCCCCTAAGTGCGCCGACAATCATGACCATAAGCGGCATTCACGACAATCCCGGACAGCTGACCTTCGCTGTTCCCAAGGGACGCATCCTCGACGAGGCGCTCCCGGTGATGGCGCGCGCCGGGGTGGAGCCGGATGCCGAGTTCCACGATCCCAAGAGCCGCGCGCTGTCCTTCGCCTGCTTGCAGCCCGATATGCGCCTCATCCGCGTGCGCGCCTTCGATGTGGCGACGTTTGTGGCCCACGGCGCGGCACAGGTCGGCATTGTCGGCTCTGACGTGATCGAGGAATTCGACTACGCCGATCTCTATGCGCCGGTCGATCTCGGCATCGGGCTGTGCCGCCTGTCGGTCGCCCGGCTGGTGGACAGCGGGGACGAGCCGCAGGGCGCGAGCCACCTGCGGGTCGCTACCAAATACCCCAATCTCACCCGCCGCCATTTCGAGGCGGCCGGCGTGCAGGCCGAATGCGTGAAGCTAAACGGCGCGATGGAGCTGGCCCCGTCGCTCGGCCTTGCGCGGCAGATTGTCGACCTTGTTTCGACCGGCAAGACGCTGAAGGAAAACGGGCTGATCGAGACCGATGTGATCATCGAGATTTCCGCCCGCCTGATCGTCAATCGCACCGCCCTGAAGACCGATCCGCGCGTCGCCGCGCTGGTCGATGCCTTCCGCCGCGATGCCGAGGCACGGCGATTGGAGGGTTCTGGGCAATGACCCCGATCCTTTCCACCCTCCAGCCCGATTTCGCTGCGAAGTTCGCGCGCATCGTCGATGCGCGGCGCGAGGCTGACAGCGATGTGGCGGGGCAGGTCTCGGGCATCCTCCAGGCGGTCAAAGGCCGGGGCGATGCGGCGCTGGTTGAATATACCCAGCGCTTCGATGGCTATGCGCTGGTGGACGAGAGCGACTGGGTGATCACCCGCGAGCGCTGCGAACAGGCCTATCACGAACTCGCCCCCGATCTGCGCGAGGCGCTGGAACTCGCCGCCGCGCGCATCCGCGCCTATCACGAGGCGCAGCTTCCGGCTGACCGCGATTACGTGGATGCAGCTGGCGTGCGATTGGGTGCGATCTGGCGGCCGGTGGATGCGGCCGGCCTCTATGTCCCGGGCGGACGAGCAGCCTATCCCTCCTCGCTGCTGATGAACGCCATTCCGGCGCGGGTCGCGGGCGTGGAGCGGCTGGTGGTGGTCACCCCGACGCCCAAGGGCCAGTCGAACCCGCTGGTGCTTGCCGCTGCGCACATCGCCGGGGTCGACGAGATCTGGCGCGTCGGCGGGGCGCAGGCGGTGGGCGCGCTCGCCTATGGCACCAAGCGCATCCGTCCGGTCGACGTCATCACCGGCCCGGGCAATGCCTGGGTGGCCGAAGCCAAGCGCCAGCTTTACGGCGTGGTCGGCATCGACATGGTGGCCGGCCCGTCGGAGATCCTCGTGATCGCGGACGGCAAGAACGATCCCGACTGGATCGCCGCCGATCTGCTTTCGCAGGCCGAGCATGACCCGACTTCGCAATCGATCCTGATCACCGATGACGCGGGCTTCGCGCGGCAGGTGGAGGATTGCATCGACTTGCAGATCACCCAGCTTTCGACCGCCAAGACTGCCCGTGCATCGTGGGACGCGCACGGGGTGATGATCGTCGTCAACGATCTGCTCGCCGAGGCCCCCGCACTGGCCAACCGGCTCGCCGCCGAGCACGTCGAGATCGCGGTCGACGATCCCGAGCCTTACCTGAAGGCGATCCGCCACGCGGGCAGCATCTTCCTTGGCCGCATGACGCCCGAGGCGGTGGGCGATTATGTCGCTGGCCCCAATCACGTCTTGCCGACCGGCCGCCGCGCACGCTTTTCGAGCGGGCTCTCGGTGCTCGACTTCATGAAGCGCACCAGCTTCCTTGGCCTTGATGCGGCCTCCTTCAACACCATTGGCCCCGCGGCCGCCACCCTCGCCCATGCCGAGGGTCTGCCCGCCCATGCCAAGTCCGTGGAACTGAGAATCAAATGAACCACCCCGCCCGCTCGCAGGCCCGTTCGGCCGCGCGTCTCGCCGCCGTGCAGGCGCTCTACCAGCAGCACATGGAAGGCACCGCGCTCGCCAAGCTGCTCGACGAATTCCACCAGCACCGGCTGGGCCGCACGATCGACGAGGATGCCTTTGACGAGGCTGAATATGCCGACGCCGAAGTGCCCTTCTTCGACGATGTGGTGCGCGGCGTGGATGCACGGCGGGACGAAATCGACGCCGTGGTGGCGGGCAAGCTCGCGAGCGGCTGGACCCTCGCGCGGCTCGACAAGGCGATGCTGCAAGTGCTGCGCGCGGGCACCTACGAACTTCTCGCGCGCGCCGACGTGCCCGCCGCGGTGACGATCAACGAATATGTCGAAGTCGCCAAGGCGTTCTTCGATGACGGGCAGGCGCGCTTCGTCAACGGCATCCTCGATGCCGTGGCCAAAGAGGCGCGCGCAGGCTAGAACGCCTGCCACCATGAACGAGACCGAATTCGTCGCCGCCCTGCGCAAGCTGCCGCTCCATCCCGGAGCTCGCGGGCTTGAGGATGACTGCGCGGTGCTGGCGATCGGCAGCGAAACCCTTGTCATCACCCATGACATGATGGCCGAGGACACGCATTTCCGCTCGAATGCAGACATGGCCGACGTCGCGTGGAAGCTGCTCGCAGCCAATCTCTCCGATCTTGCCGCCAAGGGGGCAGAGCCGGTAGGCGTGCTGCTCGGCCATTCGCTCGGGATGGATGATGCGCGCTTTCTTGCAGGGCTGGAGCAAGGTCTGACCGCCTATGATGTGCCGCTGATGGGCGGGGACACGGTCGCCACCACCGGCACCAGCACCTACGGCATGACTGCTATCGGTCGCGCGGTCCATGTGCCCGTGCCCTCGCGCAAGGGCGCAGGGGTGGGCGATGCGATCTACATCACCGGCCCCGTCGGCCGGGCGATGCTGGGCTATGAAGGCGATCCCGATCATCTCGAAGCCTTCAACCGCCCCGTCCCGCGGCTCGCCGAAGGCATGGCGCTCGCCCCGCTGGTCAGCGCGATGATGGACATCTCCGACGGGCTGCTGCTCGATTGCTGGCGCATGGGCTGGGTCAGCGGCGTGACCCTCGCCATCGAGAGTGCGCTTGTGCCCGTGGCCGATCGCGACCGGCTCGATGAATGCGTGCGCTGGGGGGATGATTACGAACTGCTGTTCACCGCGCCCGCCGGCATCGCCCTGCCCGTCCCCGCCCACCGCATCGGCTCGGTGAGAGCCCGCGGGCACGCCCCGCTGCTGCTCGACGAAGCCCCGCTCGCCGATCCTGTGCGGCTCGGATATCGCCACGGTTAGGCCGCAGCCGCCACGTCCCCCTGCCAAAACTGGTGAAACCGGCGTGAAAGCGGGTTTTTGCACGCCTGCGAGGCTTGTCAGCCCTCACTCAGCCCCTATGACTGAGCGCCCCTGCGCCCACGGGATTTCAGAGGAGCGCGGGGCTTCCCTTCGGGGAGGATAACAAGACGAGAGGGGATAACTCGTGAACCTATTGCTCATTTCAATTGGGCTGGGGGTGCTTGCCATTGTTTACGGCATCATCACCAGTAGCCAGGTGCTCAGCGCGAGCCCCGGCAATGCGCGGATGCAGGAAATCGCCGCCGCAATCCAGGAAGGCGCGCAAGCCTACCTCAACCGCCAGTACACCACCATCGCCATCGTCGGCGTGGTCGTGGCCGCCATCGTCGCCTTCGCGCTCGGCACGACCGCCGCGATCGGCTTCGTCACCGGCGCGGTGCTGTCGGGCGTGGCGGGCTATATCGGCATGAACATCTCGGTGCGCGCCAACGTGCGCACCGCCGAAGCTGCCTCGCATGGCCTCCAGGCCGGTCTCACTCTCGCTTTCCGCGCGGGCGCGATCACCGGCATGCTGGTGGCCGGCCTCGCGCTGCTCGCGATTGCCGTGTTCTTCTACACCATGGTTGGCCCGATGGGCCTCACCCCGTCGAGCCGCGGCGTGATCGACGGCCTCGTCGGTCTTGCCTTCGGAGCCTCGCTGATCTCGATCTTCGCACGTCTGGGCGGCGGGATCTTCACCAAGGCGGCAGACGTGGGCGCGGACCTTGTCGGCAAGGTCGAAGCGGGCATCCCCGAGGATGACCCGCGCAACCCAGCCGTGATCGCGGACAACGTGGGCGACAATGTCGGCGACTGCGCCGGCATGGCGGCCGACCTGTTCGAGACCTATGTCGTCACCGTCGGCGCCACCATGGTGCTGACCGCGCTGCTGCTGACCGATCTGGGCGATCTGCTGCTGCCGATGATGGCGCTGCCGCTGCTGATCGGCGGCGTGTGCATCGTCACCTCGATACTCGGCACCTATTTCGTGCGCCTCGGCGGCGGGACCAACGTGATGGGGGCCATGTACAAGGGCTTCATCGTCACCGCGATCACCTCGATCCCGGCGATCTACGGCGTGATGACCTATGCGCTGGGCGACATGAACGCACAGCTGGGCGGCGCTGTCGAAGCGGCGGTTGCGGAAATCGATCCGGCCACCGGCGAAGCCGTTGTCGCGGCAGTTGCGACGGCGGGCTTCACCGGCATGAGCCTGTTCTACTGCGCCCTGCTCGGCCTTGCCATCACCGGCCTGATCATCTGGATCACCGAGTATTACACCGGCACCAAGTATCGTCCGGTGCGCTCGATCGCCAAGGCTTCGGAAACGGGCCACGGCACCAACGTGATCCAGGGCCTCGCAATCAGTCTGGAATCGACCGCATTGCCGACGCTGGTGATCGTTGCGGGCATCATCATCGCCTACAGCCTCGCCGGGCTGATGGGGATTGCCTATGCGGCGACCGCGATGCTGGCGCTGGCTGGCATGGTCGTGGCGCTCGACGCCTATGGCCCGGTCACCGACAATGCCGGCGGGATCGCCGAAATGGCGGGTCTGGACGATAGCGTGCGCGAAAAGACCGACCTGCTCGATGCGGTGGGCAACACCACCAAGGCCGTGACCAAGGGCTATGCCATCGGTTCCGCCGGTCTTGGCGCGCTGGTGCTGTTCGCGGCCTACACCACCGACCTTCGGACCTTCTTCCCCGATGCGAACGTGGATTTCAGCCTCGAAAACCCCTACGTGATCGTCGGCCTGCTGCTGGGCGCATTGCTGCCCTACCTGTTCGGCGCGATGGGCATGACCGCGGTCGGCCGTGCGGCGGGCGACGTGGTGGTCGATGTGCGCAACCAGTTCCGCGAAAACCCGGGCATCATGGAAGGCACCTCCAAGCCCGACTATGCCCGCACCGTGGACCTCGTCACCAAGGCAGCGATCAAGGAGATGATCATCCCCTCGCTGCTGCCGGTGCTGGCGCCTGTGGTGGTCTACTTCGTGATCACCGGCATCGCAGGGCAGGACAACGGCTTTGCGGCACTCGGCGCATTGCTGCTGGGCGTGATCGTCGGCGGGCTCTTCGTGGCCCTTTCCATGACCGCCGGCGGCGGCGCGTGGGACAATGCCAAGAAGTACATCGAAGACGGCAATCACGGCGGCAAGGGCTCGGAAGCGCACAAGGCTGCGGTGACCGGCGATACGGTCGGCGATCCTTACAAGGACACCGCCGGCCCGGCCGTGAACCCGATGATCAAGATCACCAACATCGTCGCGCTGCTGCTGCTGGCCGCGCTGGCGCATGGGGCGGCGTAACCCGCCAAACCGGTGACATCCTTAACCCCGCCGGGAGCAATTCCGGCGGGGTTTATCTTTACCCGTGCCCCCGTCCCCGCATCGGACAGGCCCCGCCCGCGCTGAGGCTTTCTTAATCGCTGTGTGCCATCACCCCCGCGGAACGCACCGAAAAGCGCGGCAGGACGGGGTTAACGGCATCATGGACATGGCACGTGCGAACAGCTTTCGCACCGGCGGCTCGCCTGGCAGCGCGGCCGCGCCAGCGCGCAGCGAGATGCGCCTGCTTGCACCTGCCGAACTGGCCGATCCCGCCTTCCGGTCTGCGTGGGACGGGTTGGTGAACCTTGCCGCCGAGCCCAATCCCTTCTTTGAGCCGTGGTTCCTGCTGCCCGCACTGGAGCAATGGGGCTCGTCGCAGCGCGTGGTGATCAAGGCGTGGTTCCACGAGGGCCGCCTTGCCGGCCTCATGCCGATCCTGCGCAGCGCCAAATATTACAGCCACATCGTCACCCATGCGACCGGCTGGGAGCATCCCAATGCCTTTTGCGGGGTGCCGCTGGTGATGGCGGGGCTGGAGGACGAGTTCTGGCGCGCGCTCCTCGCCCATTTCGACCGCTCCGCCCGCCGCGCCCTGTTCCTGCATCTGCCGCTGCTGCCCGCCGAAGGGCCGGTCAAGGCCGCACTCGGACGGGTGCTGCACGAACAGGACCGCGCCCACTACGCTGTCGGGGAGGAAAGCCGCGCGCTGCTGACGGGCGAGACAAGTGCGGCGGCCTATCTCGAAGCCGCGATGAGCGCCAAGAAGCGCAAGGAATTGCGCCGCCAGCACACGCGCCTCGCCGAAGAGGGCGTGCTCGCTTTCGAACGGCTGGAGGGTGACGAAAACCTGGCCGCGTGGACCGCCGAGTTCCTCGCGCTCGAAGCGGCCGGATGGAAGGGCGAGGCCGGCTCCGCCCTCGCCAGCGCGCCCGATACGCGCGCGCTGTTCGAACAATCGCTGGCGGGGGCTGCGGCGGCCGGTCGGCTCGAACGGCTTGCCCTCAGGCTCGACGGGCGGGCGATCGCCATGCTCGTCAATTTCATCACGCCGCCCGGGGCCTACAGCTTCAAGACCGCCTTCGACGAGGATTACGCGCGCTTTTCGCCCGGCATGCTGCTGCAGCTCGAAAATCTCGCGCTGCTGGAACGGCCCGATATCCGCTGGGCCGATAGCTGCGCTGCCGAAGGTCACCCGATGATCGAACGCCTGTGGCGGGACAAGCGCCGGATGACGGGCTGCAACATCGCCATCGGCGGCCCGCTGCGCCGCGCCGCTTTCCGCCTGCTGATGGCCTATGAGACACGTTCGAGGAGCTCATCATGAACGCCCCTGCCCATTTCACCGAGGCGCTCGCCGCGCCCGTTTTCGACACGCCCGCCCGCGCTCGCTTTGCCGCGCATTATCCGGAGCGGCCCCATATCCTTGCCCACACCCTCACCAGCCACCCGCTGCTGGAGATCGAGGCGCTGGCGCAGCTGGCCGAAAAGCTGCCGATCCGCAGCGTCGAATACAACCGCGGCGATCTGCCGATCGGGGTCGATGGCAAGCCGGGCTCGAACGGCCTGACCATCGCCGAGACCATCCGCAAGGTCGCCGAGGCACAAAGCTGGGCCGTGCTCAAGAACATCGAACAGGTGCCGGCCTATGAAGACCTGCTGCTGGGCCTGCTCGAGGAAATCCGCCCCGAGATCGAAGCCGCGACCGGCGCAATGCTGACCCCGCAGGGCTTCATCTTTGTCTCCTCGCCGAACTCGGTCACGCCCTATCACTTCGATCCGGAGCACAATATCCTGCTCCAGATCCGGGGCACCAAGGTGATGACCCAGTTTCCCGCAGGCGACACCCGCTTCGTGCCGGATGAAGCGCACGAGACCTACCATTCGGGCGGCCCGCGCGAATTGCACTGGGACGAGAGCTTCCTTGCCCACGGCACCGAATTCCCGCTCAGCCCCGGCGAGGCGCTGTTCGTGCCGGTGATGGCGCCGCATTTCGTGAAGAACGGCCCCGCCCCCTCGGTCTCGCTGTCGATCACCTGGCGCTCGGAATGGTCCTATCGCGAGAGCGACGCGCGCATCCTCAATGCGGTGCTGCGCGAACGCGGCCTTTCGCCCAAGGCCCCGGGTCGCTTCCCGCACCAGAACTATGCGAAAGCCTATGCTTTCCGGGTGCTGCGCAAGCTTGGCTTGACGGGTTCGTAAGGCGAACGCATGGCCTTGTGCCATGACTGACACGCCCACCAACGAAGAACTGGTCGCCGGCCTCATCCGCCTGCTCACCGTCGAGAAACGCGCTGCCGACGTCTATGCCGGACCGCCGCAGTCCGATGGCATCGGACGGGTGTTCGGCGGGCAGGTGCTTGCGCAAGCCTTGCAGGCGGCGCAAGCGACCGTCACCGATGGTAAGCGCGCCCACTCGCTCCACGCCTATTTCCTGCGCGGCGGGCGCGAGGGCGCAGCCATCCAGTACCGCATCGAACGCGACTTCGACGGGCGCAGCTTCGCCAACCGCCGCGTGGTCGCGGCGCAGGAGAACGAAGAGGGGATCGCGGTGCCGATCCTCAATCTCACCGCCAGTTTCCAGCAGCCCGAAGAGGGCCTCGAACACATCGATTCCCCAATGCCCGACGTGGCGCAGCCCGATGATCTGCGCCCCGACATGGAGCTGCGCCGCGAGATCGCCGCGCAGTGGGGGGACAAGCTCTCCGAGACCCAGCGCCGGATGATGCTGCGCCCGCGTCCGATCGAGATGCGCACCATCGACCGGCTGCACTGGATGAGCCGCGAACCGCGCGAGCCGCGCGCGCATACGTGGTTCCGCGTCGCCGCCCCGATCACCGGTGCGGACGACACGCCGGCCCTCCACCGCGCGATCATCACATATGCGAGCGACTACACCCTGCTCGGAACCAGCGCCTTGCCACATGGCCTCAGCTGGATGCGGAACGAGCTGGTCGGCGCGAGCCTCGATCACGCGATCTGGTTCCACCGCGATGCGCGGGCGGACGAATGGCTGCTCTACGCCACCGACGCGCCGTGGAGCGGCGGCGGTCGCGGCTTCAATCGTGGGCGGATCTTCAACCTTGCCGGCGAGCTGGTAGCGAGCGTCGCGCAGGAAGGCATGATGCGGAAGAGGACTTCGAAGTAAGCCTTCTCGTCATTGCGAGCCGAAGGCGAAGCAATCCATGACCTGACGCTTCGATGAGCGACCACGTCTGTCCATGGATTGCCGCGTCGCCTCCGGCTCCTCGCAATGACGAGGTTAGTGAGCGAGAAGAACGGGCATCTGCGGCTCGCTCAGCATCTGGCGGGTGACGCCGCCCAGCAGCATCTCTGCCAGCCGCGAATGGCCATAGGCGCCCATCACCATCAGCCCGCAGCCCCGCATCTGCGCCGCTGAAAACAGCGTGTCGCCGATCTTCGCCTCGCCGCGCGGCACCTCCACCACCTCGCAGGCAATGCCGTGGCGGCTGAGATATTGCGCGCCTTCCAGCGCGGGAAAGTCAAAGCGCGGCTTCTTGTCGGAGGCCTCGGCAATGCTCACCAGCCATACCTTGCCCGCCGCGGCCAGCAGCGGGACGGCGGCGCGCAGGGCATGAGCGGCCTCGGCCGAGCCGTTCCACGCCACCATCACCGGCGCGGTGACATCGAAGGCCTTCGCATCGCCCGGCACCACCAGCACCGGCAAGGGCGAACGCAGCACCAGATCGCCCACCAGCGAGGAAGGCCCGTGTCTGTCAAAGCCGATATCCGCCGGGCCGACGATCACCACATCGGCGAGCGGCGAATGTTCCAGCAGGCGATTGATGCTCATCCCGTAGAGGAACCGCCAATCCCACGCGACATCCTCGCCCGCCAGCCGCGCCTCGATCTGCGCGCGCAGCTGCTCGGCGCTCTCCTTGATCACCGGCATCGCCGCCGCGATCGCCGAGCCGTAGAAGTCGCCGGGCGCGAAGATCTCGTAATTGATCGCCTGCAGGCAGGTGATGTGCGCGCCCGTGGCCCGCGCCATATCGAGCGCGACTTGCAGGCGGGCATTGAAGGCGGCGTCGTGATCGACGTGAAGCAGAATCGATTTCATGACTGTTCTCCCACTGATGAGCGCAAGCTTGCGCCCATGCTGCCCGCGCCGCTTTGACCGCGATCAAATTTGCGGGCCCTTGCCAGCGGCGCGCGCGCGGTTCATCTTCCGGACCGAGGGAGAGGAACCCATGCAGATCACGCGCCACCCGCCGGTGAAGACCACGCTCGAACCGTCGAACCACCCCTATCTGACGGGGCCATGGACGCCGCTCCACGAGGAAGTCGATGTGGCCGAGCTGACCGTGCTGGAAGGCGCGATCCCGCCCGATATTGACGGCATCTACCTGCGCAACACCGAAAACCAGGTGCACCAGCCGCTGGGCCGCCACCATCCCTTCGATGGCGATGCGATGATCCATCAGGTGAACATCTCGGGCGGCAAGGCGAGCTATCGCAACCGTTTCGTGCGCACCCATTGCTTCGAGGCCGAACAGATCGCGGGGCAATCGCTGTGGGGCGGGCTGATGGACCCGTGGGGCACGTCGAAGCGCCCGGGCTTCGGCGCGCATGGCGGGCTCAAGGATACCGGCAGCACCGATATCATCGTCCACGCCGGTATGGCCTATGCGACGCTCTACCAGTGCGGCGAGGCATGGATGCTCGACCCCGCAACCCTCGGCAGTCGCGGCAAGGCGCCATGGGTGCCGCTCGATGGCATCTCGGCCCACCCCAAGGTGGACGAGGAGACCGGCGAGCTGATGTTCTTCAACTACTCCAAGCACGCGCCTTTCATGCATTACGGCGTGGTGGACCGCACCGGAGCGCTGGTGCACTACACCCCCGTGCCGCTGCCGGGGCCGCGCCTGCCGCATGACATGGCGATCACGAAAAACTGGTCGATCCTCAACGACATGCCGCTGTTCTGGGACGAGGAACTGCTGGAGCGCAACATCCACGCCGCGCGCCTGCACGACGGCGTGCCGACCCGCTTTGCCCTGATCCCGCGCCACGGCGGCGCGGCCGATATCCGCTGGTTCGAGGCCGAGCCGACCTATGTGCTCCACTGGACGAACGCGTGGGAGGAAGGCGACGAAGTGATCCTCGAGGGCTATCATCAGGCCAAGCCCATGCCCGATCCGCTGGAGGAAATGGGCCGCTACAGCCACATGATGGCTTACGTGGACGAGCACAGCTTCCAATCGCGCCTCCACCGCTGGCGCTTCAACCTCAAGACCGGCGAGACCCGCGAGGAGCGCCTCGGCGACAGGATCGTCGAATTCGGGATGATCAACCCGGCCTATGCGATGAAGAAGAGCCGCTACGTCTGGTCGACCACCACGCGGCCCGGCTGGTTCCTGTTCAACGGCTATGTCCGCCACGATACCGAGACGGGCGCAGAGCAGGTCTACCGCCTTCCCGAGGGCGTCTATGCCAGCGAAAGCCCGATGATCCCCAAAAAGGGCGCGACCTCCGAGGACGAAGGTTATCTGGTCACCTTCCTGATCGACGAGAACACCGGCACCTCGCAATGCGCGATCCTCGATGCCTCGGACATCGCCAAAGGCCCGATCTGCCGCCTCGCCCTGCCGCACAAGATCTGTTCGGGCACCCATTCGGTATGGGTCGAGCATGATCAGCTGCGCAAGGATGCCGCCTTCCACCGGAGCCGCATGAACGCAGCGGCATGACACCGGTCGAAGCGGCTTGCCCGCTCGTCGCCCGCGCGCTTGCGCTCACCGAGGGACAGGCCTAGCGCCCCGCGATTGATCCGATCGCCGGGGGTGTACCGATGAAACTTCGCCTTGTTCTTGCCGCTTCGACCGCGGCTCTGCTCGTCGCCACCCCCGGGCTCGCCGAAAGCGCGCCGCAGGATGCTCCCGCGACCACGGCCAGTGTGCAGACCGAGCACGACAAGCTCTTCGCCCTGTTCGATGATGCCGACGCGCGCGAACTGGCGCTCAACCCGCTGAGCCGCCTGTTCCGCGGCGAGGACGAGAAGGCCGACCGGCTGGGCGATCTCCTGACCGATTCCGCCTTCCTCGCCGCGCGCACCGACACCCAGCTCAACCTCGCGCTGCTGGCGCAGATCGACCGCAGCAAGCTGAACGAGACCGACCAGCTCGCCTACGATGTGTTCAAGTATACCGAGGAACGCGCGCTCGCCGGCGCGACCGACGAGATGCGCGCGCTCACCGAAGTGCGCCCGCTCAATCACTTCTTCGGGCTGCACACCTTCTACCCCAGCTTTGCCAGCGGCAAGGGCGTCGCCCCGTTCAAGACCCTTGCCAATTACGAGGACAACCTGAAGCGGCACGATGACTACATCGTCTTCGTCGACCGGGCGATCGCCAAGTTCCGCGAAGGCATGGCGACCGGCGTGCTGGAAACCAAGCTGACGGTCGGCATCATGGTCACCCAGCTCGATACGCAGCTGGCCCTGCCGATTGCGGAATCGCAGTTCATGGGCCCGGTGCAGGATTTCCCGGCAGAGTTCCAGGACGCCGACAAGGCGCGGCTGACGGCCGCCTACGAAGCCAAGACCCGCGCGCTCTATGCCGCCAACACGCGCCTGCGTGACTTCCTGCGCGACGAATACCTGCCCGCCGCGCGCGAGAGCATCGGCCTTGCCCAGATGAAGGGCGGCGACAAGCTCTATGCCCTGCTGGTCGAGGATTCGACCACCCTGCCGATGACACCGGAACAGATCCACCAGCTCGGCCTGTCGGAAGTGGCGCGCATCAAGGCGGAGCTCGTGAAGCTTCAGCGCGAGGTGAAGGTCAAGGGCACCCTCACCCAGTTCTTCGACTATGTCCGCACCGATCCCAAGTTCCAGCCCAAGACCCGCGAGGCGCTGACCCAGTCCTATTACGACATCGGCAAGCAGGTCGACGCCAAGATAGGCGACTATTTCTCGCTGCTGCCCAAGGCGCCGCTGGAAATCCGCCCCTATGATCCTTCGACCGAACAGTTCGAAGCCGGCGGCTCCTACCAGTCGGGCACGGCCGACGGCAGCCGTCCGGGCGTGTTCTATTTCAACGCCTATGATCTGCCGAGCCGCCTGACGCCGGGCAATGTCACGCTCTACCTGCACGAAGGCGCGCCGGGGCACCACTTCCAGATCAGCCTTGCGCAGGAGAACGAGGCCCTGCCCGCCTTCATGCGCTACGGCGGCACCACGGCTTTCGTGGAAGGCTGGGCGCTCTATGCCGAAACGCTGGGCAACGAGATGGGCTTCTACAAGGACCCGTGGAACCGTTACGGCACGCTGCAGGACGAGCAGCTGCGCGCGATGCGGCTGGTGGTCGATACCGGCATCCACGCCAAGAGCTGGAGCCGCGATCAGGCAATCGCCTTCATGATGGACAATTCCGGCATGACCCGCACCGAGGTGATTGCCGAGGTCGATCGCTACATCGCCATTCCCGGACAAGCGGTGGCCTACAAGATCGGCGCGCTCACCATCCAGCAGTTGCGCAAGAAGGCCGAGCTCAAGCTGGGCAAGAAGTTCGACATCAAGGCCTTCCACGAGCAGGTGCTGAACACCGGCGGCCTGCCGCTGGCGGTGCTGGAAGCCAAGATCGACCGCTGGATTGCGGAGCAATCCGCGCGCTGATCGCGCAGCTTGACGCCGGGTCCGGGACTCGGCTCACCGCATCCCTTGCTCCGGCTGCCCGCTCCTGTGGCCGCCGGGGCTTGCGTGTTCACCCGTCAGCAAGGATGGGATGAACACCGCTGCGTGGGCAACACGCCAATAAGGGCCGAACCACAAGGGATCGCTGGCCCGAAACACAGGAGTTTGATTGATGCACACCCCCGCCCGCGCAACCCGCGCCTCATGGACGCTGGCGCTGCTTGCCGCACTTGCCCTGCCGGGTGCGCATGGCCTTTCGGCCCAGGTTCCCGCCGATGACGAGGTGCTCACCACGGTCTATGGCAATCTGCCCGCGATGACCGAAATGAACGAAGGCCCGCGCCTCGAGGGGATCATTTCCGCACGCCAGGGCCAGCGCATGCAGGTGACCGCCGAGGACGGCACCAGCACCATCCTGACGCTTCACCCCGATACCGAAATCCGCACCCGCGGCGGCTTCCTCGGCATCGGCAACAAGACCTTCGACCAGTCGGTCCTCATGAACGGCCTGCCGGTCAAGGTGCGCACCCGCCAGTATGGCGACGGGCTGGTGGCAAGCGAAGTGCGCTTCACCAGCGATGACCGGCTGATCGCGGCGATGATCCGCGGCGGCACCGCGCAGCAATTCGCCCAGCAGGGCGCCGCAATCCAGCAGAACGCCGCCGCCACCGAAGCCCTGCGCGGGCGTCTCGGCGATATCGACAAGTACAACCTGAAGAGCACCACCAACGTCTATTTCGAAGTCGGCAAGGCGGTGATCTCGCCCTCCGCACGGCTCGAATTGTGCGATGTGGCGCGGCAGGCCGAAGCCAATGACAATTCGCTGATGCTGGTGCTCGGCTACACCGATTCCACCGGCTCGCAGGACCTCAATCAGGCGCTGTCGGAAAAGCGCGCTGCTGCCGTGGTCAATCACTTACAGCAGGTGTGCCGCTGGAAGCCCTACCGGATGCTCACGCCGACCGGCATGGCGACCGCCGATCCGGCCGCCGACAACACCACCGCCGCCGGCCGCGCGCAGAACCGCCGCGTCTCGGTCAATGTGCTGGTGAGCAAGGCGCTCGACGGGCAGTGAGGTGATGGCAGGCGCTGCCGCGGGCGGCGCCCCTCACCCGCCCGCGTGATAGAAGTCATAGACCTTGCGCGCCACGGTCGCGCTGACCCCCGGCGCGCGCTGCAAATCCTCCAGCGCCGCCGCGCGGACCTTTGATGCCGTGCCGAAATGCAGCAGCAGCGCGCGTTTGCGGGCCGGGCCGATGCCGGGGATCTCGTCCAGCGGTGAGGCGGTGATCGCCTTCGAGCGCTTGGCCCGGTGCGCGCCGATGACATAGCGGTGCACCTCGTCGCGCAGGTTCTGCAAGTGGAACAGCAGCGGCGAATTCACGGGAAGCATCTTCTCGCGCCCGTCGGGGAAGTGGAACACCTCGCGGCCATCGCGCCCGTGATGCGGCCCCTTGGCGATGCCGATAGCCGCGATCTCGTTGGCAATGCCGATATCCTCCAGCACCGCCATGACGCTGGAGAGCTGGCCCTTGCCGCCGTCGATCAGGATCAGATCGGGCAGGATCGTTTCATGACCGCCCGCCTTGGCCTCGGGGTTCTCCTCGCCTTCCGCAAAACTGCGGAACCGCCGCGCCATCACCTCGCGCATCATCGCGAAGTCGTCGTTCGATTGCGCCTCGCGGATGTTGAACTTGCGGTACTGGCCCTTGTCGAAGCCCTCCGGCCCGGCGACCACCATCGCGCCCACCGCCTTGGCGCCCTGGATATGGCTGTTGTCATAGATCTCGATCCGCTGCGGAGGCGCGTCGAGATCGAGGAATTCGGCCAGTTCGCGGTTGAGCCGCGCCTTGGTACCGGTCTCGGCCAGCCGCCGCTCCAGCGCCTCCACGGCATTGCGCTGGGCCTGCGCCATGAGCTTGCGCCGGTCACCGCGCTCGGGGACGGAGAGCCGCACCTTGCGGCCCGCAAGCTCGCTCAGTGCCGCTTCGATCAGCTCGGCCTCGGGCAAGATGCGATCGACCAGAATGGTCGGCGGCGGCGGCACTTCCTCGTAGAATTGCAGCATGACGTCGGCCAGCACCTGCGCCTCGTCGACATCGGCCGTGTGGCGCGGAAACAGGGCGCGGTGGCCCCAGTTCTGCCCGCCGCGGATGAAGAAGGACTGGACGCTCATCTGCCCGTTCTTGGCGGCGAGAGCGAAGACATCGGCATCGCCCAAACCTTGCGCATTGATCGCTTGGCTTCCCTGAATGAAGGTCGCCGCGCGCAGCCGGTCACGCAGCATCGCGGCGGTCTCGAAATCGAGGTTCTCCGCCGCCTCGGCCATCTGCCGCTCGAGATCGGCCTGCACCGCGCCCGATTTGCCCGAGAGGAAATCCTTCGCCTGCCGCACCAGCGCGTCATAGCCGCCCTCGTCGATCCGGCCCACACACGGCGCCGAGCAGCGCTTGATCTGGTAGAGCAGGCAGGGCCGGTCGCGATTGTTGAAGAAGCTGTCGGTGCAGGAGCGCAGCAGGAACAGCTTCTGCAGCGCATTCAGCGTGGTGTTGACGCTCCCCGCGCTGGCAAACGGCCCGTAGTAATTGCCCTTCGCCCGCGGCGCGCCGCGGTGCTTCTGGATGCGCGGGTAGGCGTGATCGGCGCGCAGCAGGATAAAGGGGAAGCTCTTGTCGTCGCGCAGCAGCACGTTGAAGGGCGGGCGGAACCGCTTGATCAGCTGCGCTTCCAGCAGCAGCGCCTCGGCCTCGGAATTGGTGGTGATGATCTCCATCGAACGGGTCTGGCTGACCATCCGCTGGAGCCGTCCGGAGAGCTGGGCGATCTGGGTGTAGTTGGCAACGCGGGCCTTCAGTGAGCGCGCCTTGCCCACGTACAGCACCTCGCCCCGGGTATCGAGCATGCGGTAGACGCCGGGGACGGGCTTCAAGACCTTCACCGTCTCGCGGATCGCCTGCACACCGCCCTCCAGATCGGGCTGGGCACTGGCGACCGTATAGGCGGCGCGCTCCTCGTTGAAGCGATCGCCCCCTCGGGGATCATGGGGAGTGCCTGCGGGAGTTCTGGCCATGGCGGCGGAGATAGGAAAGCCGCGCGCATTTGGCAAAGCTTGTGCTGGCCGGATGGCGGGCTAAGGTGGGCAAAAGCAACCGGGGGGTGCGCAAATCATGGAAAAACAGGCGGAACTGCCGCGCACCGTCGGCTTCTGGGGTGCTGCGCTGCTGCCGGTCAACGGGATGATCGGTGCCGCGATTTTCGCCCTGCCGGCCTTGCTTGTCACCGGGGTGGGCAGTTTCGCGCCGTGGATGATGCTGGTCGGCGCGCTGCTGGTGCTGCCGATCGCGCTGGTCTTTGCCGCGCTGGCAGGGCGCTTCGAGGCGCATGGCGGGCCGGTGCTCTATGCGACGCAGGCCTTCGGACCGTTCCTTGGCTTTCAGGCCGGCTGGTCGCGCTATGCCTCGGGCGTGGTGTCGGTCGCGGCCAATTCGCACGTCGCCATCGCCTATCTCGCGGTGCTGTTTCCGGTGCTGGCCGACCCGCTCCTCAAGACCGCTGCGGCGGCCGGTTTCATCATCGCGATCACCGCGATCAATCTTGTCGGGATGCGGGCCTCGGTGGGCGTGCTCGGGCTGATCACCACCGGCAAGCTCGTGCCCCTGATCGGCCTCGTCATCCTCGGCCTTGCCACGCGCGATCCGGCCATCGGCTTCGCCCAGCCCGAATTCGGCGATCTCGAGAGTGTGGTGCTCTTGTCCTTCTATGCCTACACCGCCTTCGAGAATGCGACCTTCGCAGCGGGCGAGACAAAGGACCCGCGCCGCACCATTCCGAGGGCGCTGATGACAACGCTCGCCGCCGTCACGGCGTTCTACATGTTGGTGATCTGGGCCTATCTCGCGGTCGGCCCGGTCTCCGGAGAGGGGGAAAACGCCCTCGCCGCCGCCGCGCAGGTGCTGGCCGGGCCTGCCGGAGCGATCGCGCTTGCCGTCGCCGCGGTGTTCTCGATCGCGGGCAACACGCTGGGCGGCGGGATCGTTATTCCGCGCATGACCTACGGCATGGCCGAAAGCGGCCTGCTGCCGTCGGTCTTCGGACACATCTCGCGGCGCTTCCTCACGCCGGACGTGTCGATCCTGTTCTTCGGCGCGGTGGCGGTCGGCTTCAGTCTTTCGGCCGGTTTCGCAACGCTCGCGGTGGCGAGCACATTGTCACGGCTGATCACCTATCTGCTCACCGCTCTTGCCCTGCCGGTGCTCAACCGGCGCGAGACGAGCCCTTCGCCTGCTTGGCACCTGCCGATCGCTGTGCTGGCTGTAATCACGACCTTGTGGGTGGCGAGCCAGGCCTCGGACGAGGCCTACCGGATCCTCGGCGTGCTGCTGGCGGTGGGCTGCGGCCTCTATCTGCTCGCCCGGCGCGGCATCACACCGGCTGGACAAGCCGTCCACAAGCGGCCAACTGCGCGCGATGGAGCAGCATGACGTCATCATCCTCGGCGCAGGTGCGGCCGGGCTGTTCTGTGCGGGGCAGGCGGGGCAGCGCGGGCTCAAGGTCGCGCTGCTGGAGAAGGGCGAGGCGCCGGGCAAGAAGATCCTCATATCCGGCGGCGGGCGCTGCAACTTCACCAATCTGGGTGCGGGGCCGGCCAATTATCTCTCCGCCAACCCCCATTTCGCCAAGAGTGCGCTGGCCCGCTACACCCCCGCAGACTTCATCGCGCTGGTCGAACGCTACGGGATCGCGTGGCATGAAAAGACGCTGGGGCAATTGTTCTGCGACGGCTCTGCGCGCCAGATCGTCGATATGCTGCTGGAGGAATGTCCGCCCGAGCGCGTGACCCTCACCTGCGGGGTCGATATCGCCAGCGTCGCACGCTCGGCTGAAGGCCAGTTCACCGTCGCCGCCGCCGATGGCCGCCAATGGCAGGCCCCTGCGCTGATGATCGCCACCGGAGGCCCCTCGATCCCCAAGATGGGCGCAAGCGACTTTGCCTATGGCCTCGCCCGCCAGTTCGGCCTCAAGGTGGTCGAACCCCGCCCTGCCCTCGTCCCGCTGACGCTGGGGGGCGAGGATGTGCTGTTCCGCGAGCTGTCAGGCGTCGCCGCGCCGGTGCTGGCGCGCGCGGGGGCCGACAAGCGCAAGGCCGAATTCGCAGAGGCCGCGCTGTTCACCCACAAGGGCCTGTCCGGCCCCGCGATCCTGCAAGTCTCGTCCTACTGGCGGCACGGCGAGCCGATCGGCATCACCTTCCTCCCCGATGCGGCCAGCGACTGGCTGCTGGAAGCCAAGCGCGATCGACCGCGCACGCACCTGCGCTCGCTTTTGCGCGAGCGTCTGCCCGACAGGCTGGCCGATGCGCTGGCGGACCGGCTGGCTATCGAGCGAGAGCTTGGCAATTGCTCCGACAAGGACCTGCGTGCGGCACAGGCGAAGCTTGCCGACTGGCGCTTTTCCCCCAATGGCACCGAAGGCTACGCCAAGGCCGAAGTCACCGCCGGCGGGATAGCGACGGCGGAGCTTTCCAGCCGCACGATGGAGGCCGCCAAGGTGCCAGGCCTCTATGCCATCGGCGAGGCGGTGGATGTGACCGGATGGCTGGGCGGCTATAACTTCCAATGGGCCTGGGCGAGCGGGTATGCCGCAGCAGAGGCAGTGGCGGAGAGCCTCCACGCGTAACATTGTTACGCACAACCTTCCCTGACGGCAATTCCTGCCGTTCGCGTCAGGTTGCTTTGCGCACACCAAGCGCCTAGCCCTTGTTCCAGAGCCCGAAAACGGGCCGAAGCCGCCTCACCACGCAGGTCGGCCAGCGGGAGAGACCCTTGCGGCAGTTGCAAGGCATGGATTCCTCGTTCGTTGCGCTGGAATCGCCGAATTCGCCGATGCATATCGGCTCCGTCCTGATCTATAATCCGGCGACAGCCCCGGGGGGCTTCGTCCGGTTCAAGGACATTCTCCAGTTCATCGGATCGCGCATGCAATTGTCGCGCACGATGCGCCAGCGGCTGGTGCGCGTGCCCTTCGATCTCGATTATCCCTACTGGATCGAGGATCCCGATTTCGATCTCGAATATCACGTGCGCCATGTCGCCCTGCCCAAGCCCGGTGACTGGCGCCAGCTGTGCATCCAGGCCGCACGCATCCATGCCCGCCCACTCGATCTCAATCGCCCGCCGTGGGAGTTCACCGTGGTCGAGGGGCTCGATGCGGTAGAAGGCTATCCGCCCGGCTGCTTTGCCTTCGTCACCAAGGTCCACCATGCCGCAATCGACGGGATGAGCGGCATCGATCTGATGGAGGCGCTCCACACGCTCACCCCCGATGCCGGACCACCGGCCAAGCCCGATACGTGGAAGCCCGAGCGCGTTCCCGGCCCTGTTGAGCTGCTCGGCAAATCCTATGTCAACGCGCTGCTCAATCCGCTCAAGCAGGCGCAGGTTGCGGCCAAGGCGGTGCCGGGGGTGGCGGGCGTGATCAAGGGGCTGGTGGCGCGCGAGTTCAAGCTCAGCACCGATCTTGTCCCGCCGCGCACGCGCTTCAACCGCACCATCTCGCCGCACCGCGTGGTCGAGGGGCGCACCTTCGATCTCAAGGAATTCAAGGCGATCCGCGCGCTGCTGCCGGAGGCCAAGGTCAATGACGTTGCCATCGCGGTGATCGGCGGGGCGCTCAACAAGTACCTGTCGGCCAAGGGCGATCTGCCCAAAAGCACCATGACGGCGATGGCGCCGATTTCGGTGCGCGCATCGGACGAGAAGGGCGACATGGGCAACCAGGTCGCCGCGATGATCGCCCCGCTCGGCACGCATATTGCCGATCCGGCCGAACGGCTCGCCTATGTCTACAGCCAGACCAACAATTCCAAGGCGATGACCAACGCGCTGAGCGCGCGGCGGATGACCGAGGTGAGCAAGGTCAACCCGCTGTTCTACATGGCGCTGGGGGCGCAATTGTTCAGCCGGGTGAGCCTCGCGCACCGGCTGGCGATGCCGTTCAATACGGTGGTGACCAACGTGCCCGGTCCGCCGGTGCACATCTATTCGAGCGGCGCGCGGCTGGAATCCATGTCGCTCTCGCTGATCTGCCTGACCGACGGCCTCGGCCTTGCCCATGTCGTGCAGTCCTATGTCGATGAAGCCTATATCAGCTTCACCGCCTGCCGGGACATCCTGCCCGATCCCGAATTCTATTCGCAGTGCTTGCAGGACTCGTTCGACGACCTGCTGGCCGCCGCGCGGGGCGTGGCTTCGCCCGAACCCGCCGCTCCCAAGAAAACCAGAAAACAGCCCGCGAAGACGGGTCGCAAATCCCAGGAGAAACAATGATGGCCAGCATCGCTATGACACACGGGCCGGATCGGGCCGCAGAGCCGCCGCACCGCTTCTGGACGCTGGCGGAAGGCCGCGCGATGTTCGAGCTTGGCCTGTTCTATGCGGCGCGCCCGCTGATGGCTGCCCTACCCAAGGGTGATGGCCATGCGGTGATGACCCTGCCGGGTTTCATGGCGTCGAATTCCTCGACCGTGCCGATGCGCGGCGTGCTCAGCCGGCTCGGCTATGACGCGCATGGCTGGGCCTCGGGGCGCAACATCAAGGTCGACAATGCGCTGCTGATACGGCTGGAGAAGCAGCTCACCGGGCTGTTCGACACAAGCGGGCGCAAGGTCTCGCTGGTCGGCTGGAGCCTTGGCGGGGTGCTGGCGCGCGAGCTTGCCAAGCTCCATCCCGAAAAGGTGCGGCTGGTGATCAGCCTCGGCAGTCCGATTTCGGATGATCGCGGCCACACCAATGCCGCGCGCCTGTTCGAGTTTCTCAACGGCAAGGAGCCCGAGCCGATGCAGGGCGGGCGGTTCCGCGGGCTCGATCAGGCCCCGCCGGTGCCGACCACCTCGGTCTTCACCCGCACCGACGGGATCGTCCACTGGCGCGGCTCGGTGCAGCACCCCGACAAGGCGAGCGGCGGCCACCCGACCGAGAATATCGAAGTCCACGCCAGCCATTGCGGCCTCGGCGTCAACCCGAGCGTGATGGTCGCCATTGCCGACCGGCTGGCGCAGGCCGAGGGACAATGGCAGCCCTTCGCGCCCGCACCCAGCCATCAATGGATGTTCCCGCGCACCAGCCTCGACTGATGCGCGGGCGCAGGCCCTAGAACAGCTTCCGGAAGTCCAGCCCAACATAGAGCCCGATCGGATCGATCAGGAAGGGCTGGTAGTTGATCGGCGTGTTGCCGGCCTCGTCCCGCACGCGGCGCTGGGCATCGAACAGGTTGTCGGCGCGCAGGGACACGCGGGTGTCCTTCAGGAAGCCTTCGTTCTTGCCGGTGATCTCGCCGATATTGGCGAAGATGCGCAGGTTGAAGGTGACGATGTCGTCGAAGAACAGATCGGTGCTGCCCGGCAGGCCCGAACCGTCGATGCGGGTGGTGCCGGTGTAGATGCCCGAAAGGCGGAAGCCCACGCCCTTGCCGAACAGACCCGCTTCAAGCCGGCTCGAATGGCGCGGCAGGCCGAAGGCGCCGGTCGCCTGACCGTCAAGCTGGTCGAGCGGATTGAGGCCGTTGGCGATCAGGATCTCGTTGTCGAGCTCGATCGCATGTGTGAGGTTCACGAAGTAGCGGAAGCCCTGCATGTTGCGGCCGCCCGCCAGCGGGTTGAAGGCCGGAGGCCCGCCCGCCGGAGCGCCGCCGCCAGCAGCAGGCGCGCCGCCTGCCTGTGCAGGAGCGGGCATCATCGCGCAGAAGCGCTGCTGGAACTGGGCCAGCGCTTCGGGCGGGATCGTGCCATCGGGCGCGCGCGAACGATCGATCGCCATCTTGATGAAGGCCGGATCGACGCCGGGCATCTCGGCCGAGACATCCTCGCCGCGCTCGATCTTGCCGATCAGCTCGGCAATCGCCTTGGTGCCGTCAGGGCCGCAAGCCCGCTCGCGGAAAGCGGCAAGCTGCGGATTGGCCGCAGGCGCACTGCCCGGCGCGCCGCCGGGTGCTCTGGCCGGAGCGCCGCTGCCAGCCGGTGCCCCGCCCGGTGCGCCGCCGCCCATCATCATCGACGGATCGAAGCTGCAGATGCGGGTGCGGAAACTTGCCAGACGGGCCGGATCGACCTTGCCGTCCTCGCCCCGCAGGCGCGACAGCATCGGCGCGAAGCGCGACGGGTCGATCCCCGGGAATTCGGCCGAAAGGTCCGCGCCGCTGTCAATCGCGGCGACCAGCTTTTCGAGGAAGGCGAGGCCATCATCGGCGCACAGCCGGGTGCGGAAGGCCATGAACTGCTCGCGCTGCTCGGGGCTCGGCATACCGCCGGCACCGAAGCGCGGCGGGCCGCCCGCAGGCGCTGCACCTGCCGCAGGAGCTGCGCCAGTCGTCGGCGGAGCCGGGGTCGCTGCTGCCGGCGCTGCGCCCGCAGGAGGCCCGCCCGCGCCCGCCGGACGACCGCCACCAAAGCCGCCACCGCCGGGGCCGCCCCCGGGACCGCCAAAGCCGCCGCCAGCCGGTGCGCCGATGCTGCCATTGGTCGAGAAGATGAACTGCACCCGGTTTGCCCGCGTCTCGGCAAAGCTCACCGAACGCCGGTCAACCGCGGTCAGGCGGCCCGTCGCATCGCGGGTGACACGGCCCGGGAAGGCCGCCTCGATCTCGGGCGTGATCTGCGGGAAGGCGCTCACCACATTGTCCGAACGGTTGCGGATATACTCCACAGTCAGACGGGTGTTTTCCCAGAACGGCAGCGACCAGTTGGCGGCAAACTTCCAGTCGCGCTGCGTTTCCGCCGGAAGCGCGGGATTGCCGCCGGTGGTGACATCGGCCAGCACCGTCTCGCCGCGCGTGAAATCGAACACCGGCACGTTGAAATTGGTGATCACCGGATTGCCCAGCGCGCCCAGACCCGGTGCAACCTCGCGGAAGATATAGGTGGCCGACAGGTCCAGTCCGTCAACCGGCGACCAGTTGAGCCCCGCGTTCCAGTTCCCCAGCACGCCGAAATCGCTGAGATCCTCGATCCCCGCCTGCAGGTTGAGCGTGAAGGTGCCCAGCGCATCGGCCACGCCCGCACGGCGGCTGGTGATCGGGATCACCACATTGGCGCCGGTCGAAAGGTTACGGCGCGTCAGGGTGACGTTCTGATTGCTGCGGGTGTCGCTGCTCTCGATCTGCTGCCAGTCGAGTCCGGCATCGAAGGTCGCCAGCACTTCGCCTGCCGGAAGCTCGCCCAGCGGCCCTTCGAGCGTGGTGCGCGACTGGCCGGTGATGTTGCGGCTGCGGGCGATATCGAAGCCGGCATCGGCATCGGTCGGCAGCGGGCCGGTGGGCGAAAGCGTGCCGGCGAGCGCGGCATTGACGAGCCCGCGCGTGTCGAAGCGGCGGTCGATCTCGGTCTCGCTCTCGGTCAGCGAGGCATCGAAAGTGGTGGTGAGGCGGAAGGAATTGACCGGCTTGGTCAGCGATCCCGCGGTCGAGAAGCGATCGGTGGAGTTGCGGCGTGCGAGCGGCGTGTCCTCGCCGAAGGTGCGGGTGATGCCCGGCACCGCCGGATTGCTCGTCAGCACCACGGTGTTGAGACCGTCGAGGCTGCGGGTTTCGTTGCGCTGGTAATTCAGGTTGGCGCTCAGCGCCGTGCCGCTTTCGATATAGGCCTTGGCCCAGCTGACATTGCCTTCAAGCCCGAAGGTGTCGGCAGCAAGGCTGCGATATTCGGCCTGCGCCGGATCGCCCGGCACGGTGGAGACCGAACCCGGCGTCTGGCGCACATCGCGCTCGTCTTCGGTCAGCAGCGAGGAATCGCTGATCTCGAAATCGACGTTGAAGCGCCCGCCATCGGCAATGCGCAGCGTGCCGAAATCCTGCTCGGTGCGGGTAAGGCCCCCGCGCGAAGGGGTCTCGAACTCCAGCTCGACTTCGCGGTTGGAGTAGTTTTCCTTGAGGATCAGGTTGATGACGCGGCGATCAGGCGGAAAGCCGAAGCGCTGGGCGACTTCTTCAGGGAACACCTCGACCCGCGCGAGCGCCTCGGGCGGATAGGAGGCGAATTCGCGGAAGGAACCGATGCGGATGCCGTTCACCAGGATCACCGGCATGCCGCCGCCGCCGCGGCCGCGGGCCGAGCCGGTCTGCGCGCTGATCTGGGCGATGAGATCGGTGATCGAGGTCACGCCCTCGGCGGCAATCGCGGCTTCATCGAGCTGGAGCAGCGGGGCCTGTTCGACCAGCAGCTGGCCGCGGATACGCTTGCCGCTGACGATGATCTGGTCGCCGGAGACAGCCGTGCCGCTGGCGCTGTCAGGCTCTTCGTCCGCCGTCGGCTGCGGGACGGCCACCGGCTGGGGCTGGGTCGTCTCGCCAAGGGCGGTGTTGGCGCTGGCGAGCACCGGCATGGCAACAGCAAGGCTGGCAGCGCAGGTGCCGGCGCGCAAGAGAGCGCGGGAGAGCGGCGAGAGGTTCATGGTGTCCCTTCAAATCATAAAAATCGTCTCGGGCCGGCTGTTACCGGTCCCGGGTGTTCGGGGCAGGAACGCGGTGCGTCCGCAAACCCTGCATATGTCGCCCGAAATCAGGCCCCGAATCAGACATCGCGCGGCCCTTAAAGCTGGAGCCTTCCCTTTTGGTTCCCGCATCGCTAAAGCGCGCTTGAATTTCGACCGGCGTATTGTGCGCCGCGTCATAGACACACTGCACACACAAAGGAATTTCATGGCCAAGGAAGAACTCCTCGAAATGCGCGGGCGCGTGGTTGAATTGCTGCCCAATGCGATGTTCCGGGTGGAGCTTGAAAACGGCCATGAAGTGCTCGGCCACACCGCAGGAAAGATGCGCAAGAACCGCATCCGCGTGCTGGTGGGTGACGAGGTGCTGTGCGAGCTGACGCCTTACGATCTCACCAAGGCGCGCATCACCTATCGCTTCATGCCGGGTCGCGGCGGCCCCGGCCCGCAATAAGGGCCACGGGCCCGCCACATGGGCTCTCACCATCTAACCTTGGCATCAGCCTCGCCCCGGCGGCGCGAATTGCTCGCGCGGCTGGGTCTTGCGCCTGACGCCGTGGTGCCAGCCGATATCGACGAGACCCCGCTCAAGGGTGAACTGCCCCGCGCCTATGCCCTTCGCATGGGCCGCGAGAAGGCGTCTGCGGTGGAGACGCCCGGCTTCGTGCTGGCGGGCGATACCGTGGTCGCGGTCGGCCGCCGCATCCTGCCCAAGACCGAGACCGAGGATGAAGCGCGCGCCTGTCTCGAACTGATGAGCGGGCGGCGGCATCAGGTGCTCTCCAGCGTCGTCCTGCGCGCGCCCGACGGCAGTTTGCGCGAGCGGCTCGATGAAACCGTGGTGTGCTTCAAGCGCCTCTCGCCAGAGGAAATCGCCGCCTATCTCGCTGGCGGCGAATGGCAGGGCAAGGCCGGCGGCTATGCCATTCAGGGCGCTGCCGAGGGCCTCATCGCGTGGATCAGGGGCAGCCATTCGGGCGTGATGGGCCTGCCGCTCTATCACACCCGCGCGCTGCTCAAGGGAGCGGGTTTCTCCATTGGCTGAGTGGCTGATCGAGCACGGCATCGGCGAGACCCGCGCGTTGCTGGTCGAAGGCGACAATGTGCTCGCCGCCCGCATCCAATGGCCGGGTGAACTGGTCGTCGGGGCGCGGGTCTCGTCCCAGCTTGTCACCAAACTTGGCGGAAAGCGGCGCGGGATTGTGCGGCTGGACAATGGCGCAGAGGCGCTGGTTGACCACCTGCCCGCCAATGTGACCGAGGGCCAGCAGCTCGACTGCGTGATCACCCGCGCACCCATTGCCGAACGCGGGCGGTTGAAGCGGGCGCAGGCGCGGGTGGCGGGCAGCGATGCGCCGGTCTCCGCCTTCCCCGAAGGCCAAACCCTGCACCGCTTTCCCGCCGGGCTGTGGGACGAGGTGTGGCACGCCGCCAGCGCGGGCGAGATCGCCTTTGCGGGCGGCAGCATCCTTGTCAGCACCACGCCTGCGATGACGGTGATCGACATCGACGGCAACGGCAGCCCCCGCGATCTGGCGCTGGCCGCCATCCCCGCCATCGGGCAGGCGCTGCGCTGGTTCGATATCGGCGGCAATATCGGCATCGACTTCCCGACCATTCAGGACAAGGCAGAGCGCAAGGCGGTGGACGCCGCGCTCGACGTGGAGCTGGCCGACTGGCCGCATGAACGCACCGCGATGAACGGCTTCGGCTTCGTGCAACTGGTCGCGCGGCTGGAAGGCCCCTCGCTGCTGCACCGATTCGCGACTTCGCGCACCGGCATGTGCGCGCGCCACGCCCTGCGGGTGGCGGAACAGGCGCAAGGCCACGGCCCGGTGCTCGAATTGCGGGTGCATCCGGCGCTGAAAGCCAAATTGAAGCCCGAATGGCTCGCCGAGCTCACCCGCCGCACGGGCCGCGAGGTGCGCGTGGAGAGCGATCCCGGCCTTGCACTCGAAGCGCCGAGCGCGCAGATCGTGGCGGCATGACCAAATCCCGCACCTGCCCCATTTGCCGCAAGGCCCGCAGCGAGGCCTTCACCCCCTTCTGCTCGCAGCGCTGCAAGGATCGCGATCTGGCGCGCTGGTTCTCCGATTCCTATGCGGTTCCCGGCCCTCCCGCCGATCCCGAGGAACTCGCCCGCGAGGATTGGCGCGAGCAGGATTGAGCGCAGCGCAATATTCCTCTCGCGCTTTCCACAAATCCCCCTTGCCAACCCCCGCCGCCTTCGCCATAGGGCCGCTCTCATTTGCTCGCCGGGGCAGCCGCAAGGCTTCATCCCGTCGCTCGCAGCGAATGCCCGAGTAGCTCAGGGGTAGAGCAGCGGATTGAAAATCCGCGTGTCGGTGGTTCAAATCCGCCCTCGGGCACCATTCGCTGAAAAGGGCCAACCGCCCAAAGGGAAAGTGCCGATGTCCCGCCGCACCAAGATCTACGAAGGCAAGGCCAAGATCCTCTACGAAGGCCCGGAGCCGGGCACGCTCATCCAGTATTTCAAGGATGATGCCACCGCCTTCAACGCCGAGAAGAAGGGCACGATCGCGGGCAAGGGCGTGATCAATAATCGCATCAGCGAGCATGTCTTCACCCGCCTCGGCCATATCGGCATCCCGACCCACTTCATCCGCCGCCTCAACATGCGCGAGCAGCTGATCCGGCAGGTCGAGATCATTCCGCTGGAAGTGGTGGTGCGCAATGTCGCAGCCGGTTCCATCTCCAAGCGCCTCGGCATCCCCGAAGGCGAACCGCTGCCGCACACGCTGATCGAATATTACTACAAGGACGATGCGCTCGGCGATCCGCTGGTGGCCGAAGAGCACATCGCCTGCTTCAACTGGTGCAGCAACGAGGAGATGCATGACATGTCCTCGATGGCGATCCGCATCAATGATTTCCTGTGCGGGATGTTCGCGGCGATCGACATCCGCCTCGTCGACTTCAAGCTCGAATTCGGCCGACTTTACGATGGCGATTACAGCCGCGTAATCCTGGCTGACGAGATCAGCCCGGATGGCTGCCGCCTGTGGGACATGGCGACCGGCGAAAAGCTCGACAAGGACCGCTTCCGCCGCGATCTGGGCGGCGAGGAGGAGGCGTACCGCGAAGTCGCCCGCCGCCTCGGCCTGCTGGGCGCGGAAGACAATGGCCCGGGCGAGGTGTTCGACCTGTCGCACGCCCGCTCGCGCCTGCGTGGCCCCCCGCCGCTCAAGAAGTAATCCCGAACAGAATTAGCCCCCTTCACAGCCTCGCGATCCTCGCATAGGTTGACCGAAGTCCTTGTCGCTGCGGCATTATCCGCCCTGCCGACGGACCAGCATGGGGGCGTTTGCATGTATTGGAAATCCGCGGTGGTGGCAGGGCTTCTGGCCCAGTCGGGCCTTGCTTTGGCACAGACCCAGCAGGCCATCGCGGTTGCCCCCGCCCCAACGTGGGCGACCCTCTCCGAGCCGCTCGACGTGCCGCTCGATACGCAAGGGACAACCTTCCTGCGGCGGCAGGCGAGCTTCGTTCGCCTCACTGCGACCGGGCACGAGCTTTTCAGCAGCCAGATGATCCGCGTGCTCCAGCCGCAAGCGCTGGAAATCGGCAATATCGCGATCGGCTGGAACCCGGCTGCGGGCGAGGCGCGGGTGCACAAGGTGGTGATCCACCGCCGCGGTCAGATGATCGACGTGCTCGCCAAGGCCGGCTTTGAAATCCTGCGCCGCGAAGACCAGCTCGAAGCCGCGATGCTCGACGGGATGCTCACCGCGGTGCTGCGCGTGCCGGATCTGCGCGTGGGCGATGATCTGGAGGTCGAATACTCCGTCCCCTTGCACGATGCGACCCTGCGCGAGGCGAGCCACGGGCTCCTGTTCATGGGGCCAAGCCCGCCGCCCGGACGCTACAAGCTCGATCTGTCGTGGGAGGACGGGCAGGCGCCGCGCACCCTCATCACCCCCGATCTGGCGCCGCTGGTCAAGCGCGAGCCCAATCGCATCGTCATCACGGTCGACAACCCCGCCCCGCTCACCCCGCCGCGCGATGCCCCGCCGCGCTATGAATGGGCGCGGATCGTCGAGTTTTCGGACTTTGCCGACTGGCAGGCGGTCTCGCGCCGGTTCCACACCCTGTTTGCCGCAGCATCCACCCTCGCCCCCAATTCGCCGCTGCGCGAGGAAGCCGCGGCCATTCGCGCTTCCACGCCCGATCCGGTCAAGCAGGCGCAGGCCGCGCTCGAACTGGTGCAGCAGCAGGTGCGCTACGTCTATGTCGGGCTGAACGGCGGCAATTTCACGCCCGCCAGTGCCGACGAAACATGGGAGCGGCGCTACGGCGACTGCAAGGGCAAGACCGTGATGCTGCTGGCGCTGCTGGCGGAACTCGGCATCCCGGCCGAAGCTGTGCTGGTCAACAATTCCGCCTCGACCGACGGGCTCGACCAGCGGCTCGCCAACCCGGGCATGTTCGATCACGTGCTGGTGCGCGCCAAGGTGGGCGGCAAGACGCTGTGGCTCGACGGGACCCTGCCCGATGTGATCGAAGCGCGGGCTGAGCCGTTCCTGCCCTATCAATGGGTGCTGCCGCTGTCGGCCAAGGGCACCGCGCTCGAACGGCTGGCGGACAAGCCCTTTGCCCTGCCGCAGGTGATGGAGCTGTTCGATATCGACGCCCGCGCCGGCTTCGATACGCCCGCCACGATCAGTCTCACCACGGTGCGGCGCGGGGCCGAGGGGCTGGGGCAGCACCTGCAATTCTCCTCGGTCAGCGCGGCCCAGCTGGAAACGGCGTTCAAGAGCCAGCTGACCGGCTCATCGACATGGGACCGGATCGACACGGTCAAGTATCGCTATGACCGCGCGACCCAGGCAGCGATCCTCACCATCACCGGCGCAGGGCCGGTGGAATGGGAAAAGGAAGGCGCGCAGGGGCGCTATTACCGCCTGCCCGGCGGCGGCTTCAATCCGCCCGGCCGGCGCCAGCGCAGCGAAACCGGCGCGGGCGCGATCCCCTTCTATCAGGCCCCCGATTACACCTGCCACGTCACCACGGTGCGCCTGCCGCAGGGCACCGAAGTGGCCGATTGGGGCTTCAACTCCGTGTTCGACACCATGCTCTATGGCGAGACCTATTATCGCATGATGGAGCTGCGCAAGGACGACCGGACGCTGCGCCTTGTGCGCGGGAACCGGGTGGAGCAGCTGGAGATCCCGCCGGAAAAGGCCGAGCGCGACAATGCCCGGCTTGGCGATTTCGACAACTCGATGGCGATCCTGTCTTACAGCCCGGGCGAAATGGGCGAGCCGTGGGGCGGGCTGAAGCCGGTGCCGGCGGTAGCGGAGATCGACTGGGCCGCCGCCAATCCGCCGTGCCTGCCGGCCGACGTCATCGCCCCTCTCCCCAAGCGCTGACAGCTTTGTCGCAATGCGGGGCTGACAGCTTGCGGCATTGCGCTAGTCTGCCGCGTCCGACACCCTCTTTACGGGATACCCTGCCTGCCATGATGCCCCATTTCCGCGCGCTCTCTGCCGGGCTCCTGCTCGCCCTCTCGCCGCTGGCGCTCACCACCGCGCTTGCCGCGCAGGAGGCGGCCCCTGCGGCTGCAACGGCCAGCGCCGAAGCCGCGCCCGCGCCGGTCTGGGCCTTCGAGAAGAGCGATGTCCCGGCGGATCAATCCTACGTCTACGGGCGGCTCGCCAACGGGATGCGCTACATCATCCGCCGCAACGCCACCCCGCAGGGCACGGCGATGGTGCGGATGCGGATCGATTCCGGGAGCCTTGCGGAAAACGATGACGAGCGCGGCCTCTCGCACTTTCTCGAACACATGGCCTTCAACGGATCGAAGGGGATTCCCGAGGGCGAGATGGTGAAGCTGCTCGAACGCGAGGGGCTGGCCTTCGGGGCGGATACCAACGCCTCGACCGGCTTCGAGGCGATCACCTACATGCTCAACCTGCCGCGCAATGACGAGGCCCTGCTGGGCACCGCGCTGATGCTGATGCGCGAAACCGCGAGCGAGCTGACGATCTCGCAGGACGCCGTTACGCGCGAGCGCGGCGTGATCCTGGCCGAAAGGCGTGACCGCGCGGGCTACCAGCAGCGCAATTACGAGGACAATGTCGCCTTCCTCGCCCCCGAGGCGCGCTATGCCAGCCGCCTGCCGATCGGCACGCTGGAGGTGCTGGAGAACGCCGGGGCGGATCGCATCCGCGGTCTCTACAGCCGCACCTATGTGCCGGCCAATACCACCGTCGTCGTCGTGGGCGACTTCCCGGTCGAGACCGTCGAGGCAGCGATCAACGCGCGCTTTGCCGATTGGGCCGCAGCGCCTGCGCCCACCAAGCCGGTTGCCGGGCCGATCGACACAGGCGCCAAGGGCCGCACCGACATCTATCTCGATCCGGCCCTGTCCGAGAGCGTCACCATCAATCGCTTCGCCCCGTGGCGCGACGAGCCCGACACCATCGCCAACCGCGAGGCCTCGCTCATCCGCCGGATCGGCTATGGCATCATCAACCGCCGCCTCGTGCGGCTTGCCATCGGCAGCGATGCGCCGTTCCGCAGCGCGAGCTTCGGCACGGGCGACATCTTCGAGGATGCGCAGGTCACCAGTATCAGCGTCGATAGCGCCGATGGCGAATGGAAGAAGGGCGTGCTCGCCGCCGTCCGCAGCGTCAACGAGGCGCTGACCTATGGCTTCACCCGCGCGGAACTCGACGAACAGCTCGCCAATCTGCGCAGCGGATATGAGGACGCGGCCAAGGCAGCCGAGACCCGCAGCCATTCCGCCTTCATGGGCGCCGCCCTCGCGCTCGCCAGCGACGAGCGGGTGCCCACCACCCCGCAATGGCAGCTCGCCGAGTTCGAGCGGATTGCCCCCACGCTCACGCCGCAAGCCGTGTGGAACGCGGTCAAGGCCGATGCCGTGCCATTGGATGATTCGCTGATCCGCTTCACCGGCCGCACCGCGCCTGCGGGCGGCGAGGCGGCCCTGCGCAGTGCCTATGCCGAGGCCATGGCCCTGCCCATCGCCGCGCCTGCCGACAGCGGCCCGCTGGCCTTTGCCTATCAGGACTTCGGCGCGTCCGGCACGATTGCCGCGGACACCACCGAACCGCGCCTTGGCCTGCGCCAGATCCGCTTTGCCAATGGCGTGCGCCTGACCCTCAAACAGACCACCCTGCGCGAGGACCGCATTGCCTTCACCCTCGCGGTGGACGGGGGCGATCTGATGAACACCAGCGAAGCGCCGATGCGCGTAGCGCTGGTCGATTCGCTCGCATTGGGCGGGCTCGGCAAGCACAGCCGCGACGAGCTTTCGAGCGTGCTCGCGGGCCGCTCGGTCGGCTTCGGCATCGCCAGCGCGGCGGATGCCTTCACCACCTCGGGCAATATCACCAAGCGCGATCTCGCCCTCCAGATGCAGGTCCTCGCTGCGACCCTCACCGATCCGGGCTATCGCCCCGAAGGCGAGGAGCGGTTCCGCAAGGGGCTCGACAATTACTTCGCCACGCTCGATTCCACCCCCGGCCGTGCGCTGGGATCGGCGCTCGGCGGCATCCTGTCGGACAATGATCCGCGCTTCACGCTCCAGCCGAAGGAAGCCTTCCTCGCGCTGAACTATGCGTCCTTGCGGGATGCCATCGGCGACCGGCTCACCAAGGGCGCGATCGAGCTGGCGCTGGTGGGCGATTTCGACGAACAGGCCGCGATTGACGCCGTGGCTGCAACGCTCGGCGCGCTGCCGATGCGCGAGGCCGAATTCCTGCCGCGCGAGGGGGCGCGCACCCGCCCCTTCACCGCCACCCGGGCCCCGCGCACCATCACCCACAAGGGCGAGGCCGATCAGGCGCAACTGCAATGGACCTGGCCCACCACCGACGACAGCGATCTCGCCCAGACCCTGCGGCTCGGGCTGCTCGCCCGGGTTGCCCGCATCGCGCTGACCGAAAAGCTGCGCGAGGAACTGGGGCAGGCCTATTCGCCCTCGGCCGGAGCCTCCAACAGCCGCATCTACCGGGACTTCGGCACCTTCACGCTCTCGGTCTCGGTCGATGTCGCGCAGGCCGACAAGGCGCGCGCGGCGGTCGAGGCGGTGGTCGCTTCCCTGCGCGATGCCCCGCCGTCAGCCGACATGATCGAACGCGCGCGGCGCCCACTGCTCGAGGACTATGACAATGCCCTGAAGGATCTGGGCGGCTGGATGGGCCTTGCCGCCAGAGCCCAGAGCGATCCGGCGCGGATCGACCGCTGGTTTGCCTCGCCCGATCTGATCCGCGCTATCACGCCCGAAGAGCTTCAGGCGACCGCCGCCAAATGGTTGCCCGCAGGCGGCGCGGTGCAGGTCTCGGTGGTGCCGGAAGCCAAATAGCCCCCCGCACGCGCAACAAAAAAGGCCGGCAGGAGCGATCCTGCCGGCCTTTTTGTTGGTCGCCTGAGCGATCAGTAGTTGACGTTGAACGACACGCCGATGACGCGCGGTTCGTTGACGAAGGCGGTGTTGTTGTTGAAATCGATCACGCCCAACACGTTGTCTTCATTGGTGATGTTGCGGGCGAAGGCCGCCAGCTCCCACTCGCCATTGCCGCCCGAATAGCCGACGCGCAGGCCGCCTTCGATGCGGCTGCCGGCGTTGAATTCGCGGCTGGTGTAAAGCAGGAAGTTCGTCTCGCCGAGGTAGGTCCAGTCGGTGAAGATGAAGAACTCGCCGCTGTCACCCATCGGAATGCCGTAGCGCGCGGTGAAATCGCCGCTCCACTCGGGCGCGTTGGGGAAGGGATTGCCGTCGATCAGCGCGCGGGTGCTGCCGCCGATCACGCGGGTCGGATCGGTCACGTTGCACTGCGCACAGATGCCCACCGCAAGGTTGGGATCCTGGATCTCGGTGTTGTTGTAGGCCATGCCCAGCGTCACAAGGAAGTTGGGCGTGATCTGGAAGGCGCTGTCGAGTTCGAAGCCGTAGGCCTCGCCCTTGTTGGCGTTGATCAGCTGGACGAGGTTGCCCGCGCCGCCGACAGCGGTGAACTGCGGATCTTCGACAGTGTAGTAGAACACCGCACCGTTGAGGCGCACCTTGCGATCGGCCAGCTCGGTCTTGAAGCCGGCTTCCCATGAGGTGATCTTTTCCGACTGCGCGATCGAGGGCGCACCGAAGAAGGCGACGTCGCGGCCCTGGATGGTCGGCGCGCGGAAGGCGTTGGCGACCTTGGCATAGACGCTGGCATCATCCGACAGATCGGCAAACACCGCGAGGTCCCAGCTCAGGCGGCTGTCACCCACGCTGCGCGCTTGCGGCGCGCCGGTGCGCACGAAGAAGTCCTTCTGGTCGTCGGTGTAGCGCAGACCGCCGGTGACCTTGAGCATGTCGGTGAGCTGGTAGGACAGCTGGCCGAACGCCGCCCAGGCTTCGTTGGTGTGGTTGACGGTGGCCGGCGGCGGGAAGGTGAAGCCGACGGTGGTGACGTCGAAATCGCTGTCGAAATAGAAGCCGCCGATCTGCCAGCTGAGCGCACCATCGCCGTTCGAGGCGAGGCGCACTTCCTGCGTGGTCTGCTTGAGATCGATCGAATCCTGCGTATCGGCCGGGAAGGGAATGAAGCCCGGGCCCATGCGCGGCAGGAACACCGCGCCGAAGCCGCCGTCGATATCGCCGCGGCCCGAACCATCAGTGGTCCAGCGGCTGGTGATCGAGGTGAGCGTCGCGCCGTCGAATTCGTAGGCCGCAGTCAGCGTCGCGCCGAACTGCTTGTAGTTCACCCGGTTGCCGCCGCCGCCATCGTAGAACACGGTGCCGCGATCATAATTGGCGTTGAGGTTGTTGTCGTTCGGCCCGAGCACGTTGGCGCGGAAGAAGGTCGAAGCGCCGTCGAGATCGCGGAAGTTGACCGAGGCAAGGATGCTCGCGCGCTCGGTCGGGGTGAACAGCAGCTGGCCACGGATGGCGAAATCGGTGAAGCTGCCCAGCACGTTCTTCTGGTTGGTGAAGCCGTTGTCGATCCAGTCGCCGCGGCGCTGCAGCTGGGTCGCGACACGGAAGGCAAGCTTGTCTTCGATCAGCGGTCCGCCGACCGCGCCGCTCAGGGTGATCGTGTCGAGGCTGGCAAAGGACAGGCCGGCGCGCACGTCCATTTCCTGACCCGGCTTGATGCTGTCGACCTTGACGATCCCGGCCGGGGTGTTGCGGCCGAACAGCGTGCCCTGCGGGCCGCGCAGCACTTCGACGCGCTCGACATCGAAGATCGGGAAGCTCTTGAGGGTGACGTTCTCCATCACGACATCGTCAAGCAGCACCGAGACCGGCTGCGAGGCGGCGAGATCGAAATCGGTGTTGCCGAGGCCGCGGATGTAGAAGCGCGGGGCGACACGGCCGTTCGAGCTTTCGACATTGAGGCCCGGAACCGAACCGGCGAGCGCCGTCACATCGCCCGAGGCGCTGAAGATCGTATCGATGCGCTGCTGATCGAGGATCTCGGCCGAAACCGCGACGTCCTGGAGGTTTTCCTCGCGGCGGTTGGCGGTGACGATGATGGTGGCCAGCTGGCCCTCTTCGCTGGCGGTGGCTTCGGCATCCTGCGCTGCGGCAGGTGCGGCAAAGGCGAAGGCCGCCGCCAGAATGGTCGAACCGGCCCATGCGGCGCGGATGGCAGTGATACGCTGAGACATCGAACAAGCCCCTTTCGGAATGATCACAAGGAGAGTGGAACGGGTGCCGCCCCGCTGGCAGTTTCTGCGCAGATTTGCGACAAGGCTTTGCAATTGTGCAGCGCACAAGCCCGCCGATGCGCCACTATGTTTGCGCATGTTGCATCAAGGTTACAGGTTTGCCCGCTATGCGACCGGACTGCGACAAACCCCGGCCCCTTGCGCGCGGTGCACAATCACGCGCGGGGCGATTGCGCCCCGCCCGCTTCGCGCTATAGCGGCGCCCAGATCCCTAAGCGCCCGGCGAGGAGTCCCGCCCCATGAAAGTCCGTGTTCTTGTCCGATTGAAGCCCGGCGTGCTCGACCCGCAGGGCCGCGCGGTGCACCATGCGCTCGAAGGCCTCGGCTTTGATGGAGTCAGCGACGTGCGCATCGGCCGGCTGATCGAGCTCGATGTCGCCGACGGCACCGACCATGCCGCGCTCACCCAGATGTGCGAAAAGCTGCTCGCCAACACCGTGATCGAGAACTTCTCGATCGAAGTTTCTGGCTCAACCGAAGGAGCCTGAGGCCATGGCTTTCCGCGCCGCAGTGATCACCTTCCCGGGCTCCAACTGCGACCGGGACATGGCAAGCGCCCTCGAGGCGGTCTCGGGCCAGAAGGCCATCCGCGTGTGGCACGGCGATGCCGATCTGCCTGACGGGCTTGATCTCATCGCCCTGCCCGGCGGCTTTTCCTATGGCGACTATCTGCGTTCCGGCGCGATGGCCGCACAAAGCCCGATCATGCGCGCAGTCGTCGCGGCAGCGGAGCGCGGCGTGCCGGTGCTCGGCGTGTGCAACGGCTTCCAGGTGCTCACCGAAGCGCGCCTGCTGCCCGGCGCGCTGATGCGCAATGCCGGCCAGCGCTTCATCTGCCGCACCGTCGCGCTGACGGCAGAGAACACCGACACGATGTTCACCAGCGGCTTTGTGAGGGGCGAGACCCTGCACATCCCCGTCGCCCACCACGATGGCAATTACTTTGCCGATGCCGAGACGCTCGACCGGCTCGAAGGCGAAGGCCGCGTTGCCTTCCGCTATGCGGAAAGCGTCAATGGCTCGGCGCGCGATATTGCCGGGGTGCTGAGCGCCAATGGCCGGGTGCTGGGCATGATGCCGCACCCCGAACGCGCGATCGAACCGGCTGCCGTGGCCGCGCTTGGCGGGGCCGATGGTCGGCGCTTGTTTGAGAATATCCTCGGCGCGCTCGCCAGCGCGTAAGCCCTACGCCCGCAGGATGCGCGGGTTGTTGAACAGGCGCTGCGCTTCGATGCTCGCCATCGGGCGGCCGAAGTAATAGCCCTGGATCTTGTCGCAGCCGAGGTTGCGGATCAGTTCGGCTTCCTCGGCGGTTTCCACGCCTTCTGCCGTAGTGGTCATGTCGAGGCTCTTGGCCATGGCGACCACCGCGTTGATGATCGCAAGGCTTTCCGCACTGCCCTGCGCCGCGCCCTGCACGAAGGTGCGATCGACCTTGATGGTCGAGAACTTGAGCTTGCGGATGTAACCGAGCGAGGAATAGCCCGTCCCGAAATCGTCGAGCGCGACCGAGCAGCCCAGCGCCATGACCTGTTCCAGCGCATTGCGGGCCACGCTCGCATCGCGCAGGAAGATGCTCTCGGTCACTTCCACTTCAAGCCGTTCAGGGCGCAGGCCGCTCGCCGCCAGCGCTTCGACCACTTCCTGATGGAAGCCGGGTTCGAGCAGCTGTTCGGGCGAGACGTTGACTTTGACCTTGACGTGCTCGGGCCAGTTGCGCGCTTCCTCGCAGGCCTTGCGCATCACCCACTTGCCGATCGGCACGATCAGGCGGGTATCCTCGGCCAGCGGGATGAACTTGCCGGGGCTGACAAAGCCGTGATCGGTGCTGTTCCAGCGCACCAGCGCCTCGAAGCTGACCACAGTCTCGCTGCGCGAATCGACCACCGGCTGATAGTGCAGCTCCATCTCGTCGCGGCCCAGCGCCTTGCGCAGCGCGACTTCGAGCTGGCGGCGTTCCTCGGCGGAGGCGTGGAGCATCGGCTCGAAGCGGCAATGCTCGCCCCCGCCCGCATCCTTGGCGCGGTAGAGCGCAAGGTCGGCGTTGCGCATCAGTTCCTCGACCGTGCGCCCGTCACGCGGACCCATCGCCGAGCCGACGCTGGCGCCGACATAAAGCGTGTGCTGATCGACCTGATAGGGTTCGGACAGCTGATCGATCACCAGCCGGGCGAGCGTGTTGATCTCGTCGGCCTTGGAGAGATCGCGGATCACGATCGCGAATTCGTCGCCGCCCAGACGGCCGCACAGCTGGTTTTCGCCCATCAGCGATTTGAGCCGCGCCGACACCTGCGCCAGCAGCTTGTCGCCGGTCATGTGGCCGAGCGAATCGTTGACCGACTTGAAGCGGTCGAGATCCACCATCAGCAATGCGCAGCGCGTGCGCCACTGCTCGGCATAGCGCAGCGCCTCGCCCAGCCCCTCGGTCAGTTGCAGGCGGTTGGGCAGCTGGGTGAGCGTATCGAAGCGCGCAAGGAACGCGATCTTTTCCGACGACTTGCGCTGTTCGGTGACATCCGAGCCGACGCCGCGGAAACCGATAAAGCGCCCGCGATCATCGCGGATCGGGGTGCCCGAAAGCTCCCACCAGCGCTCCTCGCCCAGGATCGAGACCTGCACGAGGATATTGGAGAAATTCTCGCGGTTCTTGAGCCGCTCGGCCAGATCGTGAAGGCTGGGCGGGAATTGCCCGGTATCCCAGTTGCGCCCCGCCACCAGCTCGAGCAGCGGCATCCCCTCGACCTCGACCTGAGGACGGCCCAGCGCATAGGCGAAGCGCGGCGACACCGAGCGCAGACGGCGGGTGGTATCGATCTCCCACAGCCAGTCGGCCTCGTTCTCCTCGAACTCGCGCAGCAGCAGCGAGACGACCTCTTCCTTCTCCACCACGGCCGCTTCGGCGAAGCGCGCGGTCAGGAAGGTGCGCCCGACCTCGACCGTGCCGAGCAGCGCGACGATGGTGAACAGCACCGCGCCCACCGCTCCCAGCCACAGGCCCGCAAAGGCGAAGTGGAGCACGGTGGACACACCGATGATGCCGATGAAGCAGACAATCCCGAATGGCGCGGCAGTGTAGAAGAACACCGATCCCGACACGAGGATCGCGACCACCATCAGCATCGCCATCAGATCGCCGGGATCGCCGAAGAAGGGGAAGATGACGATGGCTGCGCCCCACACGAGCGCCGAGAGCACGGCAGTGTTGGCCTGCCGCATGAATTCCGCGCGGGTGACCCGACGCCGGTCGACATCGGCCAGCGCAAGGTCGACTCGGGTGCCGTGCCAGTGCACGATCGCCATCACCGCCATCCACAGGCCCATGCCGATGAGGCCCACCTCGGCGACAAAGATCTGCGCCACGAACACCGCGAGAATCGCCTGGGTGAAGGTGCGATAGAAGGCCAGCTTGGCAAGAGCGGGATATTGCAGACCGCGCAGGCGCGCCCAGTCGTAATCGCCCTTGTCCGACAGGCCAAGCACGGCCGAGACCGGCAAATCAGCCGGTCGGGTGGCGCTATTGGGGGATGGCAGTTCGGTCACAAGAGCAACCTTAACTGCCAAAGGTTAGATTGCGGTAAATTCCCCCGCTAATCCCGAAAGGCGATAGTTAACAGCACCCTGAGGGCTTATTCAACGGTCACCGACTTGGCGAGATTGCGCGGTTGGTCGACATCCGTGCCTTTTACCAGGGCCACGTGATAGGCCAGCAGCTGGACGGGAATCGCATAGACCAGCGGCGCGATCAGCGGGTGGACCACCGGCATCTCGATCGTCGCGATGCAGCCCTCGCCCGCTTCGGCGAGGCCCTTGCCATCGGAAATCAGCACCACCTGCCCGCCGCGCGCGCGCACTTCCTCCATGTTGGAGACGGTCTTTTCGAACAGCGGGCCCGACGGCGCGATCACCACCACCGGCACGGCTTCGTCGATGAGGGCGATAGGCCCGTGCTTCATCTCGCCCGCAGCATAGCCTTCGGCGTGGATGTAGCTGATTTCCTTCAGCTTCAGCGCGCCTTCCAGCGCCAGCGGATAGTCCTGCCCGCGCCCGAGATAGAGCACATCGCGGGCCGGCGCGATAAGGTGCGCCATCGCTGCGATATCATCATCATGATCGAGCGCGGCGTTGAGGGCAGCGGGCGCTTCGAGCAGGTGGTGGACGATCTCCGCCTCCTGCTCGCGCGACAGCCGGCCCTTCTTCACCGCCATATGGGCCGCGAGCGCCGCGAGCACGGCAAGCTGGCAGATGAAGGCCTTGGTCGAGGCGACGCCGATTTCCGGCCCGGCGTGGGTCGGCAGCAGCAGATCGGCCTCGCGCGCCATGGTGCTGGTGGGCACGTTGACGACCACCGCGATGGTCTGGCCATTGGCCTTGCAGTGGCGCAGCGCGGCGAGCGTATCGGCGGTCTCGCCGCTCTGCGAGATGAACAGCGCCAGGCCGCCCTCCTCCAGCACCGGCTCGCGGTAGCGGAACTCGGACGCCACATCGATGTCCACCGGCACGCGGGCGAACTGCTCGAACCAGTACTTCGCCACCATCCCGGCATAGAAGGAGGTGCCGCAGGCGACGATGGTGAGGCGGCGGATCTGCGACAGGTCGAAATCGATCTGCGGCAGCGCCACGGAATTGTCCGAGCGGCGCAGATAGGAGGCGAGCGTCTGCGCCACCACGGTGGGCTGCTCGTAGATCTCCTTCTGCATGAAGTGGCGGTAATTGCCCTTCTCCACCGCCGCCGCCGAAGCGCCCGAGGCGCGGATCTCGCGGGTGACGGGCCGGTTCTCGGCATCGTAGATCTGCGCGGAATCGCGGCGCACCACCACCCAGTCGCCCTCTTCGAGATAGGCGATGCGCTGGGTCAGCGGGGCGAGCGCCAGCGCATCGGAGCCGAGATACATCTCCGCCTCAGCGCCTTCGGGGCCATAGCCCAGCACCAGCGGCGAGCCGAGACGCGCGCCGATCAGAAGGTCGGGGTGCTGACGGAACGCAATCGCCAGCGCAAAGGCTCCGCGCAGGCGCGGCAGGACAGTGCGGACGGCCGTTTCCGGATCGGCGCCGTTCTCCACCTCTTCGGAGATCAGGTGCGCGACAATCTCGGTATCGGTCTCGCTCTCGAACTTGCGGCCCTTGGCGGCGAGCTCTGCGCGCAATTCCTTGTAGTTCTCGATGATGCCATTGTGGACGATCGCCACTTCGCCGGTCGCATGGGGGTGGGCATTGGCCGAAGTCGGCGCGCCGTGGGTGGCCCAGCGGGTATGCGCAATGCCGACAAGGCCGGGGGCCGGATCGCCCGCCAGCACCGCGGCCAGATTGGCGAGCTTGCCCTCCGCCCGGCGGCGCACCAGCGCGCCATCGTGCAGCGTGCAGATCCCGGCGCTGTCATAGCCGCGATATTCCATGCGCTTCAGTCCATCGACCAGCCGGTCCGCCACGCTGGCGCTGCCAACAATCCCGATGATTCCGCACATAGGCCTATCGTCCCTTCTGCTGCCCGAGTGCCGCTCTAGCCATTAGTGCCTGTTCGGCAAGGGCCTGCGTGCCGCAAGCGATGCCTCGGCTGCCCGCGCGCACCAGTCTGATACAGCCGCACAGGCGAGCCTGACGGCTTTAGGGAAAAAATAAGCTTTCCCCAATATTCACCATTTTTCGGAAGATACCCTTCGCTTCAATGGCGAAAGACGGGTGGAACAGATTTATGAGCCTTGGGGGCTGGGAATGAGCGCATTCGGCAAGAAGGGCAACGCTGGCGGACTGAAGCCGGGCGCAAGGCCTGCTTTCGGGGTCGCGCGTCCGATGAAGGGGGCCGGCGTCCCCGGCGTCGCCCCGCGCGGTGGCGAACAATTCCCGCCGATCCCGGGCGAAGGCTCGGCCGAACGCGTCGCTCCGGCGCCGTCCGCTGCCCCCGCCGCACCGTCGCGGCCAGCCTCCAGCGCAGAGGCGATGGACCGCCTCAACGAACGCATGACTTCGGTCAACGAAGGCAATTCGGAAGTCGGCGGCTTTGAAGCCAGCGTCCACAAGATCAAGGAACAGGTGCTCCCGCGCCTGCTCGAACGGGTCGATCCCGAAGCGGCGGCGACGCTGTCCAAGGAGGAACTCTCCGAGGAATTCCGCCCGATCATTCTCGAAGTGCTGGCCGAGCTCAAGGTCACCCTCAACCGCCGCGAGCAATTCGCGCTGGAAAAGGTGCTGATCGACGAGCTGCTGGGCTTCGGCCCGCTCGAAGAACTGCTGAACGATCCCGACGTGTCCGATATCATGGTCAACGGGCCGGATCAGACCTACATCGAAAAGAAGGGCAAGCTCCAGCTCGCCCCGATCCGCTTCCGCGACGAACAGCACCTGTTCTCGATCGCGCAGCGCATCGTGAACCAGGTCGGCCGCCGCGTCGACCAGACCACGCCGCTGGCTGACGCCCGCCTCAAGGACGGCAGCCGCGTGAACGTGATCGTCCCGCCGCTTTCGCTGCGCGGCACCGCGATCTCGATTCGTAAGTTTTCCGAAAAGCCGATCACGCTCGATATGCTGCGCGACTTCGGCTCGATGTCGGACAAGATGTGCACCGCCTTGAAGATCGCGGGCGCGTGCCGGATGAACATCGTCATCTCGGGCGGTACCGGTTCGGGTAAGACGACAATGCTCAACGCCCTGTCGAAGATGATCGACCCGGGCGAGCGCGTGCTGACCATCGAAGACGCCGCGGAACTGCGCTTGCAGCAGCCGCACTGGCTGCCGCTCGAAACCCGCCCGCCGAACCTTGAAGGCCAGGGCGCGATCACCATCGGCGACCTCGTGAAGAACGCCCTGCGTATGCGTCCTGACCGGATCATCCTGGGCGAAATCCGCGGCGCGGAGTGTTTCGACCTCCTCGCCGCGATGAACACCGGTCACGACGGCTCGATGTGTACGCTCCACGCCAACTCCCCGCGCGAGTGCCTTGGCCGTATGGAGAACATGATCCTGATGGGCGACATCAAGATCCCCAAGGAAGCCATCAGCCGCCAGATCGCCGAATCGGTCGACCTGATCGTGCAGGTGAAGCGTCTGCGCGACGGTTCGCGCCGCACCACGAACATCACCGAGGTGATCGGGATGGAAGGCGACGTGATCGTGACGCAGGAGCTGTTCAAGTTCGAATATCTCGACGAGACAGACGACGGGAAGATCCTCGGCGAATTCCGCGCCTCGGGCCTGCGCCCCTACACGCTCGAAAAGGCGCGTCAGTTCGGGTTTGACCAGGCTTATTTGGAGGCGTGTCTCTGACACGCCGATCCGGGCCCTCCGGCCCGGATCTTTCGGCCTAACCGGCCGGCGGCCGTTCGGCCTTGCGGACCCTTCGGGTTCGGTTACCTGTCGATAGAGGTTGCTTCTTCAGTCCCTCCCTGTTGCCTAGCAATGGGGAGGTGGCACGTGCCGCTGGCGCGTGACGGAGGGGTAATTCTACAAACTCCCCAACACCACCGGCAGGCTCATCGCCAGGCATCCGCCGCCGATGATCGCGGCGATCATGAACAGGCCGGTCCACGGCACCCAGCCCACCTGCTCCAGCCGTGCCACATCGCGGCGGCGGGCGCGGCGGCGCTCCATCAGCATCGCCAGCGCAGCAAAGGCCCAGAACGCGCCCCCCACCGCGGCAAGCTGGGCGGCATCGCTGAGCAGGGCAAATTGCGCGAACAGGTTCATGGCGCGCTGATGTAGGGGCTGTGCGCGCTTGCACAAGCCTCGCGCCTCGGCCAAGCCATCGGGCGATGGATGGCTCGATCGCCCGCCCCCGCCCGCTGCTCGCGCTGTTCGTGCGGCTGCTTGCCGCCTTCGCGCTGGCGACGATGGCGATGCTGGTGAAGCTCGCAGGGGAGCGCGGCGCGCATCTGATCGAGCTGATCTTCTGGCGCCAGCTCATCACCATGATCCTGCTGGGCGCAGGGCTCGCCATCACCGGCCGGATCGCCTTGCTGCGCACCAAGCGCCTCGGGGCGCACGGACGGCGCGCGGCCTCGGGCCTGTTCGGCATGATCTTCACCTATGGCGCGGTGCTGCTGCTGCCGCTGGCCGAAGCGACGACGCTGGGCTTTACCGCGCCGATCTTTGCTGTGCTGATCGCCATCGCCCTGTTCGGCCAGCGTATCGGCCCGTGGCGCTGGGGCGCGGTGGGGATCGGCTTTGCGGGCGTGCTGGTGGTGATGCAGCCTTTCGGCACCGCGCATGAAGGCGTGACGCTGGCAGGCGTGGCGGTGGGCCTCGTCGCGCCCTTCATGGTCGCGCTCATCAGCTTCCAGTTGCAGGATCTCAACACCACCGAAAACCCGTGGAGCATCGTCTTCTGGTTCGCCGCGCTGACGACCCCGGTCGCCGCGCTGGCCCTGCCCTTCGTGATGGCGAGCCACGATCCGCTCACCTGGGCGCTGATCCTCGGCATGGGAGTGGTCGGCGGGGGCGCGCAGATGCTACTCACCACCTCGCTGCGGTTCGGCTCGGCGGCGGTGATCCTGCTGATGGACTACACCTCGCTGCTGTGGGCGAGCGTCTATGGCTATTACGTCTTCGACCGCGCCGCACCCGCCAGCCTGTGGCTCGGCGCGCCGCTGATCATTGCCGCAGGGGTGATCATCGCATGGCGCGAACGGCGTCTCGCAAAGGGTTTGGCCAGCGCTTCACGCGCGGGTCAGGAATAAGGGCCTAGCCTCGCGCGTTGAAGCCTTGAACGAAAGGAGCCTCTCATGATTCGCAAGACGATTTTCGCCGTGGCGCTCGCCGCCCTGACTGTCACGACCACCGCCTGCAACACGGTCGACGGGCTGGGGGACGACATCAAGTCGGTCGGCCGCGCAGGCAAGCGCGCGATTGATTAAGCGGCTCTATAGACGAGGATGATGTTGTTCGCCGGAAGCGCATATCGGGCGCTTCTGGCCATGCCCAGCCCGGCAGCAACCGCGTCCAGCGCCTCGGCCTCGCGCAGGCCCCAAGCGGGGTTGCGCGACTTGAGGCTGGCATCGAAGTCGAGATTGGAGGGCGCGGTTTCCACGCCTGCCTCGATATAGGGGCCATAGAGCACCAGCGGGCCGCCGCTCGCCCCCAGCACCCGCGCCGCGCCGGAAAACAGGCCAAGCGTCGCTTCCCACGGGCTGATATGGACCATGTTGATGCACACCACCGCGTCAGCCTGCTCGATCGGCCAGCTTTCGGGTGCGGCGGCATCGAGCATCAGCGGCGGGCCGAGATTGCGGCCCGCGTAATCCTCCCGGTAGGCCGCGATCGAGGCCAGCGCCTCGGCTGAAGGATCACTCGGCTGCCAGTGGAGCGCGGGGAAATGGCCCGCGAAGAACACCGCGTGCTCCCCCGTCCCCGCTGCGATCTCAAGCACCGTGCCCTGCGTCGGCAATTCGCGCGCCAGCACATCGGCAATCGCTGCGCGGTTGCGCAGGGTGGCAGGCGCGTGCTGCTTCGCCATCAGGAGACCTGCCGCTCCTGCCCTTCCCAATAGGGTGCGCGCAATTCGCGGCGCAGGATCTTGCCAGAGGCGTTGCGCGGCATCAGCGGGATGACCTCGACGCTCTTGGGCGCCTTGAAGGCCGCGATCCGCTCGCGCGCCCAGGCGATGACGTCGGCCTCGTCCACTTCCATGCCCGGCTTGGCGACGACACAGGCCTTCACCTCCTCGCCCCACTTGGCGCTCGGCACGCCGATCACCGCGACCTCGGCGATGGCGGGGTGGCCGTAGATCGCGCTCTCCACCTCTGCGGGATAGACGTTCTCGCCGCCCGAGATGATCATGTCCTTGATGCGGTCCTGGATGTAGACATAGCCGTCCTCGTCCATTACGCCCGCATCGCCGGTGTGGAGCCAGCCGTCGGGATCGATGGTCTTGGCGGTGGCTTCGGGCAGCTTCCAGTAGCCCGCGGTGTTGGAGGGCGAGCGGATGCAGACCTCGCCGATATCGCCGCGCGGCACCTCTTTGTTGTCGCTCCCGCGCACTTCGATCTCGACGCCCGGGCAGGCCTTGCCCGCCGAGCGCATGCGCTGGTTGCCTTCGAGGGAGTGATCCTCGGGCGGGAGGATCGAGATCGTGCCGCTGGTTTCGGTCATGCCGTAGGCTTGCAGGAACTTGGTGGTGGGCATGGTGCGCACCGCTTCCTTGAGCAATTCCAACGGCATGGGCGCAGCGCCATACATCAGATATTTGAGGTTGGAGAAATCCGTGGTCGCCGCGCGCGGGTGCTGGACGACCATCTGCAAGGCAGCCGGCACGATGAACATGTGGGTCGCGCCTGCCTCGATCGCTTCGAGCACGCCGACGGGGGAGAATTCCGCCTGCACCAGGCTCCTCACCCCGCTCGCCACCGCGATATTCACCAGCCCCGTCCCGCCGATATGCGCGCAGGGCATGGCGACCAGCATGCAGTCACCCGGCTCGTAGAACTGCCAATCGAGCCCCGCCGCAACCCCCGCATTGCGCAGGCCCAGCAGATTGGTGTTCGAGAGCATCGCCCCCTTGGGATTGCCGGTGGTGCCCGAGGTGTAGAGCTGGAGCACCGGATCATGCGGGCCGGGCGGGGTATAGTCGGCAGGCTCGAAGCCCGCCGCGGCAGTGCGCGCAGCCTCGGCCTCGATCACTTCGGGATTGGCCGGAACATCGCCCGCCACCTGATGCGCGACATCGACGAAATCGGCATCGGCAAACAAGAGCTTCGCGTCGGTATCGGTGAGGATATAGGCAATCTCGCGCGGGGCGAGCCGCCAGCCGATCGGCACCATCACCGCCCCCATGCGGGCCGCCGCGATATAGAGCAGGAAGTAGATATCGCGGTTCTTGCCGAGCCACGCCACCCGGTCCCCCGCAGCAATGCCGCGCGCCTGCATCAGCGCGATCAGCCGCCGCGTCAGATCATCGGCCTCGGCATAGGTGGTGACCCGCCCGTCCTGATCGAAGGCGTGTCCATCGGGCCGCTCCTTCGCCCAGAAGTGCATGATCGCATCGAAGGTCTGATGATCGTGAAAGGCGTTACGTGCCATGGCCGTGCTCTCTCCCAAAAGCGTTTGCGAGAGTTAAGCGGAAGCGGCCGCGCCGGTCTACCTGCGATTTAGCGAAACCGGCCCTGTTTGCGCGCGGCAGGCTCGCGGATCAGCAGCCACAGGCCCAGCCCCAGCGGCCCGGCCATGAAGGTCGCAAGCAGCACCGGCGCCTGAATGAAGCGCGAGATCGACTTGGCATCGCCATCGCGCGCGATCCACAGGCCGACGAAGAGATCGAAGGCGAGATAATGCGTCCAGCCGATCGTCACCCCCGGATCGCTGGCGAAGATCGAACGCACGCCGGCAATCGTGGTGAAATCCGCGCCACCGCCCTGCGGGTTGGGGATGAGGCCCGAGAGCAGCCCGATCAGCCCGGTCGCATAGATCAGGCACAGCAGGCCCACGCCCAGATAGAGCACGCCCGAAAGCAGCCCCGGCCAGCGCGGCATGAATATCAGCCCCACCCACGCGATCAGCGCGAGCAGATTGACCATGGAGAACACCGCGTTCCAGTCGATCATGCCTCTTCCCCCGTCTCGCGCACCCGCCGCCATTCGCGCGCGGCGCGGCGCATCGCCTCGTTATCATGGGTAAAGCGCCCGCCCGCCCGCCGCAGCGCAAGGCCCAGCGCGGCCTCGGCCACCAGCGCGGCATCGATCGAGCGGAACCGTTCCCACTTGCCCGACAGCAGCGGGTCGATCAGCGGCGCAGCGATGATCGCGGCGCGCTCCGCAAAGCGCAGGTCGTCCACCCGCTCGCCGCGCAGCAGGCCGGGATGGAGAATGTCGAGCCGCTTGAAACCCACACGCGAGACGGCGTCTTCGGCCTCGCCCTTCACCCGCATGTAGAAGCTCTTGGAGCGGGCATCGGCCCCCGCCGCGCTCACCAGCACCATGTTGGGCACGCCCGCCGCCTTGGCCGCCTCGGCCGTTTTCAGCACCAGATCGAAATCGACCGCGCGGAAGGCCGATTGATCGCCGCCCGCTTTCTTCAGCGTCGTGCCCAGCGCACAGATCAGCGCGCGCGGGCGCACGGCTTCGAGCACCTCGGCCCATTTGTCCGGCTCGGCGACGAACATTTCCATCCGCGCACCCGGCGGCAGCGGCGCCTCGCGCCGGGCAATGCCGAGGATGCGCGCCTCGTCTCCAAGGCTCGCGATCTCGATCACCTTGCGCCCGACAAGACCGGTCGCGCCGACCAGCGCCACACGGACGGGGACCCGAGCCGAAGAACCTGCCTCAGACATTGATCAGCCCCGCCGGCCGTTCGCCATAGATCGCGGTGCAGGCCTGCATCGCAAAGCGATCGCTCATCCCCGCGATGAAATCGGCGATCACCCGCGCGCGGCCCGGATCGGCGGCGGGCAGCCGCGCCTGCCAGTCCTCGGGCATCAGCCTGGTGTCCTGCGCATAGGCCGCAAACAGCCGGGCGACGACATCGCGCGCGCGCTCTGCCGCAGCCACTTGCTCGGGGTGGTAATAGAGCCGTTCATACATGAAGGACTTGAGGCGCCGCTCCTGCGCGGCCATCGCGGGCGAGAAGCCGGCCAACTGCCGCCCGGCCTCGCGCACTTCGGCGACCGAGCGCAGGCCCCTCACCTGTTCTCGCGTATGTTCGAGCACATCGTTCACCATCAGCCCGATCGAATCCCGCACCATCTCGCGCAGCAGGCGCTCGCGCGGGGCATTGGGGAAGCGCTTTTCGACCGCACGCCACTGGTCCGCGACGAAATCGAGGGTGAGCAGGTCATCGAGTTCGAGAAACCCTGCGCGCAACCCGTCGTCGATGTCGTGATTGTCATAGGCGATGTCATCCGCCACCGCCGCCACCTGCGCCTCAAGCGAGGGCCATGTGCCGAGCATCAGCGGGAAGGCCTCGTCGAGCTCGGCCAGCGCCCAGTTCGGCGCGATCACCGGGCCGTTGTGCTTGGCGAGGCCCTCTAGCAGATCCCATGTGAGATTGAGCCCGTCGTGCTGGGGATAGGGACATTCGATCCGCATCACCGTGCGCAGCGCCTGGGCATTGTGATCGAACCCGCCGTGGCGCGCCATCGCCTCGCTGAGCGCCGCCTCGCCTGCATGACCGAAAGGCGGGTGGCCGAGATCATGCGAGAGGCACAGGGCCTCGGTCAGATCCTCGTCCAGCCCCAGCGCGCGGGCAATCACGCGGCCGATCTGCGCGACTTCAAGGCTGTGGGTGAGGCGGGTGCGATAGTGATCGCCCAAGGGCGCGATGAAGACCTGCGTCTTGGCCTTCAGCCGCCGGAAGCTCATCGAATGGATGATGCGGTCGCGGTCACGCTGGAAGGCGCTGCGCGGCCCGCGCTGTTCGCCGGACGCGGCGGAGGATTCTCGCCCGAATTCTCTGGGGCCATGGGCGTCGGGATCGGCGGCGTAGGGGGCGCGGGTCATCTCACAAGCGCTTAGGTGAGGACAGGAAAGCGCTCAACCGGAACACAGCGGGAACCCTGCACAAAGGGGCGGATGAACAGCGGCTGGAAGCGGGGAGATATGGGGCCGCCTACCGGTGTTGGGGGGGAAGGTGAGGCGGCCCCAAGGGCCTGTCGGTGCGACCCGAAGACCCGGAACCGCCATCGCTTGTCGCTCTGACAAATTCCGAGCGTGCCCCTAACGTCAACGTTAAGGGGTTGCACCCCTTGCAACCCAGCCATGCGCCGGAACGTTTCAGTTTAAGGACGAGCCGGTAATTCATGCACTTTCCGGCAACGTTGTATCATTTCAATCACAGGGATCCGGCAGGATCCGGCTGTCCGGGCGCGCTCAGTGGACCCCTTCCTGATCGAGAATCCAGTTCGCCGCCGCCTCGCAATGGATGCGGGTGCTGTCGAACACCGGCAGGACATTGGCATCGACATCGACCACCAGATCAAGCTCGGTGCAGGCGAGCACAATCGCCTGCGCCCCGTCCTGCGCCATGTTGGTGATGATGGTCTTCATCTGGCGCTGCGCCTCGCGGGTGACCTTGCCCACCATCAGCTCGTCATAGATGATCTTGTCGAGCATCTCGACGAAGGCCATCTCCGGCGGCAGCAGATCGATCCCGTGGGCGACGAGACGCTTGCGATAGAAGCTCTCGGTCATGACGTTGCGGGTGCCGATCAGGGCGGCGTTGGTGTGGCCGGCGCGCTTGATCGCCATGCCGACATATTCGGCGATGTGGAGGATGGGGATGTTCACCGCCGCCGCGACATCATCATAGAGGCGGTGCATCGAATTGGCGCCGATGATCAGCGCTTCTGCCCCCGCCCCTTCCAACCGCCTTGCGCTTTCGGTGAGCACAATCGCGGCGCGCTGCCAGTCACGCTCTTCGCGCAGGGCATAGAGCTGGGCGAAATCGAGGCTTTCGATGAGGAGCGGCGCAGACGCCATCGGGGCGGCGCGTTTCTGGACGATGCGGTTGATCCGGTCATAATACATGGCGGTCGACACCCAGCTCATGCCGCCGATGATCCCGAGTTTGCGCAAATCCGCGTCCCCTTTTTCTGTGCAGGTGCGAAGAGGTGTAGCGAGGTTTTTTCCCTCGCGTCCATAGGCCCGCAAAACGGTGCGTCTTACCGCGCGGGCAGACTGCCGGAATGGGCCGCGAGCCACGGCGTGAGATCGCCCAGCGTCGCCTCCACCGCCTCTTCCTGCGGCAGGTGGCCGATCCTGGGATAGACCACCAGCTTGCTGCCTGGGATGGTCTTTTCGAGCCAGTATCCCGCCTCAACCGGGATCACGCGGTCCTCCTCGCCCCACAGGATCAGGGTCGGGGTCTTGACCGCGGCAATGTCCTGCGCAGCGAGCGGGTCATAGGGCTGGCTGAAGCGCGTGAGCGTCGCCCGCCGGTTGCCGGGATAGCGCAGCATTTCCCAGTAGCGGTCCACCGCCGCCTCGCTCGCCACCGACTTCACCGATACGCTCTGTTCGAGGCTCTGCTGGATGAGGAAGCGCGGGGTGATCTGCTCGGCGATGCGATTGAGGCCCGGCATCCGCGCGATGGTGAAGCCGATATTGCCGCCGCCCTTCTTCTCCTCCTTCTTGTCGCTCGCGAGCTTGAGCATCGGCCCGCCGCTGCCGTCGACCAGCACGAGGCCCGTCAGCCGCTCGGGATGGGCGATGGCATAGGCAAGCGCGTGCTTGCCCCCCATCGAATTGCCACCGATCACGAAGCGCTCAAGGCCCAGCTTGTCCGCCACCGCGCCGATATCGGCGACGAAATTGGCGGTGGAGTAATCATCCTGCGGATCAGGCCCGGTGAGGCCATGGCCGACCTGATCGAAGCGGATCACGCGGTATTGGCCCTTCAAGGCCTCCACCCACGGCTGCCAGGTGTGGAGATCGGCATTGGAGCCGTGGAGCAGCATGATCGCGGGCGCATCTTTCGGCCCCTCGTCGCGCAGGTGGACGGTGACGCCGCCGCCGATCTCCACGAATTGCGACGGGGGAGCGCCGTATTTCGCGCGCATCTCCGCGACATCCGTGTCGGGCGTGCGCAACACGAGGAAGGCGATCAGGAGGATGCCGAAAAGCGCTAAACCTGCGCGCACAAGCCACTTTTTCATTTCATCTCCGCAATCCAGCGCCGCACCACGGCCACGCCATCCTTGTCGACGCTCGATTTGCCGAGTTCGGGCATGGCGATGCCCGGTTCGGCGCTGTCCATCCGGTAGAGCAGGATCGATGCGTCAGGCGCGCCCGGCACGACCGAGAAATCATGTCCGCCAGCCCCGCGGCCCGCCGCGACCGGGCGCTTGGCGATGCCGATCGCGTGCGCGTCCTGCTGCTCCCAGCGCAGATCGAGGCCCGAATTGGACGCGCCCCCGCCCGGCTGGTGGCAATGGGCGCAGTTCACATCGAGATAGGCGCGCGCCAGCGGCGCAGCGGGGCCGGTCGCATGGGTGCGCCAGTCGGGCAGACGATTGCCGCCCGCAATGTCGCCCGCCAGCACGCCCTTGGCGCTCATGTCGCCCAGCCATTCGACGGAGAGATTGCGCGCCTTGGGGCCGATCGGGATCACCGCGCCGTCCTTGGAATGGCAGGTCTTGCACTGGTTCTTGTTGGGGATGGCATAGGAGATCGCCTCCCCCGCCGGCGTGGTGAGATCGATCCGCCCGCCTGCCAGCGCTAGGGTCGCATCGGTCTGTTCGGCGTTCCAGCGATAGGGCAGCGCGACCCAGCCTTCCGCGCGGTGGAGCAGCACGCGGGTCTCGATCAGGCGGCGCTCGGCCCCTTCGCCAAAGGCAAAGGTCTTGATGATCGCCGCGCCGACCGGAAACTTGAGCAGGCCCTCGCCATCGGCGGCAAGCTGCGTGCCTGCGGGCAGGTAGATGAAGCGCAGCTTCTCCGCCCCATCCGACCACAATGGCGTCTTGAGCGCGTAAGGGTGAACCCGCGCGCCCGGATCCTGCCTGCGCCCATCCTGAAAGAAGGCATATTCGCTTAAGGATTTGGGAAAACCCGAGCCCATAATCGCCGCATCATTGACCGGCGCCGGCTCCAGCACCGTCGCATCGGCCAGCGCGGCGCCGAAGGTGGCGCAAGCGAGCGCAAGGAGGCCGAGGCCGCGCTTCACTTCAGCCGCGCCTCCTGCTCGGCGGGCGCGCCGACATCGGGGAAGGCCCAGCTTTCCAGCGGGGTCAGCTCCAGCGGCCCGGGCTGGGCTTCGGCAAGGCTCTGGCCAGGCTTCGAGAGGTTGAGCGTCCAGCCCGTCACCCCCTCGGCAATGCGCAGGCCGGTGTCGTCATCCTCCTTGATGCCGTCCCACAGCACCGGCGGCAGCGCTCCGCCGAAAGCGGCCAGCAGCGCCTCCTTGCCATCAAGCTGCGGATCATCCCCCCCGCGCCCGAAGGCGTTGGGCCCGACGATCACGTTGCGGGCATAGGGGTTGTAGCGCGGATCCTCGAAGGGCTGGACATAGGCCACCACCATCACGTGGGCGGTGGGGTTGTTGTCGAAGGCGTTGTCCTCGATCAGCACGCCGTCATTGGCCATCACCAGCACGCCGGTGCCACGCCTGACGCTGGCGACGATATTGCCCGGAGGCGCGAAGTTGGGCGTGTCGTTATCGGACACCACATTGCCGCGCAGGATCACATTGCCCCCGCCCATGACGGGCAGACCGGGCAGGTCGAACACCAAGAGGCCGCCGGTATTGCGTGTGGCGACATTGCCCGTGACCAGCGCGTTGCGGCTGTTCTCGATCTCGATCCCGGCGACGTTGAACTTGGCGATATTGCCCTGAACCGTGATGTCGCGGCTCTGGCCGACATAGATCCCCGCATCCGATGCGCCCGAGACGATCGAGCCCTGCACCAGCACGCCGGTGCTTTCGACAGGATAGATGCCATAGGCGCCGTTGGTGGCCTTCGGCCCGCCGGTCCATTCGACCCGGATGGCATGATAGACGATATTGTCTGCGCCCTTGGACTTGATCCCGTCGCCCTTGGGGTTCTCGACCGCGAAATCGCGCAAGGTGACATTGTCGCTTGTGACGAGAAGCCCCTCGCCCGCGCCCGCCTGGGTGGTGAAGTCGAGCACCGACTTGTCCATCCCCGCCCCGCGCACAGTCACCCCGTCGACATCAAGGCTGAGCCCGTCGGTGAGAACGAAGCGACCCTCGCCCAGTTCGATCACATCGCCGGGCGCGGCCAGAATCAGCGCCTCCTGCAAGCGCTGGCCTGCGCCCTCGCCCGCCTCGACGCGGTGGGTTTCGGCAGCCAGCGGCGCGGTGCTCGCGAGCAAGGCGGCGGCAAAAGCGATGCGGTTCATGATGTTCTCCCTCTCCGCTGCGCAGTGTGGCGCAAGCGGGGGAGAAAAGGCAAGCGCGGAGCTTCTTACCCCAAACCGATGGCGCACAGCCCCGCGCTCGTGGTCAGCACGGCGACCGCCTCGCCGTCGCCCACGCGCCGCAGCCGCTTGATCATCTCGCCAAGGCCCTCGGCATTCTCCGGCTCGCCTTCCTGCGGGGCCATGCCTTGCCGCAGCTTCCACAGCTGGCCGAGCGTCAGGCGCTCCACCATCCGGTCGGCCATGCACTCGGCGCGGTTCTCGCCGATGCCCGAGGCCACCAGCGAGCCCTTGACCTGCCAGGCGACCAGCGGATCGGCAAGGCCCGAGACCAGCGCCCCGCCCGCCAGTCCGGCCAGCACGACAATCCAGAGCAGCAGCTTCTTCATTGCAGCGTGGCCCTTAATCGAGCGACTTGACGATTTCCTCGACCATCTTCTTCGCGTCGGCGAGGAGCATCACGGTCTGGTTCATGTAGAACACGTCGTTGTCCACGCCCGCATAGCCCACGCCGCCCATCGAGCGCTTGATGAAGAACACCTGCTTGGCCTTGTCGACGTCGAACACCGGCATCCCGTAGATGGGGCTGGACTTGTCGGTCTTGGCGGCCGGGTTCACCACGTCGTTCGCGCCGATGATGAAGGCGACGTCGCACTGGGCGAATTCGGAGTTGATGTCTTCGAGTTCGAACACCTCGTCATAAGGCACCGAAGCCTCGGCCAGCAGCACGTTCATGTGCCCGGGCATACGGCCGGCGACGGGGTGGATGGCATACTTCACCTCCACGCCCTTTTCCTTGAGCTTGTCGCCCATTTCGCGCAGCGCGTGCTGGGCCTGGGCGACCGCCATCCCGTAGCCGGGGATAATGATGACCTTCTCGGCCTGTTCGAGCATGTAGGCCGCGTCTTCAGCCGAGCCCTGCTTGTAGGGCCGCTGTTCGCGCGCGCCGCCAGCACCGCCGCCTGCGCCCGCGTCGGCACCAAAGCCGCCCGCGATCACCGAGATGAAGCTGCGGTTCATCGCGCGGCACATGATGTAGCTGAGGATCGCCCCCGAGGAGCCGACCAGCGCGCCGGTGATGATCATCGCGCTGTTGCCCAGCGTGAAGCCCATCGCCGCTGCCGCCCAGCCCGAATAGGAGTTGAGCATCGACACCACGACCGGCATGTCCGCGCCGCCGATCGGGATGATCAGCAGGAAGCCGATGATGAAGGCGAGCACGGCGACCGCGATCACCATCCAGCCCTCGCCCGCCCCGCCAGCCGGCGAGATGGTGTAGGCGGCAATCAGCCCGAGGATCGCGGCGAGCGTGCCGAGGTTGATGACATGGCGCCCCGGCAGCATGATCGGCGAACCGCTCATCCGGCCCGAAAGCTTGAGGAAGGCGATGATCGAACCCGAGAAGGTGATCGCCCCGATGGCGATGCCAAGGCCGAGTTCGACGCGGCTCACGGCAAGGATCTGCCCGGCTGCGTCAACGATCCCGAAGGACTGCGGATCGAGCCATGCGCCAAGGCCGACGACCACGGCCGCCAGACCCACGAGGCTGTGGAAGCCCGCGACGAGTTCCGGCATCGCGGTCATGGCGATGCGGCGGGCGACAACCACGCCGATCGCGCCGCCGATGCCGACCGCGATCAGGATTTCGACGATGTTGGCGATGTTGTGGGTGACAAGCGTCGTACCCACCGCCAGCGCCATGCCGATCATGCCGTTGCGGTTGCCGGTGCGCGAGGTGGCGGGGCTCGAAAGCCCGCGCAGCGCGAGGATGAAGAACACGCCCGAGACGAGGTAGGCGAGCATCGCCCATGCCGGGGTGCCGCCTTCACCGGATGCGGCTGCGGAAAGCAGGGAGAAGTCCATGCTCACTTCTCCTTCTTCTTGTACATCGCGAGCATGCGCTCGGTCACGGCGAAGCCGCCGAAGATGTTGATGCTGGCGAGCACCACCCCGAACAGGCCGAGATATTTGGCGATCGGGCTGGCCGCTTCCGCCGATGCGATCAGCGCGCCGACGATGATCACCGAGGAGATCGCGTTGGTCACCGCCATCAGCGGAGTGTGAAGCGCCGGGGTCACCGACCAGACGACGTAATAGCCCACGAAGCAGGCCAAGACGAAGATCGACAGGATAGAGATAAAGTCCATGGGCTCGCTCTGGTTAGCGCAGCAGGAACGCGGCATTGCGCTTTGGCTGCGTCAATTCGTAGGTGACCTGGCCCGGGCCCGCCGCCGTCGCGGTGAGCTTCAGGCCGAAGAATTCGACAAAGTTCTGGGTTTCGGCGGGAAACAGATCGAACTGCCGCCCGTAAGTCAGCGTGGCGGAGCCAAGCGGCGCGCCGTTGGGCTTGATGACGCTAAGGCCGATATAGACCCGGCAGCGCAGGCGCGGCTTGGTCTTCTTGTCGATCTCCTTGCACTTCTGCGAGGAGACGACCCATTCGAGCTTGCCTTCCATCCCGGTGCGCTCGGCCTTGGCATATTTGCCGCCGGTCAGCGCCAGACGCTCACCCGACACCGACTGCAAAGGGTTGAAGAAACCCTGCTTGTCGCCCTGCCGGAAGAAATACTTGTCGAAGGTGCCGTCCTGGTTCTCGTCAACGAAGCACAGGTGCCGGTCCGCGCCCCAGGCCATGATCGCAGCGCCCGCGGCCAGCTTGGGCGGGAAGATCGCGCAGGCCCCGCCGCGCACGAAGGCAAGGCCGATCAGCTGCGTGCCCGCAGGCGCGGCGATGCGGCCATTGTCCTGAAACACGTCCTCCGACAGCGTGAACATCTCCATCGGCAGCATGTTCACGCCATAGAGCCGGCCCTGGAATTCATGCGCCACCGGCGCGGGCGCGGCCTCGGCCTTGTACTCGTCCATCGTCCAGAACGGCAGCAGCAGCTGCGCCTGGGCCGCAGCCGGCATGAACGCCGCGAGCACTGCGGCGAGATACCACTTGAGGAGCTTCACCCCGCCAGCCGTTCGTTGACGACCTTGCCGCCCTGCGTCAGCCGGATCGCACCGCCGATTTCATCGTCGAGCACGGGCTTGCCGGCTTCCTTGTCCCAGAAGGCGCTGAGGAAATTGTAGTGGTTGCGCGCAAACAGCGCCGAAGCGTCAGCGGGCAGGTGCGCAGGCGTGTTGGAGAAGCCGATGATGAACACGCCGTGCTTCACCACGACTTCATCCGCCACCGAACCTTCGACATTCCCGCCCTGCGCCACCGCGAGATCGAAGATCACGCTGCCGGGCTTCATCGTCGCGATCTGCGCATCGGTGATCAGGCGCGGCGCAGCGCGGCCCGGGATCAGCGCGGTGGTGATGACGATGTCCTGCTTGGCGATGTGCGAGCTCACCAGTTCGGCCTGCGCCTTCTGGTATTCCTCGCTCATTTCCGTGGCATAGCCGCCCGAGCCTTCGCCTTCGATCCCGGCGACATTCTCGACGAAGATCGGCTTGGCACCCAGCGACTGGATCTGTTCCTTGGTGGCCGAGCGCACATCCGTGGCCGAAACCTGCGCGCCCAGACGCCGCGCGGTGGCGATCGCCTGAAGGCCCGCCACACCCACACCCATGATGAAGGCGCGCGCGGCCTGCACCGTGCCGGCCGCCGTCATCATCATCGGGAAAGCGCGGCCATATTGCGCCGCTGCCGCCAGCACCGCCTTGTATCCGGCAAGGTTCGACTGCGAGGACAAGACGTCCATCGACTGCGCGCGGGTGATGCGCGGCATGAACTCCATCGACAGGGCTTCAAAGCCCGCCGCGGCGTATGCGTCCACCACATCGCGCTTGGCAAAGGGATCGAACAGCGCGGCGACCCATGCGCCGGGCTTGGCGCCCTTCAGCAGCGCCACATCGGGCGCCTGAATGCCGAGGATGATATCGGCATCCTTCACTGTGGCCGCAGCATCCCCTACGCTCGCGCCGACCTCTTCATAGGCGGCATCGGTGATCGAGGAGATGGCCCCCGCTCCCGCCTCGACCGCGACCGCCAGCCCAAGGGCGGCGAACTTCTTGGCCGTTTCCGGCGTCACAGCAACGCGGGTTTCCCCGGCGGCGCGTTCCTTGAGGATGGCGATCTTCACTGGCAGGCGCGCTTAGTTCGCGATCGCCGCGACAACCGCGAAGGCGATCAGCGCGATCACCGGCACGGCCCACTTCAGCGTGGCCATGAACCCGCCATAGGTTTCGTTGGCCTTATCCATGTCGTGAACAGTCATTTTCTTTTCCCCTTGGGTTCCTGAACACCGCAGGCGGCAATTGGTTGCCACAAATCTAGCGGCGCCGATTTTTCTGCCTGCCCCCGTATCGAAGCAGAGCCGTGCGCTCAAGTCACCTTTAGTGAGAGGCGCACCGCTCTCCCCAGCCCGCAGCGCCCGCCGCCGATGTGTCCCGCGCCGGGACGGTCTTAATCCCGTCTTTACCCGCACGTCCTATGACCGAGCCGTGTCACCGGGGACAGGCCCCGGCGAAGGAAAGGCGAGCGGCAAGGCGAATGGCGGAGATGGATAGCCACCCCGAAGCGCACAGCGATGCGCGAATCGTGATGCTGATCGACGACGAGCCGGCCCAGTCGCGGCTGATCTCGGCGATTGCAGCGCGCGAGGGCTGGCGCACGATCGTCGCTCCCGATGCCGAAACCGCGATTGCCGTGCTGGGCACGCGCGAAGGGATGCAGCTTTCCGCGATCCTGCTCGATCAATGGGTGCCGGGCGATGATGCCTGCGCGCTGATTGCCGAATTGAAATCCCGCCGCCCCGCGCTCCCCATCCTGATGCTCACCACCAGCGCCTCGCCGCTGCTGGCAGTCGAAGCAATGCGGGCGGGCGCGAGCGACTATCTGGTCAAGCCCGTCTCGCCCGACCGGCTGATGGAAGCCCTGCGCTCTGTCACCACCCGCGAGACCCCGCGCGACGAGCTTGCCCCGCTGACCGAGAAAATGTCGGCCAGCCTCGATTTCGATGCGATGATCGGCACCGCCCCGCAATTCCGCACCGCGCTGGCGCAGGCCGCCAAGGCCGCGCGCGGCCAGGGCCATGTGCTGATCGAAGGCGAAAGCGGCACGGGCAAGGAAATGCTCATGCGCGCGATGCATGGCGCATCCCCGCGCGCCAAGGATCCGCTGCGGATCATCAACCTCGCCAGCATCCCCACCGGCTCGATCGAATCGGTGCTGTTCGGCCACGAACCCGGCAGCTTCCCTGGCGCTTTCGATCGCCAGATCGGCGCCTTCCAGCATTGCGACGGCGGCACGCTGATCCTCGACGAGATCGACCGGCTCACCCCGGCGCTCCAGCAGCGCCTGTGCGAAGCGCTGGTGAGCGGCATCATCCGCCCCGTGGGCGCAAGGTACGGCTTCCGCGTCGATGTGCGCCTGCTCGTCACCAGCAATGCCGGGCTCGACCGGCTGGTTGAGGCCGGACAATTCGACGAGGAGCTGGCAGCCAAGCTCGGCGCGACCCGCATCCGCCTGCCCGCTTTGCGCGAACGCACCGGCGATATTCCTGCCCTCACCCGCCATTTCCTCGCCCGCATCGGCGAACAGCCGGGGCTCAATCACCTCTCGATTTCCGAGAGCGCGCTGGCGCTGCTCGCCGCCTATGACTGGCCGGGCAATGTCCGCCAGCTGCAATCGGTGCTGTTCCGCGCGGCGGTCTATTGCGAAAGCAACACGCTCACCGAAGACAGCTTCCCGCAGCTTTCGGAGATGCTCGGCGAACAGGACAACAGCCGCTCGCTCGCATCGCATGACGGGGTGGGCGTCATGCTCTACACCGAGGACGGCAACCTGCGCCCGCTGGAAGAGATCGAGGCAGACGTGATCCGCCTTGCCATCGGCCATTATCGCGGCCGCATGACGGAAGTGGCGCGCAGGCTCGGGATCGGGCGCTCGACGCTCTATCGCAAGCTTTCCGATCTGGGCATTGATAACGCGGCTTGATCGGCGCGGCTTGATTAGCGGCCCGCGCGCGCCTAGCCGCGCTGGCATGACAACACTTCAGGATTTCAAAGGGCGCTGTGCGCTCGTCACCGGGGCAGCATCGGGGATCGGTGCGGCCTGTGCGACCATGCTGGCGGAGCGCGGAGCGGCCAAGCTGTTCCTCGTCGATGTGGACGGGCCGGGGCTCGACGCGCTCGATTTTCCCGGCGTGGAGGTGCACCGCATCGTCGGCAGCGTCGCGGACGAGGCGCTATGGCAGGCGCTAGAGCCGCGCCTGACCGGGCTTGACCATGCCGTGGTCAATGCCGGGATCGGCGCAGGGGGTCCCTTGGCGAGCCTTAGCCTTGCCGAATGGCGCCGCGTCATGGACGTCAATCTCGACGGGGCCTTCATGACTTTGGCGACATCGCTGCGGGCCATGGCGGGCAAGAGCGGCAGCGTGGTCGTGGTGTCATCGACCACCGGATTGAAGCCGCTGCCGGGGATCGGGCCTTACGGCGTCTCCAAGGCGGCAGTCGCCCACATGGCGCGCATCGCAGCCGCCGAGAACGCGAAGGCCGGCATCCGCGTCAACGCGATTGCGCCGGGCGGGGTCGACACCGCGATCTGGGAAAGCGGCCCGGACTTCCTCGCATCGGTCGAACGGATCGGGCGCGAGGCGACGCTGAAGGCCATGGCCAAGACCACGCCTTCGGGCCGCTTTGCCTCGCCTGAGGAGATGGCGGAGAGCATTTGCTTCCTGCTCTCGGACGCCAATTCCAACATTACGGGCCACGTGCTCGTCTCGGACGGCGGCTTTACCCTCTGATTTGCAGAGGATTTTTTGCGCCATTCCAACAGGGCCAAAAATGTTTCACGTGAAACATTGCAAGAACGGGTGTTTTTGCTGTTTCACGTGAAACATGTGTCACCAGCTGAAGGCCTGCTCCGCCAGCGTGGCGCTGGTATTGCCCTTGAGGGTCATGGTGAGCGTCTTCGCCTTCCAGTCGATATCGATCAGGCCGTAATTCTCGATCGGGAAAAAGGGTGTGACGCGGGCCGGATCAGGCTCCCGCGAAGTGGCGCGTTCGATGTCGCTGCCGAAGGCGAGATTGAGCGAGGAGCTGGTCAGCTCCCACATTATTTTGCCTTTTATTTCAGTCTTGTAGATACCCGCAGCGTGGCGGTCGCCCGAGAGCATGACCAGCCCGCTCGCCTCGCGGCCCGCCAGCATTTCGAGCAGCTTGGTGCGCTCGGCCGGGAAGTTGGTCCAGCCCTCGAACTGGTGGGCCTGGGTGATGACCTGGGTCGAGGAGACCACGATGCGCAGGTCCGCGGGCTTGGCCAGCTCGGCCTTGAGCCAGGCCCACTGGTCTGCGCCGAGCACGGTCTTTTCCGTAGCATCATCAGGCACATAGCCGCCGAGCGGCGGGCGGTCCTTCGACCACGGGGCCTTCTTCAGGTCAGAGCGGAAGAAGCGGGTGTCGAGCAGGATCACCTGCACGCGCTTGCCCTCGGGGCCGGTGATGGAGCTTTCATAGATCCCGTCGCGGTTGCGCACCGCATCGGAGGACCCCCAGAAGGTCTCGAACAGCTCTTCGGCCCAGCGCCGCATCGGGAAATTGCCGCCCGCATCATTGAGGCCGAAATCATGGTCGTCCCAGGTCGCCATCATCGGGAATTTCGCGCGGAAGCCCTTGAATTCGGGGTGCGAAGCCTGAAGCGCGTAGGAACTGCGCAGGCTCTCCAGCCCGGCGTCGGCATCCCAGCCGGTATCGCCGTAGACATTGTCGCCGATCATCAGGAACAGCTGCGGATTGGCCGCCGCGATCTGCGCCCACATGTGCTGCGGCGCGTTCTGGTGGTTGCAGCTGCCAAAGGCGATGCGGGTCAGCGTGGTGGCGGGGCTGAGCGCAGGCGTCGGCCCGGCGACCGGCATCGCAACCTTCTTGCGCAGCTCGGCATAATAGGGCGCAAGCAGTTGATCCGGCGTGAGATTGACGCCCGGGGGCACATCGCTGCTCTGGGCCAGCACGGGGCTGGCGGCGGCGGCAAGAACGGTAGCGGCAAGCAGCGACAGGCGCATCGAGGGGCTCCCTGAATCGGTGGGGTGTGAGAGTGTTCTGGCCGCGCTGAGTGACAGAAGAGCGACGCTGTGGGAAGGGTTCAGACCGGCGCGACCTGATTGAAGGTCGTCAGCGCCGCATCGCGCAAGCCCCGCCACACATTGCGCGCCTGCACCGTCTCGGGAACATCATGCGCCCGCAGCAGGTGGACGCCCGCATCAATGCCCTTCACCGCCAGCGCAATCGAACCGGCGAGCCGTGCGTCAGCCGCTTCCTCGTTCGACAGAGCGCCGATCATGCGCTTGCGGCTCGCCCCCAGCAGGATCGGGCTGCCGAGCCCGTGGAACATCGGCAAGGCATTGATCAGCGAAAGGTTTTCAGCCAGCGACTTGCCGAAGCCGATGCCCGGATCGAGCAGGATGCGCTCCTCGGCAATCCCGGCCGCAATCGCCCGGGCCCGCGCCAGTTTGAGGAAGTCATAGACCTCGCTCGCCGCATCCTTGTAGTGCCCGCCCGCGTGCAGATCCTCGCCTGCGCCCGGCGCATGCATCAGCACCACCGGACAGCGGTGCGAGGCGATCAGCTCGGTCGTGCGCGGATCATAGCGCATCGCCGAGACGTCGTTGATCATATGCGCGCCCGCCGCCAGCGCGGCCTCCATCACGCCCGCGCGGCGGGTGTCGACGCTGATCGCGGCGCCCATGGCCGCACAATACTCCACCGCCGGAACAACGCGGCGGATTTCCTCGTCCTCGAAGGTCGCCGCAGCGCCCGGACGGGTGCTTTCCCCGCCGATATCGATGATCGCAGCGCCCGCCTCCAGCATCGCGGCCGCATGATCGCGCCCGATTTGCGGATCATCATTGATGCCGCCGTCGGAGAAACTGTCGGGCGTCACATTGAGGATGCCCATCACCTGCGGCTGATCGAGCCGGATGGTGCGATTGCCGAGCTGCAGGGGCGCGTGAACCTTGCGGAAATTGGCGAATTGCTGCGCCGCGTCGCGGGCCAGCACATCGGGCAGCAGGCCGATCGCCTCGTCCATCCCCGCAGGCGTGGTGATGATCCGCTCCACCAGCACCCCGTCAAACCGCATCACCAGCACGAATTCGCTGGCATAGGCCATCGTCCCGCCGAGCCGCACAGCATCGCCATCGACCTCCTGCGGGCCGGTGACGAAGGATATGGGGTAGAGATAGACGGCGTCGGTCATGGGCTTGTGGGCGGTCAGTCCTCGCTGGCGAGAAGGTAAAGCTGGCGGGCAGCATCGATCGGCTGAATATCGCCTCCGGTCTGGTAATGCCAGAACGACCAGCCATTGCACGAGGGCGCGCCCTGCAAGTCCTTGCCGAGCCCGTGGATCGAGCCGGTCTTGCCGTCCCATTCGAGCGAGCCGTCGGCGCGCACCGTGGCGATCCAGCGGCGCTTCTTGTCGAACACCTTGCTGCCCGGAGGGATCAGCCCGGCCTCGACCACAGCGCCGAACGCCACCTTGGGCGCGGAACGTGGGCTCTGCATGGTCGTGAGAGCGCTCTCATCAAGCGGAAGCTCCTTGGCGATCCGCTTTTCGGCAACGCCGCGGTAGAAGTCCTCGCGCTCGCAACCGATCCACTGGCGGCCAAGCCGCTTGGCGACCGCGCCGGTGGTGCCGGTGCCGAAGAAGGGATCGAGCACGACGTCGCCCTTCTCGGTCGTCGCCAGCAGCACGCGGTAGAGCAGCGCCTCGGGCTTCTGGGTGGGGTGCGCTTTCTTGCCGTTTTCCTTGAGCCGCTCGGCCCCGGCGCAGATCGGCATGACCCAGTCGGAGCGCATCTGCAGCTCGTCGTTCAGGGTCTTCATCGCGCGGTAATTGAAGTGGTAACGCGACTTCTCGCCCATGCTCGCCCAGATCAGGGTTTCATGGGCATTGGTGAAGCGGGTGCCCTTGAAATTGGGCATGGGATTGGTCTTGCGCCAGACGATATCGTTGAGGATCCAGAAGCCGAGATCCTGCAGGATGGAGCCGACGCGGAAGATGTTGTGGTAGCTGCCGATCACCCACAGCGCGCCATCAGGCTTCAAAACGCGGCGCGCCTCGGTCAGCCATTCGCGGGTAAACTTGTCATAGGCCGCCATGCTGTCGAACTGGTCCCAGTGATCGGTCACTGCATCGACATGGCTGCCGTCCGGGCGATTGAGATCGCCGCCGAGCTGGAGATTATAGGGCGGATCGGCGAACACGAGATCGACGCTGGCCGACGGCAGCGAGCGCATCGCCGCGATGCAGTCCCCCGGCAGGATGCGGCCCAGCGGCAATTCTGGCGTACGCACTGATTTAATCGCCTTTTCAGCGGTTTCAGAACGCAATCTCGCCTTTTCTATCACACTCACCGGAATGTCCCCGCTGTTCTCGCCTGCAACTTATCCACAGGCATGAGTCTTTGAGGAGTCTGCGTCAAGCGCCTAATTTTACGGCAAACATGGTTAACGGGTGGTAAAACCCCCGCCTCGGTGGTGGAACGAAGCGGGACCGACACAAGATGTTGAGTCCGCGCCCATCGCCGGGACTCGATATGCAGCGGTGTGGCCCGGAGGACTCACCCGCCCTGCGAAGCCGCACAATTTTTCCGATCAGAGCAGGCTGGCCTGCGCGACGGGGGCAAAGCTGCGGCGGTGCAGAGGGCTGGGGCCGTGGATGCGCAGGGCCTCCATGTGTTCGGCCGTGCCATAGCCCTTGTTGCGCTCCCACCCGTAGTGCGGGTGCGCAAGCGCGGCCTCCAGCATCAGACGGTCACGCCATTCCTTTGCGATGATCGAGGCGGCGCTGATGGCAGGCTCGATCCCGTCCCCGCCGACGATCGCGCGGGCCGGCCAGCGCCAATCGCCGCAGCGGCCGGCAGGGGTCATGTTGCCGTCGATCAGCACTTCGCCCACCGCTCCGCCGATCGCGCCGGCAAGGCTGGCGACCGCGCGGGTCATGGCGAGCATGGTGGCCTGGAAGATGTTGACCCGGTCGATCTCTTGCGGATCGACCACCGCCACCGCCCAGCAGCAGGTCTCGCGGATCGCCACATCGAGCACGGCGCGGCGCTTTGCCGAAAGGCGCTTGGAATCGTCGAGCCCCGCAGGTATCGCGCGCCCAAGCACAACCGCCGCGGCCACCACCGGCCCGGCGAGCGGCCCGCGGCCAGCCTCGTCGACCCCGATGATGATCGCCTCGCCCTGACCTGTGAAACCCGGAGTGACCCCCAGCATGATCCCCTCGTCCCGCCTGCTCGCTGCTCTTTCCGTGTCCGCGCTGATGCTGGCAAGCTGTGCGAATGCCGAAACCGGGGACAGCGCAGCTGCCGCCTCGGCCGAGGCCGCGCCCTTCACCACCAGCGAAGTCGCGACGTTCGAGGAGCCCTGGGCGATCGCCTTTGCGCCCGGCACCAGCGTGCTGTTCGTCACGGAAAAGGCGGGCGCGGTGAAGTTCATCGACACCGCCAGCGGCACCACGGGCAATGTCAGCGGCGCGCCCGCAGTGGCCTATGGCGGTCAGGGAGGGCTCGGCGACATCGCCTTCCTGCCCGCGGAAGCCTCGGCGAAGCTTGGCGGGCGCACGATCTATCTGAGCTGGGCCGAAGCGGGCGAGAACGACACCCGCGGTGCGGCGGTCGGCAAGGGCACGCTGGTTTGCGCCTCGGCCACCGCTTGCACCATCGAAGGCCTCTCGGTGATCTGGCGCCAGACCCCCAAGGTGACGGGGCGCGGCCACTATTCGCATCGCCTCTCGATCTCGCCCGATGGCAAGTATCTCTTCATCGCCAGCGGCGAGCGGCAGAAGATGCAGCCGGCGCAGGATACCGGCACGACGCTGGGCAAGATCGTACGCCTCAATTTCGACGGCACGCCCGCTGCGGGCAATCCCATGGCCGATATGGGCGGCGTTACCGCGGAGATCTGGTCGCTGGGCCACCGCAACATCCTCGGTATGGATTGGGACGCGGCTGGCCGGCTGTGGGAGGTCGAGCACGGCCCGGCAGGCGGGGATGAGCTCAATCTCGTCAAGCCCGGCGCCAATTACGGCTGGCCGATCCGCTCGAACGGCGAGCATTACAACGGCGATCCGATCCCCGATCATGCGGCTGACGATGGCTTCGCCCAGCCCGCGCTCAGCTGGACCCCGGTAATCGCGCCGGGCGACATGCTGATCTATTCGGGCACCATGTTCAAAGGCTGGAAGGGCCATGCGCTGATGGCCGGGCTCGGTTCTCAGGCGCTGGTCGATGTCGCCTTCGATGGCGAAAGCGCGCACGAGGCCGCCCGCTACGACTTTGCCAATCGCCTGCGCAGCCTTGCCCAGGGGCCGGACGGCGCCATCTGGGTGGCCGAGGACGGCAAGGGCGCACGGCTCCTGAAGCTCACCGCCCGCTGATGGCCTCGACAACGGCAACCATTATCCCGCTCGAGGCGGTCGATCCCGCCATGATCGAGGAGGTGCTGGACCGCGCCTTCGGGCCGGAGCGTCATGCGCGCACTGCCTATCGCATCCGCGAGGGCATGCCGTGGCTGCCCGGCCTCAGCCTCGCCGCGCTCGACGAGAATGATCTGCTGGTCGGCACGATCCAGTGCTGGCCGATCGCACTCCAGACCAAGCAGGGACAGGTGCCGCTGGTGATGGTTGGCCCGGTCGCCGTGGTGCCCGAAAGGCAGGGCGAAGGCTTCGGCGTGGGCCTGATGAGCGCGATGATCGCCGAGGACGCGCGGCTGGCGGGCACAGGTGGCCCCGCCCTTCCTCAGGTGCTGATCGGTGACGCGGAGTATTACGGCCGCTGGGGCTTTTCCGCGGCGATGACGGGCGGCTGGCGCTGCCCCGGCCCTTACGAACCCCACCGCCTGCTGGCGCGCGGCACGGCGCTTGCCGCAATGCCGGCCGAAGGGATGCTGGGGCCTTGGGAGGCGACGGGGCAAAGCTAACCCCTTCCCGTTCGCCGCCGCATCTGCCATCCCCGATCCGCAATGCCCTACGAACCGCCGCCCTATCTCGCCAGTCTGACGCTCGCCGAAATCGCGGGCCTTGTGGCGGAGCGCAAGCTGCCGCCGGTCGAAGGCTGGGCGCCGCAAAAGATCGGCGACAGCTTCATGCGCATCGCGGCTGACGGCACCTGGTATCACGAAGGCGGACCGATCCGCCGCGAGGCGATGGTGCGCGCCTTTGCGGGCTTGCTCACCCGGGACGAAGCGGGCCAGCACTGGCTGGTCACCCCGTTCGAGAAACTCTCGATCGAAGTCGATGATGCCGCCTTCTTGGCGACCGACTGCGCGCGCGCCGATGATGCCCTCGCCTTCCGCCTCAACACCGATGACCTCGTGATCGCCGGGCCGGAGCACCCCCTGCGCGCGGCGGGCGATGCCGACAATCCGGCGGTCTATCTGCACGTCCGGCGCGGGTGCGAGGCGCGGCTCAACCGATCGACCTGGACCCAGCTGGTCGATCTGGCGCTGGCCGAGGGGGCCGAGGACAATGGCTGGCGGATCGCCAGTCAGGGCGCGGAGTTTGCGCTGCTGCCATGACTGTGTCTGCCCGTCCCAGCCTCTACGAGCCTCTCGCCCGCCTGTTTGCCGAAGGGCACGCGCGCGAGATCCCCGATCTTCTCTCCGATGCCCATTTTGCGATGGATGGCAGAGCCACGCCGGCCGCGGTGCTGATCGCGATCACCGACGTGCCGCATGATCCGCAGGTGATCCTCACCCAGCGCCCCCGCGGGATGCGCGATCACCCCGGGCAGGTCGCCTTTCCGGGCGGCAAGATCGATCCGGGCGAGGATGCCGTCACCGCCGCCCTGCGCGAGGCGGAGGAAGAACTGGGCCTGCCGCGCGAGGCGGTGCGGGTGATCGGCACCAGCGATGTCTATCACACCGGCACCGGCTTTCTGGTGACTCCGGTGCTGGGCGTGGTGCCGCCGGACCTTGAACTGACCCCCGATCCCATCGAGGTGGCGGACTGGTTCCAGGCCCCGCTCGCCCTGCTGCTCGATCCTGTGAGCTGGACCACCAACGAGGTGTTCTGGCGCGGGGCCAACCGGCGCTATCTCGAGCTTGACTGGCAGGGCTTCCGCATCTGGGGCGTGACGGCAGCGATCATCGCCAACCTGTCGCGGCGGATCGCGGTGGAAAGGCTGAAAGATGCTGCGTGATCTTTCGCAAGCCGATTGGCCCCGCCGCGCAGGGCTCGCCGCGCTGACAGCCGCGCTAGGGGCAGAGAATATCCGCTGGGTCGGCGGGGCGGTGCGTGACGGGCTGCTCGGCGCGAGCGTCCACGATGTCGATTGCGCCACGAAGCTGATGCCCGCCGAGGTGATCGCGAGCTGCGGCAAGGCCAGCATCCGCACCGTGCCGACCGGGATCGAACACGGCACCGTCACCGCGATCCTCAAGGACGGGCCGGTCGAAATCACCACCCTGCGCCGTGATGTCGCAACCGATGGCCGGCGCACCACCATCGCCTTTGCCAAGGACTGGCCCGAGGACGCCGCGAGGCGCGATTTCACCATCAACGCGCTCTATGCCCATCCCGAGACGCTGGAGATTGCCGACTATTTCGGCGGGCTCGATGATCTCGCAGCACGGCGGGTGCGCTTCATCGGCTCGCCCGAGCAGCGCATTGCCGAGGATCACTTGCGGATCCTGCGCTATTTCCGCTTTCAGTCGCGCTTCGGGGCCGAGCTTGATGCGGCTGCCGAGGCGGCCTGCGCTGCCTTGGCGCATACCTTGAAGGGCCTCAGCCGCGAGCGGATTGCGGCGGAATTGCTGGCGCTGCTGGCCCTGCCCGATCCGCACTCCACCCTCGATCGGATGCGCGCGGGCGGCGTGTTGGGCGTGATCCTGCCCGAGGCGGGCGCGCCCCAGTTGGCCTGCCTTGCGCGGGTCATTGCAGCCGAGGCCGCGCAGGGCTTTGCCCCCGATCCCGTGCGGCGGCTGGCGGCGCTGCTGCCGCCCTCGCCCGAGGTGGGCGAGACTGTCGCTGCGCGCCTGCGCCTCTCGAAAGTCCAGCGCACCCGGCTGGTTTCGGCAGCGGAGCGCCAGACGGGCGACAGCGCGAACGCGGCCGCGCTCGCCTATCGCATCACGGCGCCCCATGCGATCGATCGCCTGCTACTGCTGGGCGGCGATGCGAAGGCGCTCGCGGAATGGACCATGCCGGTCTTCCCGCTCAAGGGCGGCGCCATTGTCGCGCGCGGGGTGACCGCCGGGCCGGACGTCGCGCGCATCCTCAAATCGCTTGAGGCGCGCTGGATGGCCGAGGGCTTCCCCGGCGCCGACCGCGTCAACCAGATGCTGGCCGAGGCGCTGGGTTCGAGCGCCTTCGACTTCGACTAGTCGAACCGGCCCGACTTGGGGAAACCCTGCGGCGGCATGCGTCCGGCAGCACCGCGCGCCACCTTCCACATGCGGATTTCGGTCTCGGTGCGGGTCCGCTCGCCCGAGCCGCCCATCTGCCAGCTGAGGCCGTCGGCCAGCACGAAGGTTATCGCGTCCGACAGGCCGCCATCACGGAAGCGCTGCAACTGCACCCCTTGACCGCGCGCCATGATCGGCAGCTCTTCGAGGTTGAACACGACGAGCTTGCGGTTGTCGCCGACGCAGGCGACGTGATCGTGGCTTTCCGCAATCGGGCGGATGACGTTGAGCTTCGCCCCGTCCTTGAGGTTCACCACCTGCCGCCCCTTGCGGGTCTCGGCGAGGAGCTCGCTGGTCTCCGCCACGAAGCCCTTGCCGAGGCTCGAGGCGAGCAGCAGCTTGCCGCCAGCGCGATGCACCATCAGCGCCGCGACATTGGCGTCGCTTTCCAGGTCAATCATCGTGCGCACCGGCTCTCCGAACCCGCGCGCGCCCGGCAGCTTGTCGCAGCCCAGCGTGAAGAAGCGCCCGTCGGATGCGGCGAGCAGCAGCTTGTCGGTGGTCTGGGCGTGAAGGATGAAAGCGAGGCCGTCGCCCTCCTTGTACTTGAACTCCTGATCCAGCGGCACATGGCCGCTCGCCGCGCGGATCCAGCCCTTCTGGGAGAGGATCACGGTGACCGGCGCCTTCTCGATCATCGCGTCCATGCTGAATTCGATCGTCGGCGCGGCTTCGGCAATCAGCGTGCGGCGGCGACCGATCAGCGTGTCCTCGGCATAGTCCTTGCGCAGATTGCGCAGGTCCTTCTTGAGGCGCGTGCGCTGACGGGCCGGGCTTTCGAGCAGCTTTTCGAGCTCGTCCTGCTCGGCCAGAAGCTCGTCCTGCTCCTTGCGCAGCTGCATTTCCTCGAGCTTGCGCAAGCTCCGCAGCCGCATGTTGAGGATCGCTTCGGCCTGCCGGTCGGTGAGTTCGAACTCGGCCATCATCACCGGCTTGGGCTCGTCCTCGGTGCGGATGATCTCGATCACCCGGTCAAGATTGAGGAAGGCGATGATGTAGCCGCGCACCAGTTCGAGGCGCTTTTCGATCTGCTCCAGCCGGTGTTTCGCGCGGCGCTGGAGGATGTCGATCTGCGCGAAGGTCCAGCTTTCGAGCAGTTCCTTGAGGCCCATCACCATCGGCGTGCGGCCCATGCCCGGGCGCGCATCGAGCACGTTCAGGTTGAGGCTGAAGCGCGTTTCGAGATCGGTGAGCTTGAACAGGCTCTCCTTGAGCAGCTCGGGATCGACATTGCGGCTCTTGGGCACGAGAACGATGCGGATCGCCTCGTCGCTTTCGTCGCGCACGTCTTCCAGGATCGGCAACTTGCGGTCGGCAATGGCCTGCGCGATCTGCTCGATCAGCTTGCCCTTGGGCACCTGATAGGGGATTTCCGAGATCACGAGCTGCCATTGCCCGCCGCCCAGCCGTTCGATCCCGGCCTCGATATCGCCCGGATCCTTGGCCTCGGGCGCATGGAACCGGCCGCGCAGGCGGAAGCTGCCGCGTCCCGTGCGATAGGCCTCGGCAATCGCGGCCGCGCTATCGACCACCTGTCCGCCGGTGGCAAAATCGGGGCCGTGGAACAGCTCCATCAGCCGCGCGTGCTCGACATGGGGGTTGTCGATCAGCTCCAGCGTCGCGTCGATGATCTCCGCGACATTGTGGCTGGGGATCGAGGTCGCCATGCCCACCGCGATCCCGCTCGCGCCATTGGCGAGCAGATTGGGGAACAGGCCGGGGAAGATTTCCGGCTCGATTTCCTCGCCATTATAAGTCGGCAGGAAATCGACCGTGCCTTCATCGAGGCCGGACATCAATTCCAGCGCGGTCTTGGTCAGGCGCGCTTCGGTGTAGCGATAGGCTGCGGCATTATCGCCATCGACATTGCCGAAATTGCCCTGCCCCTCGACCAGCGGATAGCGCAGCGCGAAATCCTGCGCGAGGCGGACCATCGCGTCATAAACGGATGCGTCGCCATGGGGGTGATACTTGCCGATCACGTCCCCGACGACGCGGGCGCTCTTCTTGAAGGCGCTGGAAGGATCAAGCTTCAGCTGCCGCATCGCCCACAAGAGGCGGCGGTGGACCGGCTTCAACCCGTCGCGAAGATCGGGCAGCGAGCGGGCAGTGATCGTCGAGAGGGCATAGACGAGATAGCGCTCGGACAGCGCGGCATCGAAGGGCGCATCGACGATAGCGTCAAAGCCATCGTCCGGTGCCTCGGTGGTCGGAGTTTCGGACATGGCCTCCGTCTAGCAACCCTGAGCGGCGCGAGGGAGAGGGGTTTCCACAGGGTTGAGGCACTTACATGCGGCGCGCGTCGCTGCTTTCGGCAGGGATGCTGACGGAGAGGCCGTCCATCTCGGCTGTCAGTTCGATCTGGCACGACAGGCGGCTCGTGCGGCGCGCGCCGGCGGCGAAATCGAGCATGTCCTCCTCTTCTTCCGCGGCGGGCGGAAGGCGGTCGAACCATTCGGCGGCGACGACCACGTGACAGGTGGAGCAGGCCATCTGGCCTTCGCAGGTACCCTCGAGCGGCAGGCCCGCCGCCTGGCCGACGCGCAGCAGATTGTCCCCCGGTTCGGCCTTGGCGGTGACCGTGCTTCCGCGCGGATCGATGAAGGTGATGGTGATGCTCACAGGCCCTGTTCCTTCGCGGCGGCGAGAATCGCGGCGGCGGCGGCCTCGATCTCCTGCGCCGTCGTATAGCGCCCGAAACCGAGGCGGATAGAGGACTTTGCTTGTGCGTCGGTAAGGCCGATGGCGCGCAGCACGTGGCTTGGGCGGCCCGATCCACTCGCGCAGGCCGAGCCGGCGGAGAACATGACCGAGCGGCACTCGCTCATCAGCCGGGCGACGTCCAGCCCGTCCTTGCGCAGGTTGAGATTGCCGTGCCAGCGGTGCTCGGCGCTGCCGTTCAGCTCCCAGCCGTCGAACAGCTCGCGGGCACGGTGCCAAAGGGCTTCGACATGGGCGGCGTCCTCTTGCCCCTGCGCCAGCGCCAGCCGCGCCGCCGCGCCAAAGCCTGCGATCAGCGCGGGGCTCAGCGTGCCCGAGCGCAGCCCCTGCTCCTGCCCGCCGCCATGGGTCTGGGGCGCAATGTCCACTCCGTCCCGCACCCACAGCGCGCCGATACCCTTGGGGCCGTGGAGCTTGTGCGCGGAGACCGCGATCATGTCGGCATTGGCGGGCGGGGCAAGCTTGCCTGCGCCCTGCACCGCATCGCACAGGAACCAGCCGCCCGCCGCATGGGCCGCCTCGGCCAGCGCCTCGACCGGCTGGATCGTCCCGATCTCGTTGTTGACCTGCATCACCGCGGTGAGCTGCGTGCCTTCAGGGATGATCGTGTCCGCAGCGACGAGGCCGTGACGACCCACAGGGAGCACCAGCATCTCGGTGGTATCGCGCATGGCGTGGCCGCAATCGAGCACCGCAGCGTGCTCGATGGCCGAGACGGCGATGGTGTTGGTGCCGTCGCCGCGCGCAGTGCCCTTGATCGCAAGGTTGATCGCCTCAGTCGCACCGGAGGTGAAAATCACGCGCCCGTCCGGCGGAAACAGCGCGGCGACCTGTTCGCGCGCGGCCTCAATGGCAGCCGCGGCCATGCGGCCCATGCGGTGGGGGCTATGCGGATTGCCGAAAGTGTCGCTCTCCGGCCCGCCGAGCCAGCGCAGCATCGCCTCGCGCGCTTCGGGCGCAAGGGGCGTGGTGGCCTGGTAGTCGAGGTAGATCATGCGAGCGAAGCCCAGACTTCCGCGAACCGCTCCAGATCCTCGGGCGTGGTCGACCAGCCCAAGCTCACCCGGATCGTGCGCGCCGCGACATCATCGGGTACGCCGAACGCATCGAGCACCCGGCTTTTCTTGAGCGTGCCGGACGAACAGGCGCTGCCTGCCGAGACAGCAAAACCCATAGCATCGAGCCGTATCAGCAGGGCCTGCGCACTCATCGCGGGGTGGGTCAGGGCATAGATGTAATCGACCTGCTCGCCGATGGTCAGGCGCTGGCCTGCGACACGTGCGGCGAAGGCGGCGCGCTGTTCCGCGGTGCTTGCCCAAGCGCCCGCGTCCAGCGCCGCCGCCATACCCATTGCGCCGGGCAGGTTCTCGGTCCCCTGCCGGTAGCCGCGCTCATGCCCGCCGACCGGCTCCAGCAGGTTGAAGTCCCGCACCAGCAGCGCCCCCACTCCGATCGGCCCGCCGAACTTGTGCGCGCTGACCACCAGCATGTCGGCATCCGGCAGCGCCAGCTTGCCCGCGCTCTGCGCACAGTCGGACAGCAGCAGCGCCCCCGCCTCGGCCAGCGGAGCCGCCATTTGCGCGACCGGATTGATCGTGCCGGTTTCGGAATTGACCTGCTGGACGGCAAGCAGAGTGGCGGGATCGAAGGGCTCCTCGCAGGTGAACACCGTCGCATCGGGCGCAGCGCGGAACACCGCGTCATGCTCCACCGCGCTGACGATCCGACGTTTCGCCTTCGCGCGATTAAGCGCGATCCACAGGGCCTCGCTCGCGCCCGAGGTAAAGATCAGCTCCCCGTCCCAGCCCAGCGCCGCCTTGATCCGCTCGCGCGCATCCTCCAGCGCCGCCCGCGCCTTGCGCCCTTCCGCATGGGGGCTGGAGGGGTTGGCCCAGATGGCAAAACCCTCCTCCATCGCCGCCTTGGCCTCGGGGCGCAGGGGCGAGGTGGCGGCGTGATCGAGATAGACCCGCTGGGGAATGACCTTTTCCTCACAAGAAATTGCGATTTTCGCGAGTGACACTATATAGGCCGCGCAATCGCCAGCGCCACCCGGCGCGCAGGCTTCTCGATCACAAGGTTAACCGATGCCCTCAGTCATCTTCCCCGGCCCGGAAGGCCGTCTTGAAGGCCGTTTCTCCCCGCCGCCGCGCCCGCGTGCGCCGGTGGCGATGATCCTGCATCCGCACCCCGAAGGCGGCGGCACGATGAACGACCGGATCGTGCAGCGCCTCTACAAGACCTTCGCGGATCGCGGCTTTGCCACGCTGCGCTTCAACTTCCGCGGCGTGGGCCGCTCGCAGGGTTCGTTTGACAGCGGGATCGGGGAACTTTCCGACGCGGCATCGGCGCTCGACTGGGTGCAGTCGATCCATCCTGAAGCGCAGAGCACCTGGATTGCCGGCTACAGCTTCGGTGCCCTCATCGGCATGCAGCTCCTTATGCGCCGGCCCGAAGTGCGCGGCTTCATCTCGGTCGCGCCGCCCGCCAACATGTACGACTTCAGCTTCCTCGCACCCTGCCCTGCCAGCGGCATCTTCGTGCAGGGCGCGGCGGATACGGTGGTGCAGCCCAACGCGGTGCAGAAGCTGGTCGACAAGCTGCGCACCCAGAAGCACATCACCATCCACCACGAGGAAATTCCGCGCGCCAACCACTTCTTCGAGAACGAACTCGAAGAGCTGATGAAGTCGGTCGACAACTATCTCGACTTCCGCCTCTCGCCGGATTGCCCGATCAAGTGATTTTTGCGTGCTGCACGCCCTCCGGCGTGCAGTCCTCGGCGAGTCTTTGTTGCCCTACCGCTTCGCTGCTTGAGGGCGGCGTTTCAATGTCTTTGGGCTTGGGCGCCTGCGGCGCGCGCGTGCGCTCGCGGCCCGTTCGTTGGCGGGCCGGAAAGCTCCCCAGCCTATTCCTCTCTCTTTTCTCTACTGATTTGATTGAACAAAATACAGTATTGAAAAGCAACGCGAAATGTCTTCGCGCCTAACAAAAAGCATAGTACTCTCGGAGCCGAGCGAGGCCGGAGGGTCTGCGCTTGTCATCGGCACTCCGGCCACCGCTCCCACGATGATGGAGAGAGGAGACCCCTGATGACCTATGCCTCCCATGCCCGCCGTCCCAATCCCGCTGCCCTTGTCGGCGCCCTCGGCATTCCCGCTGCCGTTGGCGCCTTGCTGGTGGTGGGCCTTGCCGTGACGGTGGTCGTCGCACCTGAGCCGCCGCCGCTTCAGGGCTTTACCGTCAAGCCGATCCCGATCCCCCCGCCGCCGCCCGATCCCGCGGCGCCGACCAGCAACACCAGCACCAAGGCGGTGAGCCCCACCACCGTCACCCGCCCGGACACGATCCCCTTCGATTTCGCCACCACTCCTGTCACCACCTTGCCCGGCGTGGACGAGTTGAAGGGCGTCGAGGTCGGCCCGGTCGATTTCGGCATCCCCGGGCCTTCCCCCAGCGCCTCGCCCTTCGATCCGGTTGGCGCGGCCCCGCGCAACAATCCGGCGCGCTGGGTGCTCGATAGCGATTACCGCGCGAGCTGGCTGCGGCAGGGCCTTTCGGGTTCCGCACGCTTCACCCTCACGATCGATGCGGCAGGGAAGGTGACAGGGTGCAGCATCACCCGTTCGACGGGACACGGCGTGCTCGATGCCGCGACCTGCGAGCTGGTGACCAAGCGCTCCCGCTTCGATGCAGCGCGCGACAGCAGTGGCCGCCCGGTGAGCGGCAGCTACTCGGGTGCGATCACCTGGAATATTCCTGATTGATCTGGTGACGGCGCGCCGGGGAGGCTTACCCCTCTCCGGCCGCCTTGATCTCTTCGATCGGTGCCTTGCCGGTGGAGCTCGGCACGGTCCAGATCAGCACGTTGACGACCGCAATCACCGCCAGCAGTACCATCAGCAGCGGCTGCTTTGCCTCGCCGGTGCGGCGCCAGAGGACAAAAGCGCCCGCCACCAGCGCGAGCGCGGCGAGCATCACGAGCGAGAGCACGAAATCGGTCATGCCCGTGCCCCTAGCCGCTTGGGCCGCCCCCGCGCAATTGACTTGGAGGCAGGCGAACGCCAAACCTCGCCCGCATGAGAGAGAGCAACCATGATTTCACCCGCCGCCAGGCCCTTTCCGGGCTTGCCGGTGTTTCCGCCCTTGCCCTGCTGCCCGCCTGCGCCCGCAGTGATGCCGCGCCGATCAGCACCCCCGCTGCTCCGGGCGGCGCGGATGCGACGCTGGATCGCATCGCCTACAAGATGCTCGCACACGAGCCGGGCCGGGCAACCGGGCTAGGGGTCGACACCGGCGAATATGCCGCGTGGCGATCGACCTTCGGGGTCGGCGGCGAGGAAGGGCGCAGCGCCTATGCCGCAACACTCAAGGAACTGGTAGCCGAAGCCCGCGCCTTCCCGCGCGCCAAGGATCGTGGGGGCCTCACCGACGATCAGGAAATCGGCTTCGAGGTGGTCGAGACCGCCTTCACCCGCGCTGTGGAGGGCATGGCCATGCCCTATGGCGATGTCGCGGTCGGCAGCTGGCGCAACGCGCCCTATGTGGTGATCCAGAACGTCGGCGGCTATCTCGACATGCCGCGCTTCTTCGGGTCGAGCCAGCCGCTGTTCGCGGCCTCGGATGTCGGCCCCTACATGTCGCGTCTGACCGAGGTGCCCGCGCTGCTTGACGGGGAGCTTGAGCGCATCCGGTCGGCGCGCGGGATGGGCGTTATTCCCCCCGCTTTCCTGCTCGACAAGGCGATCCGCCAGATGGAAACGAGCATTGCAGGCGCATCGGAAAGCTACGCCGGCCCACTCGCGGCCGCGAAGCTGGATGGCGCGGCGAAGGCTGCCGAGCAGGCCGACCGGATCGTCGCCAGTGGCATCGTCCCCGCGCTCGAACGCCAGATCGCCGAACTCAAGGTCCAACGCGCGGCGGCCAAGGACAATGCCGGCATGTGGGCCCAGCCGATGGGCGAGGAATATTACGCCTGGGCCGTCGGCGCCTCGACCACCACGCGCCTCACCCCTGACGAGATCCACCGTCAGGGTCTGGCCGAACTCGAAGAAATCCACGGCCGGATGGACCCGATCCTCAAGGAAATCGGCTACACCAAGGGCAGCGTCGGCGAGCGGATGCAGGCGCTTTCGCAGGACCCGCGATACCACTTTGCGGAAGGAGACGCGGGCCGCGCGGAAATCTTCGCCTTCATCAACGAGCGGCTCGGCTGGATCAAGGCGCAGATGCCGCGCGCCTTCAACAAGCTGGTCGATCCCCCGCTCGAAGTGCGCCGCCTCCCGCTCGCCGAAGAACCCGGCGCGCCGGGGGCCTATGGCGGGGCGGGCAGCAAGGACGGCAGCATTCCGGGGCGCTTCTGGATCAACCTGCGCACCACCGATCTGCACCGCAAGTATGACCTAGCCGACCTTACCTTCCACGAGAGCATTCCCGGCCACGTGTGGGAGGGCGAATTCTCCAACCGCCTGCCGCTGATCCGCTCGATCCTCGCTTTCAACGCCTTCTCCGAAGGCTGGGCACTCTATGCAGAACAGCTGGCGGACGAGCTGGGCGCCTATGACGAGTTCAAGGTCGGCCGCCTCGGCTACCTCCAGTCGCTCGCCTTCCGCGCCTGCCGCTTGGTGGTGGACACCGGCCTCCACTCCAAGCGTTGGACCCGCGAGCAGGGCCGCCAGTTCTTTGTCGAACGCAATGGCTCCAAGGCCGAGGAAGTCGCCTCCGAGGTCGATCGCTATTGCAGCTGGCCGGGGCAGGCCTGCGGCTACAAGATCGGCCATACCGAAATCGTCCGCCAGCGTTCGCGCGCGCAGGCAGAACTCGGCAGCGCCTACGATCTCAAGGCGTTCAACACCGCCGTGGTGCTGGGCGGCAACGCGCCGCTGAATGTCGTGGCGAATACCGTCAGCCGCTATATTGCCAGCGCCAAGGCCTGACACCATCTTGCAACCTCCGGCGGGCAACCCTGCTGACCGGATGACCGCCGGAGGCGCAGATGGAAACGCTCGGACAAGACCTTGAAACCATGCGCCGGGTGCCGCTTGCGACGGCCCATGTCGATGCGATCTGCGCGATCGGCGGCGAGGTGTTCTACCCGGCCGGCACCATCGTCATGGATATCGGCGAGGCGCTCGATCGCTTCGTCTACATCCTCGAAGGCGAGGTCGAGGTGGTCAATCCCTACACCGGCGAGCGGATGTTCGAATCCGGCCTCGGCCCGACCCAGTTCATGGGCGAGATCGGGTTTCTGAGCGGCGCGACCAACTACCTCAAGATGCGCGCCAGCGTGGACACCCGCGTGATCGAGGCACCGCGCCCGGCGATGCTCGAACTGATGAGCCGCGTGCCGGAACTGAGCGACCACATCATCACCGTCTTCGCCGCACGCCGCCGCAAGCAATACGAGCTGAAGAACAGTGCGGTGAAGGTGATCGGCGCGGACCGCGATCCCAAGGTGCAGGCGGTGGAACGCTTCCTCTCGCGCAACCGCATTCCCTTCGAGAGCTATGATCTCGACGGGGTCGATCCCGAAACCGTGCAGGTCTGCAGCCTGATCAAGCACGAGCCTTCGGTGATCCTCGGCACCTTTACCCGGCTGGAAGACCCTTCCCCACGCAAGGTGGCGCAATATCTCGGGCTCGATCTCGATATCTGTTCGCGCCGCACATATGAGCTGGTGATCGTCGGCGGGGGCCCTGCGGGGGTGGCGGCGGCGGTCTATGCCGGGAGCGAGGGCATCCCCGCGCTGGTGATCGAGGATACGGCGGTGGGCGGGCAGGCCGGCACCTCCAGCCGGATCGAGAACTACATGGGCTTTCCCACCGGCATCAGCGGTACGGACCTCACCTGGCGCGGACAGGTGCAGGCGATGAAGTTCGGCACGCGCTTTGTGATGCCGCGCCGGGTGGAGGGCCTGTCGCGGCGCGAGGACGGCACCTACTGCATCACACTGGATGATAACGGTGAACTCTGCGCCCGCGCCGTGCTGGTGGCGACGGGGGTGCAATATCGCCGCCTGCCGCTCGCCCGGCTGGAGGAGCTGGAAGGCGCAGGTATCTTCTATTCGGCGACCGAGATGGAAGCGCGCTTCTGTTCGCGCACCGAGGTCGTGGTGATCGGCGGCGGCAATTCGGCGGGGCAGGCAGCGATGTTCCTCAGCCGCGCGGCCGCCCATGTCCATCTGGTGGTGCGATCAGGCAGCCTTGCCGAAAGCATGTCGAGCTATCTGATGCAGCGGCTGGAGGCCGATCCGCGCGTCACGATCCATTATCACAGCGAAGTCACCGCGCTCCACGGCGAAAGCTGGCTTGAAGGCATCACCCTCAAGACCGGAGAAAGCGAGCGGCGCATCGATGCCCGCGCGCTGTTCATCATGATCGGCGCCGCGCCCAATACCGGCTGGCTGTCGGGCCTTGCCGCAACCGACGAGAAGGGCTTCGTGCTGACCGGCGCGGCCGCCGGACAGACGGATGACTACGCCACCACCGCGCCCGGCATCTTCGCGGTAGGCGATGTGCGCGCAGGCTCGGTCAAACGCGTGGCGAGCGCAGTCGGTGAAGGTTCGGTGGTGGTCAGCCGGATCTGGCAATATCTCGAGGATACGCGGGTCTAGATCCGCCTCAGCTCTTGCCGAACAGCCCCTTGGCGATGTCCATGATGTCGTCGACCGGATTGCCGTCGCCATCGCGGTCGAGGATCGATGCGAAGTTCGACAGCGAGCCCTCGCCGCCGATCGCGGTGACGATCTGCTGGAGCACTTCGGGGCTGAGGCCGGTCTTTTCCGCGGCCAGCGTGACTGTGTCGCCGTCCAGTTGATGGGTGCGGCCGAGCGCGCCGATGGCAGCTTCCACCATCCCAGGATCAAGCCCCACCTGCTTGGCAAGGTTCACGACATCGTCCGGCGCGCCGCCGATGTTCTTCAGGATACCATCAAGAATGCTCATCATGTCTCTCCTCGCGAATCGCGTGGAGGCCAGTGTGACGCAGGCTTGCGGCTTTTCAAAGAACAAGGCCCCGCTCCGGCTTGTGCCGGGCGGGGCCCCTCTCCCGAACTTGTGATGGATCAGGCGGCGACGGGGGCAGGAGCCGCCTGACGCACGCCTTCATCGACATGGGCTTCGAACTGGGCGAAGTTGTCGATGAACAGCTGCACCAGCTTCTGCGCGGTCGCGTCATACTCGGCCTTGTCAGCCCAGGTGCTGCGCGGATCGAGGATGGTCTGATCGAGCCCGGCTTCGGCCAGCGCCGGCACAAAGACCGGCACGTCGAAGCCGAAATTGGGGTCCTTGCGGAATTCCACTTCGTCCATCTTGCCGTCGAGCACCGCGTTGAGCAGCGCGCGGGTGGCCTTGATCGGCATGCGGCTGCCGGTGCCGTACTTGCCTCCGGTCCAGCCGGTGTTGACCAGCCAGCACTGCGCCCCGCCCTTGGCAATCCGCTCCTTGAGGAGGTTGCCATAGACCGACGGGTGGCGCGGCATGAAGGCGGCGCCAAAGCAGGTGCTGAAGGTCGCTTCGGGCTCGGTCACGCCGATTTCGGTGCCGGCGACCTTGGCGGTGTAGCCGCTGAGGAAGTAGTACATCGCCTGATCCGCGGTAAGCCGCGCAATCGGAGGCAGCACGCCGAAAGCGTCGGCGGTGAGCATGATCACGTTCGACGGCGCCGGGCCGAGGTTCTTCTCGGAGGTGTTGGGGATCGATTCGATCGGATAGGCGCCGCGGGTGTTCTCGGTCTTCGAGGAATCGGTGAAGTCCAGCTCGCGGGTGTCCTCGTCCATCGCGACGTTTTCGAGGATCGTGCCGAACATCTTCGTGGTGGCGTAGATCTCCGGCTCGCCCTCGGCCGAAAGGTTGATCATCTTGGCATAGCAGCCGCCTTCGAAGTTGAAGACCGCCGTGTCCGACCAGCCATGTTCGTCATCGCCGATCAGCGTGCGGCTGGCATCGGCCGAAAGCGTGGTCTTGCCGGTGCCCGACAGGCCGAAGAAGATCGCGCTCTTGCCGTCCGCGCCGACATTGGCCGAACAGTGCATCGGCATCACGCCCTGCGCGGGCAGGAGATAATTGAGGAGGCCGAACACGCCCTTCTTCATCTCGCCCGAATATTCGGTGTTGCCGATCAGGATCAGCTTCTCGGTGAAGCTCACCGCGATCACCGTGTCGCTGCGGCAGCCGTGGCGTTCAGGGTTCGCCTTGAAGCTCGGCAGGTTGATGATGGTGTATTCGGGCACGAAGCTGGCGAGTTCGTCAGCCGTGGGGCGCACCAGCAGGGTGCGGATGAACAGGTTGTGCCACGCCAGCTGGTTGATGACGCGAACGTTGACCCGGTATTCGGGCTGCGAGCCGCCGAACAGATCGGCGACGTAGAGCTCTTCCTGCCCCTCAAGCTCCTTGAGGAAATCGGCCTTGAGGTTGGCGAAGTGCTCCTCGCTCATGGGCTGGTTGATCGGGCCCCAGTTGATGGTGTTTTCGGTCCCGGCATCGCGGACGATATACTTGTCCTTGACGCTGCGGCCGGTGAAGCGGCCGGTATCCACCAGCAGCGCGCCGTGCTTGGTGAGCTTGCCCTCGCCCTTCTTCAGCGCATGTTCGACCAGCGCCGAAGTGCCGAAATTGGCGTGGATGGTCGCGCGGGTAGCGAGGTTCTGGGCAGCCAACGGGGTAGCGAGCGAGGTCAAGGTCGTATCTCCTGAGCCAGTCAAGACGGCAGCAAAACGAATGGATGGGGCGAATCCGCTAGGCCTGCCCTAGCACTCGCGCATACGTATGCAAACAGCGGCGGCTGCGTGATCCGCAACACGACCCGTCCCATGGCCCGCGCCCTTAATTCGCGACGCTGCCTGCGTCAAACGCATGGCCCCTGACATTTTTGCGCGGGCGGTGGATGGTGCCGGAATGCGGCCAAGCTGACACATTGTATCGGCTGCACAATGGCGCTACCCCATGAGCCATGCGACGGCGGCGGCGAGAGGGATAGGCACCATGTCCGAAAGCACCCCCGATCCGGCTGGGCCGGTGGCAACCGAAAGCGCCCCCGAAGGCGAGCGCGCGATGCAGATCGCGCTGGTGGATGATGATCGCAACATCCTCACCACGGTTGCGATCGCGCTCCAGGCCGAAGGTTTTGCCACGCGGCTCTATTCGGATGGCGAGACGGCGCTGAAGGCGCTGCTCGACAATCCGCCGGACTTGGCCGTGTTCGACATCAAGATGCCCAAGATGGACGGGATGGAGCTGCTGCGCCGCCTGCGCGAGCATTCCGCGCTGCCTGTCATCTTCCTCACCAGCAAGGACGATGAAAGCGACGAGGAAGCGGGCCTTGAACAGGGGGCGGACGACTACATCGCCAAGCCCTTCTCGCTGCGCCTGCTGGTGGCCCGCATCCGCGCGATCCTGCGCCGGGCCGAGCCGCTGCGCGAAGGGGCCGTGCCCGCCGATACCCCCGCCGAACCAGCCCAGGCCTCGATCACCCGCGGGCGACTGTTCATGGATCCGGCGCGCCACCGCGTCACCTGGGACGGCCAGCCGGTCAGCCTCACCGTCACCGAATTCCTGATCCTCGAAGCGCTCGCGGTGCGCCCCGGCGTGATCAAGAGCCGCAACCAGCTGATGGACGCGGCCTATCCTGACGATGTCTTCGTCGATGATCGCACCGTCGACAGCCACATCAAGCGGATGCGGCGCAAGTTCCGCGTGGTCGATTCCCGCTTCGGCGCGATCGATACGCTTTATGGCGCGGGCTACAGCTTCACCGATGGCTGACGCGAAGCGCAGCGGGGCCAGCGGCGAACAGCTTACAGCCACGGGCCGCTTCGCGCTCACCGCGCGCATCCTTGCCGTCAACATCCTGCCGCTGGCGGTGATGGGCGGCGGGCTGTTCTATCTCGACAGCTACCGCACGCAGCTCATCGACGAACGCTTCAAGCTCGCCCGCATCGAAGCCCAGATCACCGCCGAGGCTCTGGCCGGCGCCACCCGCGAACGGCAAGAGGCGCTGCTGGTGCAGATCGGCAAGGAGCAGCGCATGCGGCTGCGGATGTTCGACAAGAACGGCAAGCTCGCCGCTGACAGTTTCGAACTCGCCGATCCCTCGTTCCGCTTCAACGACATCAATGATGATGACTGGGAACAGCGGTTTTCGCGCTGGCTCGATCGCACGGTCGACACCATCGTCAGCGCCGAGGCGGTGCAGGACTATGTCGAGCCCGAAGGCAAACAGGCCGATGCCTGGCCCGAACTCGCCCGCGCGCGCGAATTGGGCCTGTCGCAGGTGCGTCTCTACGACTGGCGCGACGGCACCCCGGTGATCACCGCCGCCGCGCCCGTGGGCCTGCAGGGGGCGACGTTGCTGACCGTGCGCAACGCGGTCGATATCACCGAAAGCGTGCGGGCAGCGCGCACCACGCTGGGCTTTGCGATGTTGCTGGTGCTGGGGGCCTCCGCGCTGCTCTCGCTGTTTCTCGCGCGCACCATCGTCACCCCGCTGCGCCAGCTGGCCCGCGCGGCGGTGCGGGTACGGCAAGGACGTGAACGGGAAGTCGAAGTGCCGCGCCTGCCCCAGCGCAGCGACGAAATCGGCCTGCTCGCCCGGGCGGTATCGGACATGACCACCGCCCTGCGCGGCCGGATCGACGCAGTCGACAGCTTTGCCGCCGATGTCGCGCACGAGATCAAGAACCCGCTTGCGTCCTTGCGCAGCGCGATCGAATCCCTGCCCCGGGTGGAAGACCCCGCACTGCGCAACGAGTTGATCCAGATCGCCACCCACGATGTGCGCCGGATCAGCCGGCTGGTGACTGAAATCTCCGATGCCAGCCGGATCGATGCGGAAATGAGCCGCGCGACGCTGGAGACGATCGACCTTGGCAAGCTGGTTGGTGCGATTATCGGCGGGCGGGAGGACCGGGCGGAAAATGGCGGGCGTCCGATTGCGCTCAACACCGGCAGCGCCGCCCCCAGGGTGCGCGGGGTGGGTGCGCGGCTGGAACGGGTGGTGGAGAACCTGCTCGACAATGCCGTGTCCTTCTCGCCGCCCGATGCCCCGATCGAGGTGGAGATTGCCCGGACCGGCCAGTGGGTGAGCCTGACAGTATGCGATCACGGCCCGGGAATTCCCGAGGGATCGCGCGAAAAGGTGTTCCAACGCTTCCATTCGGTGCGCCCGGACGAAGAGGCTTTCGGCAATCACTCCGGGCTCGGGCTTGCCATCGGCCGCGCCATTGCCGAGGCGCATGATGGCACGCTCACCGCCGAAAGCCGGCCCGATGGTGCGCCCGGCGCGTGCCTGCGCCTGCGTCTGCCCGCGGCGGCGTGAACGTGGCCGGCCCGCTTGTCCTGCAAGCCAGCGCAGTGGCGATTGGCGGGCGCGCCTTGCTGATCGCCGGGCCGCCGGGCAGCGGCAAGTCGAGCCTTGCGCTGGCGCTGATCGATCGCGGCGCCGGGCTGATCGGCGATGATGCGGTGACGCTGGAACGGACGGGCGATTGCCTGATTGCCTCTCCGCCGCCCAATATCGCCGGGCTGATCGAGGTGCGCGGCGTGGGCCTGATGCGGATGGCAACGGCTGCGTCTGCTCCGGTCGCGCTGCTGCTCGAATTGGGCGGACCGCAGGGCGAGCGCCTGCCTCCTGCGCCTCTGCCCACCCGCAGGATTGATGGGGTGGAGGTGCCGGTGCTCGCCTTCGATCCCGGAACCATCGCCCCGGCCCAGCGGGCAGAGGCCGCGCTGGCGCTGCATGGACTGGCGGCAAATACGCCTTCCCTTTCCGCCGCTTCGGGGCGAGAATAGGACGCATGACGGACACGCCCGACAATCCCCGCGCGCCCCAGCGCCTGCTGCTGGTCACCGGCCTTTCGGGCGCAGGCAAATCCACCGCGCTCGCCGTGCTCGAGGATCTCGGGTGGGAGACGATGGACAATTTCCCCGTCCGCCTGCTCAAGCGCCTGGTCGCCATGCCCGACGAGGCGCGCGGGCCGCTCGCCATCGGCTTCGATTCGCGCACCCGCGGCTTTGTGCCCGCCGACATCATCGCGCTGGTGAAGGATCTTGCCGCGCGCGAGGATATCGCCCTCACTTTCGTGTTCCTCGATTGCGCGGGCAGCGAGCTGGAGCGGCGCTACAACGAGACCCGCCGCCGCCACCCGATGGCCGCCGGACGTCCGGTGATGGAAGGCATCGCAGCCGAGCGCGAGCTGCTCGAACCCCTGCGCCGCTGGGCCGATGTAATGATCGACACCTCGGCCATGACCAGCAATGATCTGCAGGCCCATATCCGCCAGCTCTTCGCCCCCGAATCCGGCGAGACGGCGGCGATGACGCTGACGCTCTCGAGCTTCGGCTTTGCACGGGGGATGCCGCCGCTGGCTGATCTGGTTTTCGACATGCGCTTCATCGACAATCCGCACTGGGTGCCCGCCTTGCGCGATTTAACCGGACAGGACGCGGCCGTGGGCGAACACATCCGGCGCGACCCTGCCTTTGCCGATGCCTTCGCGCGGATTCGCGATCTGCTGCTGGTGCTGCTCCGGCGTTACGCCGCACAGGGGAAACCCTATGTCCACATTGCCTTCGGCTGTACCGGCGGGAGACACCGCTCGGTCTACACAGCCGAAACCATGGCTGAAAGCTTGCGTGCCGCCGGATTTTCGCCCACTGTCCGGCACCGCAATCTGGGTTCGCGCGCAGCGGACGAGATCGAGCGGGATCGACGCTAGCAGGGCCAGCGCCACGTCTGGCATTGTCCAGCTCGGTGGAAACGCGTAAGGGCCGCGCCGCGGCGGGCAATTAACGGACCGAAATTCACGCATGATCGGCTTGATCCTGGTTACTCACGGTCGTCTCGCCGACCAGTTCGTCGAGGCGATGGAACACGTCGTCGGCCCGCAGGATGGTATCGTCACCGTCTGCATCGGGCCCAATGATGACATGGAACAGCGCCGCGCGGATATCGCGCAGGCGATCGGCACGGTCGACACCGGCAGCGGCGTCATCATCCTCACCGATCTGTTCGGCGGCACGCCTTCGAACCTTGCGATTTCGCTGCTGGAGGCCGGGCATGTCGAGGTTATCGCGGGGATCAACCTGCCGATGCTGATCCGCCTTGCCGGCGCACGCAAGGCAATGGACGTGACGGGCGCGGTCCACGCCGCACAAATGGCCGGTCGCAATTACATCACCATCGCCAGCGAACTGCTGGGTCAGGACGCCCCGCCCGCAAGGGCCGAGGCCTGAAGGGGAGCCGCCGTGGGGGAGGCACGCAAGACCATTACCATCGTCAATCGCCGGGGCCTGCACGCCCGGGCGAGCGCCAAGTTCGTGGGACAGGTTGCCGCCTTGCCCGCAGGCGTGAAGGTCACCGTCAGCAAGGCGCCCAACAGCGCGGCAGGCGGATCGATCCTCGGTCTGATGATGCTGGGCGCAGCCAAGGGTGACACGATCGAACTGCTGGTCGAGGGCGATAACGCTGAGGGCGTGCTGGCCGATCTTGCCGCGCTGGTCGAAGCCGGCTTCGGCGAGGACTGAGGCGGCCCCGCCGTCAGCCAGCACCCGTCATGCAGCGTCACATCACCGGCTTTTCCAATCCGACCGTCAAGTACCTGCGGTCCCTGCGCGACAAGAAGCACAGGAAGCGCAGCGGGCAATTCCTTGTCGAGGGGCTGCGTCTGCTGGAAGACGCGCGCGCCTGCGGGCGCCTGCCGCAGATGCTGGTGATGGCAGAGGGCCGCAGCACCCACGATCTGCTGGCGCGGCTGGAGGCGGAGGTGGTGGCTGCGGGCGGCGAGGTGATCACCACCACGCCCGATATCCTCTCCAAGATCACTGGCAAGGAAAACGCCCAGAGCGTGGCGGGCGTGTTCGACGAATGGGACGCCTCGCTCGCCGCGCTTGATCGCACAGCTGCACCGATCTGGCTGGTGGCGCAGGCGCTCAGAGACCCGGGCAATCTCGGCACCATGTTGCGCACCGGCGATGCGGTTGGCGCAGGCGGCCTGATCCTGATCGGCGACTGCGCCGATCCCTTCAGCGCCGAGGCCGTTCGCGCCAGCATGGGGGCAGTATTCACCGTGCCTGTTGCGCAGGCGCGTTGGCAAGAATTCCTGCCGTGGCTACGGAGCGGAACAGGCCAGCTGGTCGCTGCCTCCCTGCGCGATGCAGTGCCCTATCGCAGTGCGGCCTATCAAGCTCCGTGCTTTATTCTGGTCGGCAACGAATCGCAGGGCCTGCCCGAGGATTACGAGATAGCCTGCGATCTGCGCGTCACGATGCCGATGCTGGGCCGCGCGGATTCGCTCAATGCCGCCGTGGCGGGCGCGGTGCTGGCTTACGAAGTGCTGGCCGCGACCGGAGGCTGATTACTCGGCCGCATCCTTGCGATCTTCGAGCGCCGGATACTCGGCCTCGACCGCATCTCCATCGGCCGCATTGTAGCGCGGCGCACTTTCGACCAGCGGGACATCCTCGATCGCCTGCTTGCCGATCTCGATGCCCTTGTCTGCCAGCCGCCGCCCGGAGGTGAGGACATTGCGCTCAAAGCTGCCGACAAACTTGTTGTAGTTGTTGACCGCGCTCTCAAGCCCGCCGCCGACGCGCTTCAGATGTTCGCTCGCCACTCGCAAACGGTCATAGAGTTCCGCGCCCATCCGGCCGATTTCCTGCGCCTCTTTCGCCAGCCCGTCCTGCCGCCACACCTGCGCCACCGTCCGGGCGATGGCGACAAGATTGGTCGGCGTTGCCAGCAAGACGCGCCGCTCGAAGGCGAAATCCCAGAGCTCGGGGTCGGCCTCCAGCGCGGCCGTGACGAAGTGTTCGCCGGGGACGAACATGATCACATAATCGGGGGCTTCCTCGAACTGGCTCTGGTAGCTCTTCGCGCCCAGAGTCTGGACATGGCCACGCATCGACTTGGCGTGGAGATCGAGGTGCCGCTTGCGTTCGGCTTCGTCATCTGCCTCGAAGGCGGCCTGGTAGGCGTTCAAAGACACCTTGGAATCGACCACCAGCTTCTTCTGGCCCGGAACATTGATGATCGCATCGGGCCGCAGCCGCCCGTCCTCGGTGTCGACCGAATGCTCCATGATGAAGTCGGTGTGCTGGGCGAGCCCGCACTGTTCGAGCAGGTTTTGCAAGGCCCGCTCCCCCCAGCGCCCGCGCGCCTTGGGTGCATTGGTGAGCGAATTGCCGAGCCGCTGCGCCTCGCGCTTCACCTCGTCCTGCCCCTTGCGCATCTCCTCGATCACGCCTGCCAGCTGCCCGAAGGCATCGACGCGCTTTTCCTCGAGCGCCTTGACCTGTTCTTCGTAGCTTTTCAGCCGATCCCCAACCGGAGCGAGCAGCGCTTTCAGCTTCTCCTCGCTCGCCTTTTCGGAATGGCCGAGGCGTTCCTCGGCGCGCTTCAAAAAGGCTTCCTGCGCGCGGCCGAGCACAGCTGCACCGGTGTTTTCGAACTCTTTGAGGAGATTGGAGCGCGATTCCTCAAGTAGGCGCTTCTGTTCATCAAACGCGGCCCGCTCGGCACGGAAGCGTGCATTTTCCTCGCGCGCCGCATCGAGCTGTTCGGCAAGACCATCGGCACGCGCGGCACGTTCGCCCAAGGCCGCGACTTCGATCCGCGCCTCGCCTAACTCTGCCACGGCGCGCTTGAATTCCGCCTCCCGCTCGGCCCCGGCAGCCTCAGCTGCCGCCAGCCGCGCGCGCAAATCCGCCAGCGGGCGCGCGCCAAGGAACCAGCCGATCGCAAGACCGGCAACAAGAGCGAGAATCGAGAGAATCGCAGGGTCCATGCAACTATCCTACACGGAACGAATAGGGAACGCTAGTGGCCGAGGCGCGATATCCCAAGAAAGCGGGGCCCCGGGTCAAGCCCGGGGAGGCGTGAGGGGGCAGCTTGGAGCAATCATCGGCGCAAAGCGCCGCAAGGCCGACCGGCCGCCCGCAGGTGCCCCGTAGCTTAGCGGAGGGCACAGCACCGAGGACGTGCCCGCGGAGGCGGGCACGCAAACCATCACGCCGCGCGGCGGATCTTCTCGAGCTTCTTGAGCACCATCGCGCGCTTCAGGCGCGAGAGGTGGTCGATGAAGAGGATGCCTTCGAGGTGGTCCATCTCGTGCTGCAGGCAGGTCGCCATCAGCCCGTCGAGCGCTTCCTCGTGGGTGTTGCCGTCAAGGTCCTGATAGCGCACGCGGCAGGTCGCGGGCCGATCGACATCGGCATAGATCTCGGGCACCGAGAGGCAGCCTTCCTGATAGGTCGAAAGCTCCGCCGCCGGATCGAGGATGACGGGGTTGATGAACACCCGCGGTTCCTTCTTGGTGGCGGGGTGCGTGTGCTTGTGGCCGCCGTGGGCGGTGCACTCGACCGGCTCGGCATCGGGATCATCGGGCTGGAGATCGATCACCAGCACCCGCTTGGGCACGCCGACCTGGATCGCGGCAAGGCCGATGCCGGGGGCATCATACATGGTCTCGAACATGTCTGCGACGAGCGTGCGCAGCTCGTCGTTGAACTCATGGGGTTCAACCGGGGTCGAGACGACTTTCAGCCGGGGGTCCGGCACTTCGAGGATTTCGCGGATAGCCATGGGCGCCATGTAAGCGAGGCGCGCGATTTATTCAACGCACTGCGTCACCCCACCGGCCGCCTTGCGCGCAGGGCCTGGGCGAGCGTGCCCTCGTCAAGATAGTCGAGCTCGCCGCCGACCGGCAGGCCGTGGGCCAACTGGGTCACACGCAGCGGAAAGGCCTCGAGCCTTTCAGCAAGGTAATGCGCGGTGGTCTGGCCTTCGAGCGTCGCATTCATGGCGAGCACCACCTCGTCGACTTCCCCACCCTCGACCCGGCCAAGCAAGGCGGCGATATTGAGATCCTCCGGACCGATACCGTCGAGCGCGGAAAGCCTGCCGCCGAGCACATGATAGCGCCCCGGGAAGAGACGCGCGCGGTCGAGCGCCCAGACATCCGAGACTTCCTCGACCACGCACAGCGAGCGCGCATCGCGGCGCGGATCGGCGCAGATGCCGCAAGGGTCGGAGGTGTCGACATTGCCGCAGACATGGCATTCGACCAGCGTTTCGGAGACCGCCGCAAGCGCTTCGAGCAGCGCGGGCAGCGCGCTCTCGCGGTGCTTCACGAGCCACAGCACAGCCCGCCGCGCCGAGCGCGGTCCGAGGCCCGGCAGGCGGGCCAGCGCGGAACTCAGTGCCTCGATCTCTTGCGATGCCATGGAGGGGGAGATAGGGGCTGCGGCTCGCTTCACAAAGGCTCCGGGCAAAGCTTATGCGCATCATCTTCATGGGAACGCCCGAATTCGCGGTGCCGGCGCTGACCGCGCTGCATGATGCCGGGCATGAGATCGCCTGCGTCTACACCCAGCCGCCGCGTCCTGCGGGGCGGGGGAAGAAGCTGATGCCGTCGCCCGTGCAGGTGGAGGCAGAGCGTCTTGGCGTGCCGGTCCGCTCGCCTGTGTCCTTACGGAACCCGCAGGCGCAGGCGGAATTCGCGGCCTTGGGCGCCGATATCGCGGTGGTCGCTGCCTACGGGTTGATCCTGCCGAAAGCCGTGCTCGATGCGCCCGCGCACGGCTGCCTCAATATCCACGCCTCGCTGCTGCCGCGCTGGCGCGGAGCGGCACCGATCCACCGCGCGGTGATGGCGGGCGACACGGAGACGGGCGTCACCATCATGCAGATGGAAGCGGGGCTCGATACGGGGCCGATGCTGCACAAGGTGGCCGTGCCGGTGGGGCGCAAAACCACGGGCGACCTGTTCGCTGAGCTGGGCGCAGTTGGCGCGGCAGCGATGGTCGAGGTGCTTAGCCGTCTCGCCGCCTTCCCTCCACAAGTGCAGGACGATGCGGAAGCGATCTATGCGCCCAAGATCGACAAGGCGGAGGCGAAAATAGACTGGTCGCTGGACGCCGTCGCGATCGAGCGCCTCGTGCGCGGTCTTGCCCCTTTCCCCGGCGCGTGGTTCGAACTCGAGGGGGAACGCGTGAAGTTGCTGCTGGCCGAGGTCGTGGACGCGAATGGCGCGCCCGGGACGGTGCTGGACGATGATTTCACCATCGCTTGCGGGAGCGGCGCGATCCGGCCGCTGAGGCTTCAGCGCGCGGGCAAGCCCGCGATGGAGCGCGGGGAGTTCCTGCGCGGGCGGGCGGTAGCGCCCGGAACCATCCTCACGTGACGGTGCTGGTTTGACCCGCTTCGCCCTCACCCTCGAATTCGACGGCACGCCCTTCTTCGGGCTGCAACGCCAGTCGCACGGGCCGAGCGTGCAGCAATCCATCGAGGATGCGCTGCACCGGATTACGGGCGAGAGTGTCGTCATGCACTCCGCCGGGCGGACCGATGCGGGCGTGCACGCGCTGGCGATGCGCAGCCATGTCGATATCGAAAAGCCCTTCGATCCGTTCCGGCTGATGGCAGCATTGAACGCGCAGCTGCGCCCCGATCCGGTCGCTGTGACGCATTGCGAGGTGGTGCCGGATGACTGGCACGCGCGCTTTTCCTGCACCGAGCGGCGCTATCTCTACCGCATCATCAATCGCCGCGCACCGCTGACCTTGCAGCGCGACCGGGCGTGGCACGTCGCCCAGCCGCTCGACGCTGAGGCCATGCACCGCGCGGCGCAGGCGCTGGTGGGGCGGCATGACTTCACCACCTTCCGCTCGGTCCATTGTCAGGCGGCCGATCCGGTGAAGTCGCTGGACGAGCTGCGGGTCGAGAAGGTCGGCGAGGAAATCCACATTCACGCAGCCGCGCGTTCTTTCCTGCATCATCAAGTGCGCTCGATGGTGGGGTGCCTGAAGCTCGTGGGCGCGGGCACATGGCCCGAGGGCCGGATGGCCGAAGCGCTGGCGGCACGGGATCGCGGTGCTTTGGGGCTTAACGCGCCGCCGCATGGGCTCTACTTCGTCGAGGCAACCTACCCGGATTCGCGAGAGGATAAACAATGACCACCACCGGAAAGCAGCTCTTCACCACCCTGACCGACGACGGCAAGCTGACGCTGGAGGTGGCGGAAAGCCAGTTCCCCGCGCCCAAGGGCAATCAGGTGCTGGTCAAGATGGAAGCCGCGCCGATCAACCCCTCGGACCTCGCGATCCTTACCTCGGCAGCCGATTTCGAGACCGCCGAATACACCCCCGGGAAGGTCGTCGCGACCATGCCCGAGCCGTTCCTCACCGGCAACAAGGCTCGCCACGGCCAGCGGCTTCCGGCGGGCAATGAAGGCGCTGGCACGGTGATCGCTGCGGGCGAGAGCGACATGGCGCAGGCTCTCATCGGTCAGCGCGTCGCCTGCGTGCCGGGCCATGCCTTCAGCCAATATGCCATCGCTGACGCCTTCATGTGCCTGCCGCTCGGCGAGCATTCATCGGAAGTTGGCGCCTCCAGCTTCGTGAACCCGATGACTGCGCTGGGCTTTGTCGAGACCGCGAAGATGGAAGGCCATTCGGCGATCATCCACTTGGCCGCCGCCTCCAACCTCGGCCAGATGCTCAACCGCATCTGCATCGAGGACGGGATGAAGCTGGTCAACATCGTCCGCAAGCCCGAGCACGTCGCGATGCTCAAGGCGCAGGGCGCGACCCATGTGGTCGATAGCTCCGCCCCCAGCTACATGGCCGACCTGCGTGCCGCGATTGCTGAGACCGGCGCGTTCTTGGGCTTCGATCCGATCGGCGGCGGGCAGGCCTCGGACGGCGTTCTGAAGGCGATGGAGCAGGTCGCGGTCACCCAGATGAGCGAGTTCTCGCGCTATGGCTCGAACCAGCAGAAGAAAATGTATATCTACGGCCGGCTCGATCTTCAGAACCCGACCATTCTGACCGCTTCCTATGGCCTGCAATGGTGCGTTGCGGGCTGGCTGCTGACCCCCTTCCTCCAGCGCGCCGGGTTCGAGACCGCAGGCCGGATGCGCGCCCGCGTGCAGGCGAACCTCACCACCACTTTCGCCAGCCATTACAAGGCGAAGGTGACGCTGGAAGGGATGCTGGAGAAGCCCGCAATCACCGACTACCGCCAGATGAAGACCGGCGAAAAATATCTCGTCACGCCCTGGGGGTGAGGGGTTTTACCTCCCCCTCTCTTCGGAGAGGGGCAGGACCTGCCTTGGACTGGGCCGCGCTATCCCGCGGCGCCGGGCGTGCAGAACGCCTTCGTTCCCTCGACCCGCACTGTGGCCTTCTCGCCGGGATGGACGGGCGTGACCGAGGTGTTGCCCTTCCACCCGAACCTGAAATTGACCGGCCCGGCAAGGCGGCAAACAGCGCCTTTGCCTTCGACGGCGCACATGCTGTCTGCCTGCTTGTAGTCCTCGATGGTGGCCGGATCAGCAGGCTCTGCCGCAAGCGTGGTTGCCGCCGTGCCTCCTACGAAAAACCGTTGCCCGAAGTTCAATGCATTGGCCGACCAGCCGGCCTTGCCATCAGCGAACTTGGTTTCATCGAGGCCGATATTTCTGCCGAAGCGCGTGCAGAAATTCGCTCCGCCATCGTCGTTGCTGTCTGCAGGGGCAGGGGCCTGCGCAATGAGCAAGGCCAAAGCTGCGCAAAGGGTGGAGATACGGCTGAAACGCGGCACGAAGCACTCCATGTCAACGAAATAAGGCAATGCAGACAGAACGTTAACCTGATCCTTTCGAAGCCGCAAGTCTGCTGCGCACCCCTCACCCTCCGTCAAACGCCGTCTGCACGGCGCCCGCATCCGTCACCCCGTTTGCAATCAGGACCATCAGCAGCACCCGCGCCTTGGCAGGGCCGAGCGCGCGGGCGGCGACCAGGCCGAGCGCGTCGTCCTCCACCTCGACATTGCGATCGACCAAACCCTCGTCAACGCGGGTGGAGCGCACCACCGGCACGCCGCTTGCAGCCGCGTCGGCCAGCGCGGCGATGACGCTTGCGGGGGCGTTGCCCTGCCCCATGCCTGCCAGCACTACGCCCTTGCACCCGATCCCGAGCAGCGCCTTGACCGGCTGTTCGTCCATCCCCGCGCCAGCGGTGAGGATCGCAACCCGCGGCAACTCCGGAGGGAAGGCATAGCGCGCAGCTTCGCCTGCACGATGCGGGGGGCCGAACCAGTCGAGGCTGGCGGGGGTGACCCGCGCCAAGGGCCCGCGCGGGAAGCTGCGGAAAGCATCGATCGCCGAGGTCGCGGCCTTGCGGGCATCCCTCACCGCGAGCACCGCGTCGCCCATCACCAGCATCACCCCGCGGCCGCTTGCTGCCGGATCGCTGGCCACTTTGACCGCATTGGCGAAGTTGCGCATCCCGTCTGCGCCCACCGCATCCGCCGCGCGCATCGCGCCCACCAGCACGATGGGCTTGGTCGTGGGCAAGGTGAGGTCGAGCAGGAAGCCGGTCTCCTCCGCCGTATCCGTGCCATGGGTGATGATGATCCCGCCAATCGCAGGATCAGCCAGCGCGGCGGTGCAGGCCGCATGGAGCGCCTGCCATTCGGCAAAGCCGATGTCCTGCGATCCGATCCGCGCGATCTCCTGCGAGACAAGGTCTGCATCGAGGCCAAGCGCAGCAAGGTGCCCCACCAGCACCTCCAGCGCCAGTCCGCCCGGACGGTAGGCTGCGCCGGTGGCATTGCTGCCCGCCCCGGCAATCGTGCCGCCGGTGCCGAGAACGAGGATGCGCGGTGAATTCATGCCAACGGCCCTAACGCTCCGCGTGCCCCAGCACCAGAGTTGCATTTGCGCAGAGCCACGCTAGAGAACGCTGCCACGCCATGGGGCGGTTAGCTCAGTTGGTAGAGCATCTCGTTTACACCGAGAGGGTCAGCGGTTCGAGCCCGTTACCGCCCACCATGTCGCACAATCGGCCTGTGGCTTGTCCGGCAGATCCAGGCCTTGTGCAGCGCACTGCTGTGCCGTGCGCGAACGGGGCGCCTGCACGAGCAGCACGGCGCCCTCGATCTGCGTGACAATTTTGACACATTTTGTCGTCCAGATACGTCCACATCCTATCTGCAAGTTTCTTTAGCTTGGAATATTGCGTCCTTTTCGCCAAAGTGGCCCCTTCCAACGAGGGGAAAAGGCTTTTTATGAAATCGTCTCTGATCACGCGCACCAATCGCGTTGGCCTGATGGTCAGCGTCGCGCTCGGCGCTATTGTTTCGTCGCATCCGGCTCTGGCGCAGGACGCCGCCACCGACGAACCCGCCACCGCAGAAACGCCCGCGGACCAGCCTGAAGGCTCGGTGATCGTCACCGGTTCGCGCATCAAGTCGGTCACGCCTTTCAACAGCCCCGATCCGATCGCCGTGCTCGATCCGGAAGTCGCCAAGAAGGAAGGCCGCACCGATCTCGCGAGCACCCTGCAGGGCTCCTCGATCGCTGCCGGTTCGACCCAGGTGACCGCGGCGCTTTCGTCCAACTTCGTCACCAATGGTGGCCCGGGCGCACAGACCATCGACCTTCGCGGTCTCGGCGCCAACCGCACGCTGGTGTTGCTGAACGGCCGCCGTGCAGGGCCCGCCGGTACCCGTGGCGGCGTGTCGTCCTTCGACCTGAACGTGCTGCCGCTGTCGATCGTCACCGACATCCAGATCCTCAAGACCGGTGCCTCGTCGGTCTATGGTTCGGACGCGGTCGCGGGCGTGGTGAACATCTTCACCAAGAACAAGCTCGACGGCCTCACGCTCGATCTCAACACCTCGCTGCCGTTCGATCCCGGCGGCGAAAACTACCGGATCAGCGCTGCCTGGGGCAAGGTCTTCGATCGCGGCCACATCCTGATCGCGGGCGACTACACCAAGACCGAGGAACTGGCGCGCGGTGATCGCGCCTATCTGGCGTGCCCTGAAGCCTACATCTTCGATCAGAACGGGGCTCGCGCTGACCTGATCGATCCGCGCACCGGCCAGCCGCACTGCGAAGACCTGCGCTGGGGCCACATGTGGACCTACAACCTGATCGACAACCTGCGGCTTGATGGCCCGGGCGGCCCCAACACCGGGATCCAGACCACGCCGGGCGCGGTCAACCTGCTGCAGTTCCAATATCCCTCGGGCCCGGGCGCAGGCGCGCTCGGCATTCCGGCGTTCGGTGCCCCGGCCTTCGCGGGCGACTTCGGTGCGCCCGCTGGCTGGTTCCCGACTGGCTACAACGCCGCCTCGATGGCGGTGCAGAACGCCTACCACCCCTTCGTGGAACAGCAGACGATCATCCCGGAAACCGACCTCTACACGGCCTATGCTGAGGGCGCCTTCGAGATTTCGAGCGCGGTCGAGGTGTTCGGCGAATTCCTGTTCAACCGCCGCAAGACCTACCAGAACGGCTGGCGTCAGTTCTGGAACTTCGGTTACACTGGCGATCTCTACGGCACGGGCGGCTTCGGCACGTCGTGGGCGCAGGGCTTCACCGGCGTCAACCTGCTGAGCCCGACCGGCATCACCGATCTGTCGGACAACAGCCAGAAGGTCGATTACTATCGCGGCGTTGCTGGCATCCGCGGCGACATCAGTTCCAAGGGTAACTGGAGCTATGATGTCCACACCCAGTACAGCCGCAGCATCGGCCGCTATCGCAGTCAACAGATTCTGCAGGACGTCTACGACACCGGATATTTCCAGACCGCGTCCTGCGTCGGCACCACGACCCCGATTTCGGGCCGTCGCTGTATCGATCTGCCCTGGGCCGATCCGTTCTTCCTGCGTGGAGAACTGACCAACGAGCAGGCGAACTTCCTGACCGATTGGGAAGAAGGCCGCACACTCTACACCCAGAAGACCGCCGAAGCGATCGTCTCGGGCGAGCTGTTTAAGCTCCCCGGCGGCCCGCTCGCCGTGGCTTTCGGTGCCTCGATCCGTGAAGACAAGATCAATGACACGCCTGGTGCCATCACCCTTGCGGCCAACGCCTGGGGCGCATCAGCAAGCGGCATCACTGCCGGCAAGAGCATCACTTCTGAAGCCTTTGCCGAACTCAACATGCCCGTGCTGGCCGACAAGCCCTTCATCGAAGAGCTGAACATCTCGGCCGCCGCGCGCGTCACCAACGTCAAGGCTACCCGCGCCTCCGATGGCGTGGACAACAGCGACAATGGTAACTGGACCTACAAGCTGGGCCTTAACTGGACGGTGACCGACTGGCTGCGCTTCCGCGGCAGCTTCGGCACGTCCTACCGTGCACCGGCATTGTTCGAACAGTTCCTGGCTGACGAAACCAGCTTCGTCCCGCAAAACCGCATCGATCCTTGCGTCGCGTGGGGTGCAAACCTGGCGGCTGGGGCGATCTCGCAGGTTCGCGCAAACAACTGCGCAGCCGACGGCATCCCCGCCACCTATGGCGGCGGCGGCATCAGCGCGACGATCATCTCGTCGGGCGGTCTCGGCATCCTCGAATCCGAAACCTCGGAAGCACTGGTCGTCGGCACGATCCTGACGCCGAGCGTGCCGTTCCTTCCGGATACCGACATCAGCATCGCGGTCGACTATTTCGACATCAAGGTCGAGGGCGAGATCTCGCAGCTCGGGGCGGGAACGATCCTGGCCGGTTGCTATGACTCGATCGCCTTCGCGACCGAACCGCTGTGCAATCTGTTCACCCGCGGCCAGAACGTCTCGGCCCCGTTCCAGATTGCCACGGTGCGCGATTCGTTCATCAACGTGTCGAGCCAGCAGAATTCGGGTATCGACCTGTCGGTCCGCATCGGTCAGGATCTGGGTTCGCTCGGTACCGTGTCGCTCACGGCGGACATGACCTGGCAGATCACGGATGATTCCCAGCTGCTTCCGACCTCGCCTGTGCTGAACGAAAACGGCTTTGTCGGCTCGCCCAAGTGGGTTGGCGATTTCCGCGCCAACTGGGCGCATCCCTCGGGCTTCAGCCTGTTCTACGGGATGAACGTGATTGGTTCGGCAAGCTCCCGGGAGCTGTTCGACCGCGGGAGGCCGACAGCTGGAGGCTGCCTGCGTTCCTTCAACAACCAGGGCACGGCTAACACGGCTGACGATCTGCCGATCTACGGGATCTACTGCCCCGATCTGGATGTCCCTGCGACCTTCTACCACAACATGTCGGTCTCGAAGGAAATCTCAGATGGCCGCTTCACCATCACGGCGGGCGTGTCGAACCTGTTCGACACCCGTCCGCCGCGGGTTTCGGTGCTGAATGGCGGCAACATCTCCACGCTGGGCCCGGTGGCCGCCGCCTCGCAATATGACTTCGTGGGACGCCGGGCCTTCGTGAATTTCTCCGCGAAGTTCTGATCAATCCACGACTGACACGAGGAAGAGGCGGCATGGCAACATGCCGCCTCTTCTGTCATAAGCGGCTGCGGGAGGCCTGTTTTTCGCGATGCCAGAGATTTTCGTTCGTGCAGACACGCTGGATGCGGAAAATGCCCGCTTCTCACAGGCGCCCTTGCAAGCCCCCCTTTTTCTAAATTCCGTCCCCAAGAGCGGCAGCCACCTCTTGCGCAACATCCTGCGGATGTTTGTGCCTGTGGCCCAGCAATATGCGGCCGATTTCATCCAGTGGCCTAACCTGCAGCAGCACCGCCACGCCTTCGACTCGGCGCAGCCGCGTCTGAGCTGGGGTCACCTGTTCTTCGCCGATGCCTCGGCAATCGAAACCGCCCACGCCCGACGCATCGTGCTCTACCGCGATCCCTATGACTGGGTGATTGCTCGGGCCCGGTTCCTGCTGTCCGATCAGTTCTCAGGCAATGTCGAGCATTTGAAGCACGGCCAGATCACGGCCGACGAGCTGCTGACGATGATGATCTTCGGGCTGCCCTCCAAGCTGCCCTCATTGAACGACATCTACGAATTGAACGCGGTGGCATGGCTGGGCGCTCGGGCGCACATGCTGAAGCTCGAAGACCTGGTCGCCGCCGTGAAGGCGCTCGACACGCCTGAGGCCGAGACCTTCTTCGCAGGCCTGCTGGACGCTTGCGGCACCGCTATGCCTGCTGACTGGCGCGAACGCGTCAGAATCGGCAGTGATCCGGCGCAAAGCGGCACCGCGCGCGAAAACCTCACCGGGATTGCGCTCGATCTGCCCAAAGAACTCGGCCCCCGCCACAAGGCGCTCGTGGATTACCAAGCGCCCGGACTTCGGTCCGTGCTCGGCTATGTCTAGGCTGGCGGCACGATGAACACGAACACCGTCTCCACCCGGATCTTCCCGCGCCTTTCCGAAGCGATCCGGATGCGCGAACGCGGCGAAAGCGACAGCGCCGCGCAGCTGCTGATCGCGCACTTGAGGGAACATCCCGATGAACCAAGCGGGCTTGCCCAGCTGGGTTTCATCGCCGCCGAAACCGGCGCTCTGGGGCAGGCAGAACATTTCCTGCGCAAGGCCCTGACTCTGGGCGAGGACAGTGCCGAATTGAAGCGCACCCTCGCCTCGATCTACAGCCAGCAGGAACGCCTGCAGGTCGCCGAAGCCTTTGCCAGCCGGTTGATCAACGAAGGCGGCGATCTGCAACTGCGCGGCCTGCGCGCGAACCTGCTCGACCGCATGGGCCGCAGCGAGGAAGCCCTCGCGCTGCACCGGCAGCTGGTCGAGCAGACGCCCGACACCATCGGCAGCTGGCTCAACTACGGCTACGCCCTGCGCGCTGCGGGCGACGTGGAAGGTGCGATTGCCGCCTATCGCCGCGTCATCTCAATCGACGACGGCTATGGCGAGGCATGGTGGGGCCTTGCCGGGATCAAGCGCAAGGTGCTGACCGACGAGGACTTCCCCGTCATGCAAGCCGCGCTCGCCATCGCGGTGGACGAGCGCAATATCGCCCCGCTGCACTTTGCGCTCGGCCGGGCGTTCCATGATCGCAAGGACTTTGCCGCAGCCTTCCACCACTACTCGGAAGGCAACCGCATCCGCGCTGAAGCCATCGCCTATGACCGGCGCACGCTGACCGAGGAAGTCGCCGAGGTCGAACGGCTCGCCACACCGGCCTTCATGCAGGCACTCAACGCGCGTCCGCTTGGCAGCGATCAGCCGGTCTTCATCATCTGCCTGCCGCGCTCGGGCTCGACCTTGCTCGAGCAGATGCTGGGCAGCCATTCGGACATCGAACCGGTGGGCGAGCTGCCCTACATCCCGGCGATCCTGCGCTCGTTCATGGAAATCACCGCGCGGCGCGCCAAGCTGTCGGTGCCGCAGGCGATCGCCGCCCTCTCCGACGAACAGGCCGCGATGCTGGGGCAGGACTATCTCGCCCGCGCCCGGCTGCACCGCAAGACCGACCGTCCGTTCTTCATCGACAAGCTGCCGCAGAACTGGAGCAACATCCTGTTCATCCGCAGGATTTTGCCGCAGGCGCGCTTCATCGACATCCGCCGCCCGCCGATGGACTGCTGCTTTTCGAACTTCTCGCAGTCCTTCACCGCAGCCCACGCTTCGTCCTTCGCGCTGGAGGATATCGGGCAGTCCTATGTCGATTACGTACGGCTGATGGCCCATTTCGATGGCGCCGCGCCGGGCATGATCCACCATATCAGCTACAGCGCACTGGTGGAGGATACGGAGGCGACCTTGCGGCCCGCGCTCCAGTATCTCGGGCTCGAATGGGACGATGCGATCAGTTCGTTCCACAAGCTCGACCGCGTGGTGCGCACGCCGAGCAGCGAACAGGTACGCCGCCCGGTCAATCGCGACGGGATGGAGGTGTGGCGGCCCTATGCGCAGTGGCTGGGTCCGCTGCGCCGCGTGCTGGGCGATCTGGCCGAGGGCTGATCGCCCGGCCTCAGCCGCGCAAAGATACCGCGCGTGCGCCGCGGTCGACGCGCAGCCGCCCACCGCCCCGCTCGGGCGGGTCTTCATGGATGAAGCCTTGCGTGGCAGGATCCTGCCATTGCCAGTCGGCCATCGGCGCACCTTCGAGCGAGAGCCAGCGGCCGTTTTCGGGGAAGCGGGTGTATTCTGCCAGCCGCGCGGTGCGGGCTGCGGCGAGCCCTGCGACATGGTCTTCCAGCGCAGCATCGCACCGCTCCCAGTCGATCGGCATATTCTGGCAGTAGGCGTTGTTGTTGCCTTGCTGGCTGCGCCCGAACTCGTCGCCTGCGGTAAGCATGATCGTGCCGGTCGAGGCGAACAGAGTCCCAAGCAGCGCGCGGGCATCGGCGGCGCGGCGGGCGATCACCAAGGGATCATCGCTCGGCCCCTCGGTGCCGCAATTCCACGAATGGTTCTCGCCATGGCCGTCGCGGTTGTCCTCGCCATTGGCGTGATTGTGGCGGTCTGCATAGGCGACCGTATCGGCGAGGGTGAATCCGTCATGCGCGGCGAGGAAATTGACGCTGCGGCAGTCTTGGCCGAACACATCGGATGACCCCGCGATCCTGGTGGCGACGTTGCCGACGGTCGCCTCGCCCTTCCAGAACCTGCGCACATCATCGCGGTAGCGATCATTCCATTCGAGCCAGTTCGCCGGAAAGCGCCCGAGCTGGTAGCCGCCAGGCCCGATGTCCCAAGGCTCGGCAATCATCACGCGGTCAGCAAGGCAAGGCTCGGCGGCGAGCTGGGCGAAGATCGGGGCCTGAGGATCGAAGCCCGGTCCGCGTGCCAGCACCGGGGCGAGGTCGAAGCGGAAGCCGTCGATCCCGCAATGCCGCACAAAATGCACAAGGCTGTCGATCATCAGCCGCCGCACCGCCGGATCGGCGAAATCGAGCGTGTTGCCGCAACCCGTATCATTGATCAGCCTGCCGTCGGGCGCTGTGGCATAGGCAGCCGGATCAAGCCCGCGCAGGCACAGCGTGCCGCCGTGCACATCGCTCTCGCCGGTATGATTGAAGACGAGATCGAGGATCACGCCGATCCCGGCTTCGTGCAGCGCTGCCACTGCATGGCGCAACTCGGCCACGCCCCCCGGACACAGGCCGGGGTCGAGCGCCATCGGGGCAACCGGATTGTAGCCCCAGTGATTGGCAAGCCCCAGCGGCGGCAGGTGCCGCTCATCGATCCAGGCGATGACCGGCATCAGTTCGACCGCGCTCACGTGCAGCTTCTTGAGGTGCGCGATGATCGCAGGATGCGCCAGCGCGGCGACCGTGCCGCGGATCGCTGGCGGCACATCCGGGTGGAGCGCGGTGAAGCCTGCGACATTAAGCTCGTAGATCAGCCCGCCGCGCGCAAACCGAGGCGACTGATGGACGACTTCTGCCAGCGGCCCGGAAACAACGGCGCGCGGGGCGAGGTCGGCGGTGTCCTCGCCGAACACGCCAAGGCGGGGATGCTGGACAAAGCGGCGATCTAGCTCCAGCGCGCGAGGATCGACCAGCAGCTTGGCGGGATCGAACCACAGGCCCTGCGCGGGATCAAAGGTGCCATGGGCTCGGTAGCCGTAAGATGAGCCGGACAAATCGCCCGGCACCTCGGCCACCCAGGTCTCGCCGACGCGGGTCATCGGCCGACGGGTTTCGGCCGCCCCGTCAAACAGGCACAGGTCAAGCGCCTCGGCCAGCGGGGCGCGCACAGCGAAGCGGGTGATGCCGCCCGAAAGCTGCGCACCGAGCCCTGGTGTCACGTCACCACATCGGGCGCGGTGCGACCCGTATGCGCAGCGATACCCGCAATAGCCTCGGCGGCAGCGATCAGATCGGCCAGCATTGCCAGGGTCTCGGCATCGAGCACACCGTCCGCTGCCTCGTAGCGTTCGAGATAGACCCGCAAGGTCGCGCCCTCGGTGCCCGTGCCGGACAGGCGGAAGACGATCCGCGAACCGCAGGCGAACATTGATCTGCCCCCTTCTGAGTGGCCCAATTTCTATTTTAGAATTGGTCACGAAGGAGGAATGGAATGGCGAGGAAGCACAAGCCGGAAGAAATCATCGGCAAGCTGCGTGAAGCGGAGATCGTG
>CAIZNH010000043.1 GCA_903934325.1 uncultured Alphaproteobacteria bacterium | reverse complement strand
GGCATTGCTGGATCAGGCTTTCGCCCATTGTCCAATATTCCCCACTGCAGCCACCCGTAGGAGTCTGGGCCGTGTCTCAGTCCCAGTGTGGCTGATCATCCTCTCAGACCAGCTATGGATCGTCGCCTTGGTAGGCCTTTACCCCACCAACTAGCTAATCCAACGCGGGCCCATCTAAAGGCGATAAATCTTTGGTCCGAAGACATTATCCGGTATTAGCTCAAATTTCTCTGAGTTATTCCGAACCTAAAGGCAGGTTCCCACGCGTTACGCACCCGTGCGCCACTAGACCCGAAGGTCTCGTTCGACTTGCATGTGTTAGGCATGCCGCCAGCGTTCGTTCTGAGCCAGGATCAAACTCTCAAGTTGTGTCACACACCAAACCGGCATGGGGATAACCCCATCGACCAGCATGGCATGAGCTGCAAGGAGCCGATACCTGCACTGTCAAACGTAATGGATACGAATGAACATGCTTGCCATCCGGGCGGGCGTGGTGCCCAAACTCGGATGTGGCTATCGGCTTAAATTAACCGGTTACCGGAGCCTTGAGGTCCCCGGACCGGGCGCCGTCGCCCACATGTCCCTTCATCAAAAACCAACAATGTCAAAGAGCCGCCAGACAGTAATAGCGGACAGCGCTTCGTTCCCCGATTTACACCGGGGGACCGGCTATCCGTTTATGTTGGCGACCGAGCGTTGCGGTGGCGGTGGAAGCCGTCAGCGCCGCGTCGGTGGGGCCCGTCTATGAGCGCTTCCTGATTCGGTCAACGGCTTTTTGCAATTTTATTTCACGACCCCATCAAGGTGCTGAGTTACAATGGATATTTTGCGGCTTTTGGCTGTTGGATCGTGAATTTCGGGCCTGAATCGTACGCCGAATCCGACGAATCCGGTGATTCACACCCTCATTCCGTGGGCATATCCGCGCCCCTCACCCGCTCTGGCCGTCAAAACCGGTCCTGACTGGCCTGATCCGACCCGAATCTGTCCAAGGAGTCGAATCGCAGGCTATTTGGGCTGCCCGCCATTCAGTGATAATCTGCCATTCGCAGGCCGTTCCCCCGCAGGATTGGCCGCCAGGGAGGAAGAAGCATGCAGTCCCTCTTGAACCGCACCCTTATGCTGGCGGCTGCCCCGGCCGCTTTGCTGGCAGGATGCCCGGCTCTCGCCAGCTCCCCTGCGCGGCTCCCCCTCCCCCTCCCCGCCGCCACGGCAAGCGAGGCCGGGATGATCAATCCCGAGGCTGCCGAAGTCCTCGACCTCGAACGCGAACGCAACCGCCGCTTCACTGTGCCGGTACGGATCGACGGCAACGGGCCGTTCGACTTCCTTATAGACACGGGCAGTCAGGCCACCGCCGTCACCCGCGAGATCAATGCCACGCTTGGCCTGCGGTCCACCGGCACGGCCACGCTGGTCGGCATGGCGAGCCGCCGCGCGGTGGATATGGTCGAAGTCGGGCGACTGGATATCGGCTCCCACACCATCACCGGCCTCGACGCCCCGCTGCTGGAGCGCGAGCATGTGGGCGCGGACGGGATCGTCGGCCTTGATTCCCTGCAAGATCTGCGCGTGATGATCGACTTCCGCGAGCAGACCATCGCGCTCGAGGATGTGCGGGCGCGCGAGACGAGCAAGCGCGGCTTCGAGATCATCGTTCGCGCGCACGAGCGGCTCGGGCAGTTGCTCATCACCGACGCAATCGTCGAAGGGGTAAGGGCCACGGTCATCATCGATACCGGCGCGCAGGCAAGCCTTGCCAATAATGCCCTGCGCGAGAAGATCCGCACCCAGCGCGCCTCCGAAGTCATCACCACCGACGTCAACGGCGTCGATCTGGTCGGGCAGATGTCGCTGATGCGCTCGCTGACGATCGAGGGGCTCAGCCTCACCAATGTCCCGCTGACCTTTGCCGATACCGCCGCCTTCGAGGCGCTGGGCCTGCACGATACCCCTGCGATCTCGCTCGGGATGCAGCACCTTGCCCTGTTCGACCGGGTGGCGATCGACTTTGCCAATCGGCGGGTGATGTTCGATGTGCCGCCGGAGATCGCGCGGGCAATGCGGCAGAACCGGCAGCGGGGCTTCACACCGCGCTGACAGCGCACGCCTATGTATAGAAGCGCGACCTTGCCGCCTTGCGCGTGCGGCCCGCTGCGCCCACATGGGGGCCATGCCGCCCGATAGCCACGCCCCCGCCCCGTCCAACAAGCGCGATATCGAAAGCTGGCCGACGCTGCGGCGCTTCCTACCCTATCTGTGGCCGCGCGATAATCCCTCGCTGCGCACCCGCATCGTGGTGGCAATGGCACTGGTGCTGGGCGGCAAGGGCATCACGCTGGCCCTGCCCTTTGCCTACAAGGGCGCAGTCGATGCGATGTCAGGGTCCGCCGGGAACACCATCGAGCAGGGGCTGATGGTCGCCCTCGCGCTGGTGGCGGCCTATGCGCTCGGGCGCTTCGGCGCGGTTGCCTTCGACAATCTGCGCAACATCGCTTTCGAGCGGGTCGGCCAGATGGCCTCGCTGAGCCTGGCCGAGGACGTGTTCCGCCGCCTCCACCGCCTGTCCCTGCGCTTCCACCTGTCGCGCCGCACGGGCGAGGTCACCAAGATCATCGAGCGCGGGACCAAGAGCATCGACCAGATGCTCTATTTCCTGCTGTTCAACATCGTCCCCACCATCGTCGAACTGATCGCGGTGGGCGTCATCTTTTACATCAATTTCGGGCCGACCCTGGTGGCTGCGACCGCGGTGACGGTGGTGGCCTATGTCTTGGTCACCCGCTGGATCACCGAATGGCGCACCAAGCTGCGGCGCGAGATGAACGATCTCGACGGCGAGGCGCTGCACCGCGCGGTGGATTCGCTGCTGAACTACGAGACGGTGAAGTACTTCGGGGCCGAGCCCCGCGAGGAGGAACGTTATTCCCGCGCCGCGCGCGCCTATGCCGAGGCCGCGATCAAGTCGGAGAATTCGGTCGGCCTGCTCAACATGGCGCAATCGGTCATCACCAATGCGCTGGTGGCGGGCGCGATGGCCTATACCGTGTGGGGCTGGAGCAAGGGCCAGCTCACTGTCGGCGATCTGGTGCTGGTGAACACCTACCTCATCCAGCTGTTCCGCCCACTGGATGTGCTGGGCTGGGTCTATCGCACGATCCGGCAGGGACTGGTCGACATGGCCGAGATGTTCCGCCTGATCGATACCGAGATCGAGGTGCAGGACGTGCCGGGCGCGCCCGCGCTGATCGTGCGCACGCCGACGATTGCCTTCGACAATGTCACCTTCGGTTACGAGCCGGGGCGCACGATCCTCAATGGCCTCAGCTTCGAGGTTCCGGCCGGCAGCACCACCGCGATTGTCGGCCCCTCGGGCGCGGGCAAGAGCACCATCGCGCGCCTGCTGTTCCGCTTCTATGATCCGCAGGACGGGCGGGTGCTGGTGGGCGGCGAGGATATCGCACGGGTCTCGCAGGTCTCGGTGCGCGCCGCGATCGGGATCGTCCCGCAGGATTCGGTGCTGTTCAACGAGACCCTCGCCTATAATATCGCCTACGGAGCCGAAGGCGCGGATCAGGCGGCGATCGAACAGGCCGCGCGCGATGCCGCGCTGATGCCGCTGATCGGCCGCCTGCCCGAAGGCTTTACCACCATGGTGGGCGAACGCGGGCTCAAGCTTTCGGGCGGGGAGAAGCAGCGCGTCGCCATCGCCCGCACGCTGGTGAAGAACCCGCCGATCCTGCTGCTCGACGAGGCGACGAGTGCGCTCGACACCCGCACCGAGCAGGAGATCCTCGGCACGCTGAAGCGGCTGGAGGAAGGGCGCACCACCATCGCCATCGCGCACCGGCTTTCGACCATTGCCGATGCCGACAACATCCTCGTGCTCGATCACGGCAGGCTGGCCGAGAGCGGGACCCATGCGGGTCTGCTCGCCAAGGGCGGGCTCTATGCCGAGATGTGGTCGCGCCAGGCGGCCGAACAGCGCGGCGAGGTCGCGCCCGCCGAAGCGGCGGAATAGCAACCGGCGCGGGGATTGCCCCTGCCGGAGCGGCTGGTTACTCCTGTGTTCTCGCCCCTGTCTGCCGGGGGCCTGCCGTCACGAGAGAGAGCCTGTCCGATGCGCCATGCCCGCCTGATTGCCCTGCTGCTTGCCACCGCCGCCGCCCCGCTTGGCGCCCAGAATCCCGCCGAACCGCCGGCATCACCGCCCGCCCCTGCCGTGCCGGTCCCGGCCGCACTCACCGCCGAGGCCATGCCGCCGGTTCCGCTGGAGCTGGCCGCCCGCGTGCGCCCCTATCTCGAATCGCGCGGTGCGGGCTTTGCCGGATGGGACCCGAACACCCGCGCCGTCCTCATCAGCACCCGCTTTGCCAATGTCAGCCAGCTCCACCGCGTCGCAATGCCGATGGGCGCGCGCACGCAGTTGAGCTTCGAGGCCGAGCCGGTCTCGGGCGGCTATGCGCCGGGCAAGGGCGATGTGATCGTCGTCTCCAAGGATCGCGGCGGGGATGAGTATTACCAGCTCCACACGCTGAAGGACGGCCGCCTCACCCTGCTGACCGACGGCAAGAGCCGCAACCAGCTCAACAGCTGGAGCAGCGACGGCCAGCTGATCGGCTTTACCTCGACCCGCCGCAACGGGGTGGATTCGGACATCTATGTGATGGACCCGCGCGATCCGGCGAGCGCACGGATGGTGCACGAAAGCCAGGGCGGCGGCTGGGCGGTGACCGGCTTTTCGCCCGACAAGCGCACCGCCTACCTCGCCGACTACCGCTCGGTGCAGGACGTCGATCTCTACATGCTCGATATCGCCAGCGGAAAGATGGCCGCGATCGGCGACCGGACCAAGGAGATTGCCTATACCGGCTTTGCCGTCGCCCCCGACGGCACGCTGTGGGCGACCAGCGACGAGGGTTCGGACTTCCAGCAACTCGGGCGGATCGATCCTTTCACCGGCAGCTTCACCCCGGTCTCCCGCGAAAAGTGGGATGTCGACGGGTTCGATCTGTCGGATGATGGCAAGACCATCGCCTATGTCGTCAACGAGGCGGGCTTTGACCGTCTGCGCATTCTCGATGTCGCGAGCGGCAAGGTGAAGCGGGTCGACAATCTCCCTGCGGGCAATATCGGCGGGCTGGAAATCGCGCCCTGGGGCGAGATCGGCTTTTCCTTCAACGGCGCCCGGAGCGCGTCGGATGTCTGGTCACTGGATCCCAAGTCGATGAAGCTCACCCGCTGGACCCAGAGCGAGACCGGCGGGCTCGATCCCAATGTCAATGTCGAGCCGCGCATCCTCACCACGAAGAGCTTTGACGGGCTGGAGGTCTCAGGGCTGCTCTACCTGCCCGATCCGGCGAAGTTTCCGGGCAAGCGTCCGCTGATCGTCGATATCCACGGCGGCCCCGAAGGGCAGAGCACCGCGGGCTTCATGGGGCCGGACAATTACTTCCTCAAAGAACTCGGCGTCGGCATTTTCCTGCCCAACGTGCGCGGCTCGACCGGCTACGGGAAGACCTTCGTGAGCCTCGACAACGGCCCGTTCAAGCGCGAGGATTCCGTGAAGGACATGGCCGCGCTGATCGATGCCGCGGGCAAGGACCCGACAGTCGATGCCAGCCGCATCGGCCTTACCGGCGGATCATACGGCGGCTACATGTGCTACGCGGCGGCGGTGCAGCTGAAGGAGAAACTGGCCGCGACCCAGTGCACCGTGGCGATCAGCAACTTCGTCAGCTTCCTCGAAAATACCAACCCCTACCGGCAGGATCTGCGGCGCGTCGAATATGGCGACGAGCGTGTGCCCGAACAGCGCGCCAAGCTGACCGAGATCAGCCCGCTCACCCGCGTGGCCGAGATCACCAAGCCGATGTTCGTCATCACCGGCGCCAATGATCCGCGCGTGCCCAAGTCCGAGGCCGACCAGATGGTCGCCGCGATCCGCAAGAACGGTGGTGAGGCATGGCACCTTATCGCCGCCGACGAAGGCCACGGCTTCCGCAAGAAGGCCAATTCCGAATACAGCTTCCTTGCCCAGCTGGTGTTCTGGGAGAAGCATCTGCTGGAGAAATAGCTATCCGATTGCAGCGAGGCGCTGGAGGATAGCCAGCGCCTCGTCCCTGCGCGCCCACGGCACGAAGATGTGATCGTGGTGGAACCCCGCCACGACATTGCAGGCGATCCCGGCCTCAGCCAGCGCGCCTGATACGGCTGCCGTCAGCCCCACCCCTTCGAGCGCGGAGTGGACCGTGAGTGTGATGCGGGCGAAGGGCGTGCCTGCCCGCTCTCCGGCAAGTATCGCGGTGGTGCCTTCGTCCTCGCGGATCAGCGCGAAGGCATCGGGCGGGACATCGCCCTCCACCACTTCGAAGAACCACGCGCGGTGATCGAGCGCCGGGGCCATCTGCGCCAGCATCGCGCCGAGCGCGCTGACCGCCCCCGCGCCCGTCATCAGAGGATATACTTGCTGAGGTCGGTATTGCCGGCCAGCCCCGCCAGCCGCGCCTCGACGTAAGCGGCATCGATGATGATCGTCTCGCCGGCATGATCCTCGGCCGTGAAACTGATCTCTTCGAGCAGCCGCTCCATCACCGTCTGCAAACGCCGCGCGCCGATATTCTCGACCGTGCCGTTCACCTGAGCCGCAATCCGCGCAATCGCCGCGATCGCATCATCGGTGAAGTCGAGCGTCACCGATTCCGTCCCCAGCAGCGCCTTGTATTGCGCGACCAGATTGGCCCGCGTCTCGGAGAGGATGCGCACGAAATCGCCCTCGGTCAGAGCCGAGAGTTCGACGCGGATCGGCAGGCGGCCCTGCAATTCGGGCAGCATGTCGGAGGGCTTGGCCACATGAAACGCGCCGCTGGCGATGAACAGCACATGGTCGGTCTTCATCGGACCGTATTTGGTGGCGACAGTCGTGCCCTCGATCAGCGGCAGGAGATCGCGCTGCACCCCCTCGCGGCTGACAGAGCCGCCGCGCACGTCGGAAACCGCGATCTTGTCGATCTCGTCGAGGAACACGATCCCGTTGGTCTCGGCGTTTGCAAGCGCGGTGCGCGCGACGTCGTCCTGATCGAGGCGCTTGTCGGCCTCCTCGTCCACCAGCCGGTCCCACGCATCGGGCACGCGCAGCTTCTGGCGGCGGGTGTTCTTCCGGCCCAGCGCCTTGCCCATCATGTCGGAGAGGTCGATCATCTGCATCGAACCGCCCATGTTGCCCATGTCGAAAGGCGCGGACGGGGTGTCGGCCACCTCGATCTCCACCTCGACATCATTCATCGCGTTCTCGACAATGCGCTGGCGGAAGGCGGCGCGGGTCGCCTCGGAGGCGTTGTCGCCCACCAGCGCATTGAGCAGGCGCGCCATCGCGGCCTCGGAGGCGGCTTCGCGCACCTTGTCGCGGCGGCGCTCCTTCTCCAGCCGGATCGCTTCCTCGACGAGATCGCGGGCGATCTGTTCGACATCGCGCCCGACATAGCCGACTTCGGTGAACTTGGTCGCCTCGACCTTGACGAAAGGTGCTTCGGCAAGCTTGGCGAGGCGCCGGCTGATCTCGGTCTTGCCGCAGCCCGTGGGGCCGATCATCAGGATGTTCTTGGGCGTCACCTCGTCGCGCAGATCCGCGCCCAGCCGCTGGCGCCGCCAGCGATTGCGCAGCGCCACGGCGACCGCGCGCTTGGCATCGGCCTGCCCAATGATGTGCTCGTCGAGCGCGGCGACAATCGCCTTGGGGGTCAGGGCTTCGGAGAGGGAGGAGGTGGTCATGCGGGCTTTCCAGAGGCTTCGTCACCGCTATGTGGCGCGGCAAAGCGCCGGTTCAAGGCCAGCGTCATCGGCCGCTCGATGACAGTATAGAACACCCAGCCGAAGACGATCGAGGCGATCAGGGCGGAGACGAAATAGTCCCATGGCGCGGGATCGAAAAACGGCAGGCGGCCCCAGAACCACAGCCACAGCCACGCCATCGGCACGTGGAACAGATAGATCGCATAGGAAATGTCGCCCGCCCGGTTGACCGCCGCAGTGGCGGGCAGGCGGAAAGGTCCGGCAAGCGCGGCAAAGGCGATCCCCAGCGCCGGAAGGCCGGCCCACAGCAGATAGTCCCAGCCCATCGCCGGCGATTGCGCAGGGCTAGGCAACAGCCACAGCCCCAGTGCGCTCGCCCCCAGCACCAGCCAGCGCAGCCAGGCGGGCGCTTCGCCCCCGTGCGCGCGCCACAGGGCGATATACATGCCGGCAGCAAACATCACCGATACGGGGCGGGTCAGCGTGTAGAGCGGGGCATTGCCCGGCCCGATCCATGTGCCAGCGATCACCAGCACCGCCAGCACCGCGCTCACCCCGGCAATCGCCGCCCCGCGCTTCCACGACAGGAACAGGCCGAAGATGAAGTAGAACACCATCTCGTAGAACAGCGTCCAGCCGACCCACAGGAAGGGCATCGAGCGCAGGTGGCCATTGCCCTGCGGATAGGGGATCAGCGCCATAGACTTGGCGAATTTCTCCGCGTTCACGGGGGTATCGAACAGGCCGATATAGGTCACCGCAAGGAGGATGCTGGCGATCCAGTAGGGCGGCATGATGCGGATGAAGCGCCGCCGCCAGAACAGCGAGCGGGCTTGCCGCTGGCCGAACTGGCGCTCGGCCGCCATCACCATCACCGTGCCGGACAGGATGAAGAACACCATCACCGCAAGCTGGCCCGAGACTTCCGCGCGCCATTCGATGCCGAGCCCGCCGGGCAGGTAATTGGCGAAGGCCCAGGCGATGTGCCCGGCCGCCACCATCACCGCGGCAAGCGCGCGCAGCAGCTGGATCGCCACGATCTTGCCGTCCGGCGTCTGGCGTTGTGTCTCGGTGATAGTCCCGCTCCCGTCAGCGCGCCGCCGCCGCTGCAGGGCCGCGCGCGCCGCGTGCGTTAGGACGAAACGGTTTCGACCGTCAAATTGCCGTTGGTAAAGACGCAGATCTCGGCCGCCACCGCCATCGCTTTCCTCGCGATGGTCTCGGCATCATGCTCGTAATCGGCGAGCGCCCGGGCGGCGGCGAGCGCGTAGTTCCCGCCTGATCCGATCGCGGCAATATCGCCCACCGGCTCCAGCACATCGCCATTGCCGGTCAGCACCAGCAGGGTGTCCTTGTCGGCCACGATCATCAGGGCTTCGAGGTTGCGCAGATACTTGTCGGTGCGCCAGTCCTTGGCGAGCTCCACACTCGCGCGCATCAGCTGGCCGGAATATTGTTCGAGCTTCTTTTCCAGCCGTTCGAACAGGGTGAAGGCATCCGCGGTCGCCCCGGCAAAGCCTGCGATCACCGAGCCATCGCCGATCCGGCGCACCTTCCTCGCATTGGGCTTCATCACGGTGTTGCCCATCGACACCTGCCCGTCACCCGCGATCACAGTGGTGCCGCCGCGGCGGACGCCGATGATGGTTGTGCCGTGCCATTGCACGAGGCCGTGGGCTGAAGGATCGCTGCTCATGCCCGCCAATATGGAGAACGAGACAAGGCGTTCAAGCTGGTTACTGCCCGTTGGGTCCGCCGCCCGGCGCCCCGCCGACGCCAGCCCCGCCGACCTGACCGATATTGCCGAACAGGTCTTCAAGGAAGCCGCGCTCCCGCCCGAGGGTCGGGGTCTTGTTGCCATCGGGGTCGAGATAGGCGAGCTTGTCTACGCCGCTACGCTCGACATTCACCACCTTGCCCGCCGCATCGAAACGCACGGCCAGCACCGAGTGGATCTTGATCTTGGGCCGGGTGAAAGGCCGCTGATCGGTGAGGCTGGAGACGTAATACCACGTCGGCGCGCCGAACTGGCTGGTGAAGGTCGGACGGCCAAGCGCCCCCTCGACCGAACGCTGGTTGTCGATCCCGGGCTGCACCACGTCGGTCAGCAGCGGATCGGTGATGTAGCCGCGCGATTCGCGGATCGGGGTGCAGGCCGGCAGCAGCGCAGCAACGCCGAGCATCACGGCCCCGCGCATCGCCACCTTGCGGAAGGCTCCATCGGGTGTCTTTTTCGCCATCTGCGTCAAACCAGTCTGTCCCGTCATCTCGTCCGCGCGCGGCGGCTGTCTCATATCCCTTGGGTCTGGGGCTTTAAGCCGCTAGGCACAAGCTTGCAACGCACCATCTGTGGGCAGATGCGCGTGAGACTGCCTAGCAAGCGGGGTTGAACCCGGCTTGAACGCATCCACCCGCCTCCGCTGCGCGTAGGTGCGGACACAACCGAAGATTGCAAAAGGCGAACCCCCGGCCATGTCGTTCCTCTCCCGTCTGCTCGGCACCGCTCCAGATCCGCGCGAAGAAGTGCGCCCCTTGTGGCACCGCGTGATCGAGCTGGCGCGTGATCCGGCCTATTACACCGAGTGCGGCGTCGCGGATTCGATTGCCGGGCGCTTCGATCTCATCACCGCCGTGCTGAGCGCGGTGATGGTGCGGGTCGAGGCTTCGGATATGCGCGCCGAAAGCGCCCTCCTGGCCGAACTCTTCGTCGAGGACATGGACGGCCAGCTCAGGGAATTCGGGGTCAATGACGTCGTCGTGGGCAAGCGCATCGGCAAGCTGATGAGCGTGCTCGGCGGCCGGCTCGGTGCCTATCGCGTGGCGCTCAACACCGGCGATCTCGACAAGCTGACCGGCGCTGTGGCGCGCAATGTCACCTTTGCCGAAGGGGCCGATGAAACCGCCAGCGCCAAGGCCGTGGCCGAGCGGTTGCTCAAGCTGTCCGAGCGACTGGGACGCTTTTCCGATGCGGAAATGCTGAAAGCGAGTGCGATCTGGTGAGCAGCGGTGCCTCCGAACTCACGCGCATGATCAAGGCCCGCCCCCTGCCGGGCGAGGCGGTGGTGATCGAGGCTTCTCCCGAAGAGCGCGCCGCGCTGGCCGCGCGGTTTGGTCTCGGCGCGGTGGAGAGCCTGCGGGCCGAAATATCGCTCGAACAGAAGCCCCGCGCGATCCGTGCGAGCGGGCGGCTCAAGGCCGCGATCATGCAGCCCTGCGCCGTCAGCGGAGAGGACTTCCCCGTTACCATCGACGAACCCATCGACTTGAGGTTCATCGAGGAAAACCACCGCCCGATTGCCGAGGATGCGGAGATCGAACTCGAACTGGAATCTGATGATTGCGACGAGATCGACTATGCCGGCGACATGTTCGATCTGGGTGAGGCCGTGGCGCAGACGCTGGGCCTTGCGATCGATCCCTATGCCGAAGGGCCAGGCGCCGATGCCGCACGAAAGGCTGCTGGGATCGTGCAGGAAGGCGAGCAGGAAGGCCCGCTCGCCGCGCTGCTGGCAGGGCTGAAAAAGGACTAGTCTGCCACCGTAGCATCATCGTCCGCAGGCGCATCACCCTCGTCTGCGCGGATCGCAAAGCGGACACGGTCGACACAGCCGGTCAGCCCCGCCGCCGGTGGCTTGAAGCGTGCGCGGCGCAACACATTGACAGCCGCTTCGCCGAAGTCGCTGCTGGGTTCAGCGGCAAGCACCTTGATTTCGCCCAGCTCCCCCCACGGCGCGACATCATAGCGCACCACCGCCCAGCCTTCGATGGCGCGCTGGCGATAGGGTTCGGGATAGGTCAGCACCGGCTTGCGCTCCCAGCGATCGGGGATTTCGCAGGCCGTGTTGCCAGCGCTCTCGCTGCCTTCCGGGAGCGGCGGGGCGGCCACCGATGCTGGCGCGGTCCGCCATGAAATGCCGCAGCCGGTGCGCGGCCCGCCCGCAAAGCGTCCCTTTGACACAGCCGTGCGCACCTCGGCATCGAGCGCCGCATCTCCGGAGCTGATCGCCGTGGCAATCCCAACCGGCTTTCCGCCAGCATCAATGTCGTAGCGCACATAGGTCCACACCCGGTCGCCTGCGATCGGGGTGAGTTTGCGGCGATCCGGATAGGCGCGCAGCAGGGGCGCTGCGCTCGGCTGCTCGCGGCAATTGCCCGGCGCGATCTGCTGCCATCCAGCCTTATCAAGCCGGTTGCCCGGACTGGCACCAAGCCGCGCAATGGTTCGCAGATCGGCTGTGGCGAGCGGTTGCAGCTGCGGCGTATAGGTGATGCGGCAACCGCGCTGCTCCGCGCCCGTGGCAAAGCGGCTGGCCCGCAGCGCAGGCATGATGTCACGCGTATCGAAGCGCGATCGCTGGCCTGCGGCAGGCCGGATGTTGAACGCGCGCCCGTCGGCCGCGATATCGAAACTGACGATCATCGGCGCAGGCGGCACCGCGAGGGCAAGAGCCTGCGGATAGGGGGCGACCAGATCGAGAGCGGCAATGTTCGCGGGCCGATCGCCCGAATCGCCGCAGGTCACCGCGCCCGGCTGCCAATCGAGCACTTGCCGTTCAACTGGCCCTGCCGGCAACACCTGTATGGGAGGCGGCATGTCCTGCGGCGCGGCTGCGAGCAGGAGTGACAGGGCAACAACGCTGGCTGGCATATCGGCAACTCCCGCGAGGCCGCGATGCCCGCACTGCCTGTCTAGCTGCGCCTAAGCCGCTCTGTCAAAACGGAATATCGTCATCGAGATCGTCGTAGCCGCCGCCAGCAGGCGCGCCGCCGCCCCCAAATCCGCCGCCGCCGCCGCCCGACGAGCCGCCGCCCTGATCCCAGCCGCCGCCACCGCCGCCGCCGTAGCTGCCGCCGCCCGAACGGCCACCGCCGCCGCCCATACCGCCACCGCCAGCACCGTCGAGCATGGTCATCACCGAGTTCGGTCCGCGCAGCACGACTTCGGTCGAATAGCGGTCATTGCCGTTCTGGTCCTGCCACTTGCGGGTCTGGAGCTGGCCTTCGATATAGACCTTCGAGCCCTTCTTAAGGAACCGCTCGGCAACGCCCGCCAGACCTTCGTTAAAGATCGCCACGGTGTGCCACTCGGTGCGCTCCTGCTTTTCGCCCGAATTGCGGTCCTTCCAGCTTTCAGTGGTGGCGATGCGCAGGTTGCAGACCTTGCCGCCGTTCTGGAAGCTTCGAACCTCCGGATCGGCGCCCAGATTGCCGATCAGCATGACCTTGTTGAGCGAACCCGCCATCGAAATACCCTTCCCGTCAATGTCTTGACCACGTGAGCGCCAAGATGCGCTCCGAATCCGAGTCGGGCAATAGGCGACCTTCAGGGGCAGTGCGACCGGGGCCGGCGGCTAATCCCCGACTCAACGCGCCGGATAGCGCAGGCGCCCCAGAAACCGCGTCAGGCTCGGCAGTTCGCGGTCCTTGCCGATCAGCTGGGCCTTCACCTTTTCGAACTTCATCACGCCATCAATGCGCCGTTCGAGGAAGGCGTGGGTATCGGCCTTGCCCTCGCTCTCGTCGTTCACGAACACCGCCAGCGTCGCCGAGTAGATACCCGCAAGGATCGCCCGCTTGGTATAGTGGTTGTAATCGGTCGCCGTATCACCCGCGAGCCGCCACATGATGTCGGCCGAATGCCAGCCGAGCTTCAGCGCCGCCCGCGCGTTCTGCGGCTGGGCCATCACCGCAAGCGCGCGGCGCACGGCCTCGTCCACATCGGCCACGGCATCGAGCCGGAAGGCCACCAGCGTGCGGATGCGCTCACGGATTTTCAGCGTCGCGAGCCGCTCTGCCGGCCATTCGGCCTCCATCGCCGCATCGACGCTGGCGATCCACGCCGCGATCATGTCCATCGGCTTTGCGCCCGGAAAGGCGAGCCGGGCCACATCGAGATCGCAGCCCGCCATTTCCGCCGCTGCGGTGAGCGCGGTCTCGTTCCACCCGTCAAAAATCGCGCTGGCCGCGATATCGGGGGCGAGCGCGATGCGCAGCTCGTCGAGCGTCATGTCGGCAAAATCGGCGGGGGCAGTCATGGTCATGTCAGAAGGAAGGTCCGTATCGGCGTTCGGGTTGCTTGCCGGCGCGCTTGGCATCGGCTTCGGCGAAGACCTGTTTCAAAAGCGCATTGCCGCTCATTAGTTCCATGTACTGGCGCGCCGAACGGCCCGAATTGTCATTATGTTCGGGGTCTGCGCCCTTGGCCAGCAGCACGCGCGCAAGCTCGGGATTGCGCTGGTGCACGGCGGCGATCAGCGGGGTTTCGCCGGTCTGATCGGCAACGTTGACATCGGCCCCGGCCTTGATGAGCGCCTCGACCCCGTCGATGAAGCCCATCGAGGTGGCGAGCTGGATCGGGGTGACGCCCTTCTTGTTGCGGATATTGGGATCGGCCCCGCGCTGGGTGAGAAAGCGGATCCACAGCACATCACGCCGTGCCACGACGATGTGGAGACCCGTGTCGCCGTTGGAAATGTCGCGGGTGTTGACGATGGTGGTGCCCGGCTTGTTGAGCATGTCGGTGGCCTTGTCGCCGTCACGCTCCTTCACCGCTTCGAGGAACTGGTAGCCTTCCGACTGGAACTGCGCAGCCGCAGGCACGGCCAGCACCAACGCCAGAAGAGCACTGGCAATCCCCGCCCGGCTTCCTAACTTGCGCAAAACATCCAAGCCCAAGGTGTGATCCTTTCGCATTCCACTGTAACGTGGCCCCCTATGGGAGTGCCAATGCCATCCTCCGCCGCGCGATGCGCAGCCTTTCGCAAGCCCCCGGTTAGCAGACCATGAACCGTATCAACAAGCCCCAGACCAAGCCCACGCACCGCATCACCATCCTCCTTGCCGCCGCCGCTGCTGCCCTGACGCTCAGCGCCTGCGGGAGCGGCGCGCCTGCGGCCGACCCGCCGCTGGCGGGCGCGGCGATCGGCGGGGATTTTGCGCTGACAGGCAGCAAGGGCGAGACCGTCCGCTGGGCCGATTTCGCGGGCAAGTACCGCGTGGTCTATTTCGGCTATGCCTTCTGCCCCGATATCTGCCCCACCGACATGCAGCGCGTGGCGCAGGGGCTGAAGGTGCTGAAAGGGCAGGATCACGACAAGGCGGCAAAGATCCAGCCGATCTTCATCACCATCGATCCCGAGCGCGACACCCGCGAAGTGGTGGGCGAATTCGCCGCCGCCTTCTCCCCCGACATCATCGGCCTCACCGGCACGCCCGATCAGATCGCGGCGACGGCCAAGGCGTTCAAGGTGTTCTATGCCAAGGGCGAGACGGTGCCGGGTGGAGGCTATCTCGTCGATCATTCGAACATCGTCTACCTGTTCGGCCCCGCGGGCGAACCGCTGGCAACCCTGCCGGTGGACCAGGGCGCGGACGCAGTGGCGGCGGAACTCGATAAATGGGTGAACTGAGGGACCGCTTCTGGGAGCTGGAACTGGGTGCGCTGACCCGCGCCGAATGGGAGGCGCTGTGCGACGGCTGCGGGCGCTGCTGCCTGCACAAGATCGAGGATGCCGATACTGGCGAGATTCTCGACACCAACATCGCCTGCCGCCTGCTCGACACCGGCACCGCGCAGTGCAGCGATTACAAGAACCGCAAGGCCTTCGTCCCCGATTGCCTGCGACTGACGCTGAGGATCGTCGAGCAGGTGAGCTGGCTGCCCTCGACCTGCGCCTACCGCCTGCGCGCCGATGGCCGTCCGCTGCCGGGCTGGCATTACCTCATCAGCGGTGATCGCGATGCGGTGCGGCGGGCGGGCGTATCGGTGATCGGCCGGGTGGTGAGCGAGACCGATGCCGGGCCGCTCGAACATCACATCGTCGAATGGCCCTCCCCCAAGACCTACCGGCTCACGGCGGACGGGGAGGAAGCGGAATGATCGACTGGCTGCGCCGCCCGCCGCTCGAACCCGAACTGGAGCTGGCCGGACAAACCGTGCCGATCGTGCTGCGGCGGATGCGCCATGCGCGGCGGCTGACGCTGCGGCTGGCGCCCGATGGCAGCGAGGTGCGCATCAGCCTGCCCGCCTGGGCCGAGGCGCGCGAGGCGATTGCCTTTGCCCATGCCCGCGCCGACTGGCTGGCGCAGCAGCTCGCCCGCCTGCCCGCGCGCGCGGCCCCGGTGCCGGGCGGCGCGGTGCATTATCGCGGCGCGGCGCTCAGGCTGGAATGGGAGGCCCGCGCGCCCCGCCGTCCGGCGCTTGCGGACGAGGCCTTGCGGCTCGGCGGGCCGGAAGCCGGGCTCGAAACCCGCCTGCGCCGCTGGCTCGAGGCCGAGGCGCTGCGGCTGTGCGAGGATGACATGCGCGACTATTGCGCCGCCGCTGGGCTCGATCCGGTGCCGGTCGGCCTTACCCGCGCGCAACGCCGCTGGGGCTCGTGCTCCGACAAGAGCCGCATCCGCATCAACTGGCGGCTGGTGCAGGCCCCCGATTTCGTGCGCCGATCGGTGGTGGCGCATGAGGTCGCGCATCTCGTCCATTTCGATCACAGCCCCGCCTTCCACGCCCTGCTCGGCCGGATCTACGAAGGCGACATCCGCAGCGCCGACCAGTGGCTGCGCGAACACGGGCGCGGACTCTATGCAAGTTTCGGCTAGAGCGCGCAGCCCCCACGCCCTATAGAGGGGCCATGCTGTCCAAGTCCCGCTTCAACCCCGCGCCGGGCTTTCTCGATCTGTGGAACGAGATCCGTCGGCCGCGCCCTTATCGCTGGACCTTCCTTGCAGCCTCGGTGCTGCCGGTGGCGGGGATCCTGTGGTGGGCGGTGAGCCAAGTCGAATACAAGGCGCCCGAGCGGCCGCAGATCGACTATATCACCAGCTTCGCCCCTGATCGCAGCGACGCGGAGATCATCGCCAGCAACCGCGCCAATCAGGAGGTGAAGGAGCTGCGCGAGGCTGCCGAGGCGGACATCGCCGAGCGCAAGCGCAACATGTACAAGGCGCTGGGCGCGGCGGCGGGCATGGATGTCGATGCCATCGAAGCCAAGGCCGAAGCCGAGCGCGCTGCCGAAGCGGCCGCCGAGGAGAAGCGCCGGGCCGAACTGTTCGGCGCTGTCAGGGACCAGGGCCAATAGCCAGCCTCGCGCCTACCGATCACGACTGGATGGCCGCCGCGGCGCGGCTCGCCTTGCGCGCCCGCCCGCTGTCGAGCCCCAATCCGGGCGTCGCCGCGCTGGTGGTGCGCGATGGCCGCGTCATCGCGCGCGGGTGGACGGCTCAAGGCGGACGCCCTCATGCTGAAGCCGCCGCGCTGGCAGGCCTCGCGCCGCAAGTGCTGGCCGACGCAACGCTCTACGTCACGCTTGAACCCTGCGCCCACCCTTCAGAGCGCGGGCCTGCCTGCGCCGATCTGATCGTCGCCGCCCGCCCTGCCCGCGTCGTCATCGGCCAGCACGATCCTGATCCGCGCACCGCAGGCAAGGGCCGCGCGCGGCTGGAGGCGGCGGGTATTGCCACCACCCTGCTCGATGATGCCGCCTCGGCCGCCAGCCTTGCGGGCTTTCTCGCGCGCCAGACGCTCGGCCGCCCGTGGGTGACCTTGAAGCTCGCCACCTCATTGGACGGCTGCATCGCGCTTGCCGATGGGACCAGCCGCTGGATCACCGGAGAGGCGGCGCGCGCCCATGTCCACGCCCGCCGCGCGCAGCATGACGCGATTCTGGTCGGCGGCGGAACCTGGCGCGCCGATAGCCCGCGCCTCGATGTGCGCCTGCCGGGCCTCGAAAGCCGCTCGCCCCGCCGCGTTGTGCTGACCCGCGGGGCGGCGCCCGCCGGCGTCACCGCGCTCCCCGGCCCGCAAGCCATCGCCAGTCTCGAGGGCGTGCAATATCTCTATGTCGAAGGCGGGGCGCAGACGGCGGCGGCCTTCCTCGCCGCCGATCTGGTCGACGAGTTGCACCTCTACCGCGCGCCGATCCTGATCGGTGACGGCAAGCGGGCGTTGGGCGCGCTCGGCCTTGCCAGCCTCGATGCCGCCCATGGCCGCTGGCACGCGTCAGAGCACCGCCAGCTTGGCAGCGATGAATTCACCGCCTATCTCCGCCGCCGCAGCTAGCAAGGACTTGCCCACCATGTTCACCGGTATCGTCACCGCCATCGGCACCATCGCCAGCGTCCACCAGCGCGGCGACATGCGCCTCAAGATCACCGCTCCGCTCGATCCAGCGCGGATCGACGTCGGCGCTTCGATTGCATGTTCGGGCGTGTGCCTCACCGTGGTCGAACGCGGCGGGACGGCGGGCGATGCGTGGTTCGAGGTCGATGTCTCGGGCGAGACCATCAGCCGCACCGTGCCCGCCATGTGGGAGCAGGGCGCGCGCCTCAATCTCGAACCCTCCCTGCGCCTCGGCGACGAGCTGGGCGGCCACATCGTCACCGGCCATGTCGATTCGGTGGGCGAGGTGGTGCTGGTGGCGCAGGAAGGCGGCAGCTGGAAGGTCGCCATCCGCGCCCGCGCCGAAATGAGCCCCTTCATCGCGGAGAAGGGCTCGATCACGGTCAACGGCGTGTCGCTCACCGTCAACGACGTGCGCGACCGGCCCGATGGCACCTGCGACATGCGGCTGAACATCATCCCCCACACCGCCGAGGTGACGACGCTGGGCGCGCTCAAGGAAGGCGACAGCGTAAACCTCGAGATCGACGTGCTGGCGCGCTATCTGAAGCGCATGCAGAGCCTCGCCGCAAAGGGGTGAGCAGGGGCTAGGTCAGCGGGCAAAACCGCGATTTTCTCTCCCGCCGATTGGTGATATCCGGCAACCACAATCGAGGGGGGAAACCGGATGGGAAATGCAGCTGGGCTCGCGCAGGCGGGCGGGCGCATCGATTATTTCAGCGGCACACCGCGCGCCGACGCAATCGATCGCTGGATCTATGTCGCAATGGCGGGCGGATTTCTGGCGATAACCCTTGCCGGTTTCGTGCCGGATTCCTTCGAAATGGTCGCTGCCGTGAAGGACGGAACCCACCCGCCCATGACAACGGTTCTGCACCTTCACGCCGTGCTGATGGGCAGTTTTCTGCTGCTCCTCCTCGCCCAGACATGGCTCGCCGCGACGGGGCGGATCAAGGGGCACATGCAATTGGGGCTGACCGCGTTGGTGCTGGTGCCTGCGCTGGTGATCGTGGGCACCATGCTGGCCGCCGAAAGCTACCGTCAGGTCGCCGAGGTCGCCACCAGCGCCGCCCCCGATCTGCGCGCCTCCGCCGAGGCGACGGTGCTGCGCAAGGAGAACATTCTTCTCAGCCAGCTGCGTGCAGGGCTGCTGTTCCCGCTGTTCATCGCGCTGGCCATGCTCGCGCGCCATTCGGACCCGGGCTTTCACAAGCGCATGATGATCCTCGGCACCGCGAGCGTCATGGGCGCGGCAATTGCCCGGGTGCCGGGGCTGCCGACCAGCGCGCCGCATTCACCGATCAGCACCGAGCTTTACATCCTGCTGCTCGCTGTGCCGATGTTCGCGCGGGATCTGCTGCGCAACGGCTATGTCCACCGCGCCTATTGGGTGTGGCTGGCGATCATCCTGCCGACCCAGATCACCATGCTGGTGCTGTGGGATACGCCATGGTGGCACAGCGTCGCGCGGGCGGTGCTGTCGGCCTAGATCAGGCAGCCAGCGGCCCGCTCGCAAAACTCTCGCGGGTGATGACATAGGTGAGGTGCGGGATCACCTCGCCGCCGGCCATGATGCGCTCCTCCCGCCGGTCAGTCAGGCGTGCGCCGACCCGCGCCATTGCGGTGCGCGAGCGGGTGTTGGTCTCGCCGACCATAAAGCGCACTTCCGCGACGTGTGCGAGCGCATGGGCGAGCATCAGCCGCTTCATGGCGTGGTTGAAGGTGCCGCCCCAATGGCTGCGCGCCAGAAACGTCCAGCCGATCTCGACCGAGCCGCCATCGGCCTCTTCCAGCCCTTGAAAGCGCGAGGAGCCGATGACGCGTTCAGCATTTGGGCCGCTGGCCTTGTCGATCACCACCAGCGCGCCCGCGTTCGCCAGCGCGTCCTCGAAGAAGGCGCGGAATACCGGCTCCTGCCAGCGGTCATGCGCGGGATGCTGGGCCCAGACCAGCGGATCGGAGGCGACCGCGAAGAGCGCGTCCCAATCGTCAGGCCGCAGCGGGCGCAAGCGCAGGCGCTCGTCCTCCAGCACCGGCTGGCGGTCGAGCACCGCGCGCGTCTTACTGCGCCACTGCCGCGAGGGCAGCGATGAACTTAGGCAGGTTGCCGTTCGTCAGCCCGGCGATGTTGATGCGGCCCGAGGCGGCCATGTAGATCGCATGATCCTCGCGAAGCTGGGCGACCTCTTCCTTGGTCACCGGGAGCGTCGCGAACAGGCCGTTCTGGCTGCCCAGCGGCGGGAGATCGATCCGCCCCGCCGTGCCGGCTCCGGCAAGCGCATCGCGCACGCCGCGCATCCGGGCGCGCATGTCGTCAAGCTCGGCCAGCCACTGCGCGGTCATGCCCGCATCGTTCAGAATGATCCGCACCACCGCGCCGCCGTGATCGGGCGGCATCGACCATGCCGCGCGCGCCAGCGCATTGGCGTTGGAGAAGGCGGTGTCGAGCGAGGCCTGATCCTGACCGAGGATGTAGAATGCGCCGACGCGGTCGCGGTACTGGCCGAAATTCTTGTCACAGGAATAGGCGACGAAGGCCTCGGGCACTTTCGCCAGCACCTTGCGCATGCCGGCAGCGTCCTCCTCCATCCCGTGACCGAGGCCCTGATAGGCGGTGTCGATGATCGGGAAAGTGCTGCTGCTGGCGAAGGCATCGGCGATCACGTCCCAGTCCTCGGGCGTGTAGTCGATGCCGGTCGGGTTGTGGCAGCAGCCGTGGATCAGCACGGCGGTATCCGGCCCGTTCTGCTCGATCGCATCGAGCACCGCGTCGAGATCGGCGCTGCCGTCGTGGCGGGCATGCGGGAAGGTGACAAGCTCGAGCCCGAGATCGGCAAGGATCTGCGCGTGGTTCGGCCAGCTCGGCACACCCATGCAGACGCGCGTGATGCCCGCCTTCTGCGCCAGCGCCAGCGCGAGCCGCACGGCGCCCGTGCCGCCCGGGGTCTGCATGCCCTGGATGCGCCCGCCCATGCTGGGATCGCCCGCGCCAAAGACATAGGGCATCAGCGCTGTGACCATGCCCATGTCGCCTTCGGGGCCAAGGTAGGATTTGCTGTCCTGCGTATCGACCAGCACCTGCTCGGCCGCCTTGACCGCGGCGAAGACGGGCGTTGCGCCATCTTCGGTGCGATAGACGCCGACGCCAAGGTCGATCTTGTCGGCCCGCGGATCGGCAGCATAGAGACGGATCAGGGCGAGCAGCGCGTCAGGCGCCTGGGGGCTGAGTCGTTCAAGCATCATGGGCGGGGCTTTGGCGCGCATGGACGCGCACCGCAACCGGCTTTTCGCGCAATTTTCTAGAACGGCAACCAGCGCTGCTTCTTGGAAAACTTCATGTAGCCCGCATTGACCCCGAGCCTGAGGCCCGCGCCCATGCGGATCGGGATCAGCACCACATCGCCCCAGCGCAGGTAGCTGGCATGCAGGCCCCCGATGAAATAGGCCTGCCCCTCGCCCGCGGGGAAGCGCTTGAACAGGTCTTCGGTGTCATTGAGGTTGTAGACCAGCACGAAGGTGTTGGCGGCATTGGCGCCCGCATCGAAGCCGATCGAGGGGCCGGTCCAGTAAACCGGTTGATCGCCTTCGATCTTGTGGTGCAGCGTGCCCGAACCATAGCGCGCACCGATGATGAAGGCTCCGCCCGCCTCGCGCCCGACGATATAGGCATTGGGCTTGCCCTGCTTGGCGAGCAGATCCTCGATCATCCGCGCAAGGCCTTCCGCGCCCTTGCCGAACACGCCTTCAGCCGCACCGATCAGATCATCCTCGCCATAGGTCGTCCCCGGCGCGGCCTCGGTCGCGGTAGCGGGGGGAGCAAGCGTGGGGTCCGCAGGCGCGGTCGTGGTCGCTGTTTCGGCGGCATCGGGGAAGGACTGATCCAAATCGGGCGGCGTGGCCGACGCGCCCTGCTGGGCTGGAGCTACCAGATCGCCGTCGACGCTGCCCTGCTGGCTAAAGGCCTGGTCGGGATCGAGCCGTTCCAGCTCCTGCGCGGCTGCTGGCCCCGCCAGCGCGAATGCGGCGAGCAGTCCTGCGCCAAGGCCGGCGATGCGGCGGTGAAAGGTGGAGGAGCGTGCGAACAGCCTCGACATGGGTTTGCCTTTCCGTTGGCACGCGCGGTGCCTCAACAATGGGACAAGAAGCCAGTTTCCCGCCCGCCGCAAGTCACGCATCGCCGGAGCGAATCGGAATTGCGACGAGACGTGTCCCGGCTAGATCGGTCTGGCTGAACCGCTGCCGAACCGCCTGTTCGCCCGCGTGAAAGGCGCGCAAAAAGGCGGGGTGCGGTTTTTCTCGCAAGCTCCCTTGCCGCTAGCGCTCATGCCCATTATAGCGCCCCCCTCACAGCCAAGCGATGTGCCCGGAGACGTGGGTGAGTGGCTGAAACCAGTTCCCTGCTAAGGAACCGTACTCTATCAGGGTACCGAGGGTTCGAATCCCTCCGTCTCCGCCACCGGCCTAATGAATACAACCCCTTAGAAGGGGGAGGAAGGCCCAACCCACCTTTGCACCCACCTTATGGTTGGCGCTTGGGTTGCGCAGAATCGGCACCCCCACCCCCATCGAAATTCTAAACAGCGGCACCCCTACCCTGGGGGCACCCCCCATTTCCGTCAGATGGGACCCACGCTTCCTCTATGCATGCGATTGTGGACGTTGGATGATTAGGGGTTGCTTTATCGTACGGGACGCGCTGCGCCCTAGCCAACCGCCTCACCCTCTCCCAGCGGCATTTCGATCGTTGCCATGATGCGATCGGTCTCGGCCAATATCTTGATGATCTTCTGGTAGTGCCTGATGTCGTCCCAGCTCAGTGCGCGGCCCTTGCGATCCTTGAGCCACTTTTGGGCCGGTTGGTATCCGCCGATCGGGAAGCCCCACGATAAGGCGGGCACGCCCTCGAAGTATTGGCCCTCATCACCTTTGCCGTTGATGTAGACGCGCCCGCTGCCGTCCGGCTGGGGCTCGAAGCGGGGCTTGTCCACCACACTATCACCGTCACCATGGAAGGCGTAAGGCGTCGCGCCGATAGCGGCATCCTCCATTAGGTGCAGGCGGCGCAGCGCCTCGCCCTGTTCGCTGATGGTGCGGAACACTTCCGGCGAGGGCGGGAAGGGCACGCGGGGGAAATCGATCTTGAGGAATTCGGCGTAGGTTTCGCGGTAGGCGGGGCAGTGCAGCACGCCGTAGATGTAATCGAACACCTTTACCTCATCGGGGCGTGCATCGCCGGTTGCCGTGCGGAAGGCCCCGCTTTCGACCATGGCGCTATCGGGCGCAGGGGCTTTGCCGGTAAGGCCAGCCGCCTCGCGGATTTTGGCGTAGAGCTTTGGATCAAAGTTGACGCGGATCGACTGGTCTAGTTCTTGCTCATCGGGGTAGAGGTAGAGGGGCGAGCAATAATCCTGCCCTCGGTTTCCGAGATAAAAAGTGCCATGGTTGCAGGCGAATTCCGTCACCGCAGCAAATGAGAAATAATCTCTCACAGTCTGCCGATTGAACAAGAGCGCCATATTGCTGCGACCAACAATGTGAGCCATCACCTCGCGGCGCGGATAGGCAACGAAGCCCTTTGTTTTCCCAGAGTAATAAAAGTGCCGCGTATCAAATGGCTTGTAAGTGAATTTTTGGATCTCTCCCGAACCCGCAGCAACATCATTTTTCGCGCTCAAGACTGTCCAATCACGCCCATCCTTAGGAAGGTCGTATCTCACTCGGAGTTCGCCTTCCGGAAGCTCAGCAAAGTCGGCCAAGATCGCTGCCAGCTCGCCCTCAGACATCGCGACACAGATACTGTCCCGCTTTGTCTGCACACCGGAGCTATAGGTCAGAGCAAGCTTATTGATTGGAAACCCTACTTCATAGCGAGCCTGCGATGGATCGAAAGACGGGAGAAAGCGGTAGTTGGGCGCGCCCGCTGCAATCCTACTAAATTCGCCACGGGGAGGCGGCACGCCATCAAACAATTGGGCGTATTTCGCTTTGCGACCCCCTTTCAAGTCGCCGTGAAATACTTCGCCAAGCTGCCCCTTTGGAAGTTCGCCCTTCTTAATGAATATGGAAATTGCGACCCCCTGAGTGATGTCAAAGACGTTTTCATCCCTGTCCGGAGAGGCTGAGTCTGTCCGAATGTCGCCGTGTAAATTGAGAATGTAGATACGATCAAAGGTTTCGCGCAAATGTCGGCGCATGTGCCGCTGCGTTATACCGTCTAGGAAGGAATTGTTCGTAATCATGGCAACAATGCCATGTTGATTCCGCTCAATGAAACCCTCAGCTAGCCGAATGAATTTTATGTAATCGTCATTAAGGTTGACCTTTTGCTCGGACAATCCTTCTTTGTAGACCGAGATCATTAGATTTATCCAAGCACCGTTATTTGCGCTGCTTGAATTATAAGGCGGGTTGCCGATCACGCACATGATCGGGGTCTGGCGCTTGATGTCGCTCGCCGCTTTGGCTTCATTGGCAATCGCGCGGGACAGGCCGAACAGGGTTTGATCGACCCGCTCGCCTTCCTCCAGCGAATTGGTGAGATAAACCCCCAGCCGGGGTGCTTTATCGCTCGGTTTGTAACCCAGCCCGGTGAGGATCATGTCGAGCTTCATGTGGCACATGGCATAGCTTGCCATCAGCAGCTCGAAGCCATGGATGCGCGGGATCAGGTCGTTCTCGACATATTGTGACTGAGGTGGTGCCGGTTTTCTGGACAGGGTGCTAAGCTAATCCCGACCTGATGGATTGGTACGGGAATGAAGACGACGAGAAAGCGCTACAGCGCCGATTTCAAAGCCAAGGTGGCGCTGGAGGCGATCCGGGGCGACCT
>CAIZNH010000042.1 GCA_903934325.1 uncultured Alphaproteobacteria bacterium | reverse complement strand
CCTGATCGAAGCCTGGCGCCGGCATTACAACACCGTCAGGCCACACAGCTCCCTGGGCTATCGGCCGCCAGCTCCGGAAGCGGCGACGCCGCCATGGCTGCCCTCCGGTTCCGCTTCGCGCCACCTGCGGCCCGCCCTGGCACCAGAGCCGGTTTTACACTAACAAACATAGCGGACCACTCAGTGGGGGCCGGTCACCACACCGCATCGGCTCAAACAAATCGCACCAATCGCTTGCACCTGCGCAAGCGAATCCCATAATGGAGGCTCATGCCGATCCCGACCCTTCCCACGCTGGCGGAAAACGCCGCGCTGCCTGTGCAGGCCAGCGTGCCGCTGCGCGCGTCTGACGAGGACGGTGGGAAGGACACGGACGGCGCAGGGCAAGTCGGCGTCGCCACCAAGACCCGCGCAAAGCCCAAGAAGCCAAGCCAGTACAAGGTGCTGATGCTCAACGACGATTACACCCCGATGGAATTCGTGGTGTTGGTGCTGAAGCGCTTCTTCTCGATGGATCTGGAGCAGGCCACCCGCGTCATGCTGCACGTCCACCAGCGCGGCGTCGGCGTGTGCGGGATCTTCCCCTATGAAGTCGCCGAGACCAAGGTCAATCAGGTGATGGATTTCGCCCGCCAGAACCAGCACCCGCTTCAATGCACGCTGGAAAAGGCGTGAAGGCGCGGCCCCGGCGCATCCCCAATTGAGGGCATGACGCGAGGGATGAGACGCGCTAGGGCCAAGGCGTAATCGACGGAAAGCCCGACTTGTCCAACCTCGTCCCCAGCATCGATCGCTATATCCTGCGGCTGACCGTGGTGCCGATGCTGGGCGTGTTCGCGCTCGCTGCCAGCCTGCTGATGCTCGACAAGATGCTGCGCCTGTTCGATTTCGTCGCGGTCGAAGGCGGGCCGGTGGCGGTGGTGTTCAAGATGCTGGGCGCGCTGATCCCCGAATATGCGAGCCTCGCGATCCCGCTGGGTCTGTTGCTGGGCGTGCTGCTGGCCTTCCGCAAACTCGCCACCACCTCCGAACTCGACACGATGCGCGCGGTCGGCCTGTCATATAACCGCCTGCTGCGCATGCCCTATCTCATCACCCTGCTGCTGCTGGCGGTGAATGTGGCGCTGGTATTCTACATCCAGCCGATCAGCCGCTACTACTACGAGCAGATGGAATACGAGCTGCGCTCCGGCGCGCTCGGGGCCTCGATCAAGGTCGGCGAATTCACCACCCTGGCAGACCGCATGGCGCTGCGGATCGAAGCGAGCGAGGACGAAGGGCGCCGGCTCGTGGGCATCTTTGCCCGCGTCGCCAATGCCAAGGGGCAGGTGCTCTCGATCTCCGCGCGCGAGGGGGCCTTCCTTGCCACGCGCGACAATCCCGACACCATCATCCTGCGCCTCACCGAAGGTACGATTGTGCAGGATACGGGCAGCAAGACCCCGCGCGTGCTCAGCTTCAGCCGCCACGATCTGCCGATCGATCTGCCCGCCATCGAGAAATTCCGCGCCCGCGGCGATGCCACCCGCGAATACATCCTGCCCGAACTTCTGCGCATCGGATGGAGCGAGAAGAGCGCTCCCAAGCAGCGCGATGCCAGCCTTGCGAGCTTCAATTTCCGGCTGGTCGAGATCGTGATGATGATGCTCATGCCGCTGCTGGCGGTGGCGCTGGCGATCCCGCCCAAACGTTCGACCAGCGCATTGGGCGTGTTCGTCTCGATCGTGATGGTGGTGGCCTATCACAAGGTCAACCAATACGGCGAGGATGTCGCAGCGCTGGGCCGGCTCGATCCGATCCTCGCGCTGTGGGTGCCCTTCGTGCTGTTCGCAGCGCTGATTGTGTGGATGTATTACCGCGTCGCCTATGTGCCGGGCGGTCAGGCCATTGGCGCGCTGGAAACCGCCTTTGCCAAGCTGTCGAAGCAGGTGGTGAAGCTGTTCACCCGCCGCCGGCCGCGCGGCACGCTCGCCCAGCCGGAACTGGTGGCGGCGGAGTAGGCGCAAGGTGCAACTCGATTTCTTCCCCTCGCGCACGCTGACGCTTTATCTTGCGAAGCTGTTCGTGGTGCGCATCCTGGCGGTGCTGATCATGCTGGTGCTGGTGCTGCTGGCGCTCGATCTGCTGGCGGCAACCGGCGACATTCTCGCTGTACCGGGCAACGGGCAGGCGGAAATCCTGCACTATGCGAGCCTGCGCGCGCCGCAGCTGGCGAGCCGCTTCCTGCCCTATTCGGTGCTGCTGGCGACCCTGATCACGCTCGTGACATTGAACCAGAACAGCGAAGTGGTGGCGATGAAGGCCGCGGGTCTCTCGGCGCATCAGGTGCTCGCCCCGCTGCTGCTCACCGCGGCGCTGGTGTCGGTGGTGAGCTTCGGCTTCAACGAGCGGATCGTGACCCGCGCCAATGCCACCCTCAAGGCATGGGAAGCAGCCGAATATGGCGCGATCCCGCCCAAGGGCGCGGGGCCGGATGGGGTGCGCTCCAACGTCTATCTCACCGATGGTCGCAACATCCTCTCGGCCGCGACCCTGACGGGGGCGGGCGAGAACATCGTGCTGACCGGGGTGACATGGTACGAACGCGCGGCATCGGGGATCATCCGCGAACAGATAAGAGCCCCGCGTGCGACTTTTGCTGCGCCCGGATGGAAGCTCGAAAATCCGGAGCGGTTCGATGTAGCGGCGGCCACAACGGCGCTGGGCAGCACGCTGGTGGTGGGCAAGACGCTCACGCCCGAACAGATCGATCTGCAGGCAGTCGATCCGGATTCGCAGAGCTTCTGGCAGCTGTCGGAAACGATCAACGCCTTTGAGGCAGCGGGCCGCCGGACCGAGGAAATGCGCGCCAAGTGGTGGCACCGCCTGTCCGGCCCGCTCTCCGCGCTGCTGATGCCGCTGCTGGGTTCGGTCGCGGCCTTCGGCCTTGCGCGTTCGGGCCAGCTGTTCGTGCGCGCAATCATCGGCATGGCGCTGGGCTTTGCCTATTTCGTGGTCGACAATGCCGCGCTCGCGATGGGCAGCTTCGGCGGCTATCCGCCCTTCCTTGCGGCCTGGGCGCCGTTCTTCCTGTTCCTGCTGCTGGGCGAGACGGTGCTGATCCGCACCGAGGAATGAGCGGCTGGTCGCTCCGGCTGGCGCGGCCTGCCGATGCCGAGACGATGCCAGCGATCGAGCGCGCCGCAGCCGAGGTCGCCTTCGCAACCGAAGCCAGCATCGATCCCGCCCGCACCCGCACGAGCGAAGACTATGCCCGCCTGATCCGCCGGGGTCACAGCCTCGTCGCCCATGTCGGCGAGGTGATGGCTGGGTTTCTGGTGGCCCAGCCCTTCAGCCGCGAATTGCACATTTGGGAGATGGACGTCGCGCCCGGCTTCCAGCGGCGCGGGATCGGAGCGGGGCTGGTGCGCGCTGCACAAATCGACGCGCGCAACACCGGCTATCGCGCGCTGACGCTCACCACCTTTCGCGATCTGGCGTGGAACGGCCCGTTCTATGCGCGGCTGGGCTTCGAGGAAGTCACCGCACTCGACGCGCACCCGCGGCTGGCGGGCGAACTCGCCAACGAAGTCGACGACGGCCTGCCCGCCGAACGCCGCTTCGCGATGATCTGTTTTCTGGATTAAGCCCGCTTGCCCATCGTGCTTTTAGCGATGCGGCCCACCAGCACCAGCATCCCGGGGTGGTTCGCGCCTTCATAGGTCGAGCCCGTTCCCAGCTCGCGCGCAAGACGGCGGTGCGCTTCGGGAAGGTCATGATAGGGCATCGAGGGCATCAGATGGTGCAGCGCGTGATAGCGCAGGCCGACCGGCGCCCAGATCTCGGCAGCGAGGCCAGGCGGCGGTACATTGACGCTATCGAGGAACTGCGCCGTCACCGTCATCGCCTCGCCCTCGTTCTCCCACAGGTGCGCGACCAGCGTACGCAGCTGGTTCAGGACTGCGGCGAGCGAGAGGATCGCCAGCGCGGTCGCCAGCGGCTGCCAGCCATAGAGCGCCGCTGTCACCATCAGCGTGATCGCCCACAGGCTTGCACCGGCTTCCTGCCAGCGCACGCGGCCCACGAAGTCGCCCTCGGCCGGGCGGCGGCGGAATTCGGGGTTGATCGAGAGCGAGGAAAACCGCTCCCAAGTGAACTTGCGCAGCGGCGGCACGATCAGCCCGATCGGATAGAGCAGCCCGAAACGCACCAGCAGTGCGATCGGCAGCATCATCGCCACCAACACGAACAGCGGCAGGCTCCACGGCTTCATCAACGCGAGCGGGAGATATTCGGGATCCTCCACCGTGCCATATTGCGTGCGCTTGTGGTGGATGGTGTGCACGCCTTCATACATGAAGCTGGGCGTCAGCATCGGGATGCCGACCAGAAGGTTCCACGCGGTCCGGAAGCCCGGCAGGGCATCGCGGTGGATATGGGTCAGCTCGTGGATGAACATCAGCGCGCGGTAGAGCGCGAGCGCCGCCACCAAGCCCGCGGCCAGCTTCACGCCAAGGCTGGCGGACAGGATCGCGGTCGCAATCCCGGCATAGCCAACGCCGGCCGAGACCAGCATGTCGGGCCAGTAGATATCACCACGCGCCTCGCCCAGACCCTTGGTCAGATCGCGCGCGGCGCGCAGCATGTCCTTGTCGTCCTCGGCCATGAACTGGACGCGGGTCGCCTTCATCGGCGCAGGTTCGCGGGAGAGGACAGGATCGAGAGGCTGGTGCATGGTCATGTCTGGCAAAATCCGGTTGGCAGCCCTACTCGAAAACGCGGGCCAAGCCAAACTTGTCCTGTCGGTGAGTGTGATCGATTGGCTTGCGTCAATGGCGCGGGCGCGACACACACACCTTGATCTTGAGCAACTACGGGAACCACCGCGTGTCAGATGCAATCACCACCGGATCGCACATCAGCATCGAGCCGGTGTCCGGCAAGGCGGGCCGTGCGGCCTTTGTCGATCTGGGCCGCGCCTTTTCTGACCGTCTGGAGAACTTCGTCCCGCAGATCCGTTCCGAACAGCTGGAACTGGTCGATCCGGACAAGAACCCCTTCTTCGCCCACGCGCGCGTGCAGCTGTTCATCGCCAAGAGCGGCGGGCGCGCCGTCGGGCGGATTTCGGCCCATATCGACGAGCTCGCCCTCACCATGCCGCCCGAACAGGGCTTTGGCCCGGGCACCGGCTTCTTCGGCTATTTCGATGCCGAGGACGAGACCGTCGCCCACGCGCTGCTGGCGGCGGCGGAAGGCTGGCTGGCCGGGCAAGGCATGACCCGCGCGCTGGGGCCGATTTCGCTATCGATCTGGGAGGAGCCCGGCCTGCTGATCAGCGGGCAGGATCACCCGCCGATGATGATGATGGGTCATCATCCGACGCATTATGCAGGCTGGATCGAGGCCGCAGGCTATGCCCGCGCCAAGACGCTCTACACCTATGATCTGGATATCACGAACGGGTTCGGCCCGCTGGTGCAGCGCCTTGTCCAGTCGGGGCAGCGCAATGAGAGGATTCATGTGCGCCGGGTGGACAAGAGCCGTTGGGACGAGGAGGTCGCGATCATCCTCGCGATCCTCAATGATGCATGGTCGGACAATTGGGGGTTTGTCCCCTTCACGCCCGCCGAAGTGGCCTATGCCGGCAAGAAGCTGCGGGCGATCATCCATGAAGAATTGAACATGATTGCCGAAGTGGACGGCCGCCCGGTGGCCTTCATGCTGACGTGGCCCGATGCCAACAGCGCCCTCGCCAAAATCAAAGGCAGGCTGTTTCCGTTTGGCTGGATCACCATGCTGCGCTGGTTGCGCCACCCCAAGGGGGCAGGGATGCGGGTGCCGCTGATGGGGGTGCTGAAGGAGCTCCACCAAACCCGGATGGCCGGAACGCTCGCCTTCATGATGATCGAGGCGATCCGGGTGCAGGCGACCACCAAGTTCGAATCGAACCGCGGCGAGCTGGGCTGGGTGCTCGAAGACAACCAGGGCATGGTCGCGATCGCCGATACGATCCTGAGCAAGGTGAACCGCGAATACGCGATCTACGAACGGACACTGGGATAGAGAGCCCAACAAAAAAGGCCTCTACTCGCGAACGAGCAGAGGCCTTTCGGGATCGTGTCACAGCCGCTTGGACGGGAGGGGGGTCTCGGCGGTGACAAGCTCTTAATGATCAGCCAGCCGCGCGGTTCCCGGCTTTGAAAAAATATTTTCAACACGCGTTGCGCGAGGCGAAACTGACGCTTTTTTGCGGGCTCCGCGAAGGAGGCGGGCGCGGGCCGCAGGAACCGCTAGGGTTGCTGGTCCTTTATGGTGTAGCAGCCCGCCCTGCCAACCTCTCGCCGGAGCCGACCAATGTCCCTCGGAAACCAGATCGCCGCCAACCTGCCGTTCCTGCGGCGCTATGCCCGCGCGCTGACCGGCTCGCAGGCGTCGGGCGATGCGCTGGTTCGCGCGATGCTCGAAGCGGTGCTGTCGGATACGGCGACGGCCGCCACGCTCGAAGGCGGGCGCGTGCCGCTCTACCGCGCCTTCACCCGCATCTGGGAGAGCGCCGGCACCGGCGCAGGCTCGGCCACCACCAGCGAGCACGAGGCCGGAGCGCAGCGGCGACTCGCTGCGGTGCCACCTCCGGCACGCCAAGCGCTGCTGCTCACCACGCTCGAGGATTTCACCACCGCACAGGCCGCAGACATCATGAGCCTGACCGAGGCCGAGATCGCCGCACTGGTCGCCGCCGCCGTGGCCGAGATCGAGGCCGAACAGAAGACCAGCGTCCTCATCATCGAGGATGAACCGCTGATCGCGATGCAGCTTGAAGACCTCGTCGGCAGCCTTGGCCACACCATCTGCGGGACCGCCGCCACCCGCACCCAGGCGCGCGAAGTGGCCGCCGAAGCCATGCCCGGACTGGTGCTGGCCGATATCCAGCTGGCCGATGGCTCGTCCGGCCTCGATGCGGTGGACGATATCCTTGGGCACGGAAGCGTGCCGGTGATCTTCATCACCGCTTATCCCGAACGCCTGCTGACCGGCGACCGGCCCGAGCCGACCTATCTCGTCACCAAGCCGTTTCAGGAAGCCACGGTGCGCGCCGCCATCAGCCAGGCGCTGTTCTTCCAGTCGGGCAAGCCGCTTTACTAAGGGTCAGACCTCCCGCCCCGCCTCGCGAATCCGGAAATCCGCCGGCCGCCGGATCGGCACGCGCATCACGCAGATCACGCCCTCGGGCCGGAAATCGAGCGCGACCGGCTGGCGCAATTCGTGGGCGACGATCTTTTCAATGAGCTCGGTTCCGAAACCGCGGCGGCGCTCTGACGCCACCTGCGGCCCGCCGCTTTCGCGCCACTCCACCTCCGCCAGCTGCTCGCCAACCATTTGCCAGCGGATCGTCACCCGTCCGCTGGCCACGCTCAGCGCGCCATATTTCGCCGCATTGGTCGCCAGTTCATGCACTGCGAGGCCGAAAGACAGCGCGTCATTGGGCGCCAGCTCCAGCGGCGGGCCTTCGAGCAGGATCGCATCGTCGAGCGCGAGGCGGAAATGCTGCAACTCCGCCTCGATCACCGCGCGGATCGGGGTGGTGCCCCAGTCGGTCACCGTCAGCAGATCATGCGTTGCCGAAAGCGCGCGGATGCGCCCCTCGAGGCTGTCGGCAAATTCATCGAGATCGCGGGTGCGCCGCCGCGTCAGCGACAGGATCGAGAGCACATTGGCGAGCGTGTTCTTGACCCGGTGATTGAGTTCGCGGGTGAGCGAATTGCGGATCGAATGCTGTTCCTCGAAAAAGGCAAGTCGCGACTGGTCCTCGTAGGCCTGCTGGGTCAACAGCCGCGCCAGCAGCATCAGCAGGCTCGCCAGCGCAAGGCCGAACACCAGCGTCACCATCGATAGCGGGCTGAGCACCCGGACATTGGCGGATTCGATCACCAGCAGCAGGCGGCGGTTGGCGATGGTGACCTCTTCCTCGACCCGCTCGCTCGCCGGATCGCCGAGCGTGTGGGTGACCAGCAGGTTCCCCGTCGCCGCCTCGCCATCATAGAGCCGCACGCCGAAATCCTCAGGGCGCTCGCGCGCCAGCGCGGAATCGAGGAATTCGCGCGCACGGAACGGCGCGTAGACGAAGCCGATCAGCCGCCGGTCATCCTCGCCGAAGGTGCGGAACACCGGCATGTAGATCGCAAAGGCGGGAAGATTGCCCGACTGTTCCTGTTCGAGCACGATCCGGCCCGAGGCGGTCGGACGGCGGGCGAGTTCGGCCTCGGCCATGGCGGCGGCGCGAGCGGGATCGGAATACATGTCATAGCCCAGCGCGCGGCGGTTGCGCTCCGAAGCGGGGGCAAACATCGTCACCGGCGCGATCCGGCCGGTGGTGGCGACCGGCTTGGGGTAGATTGCAGGAAAGCCCGGCTGCCGCTCGCGCACCTGCGCCATGAAGGCGGGCACATCGGCGGTCTCGATCACCGGCAACCAGCCGATCCCTTCCGCGCCGGGATATTCGGTATCGAGCCGCAGCGCGCGCACGAAATTGTCGAAGGTTTCGGGGCGCACATCCGCGCTGCTCGCAAACAGCGCCGCGCCCGCGCGCAGATAGGAGGAAAAACTGTTGCTGTTGCGATCGAGCGCAGCGGAGACCGTGCGAGCATATTCGCGCATCTGCGCCAGTTCGCGCGCCCGGGCATTGCTCTCGATCGCGAACACGCTGAGCGTGGTGATCGCAGCAATCGCGAGGAAGATCGCAAGCGGAATCGCACGCGGATAGAGCACCAGCCAGCGCCGCGCGCGGCTATCGCTGGCGGAGCCTTGAGCCTCGGGGGCCGGGAAGAACGGGGCGCTCTCGATCGCGGATGGTCCTGGTGCGCTTGCGGAACAAGGCATATGCCCCAAGGTTCCCGAAACGTCCAAGCGCGTTTGCATGGGGCATTTCCAAAAGCCTGTGCTATGGCACGGGCAACGCCGGAGAAACCGCGCCGTCTTTCCCTTCACGGGGCGGCGGCAAGGCACCTCGGGCGGACCGGGATCAGGGATTAACCGACAGCACCATGTCTTCAGATCGAAAACCACCTCCTGCCAGCGGGGAAAATCCGCAAGCAGCGCCGGAATGGGCCGATGGTCTGAAGCAGCTGTATGATTCGGTGGTCGAGGAAGACCTGCCCGATAGCTTCAAGACTCTGCTGGCCCGGCTCGACGAGATCGATCCGCGCCGCGGCGGTCCTGAATCCGGCAGCCCCTCGCATTCCCCGGATGGCCGGGGAGCGCGAGCGTGAGCGACAGCGACCCGTCCACAACCAGCCCCCGATCGGATAGCGAAAAGGCCGATTTCAAGCGCGAGCTGACTGCGGTTGTCCCGCATCTGCGCGCCTTTGCCCGCGGGCTTTGCGGGCGCCCCGACATGGCCGATGATCTGGTGCAGGAAACGCTGCTCAAGGCCTGGGCCGCGCAGGACCGGTTCGAACCCGGCACCTCGATGCGCGCATGGACCTTCGTGATTTTGCGCAACGCCTATCTCACCGACATGCGCCGCAACCGCTTCCGCGGCGAGTATGACGAGGGCGTGGCCGAACGCATCCTCACCGCGCCTGCCGGGCAGGAAGAACCGATCCACCTCAGCGATCTCCACCGCGCGCTGCTGACACTCCAGCCGGAACGGCGCGAGGCGCTACTGCTGGTAGGGGCAGGCGGATTTTCCTACGAGGAAGCCGCCGAAATCTGCGGCTGCGCGGTCGGCACGATCAAGAGCCGCGTGGGCCGCGCCCGCGCCGCGCTCACCGAAATGCTGGCCAACGGCAACATCCCGCGCCGCTCCACCGACGACGAAGCCGCCCACCGGGCGATCCTTGAGGAACTCGACGAGGTGGCAGCGGGCAACGGGGTCAGCTCGCGGGGGTGACGCGGCAGGCGCGCGGTTCTGCACGTCCGAGCCGCGATTCTGGCGGGAAAAGGCCAGAACAGGTGTGACAATCGGGTTTTTTACCGCCATGAATGCGCCCGCAACCGCTATATGGGGATCACATGGCAAAATTCTTTGGCAACCTGCATCTCGTGCTGGCCGTCGGCCTGATCGCTGCAATTCTGGTCATCATCAGCTTCACCGGCTGGACCGGGTCTGATGCAAAATCGTTGGCGGACGACGTGTTCCGCTGGCTCCACACCTTCTTCGGCATCCTGTGGATCGGCCTCCTGTACTACCTCAACTTCGTGCAGGTTCCGACCATGCCCAAGATTCCGGCCGAGCAGACCGGGGCGATCAACAACCACATCGCGCCCAAGGTGTTCTTCTTCTTCCGCTATGCGGCGCTGCTGACGGTCGTGATGGGCCTCATCATCGCCTTCCACAACGGCTACGGCGCACAGGCGCTGACCTTCGGCGGCTTTGGCTTCGACGGAATCAACCTGATCGGGCTTGGCATGTGGCTGGGGCTGATCATGGCGTTCAACGTCTGGTTCATCATCTGGCCGGCGCAGCGCAAGATCCTCAACATCGTGCCCGGCGCGAGTGACGAGGAAAAGGCCAAGCTGCGCCCGCGTGCTCTGGCCGCGAGCCGCACCAATCTGCTGCTTTCGCTGCCGATGCTCTACTGCATGGTCAGCGCAAACCTCGGTAGCTGAAGACTGCATTGCTCTCCCCCTCGGGGGAGAGCAATTCGTTTCCCGCCGGTTTCCGAGGTCAAACCGGCGCTTCTGCCCCTTCCGCCGAGCGGTCAACCGCGCTTGTGACAGCGACATTGGCCGTGACATTGCCCAGCGTGCGCATGAGATCGGGCAGCATCTCCACCGCCACCAGCAGCGCCAGCGGCTCGATCGGCACGCCCATGGCGAGCGCAATCGGCCCGATGGACACCACAAAGCTGATCGATCCCGGCAGGCTCACCGCGGAAAGGCTGATGACGCTGGCGATGATGATGCCGGCGACTGCGATGGCGGGCGGCACCTCCACCCCGGCCAGCGCCGCGATGTAATAGACCACCGCAAGGTTCATGCAGGAACTGGTCGCACGGAAGATCACCACCGCGAGCGGCAATACGAACTCGGCAGTCGATGCGCGCAAGGAGAGGCGTCCGGCGGAATCGAGCATCGCGGGCAGGCTCGCCAGCGAGCTCTGGGTCGAAAGCGCCACCGCCTGCGCGGGCAGCACTGCCTTGGCGAAGGCAAGCAGCCCGGCCCGCCCCTGCACCGCCGCGATGACATAGGCGAGCAGGAACACGAAGGTGCCCATCAGCGTCACGGTGAGCACATAGTGGCCGAGCGCCGCGAAGGCCCCGCCCCCGCTCTGCACGCCCACGCCGTAGGCAAGACCGAACACGCCCACCGGCGCTGCGGCCAGCACCCAGCCGATAATCAGCAGCATGACATTGCCCAGCGCGTGGAAGAAGCCGAGCAGGCGCTCGCCCTGATCCTCCGGCAGGCGGGTGATCGCGACCGCGAACATCACGAAGAAGATCGTCAGCGGCAGCATCGCGGTCTCGGCGGCGGCGGCGATGATGTTGGGCGAGACCAGCGAGGTGAAGAAATCGAGCACGCCCGGCACTTCGCCGACATCGCCGCTCCCCTGCGCCAGAAAGGCACTCGCGCCCTCGGGCACCGGAAAGGCCTCGAGCAGCGGGGGCATGGCGATCGAGGTGAAAGCCCCACCGGCCAGCTGCACCGCGACCATGATCGCAATCATCCGCCGCGCCACCGTGCCCACCCGCGCCGCGAGGATCATCTGCACCAGCCCCAGCACCAGCAGCGCTGCCACCAGCGGGATGATCGTCATCTGCAAGGCGCGCAGCCACAGGCCGCCGACCAGCCCGGCAATGTCACTGACCAGGGCCGGCGCGCCCAGCGCGGCTCCGGCAATCCCCGCCACCAGCCCGCCGACCAGTGCGGCAAAGGTCAGCGCCACAGGCAGGCGGATCGATACCAGCGCGAACTTGCCCTGTCCGCCAGCGGCGGTCTGATCTTTATCGTGCAATTTCGTGTCCCTTTGCGGGCCCCTTCGCCCTTCCCTTTGGGCGATAACCGCGCCAGAAGCGCGAGACAATCATGCGCGGCAATTTGTCGGGCCGCGGCGAGGGAAACGGGGAATTCATGGCACGCAAGCTGTTCGGAACCGATGGCATCCGGGGCCGCACCAATTCTGGCGCGATGACTGCGGCCATGGCAATGAAGGTCGGACAGGCGGCGGGCCGCCATTTCGTGCGCGGCGGCCACCGCCACCGCGTGGTGATCGGCAAGGACACGCGCCTGTCGGGCTACATGATGGAAAGCGCGCTGGTGGCAGGCTTCACCTCTGTCGGCATCGACGTGATCATGACCGGCCCCCTGCCCACCCCCGCGATTGCCCTGCTCACCCGCGAAATGCGCGCGGACCTCGGCGTGATGATCTCGGCCAGCCACAACCTGTTTGCCGATAACGGGATCAAGCTGTTCGGCCCTGACGGCTTCAAGCTGTCCGACGCGGCCGAGGCCGAGATCGAGCGCCTGATGGAAACCGACATCCCGCTGGCGCCGGCCGAAAAGATCGGCCGCGCGCGCCGGATCGAGGATGCGCGCGGGCGCTATATCCACGCGGTCAAGCAGTCGGTCGCCGCCGAGCTGCGCTTTGACGGCCTCAAGGTGGTGGTCGATTGCGCGAATGGTGCGGCCTATCAGGTCGCCCCCTCGGCGATCTGGGAACTGGGGGCAGAGGTGGTCGCATTGGGCGTCACCCCCAATGGCACCAACATCAATGACGGGGTCGGCTCCACCGCGATTGCCGCGCTTAAGGCCAAGGTGGTCGAGGAAGGCGCGGATATCGGCATTGCGCTTGATGGCGATGCCGACCGGTTGATCGTGGTCGATGAAAAGGGCCGCGCGGTGGATGGCGACCAGATCATGGCGCTGATCGCCACACGGATGCAGGAGAAAGGCGCGCTGAAGGGCGGCGGGATCGTGGCGACCGTGATGAGCAACCTCGGGCTCGAACGCTATCTCGCCTCGATCGGCCTTGATCTGGTGCGCGCCAAGGTGGGCGATCGCTACGTGCTCGAAGCGATGAAGGCGGGCGGTTACAATGTCGGCGGCGAACAATCGGGCCACATGATCCTGCTCGATCACGCCACCACCGGCGATGGCACCGTGGCGGCGCTGCAGGTGCTGGCGAGCCTCGTGCGCTCGGGCAAGCCGGCGAGCGAGCTGCTCCACGTGTTCGAGCCGGTGCCGCAGTTGCTCAAGAACGTGCGCTACGAAGGCGGCCAGCCCTTGGAGAACGAGAGCGTGAAGGCGGCCATCGCCGCGGCCGAGGCGGAGCTGGCGGGCAAGGGCCGCTTGGTGATCCGTGCCTCGGGCACCGAACCGCTGATCCGTGTCATGGCCGAGGGCGACGATCAGAGTCAGGTGGAGCGGGTGGTCGACACCATCTGCGAAGCCTTGCGCGCGGCGGTCTAGGAGAAGTCTGCGATGCTCGAAATGCGCCCCGATTGCGAAACCTGCGGCGTCCTGCTGCCCGCCGAGGCGCCGGGCGCCTTCATCTGCTCGTTCGAATGCACTTACTGCGCCGAATGTGCCGAGGACCTCGATGACCGCTGCCCCAATTGCGGGGGCGAGCTGATGGACCGGCCGACGCGGGCGAAGGCGCTGCACGCGAAATTCCCGCCGAGCACGGAGCGCAAGTTCAAGGGATGAGCAACCGCACCCCGCCCCGTATCCTCTCCATCGCCGGCTCGGATTCTTCGGGCGGCGCAGGGATTCAGGCCGATCTCAAGACCATCACCATGCTCGGCGGATATGGCATGAGCGCGATCACCGCCGTCACCGCGCAGAACACGGTGGGCGTGCAGGCGATTGCGCCGATGGCGGGCGACATGGTGGCAGAGCAGATCGCCTCCTGCGTCTCGGATATCGGGGTGGATGCGGTGAAGATCGGGATGCTGCATGATGCCGATATCATCGCCCATGTAGCCCGCGCGCTCGAAGGCGTGGTGGCGCCCATCGTGGTCGATCCGGTGATGATCGCCACATCCGGCGCGGCGCTGATCGACCCTGAAGCCATCGCCGCATTGCGCGAATTGCTGTTCCCGCGCGCCGCGCTGATCACACCCAACCTGCCCGAACTCGGCCACCTGCTGGGCCGCACGCTTGAAGACAGCGGGGCAATGGTGGGCGCGGCCGAAGAATTGTCGCACATGACCGGCGCGGCGGTGCTGGCCAAAGGCGGACACACCACCGACGCGCGGATCATCGACGTGCTCTATCTGCCGGGCTCTGCCACCAACGAGGGCCGCGCGCTCCATTTCGAGCACCAGCGGATCGACACGCCCCACACCCACGGCACGGGCTGCACGCTGTCAGCGGCGATCGCGACGCTGATGGGCCATGGCCAGCCGCTCGAACACGCGGTCAGACTCGCGCGGCATTTCGTGATTCGCGCGATCGAGGAAGCCCCCGGCTTCGGCGCAGGCAATGGCCCGCTCGGCCATCACGCGGTGCGCGCCAGCCAATCCTCGCGCGACAGGGCGAAATAGACCGAATCGCACCACGCCCCGGCGATCAGCCAGGTGCGCTCGGCGCGGTGGGTCTCGACAAAGCCCAGCTTTTCCAGCAGGCGGATCGAAGCGTGGTTGCGCGGATCGACATCGGCGGTGATGCGCTCCAGCCCCGCCACCTCGAAGGCGCGGGCGATGATCGGCGCGAGTGCCTCGGCCACCAGCCCCTGCCCCCACAGGTCGGGCGCAAGGATGTAGCCGATGTCGGGGAAGCGGTAGAACCCCGCCTTGCCCACCACGCGCCCCTGATATTCGATGATCAAATCATCGCCTTCGTGCACCGGCGTCTCGGCCATCGCGGCGAGCCATTCGCGGGTCTGATCCTCGCTATCATGCGGCGGCGTGGCCCAATAGGCCATGGCGTCGGGATCGGACAACACCGCGTGCATCCCGGCAAAGTCCTCTTCCGGGCGCACCCGGCGCAGCACCAGCCGAGGGGTCCGGATCACCGTGTCAATCGCGCGGAAGCTCATAGAAATCGCAGATGCAGGCCCAGGCTTCTTCTGCGGTTTCGACCCAGGTGAACAGGTCGAGATCCGATTTCGAGATCACGCCTTCCTCGGCAATCGCCTCGAAATTGATCACGCGGTTCCAGAATTCCTTGCCGAACAGGATGATCGGGATCGGCTTCATCTTGCCGGTCTGGATCAGCGTGACGAGCTCGAAGAATTCGTCGAAGGTGCCAAAGCCCCCCGGGAACACCGCCACCGCCCGCGCGCGCAGGAGGAAGTGCATCTTGCGCAGCGCGAAGTAGTGGAACTGGAAGCTGAGGTAGGGCGTCACGTAAGGGTTGGGCGCCTGTTCGTGAGGCAGCACGATGTTGAGCCCGATCGATTCGCTGCCCGCATCCGAAGCGCCGCGATTGCCGGCCTCCATGATCGACGGGCCGCCGCCGGTGGTGACGACGAACTGGCGCTCGCCGTTCTCGATCAGGCCCTTTTCCGAAACCAGCCGCGCGAGCTTGTAGGCCTCGTCATAATACTTGGCCTTCTCGGCCAGCCGCGCCGCAACCTTCTGATCATATTCCGAGCCGTTCTTGGCCGCCTCGATCCGCGCTTCGGCCTGTGCCGGCGAGGGGATGCGGGCCGAGCCGTACATCACCAGCGTCGAGCCGACGCGCGCTTCATCGAGCAGCATCTCGGGCTTGAGCAATTCGAGCTGGAAGCGCACCGGGCGCAGCTCGTCGCGCAGCAGGAAATCGGTGTCGCGGAAGGCCAGCTTGTAGGCGGGATGGGCGGTCTGCGGCGTGCGCTCGGGGCCGCCTTCGGCAAAGCGGGTTTCTTCGCCTGCGCGGTAAAACCGGCGCTTGGTAAGGTCTTTATCGTTCATGCTTGACCACTAGATGGGGCGCAGTTGAGCCGCAATAGGCATGGCTCGCGCGATGTTTCACGTGAAACATTGGGGCGTGTTTGAGCGGGGGAGCGCGGGGGCGACGGCGATTATGGCTGGATGCCCCGCAAGGATTCGAACCTTGATTGACGGAGTCAGAGTCCGCTCTCTTACCATTAGAGGACGGGGCATTGGCCATGCGCCGGACATCATCCGGCGGCGTCAGCGAGGGCGCTCACTAGTTTTGTCCGCGCGCAAGGTCAAGGCCATGTTCGCGCCGCCGTCATCGGCACCAAAGGTCGCCCGCTTGTGCTTCACCGCGCCTTGGGTTAGCTTGAGCCCAAGTGCCGTGCGCGAATTCGTGCTGCGGTGATATGAAAGATCGATGCAAATGGCGGAATCCATGCCGCCGGACAGAAATGCCAGGGCTGGCAAGAAACGGGGCTCAAAGTCCGGCAAGGTAGCCGATTTTCGCTACAAACGCGCCCCCCAGTCCGAACTGCCCCGCAAGACCGGCCGCGATGGCCGCGGCAGGGGCAACCCATCTCCCGCGACCCCGGCGGCGCCTGCGCGCGGGAAGCCGGAGCAGGATCTCGCCGCGATCGGCACGATGCGCGCGCCCCATCAGGGCGAGGCCTATGCCGCGCTTGATCTGGGCACCAACAATTGCCGCCTGCTGATCGCGCGGCCTTCGGGGCGCGATTTCACTGTGATCGATGCCTTCAGCCGCGTGGTGAAGCTGGGCGAGGGTCTCGCCACATCCGGCAAGCTCTCGGACAAGGCGATGGACCGCACGCTGGGCGCGCTCACGATCTGCGCCGACAAGCTCCAGCGCCGCTCAGTGCGTCTCGCCCGTTCGGTCGCGACCGAGGCCTGCCGCCGCGCCAGCAACGGCCCCGATTTCATCGAGCGGGTGCGGCGCGAGACGGGCATCGCGCTCAACATCATCAGCGCCGAGGAAGAGGCGCGGCTGGCGGTGCTGGGCTGCCACATCCTGCTCGAAGCCGGCGATGGCCCGGCTGTGATCTTCGATATCGGCGGCGGATCGACCGAGCTGGTGCTGGTCGAAGCAGGCGGCGGAGCAGAAGCGAGCCACGTGCCGCGCATCCTCGATTGGCAGAGCGTGCCATGGGGCGTGGTCTCGCTGACGGATACGGTCGGTCGGAGCGAGGAAGGCGAGGCGGCGCGGATCGCCCGCTATGCCAAGATGCGCCAGCTGGTGGGGGACAGTTTCGCACCCTTCGCCGGCCGGGTTTCCGAGGCAGCGGCACACCCCGACATCCGCCTGCTCGGCACCAGCGGCACGGTGACAACGCTCGCCAGCCTCTATCTCGAACTGCCGTCCTATGATCGCCGCGCCGTCGATGGCCTCATCGTTCCTGCTGGCGAGATGCGCGAAATCAGCGCAAGGCTGTCGGTGATGACGCCCTATGAACGCTCCACCCTGCCCTGCATCGGGCAAGACCGTGCCGATCTGGTGGTGGCGGGCTGCGCGATTCTCGAAGCGATTCTCGATCTGTGGCCGGCGCGCCGGCTGGGCGTGGCGGATCGCGGCATCCGCGAGGGCATCCTCCGGAGCCTGATCGCCGCCGAACGGCGCAGCGATGCCTCGCTGCGCGCGCTTCACCAGCAGCGCTCCCACAAGGTCGGGCGATGACCCGCGGCAGCAAGGATACGGGCAAGCGGGTCAAGACCGCCAAGGGCCGCACCGCGAGCCAGGTGCGCTGGCTCGAACGCCAGCTCAACGATCCTTACGTCCGGCAAGCCAAGGCCGACGGCTATCGCAGCCGCGCGGCCTACAAGCTGATCGAGCTCGACGAGAAATTCGGCCTGCTGAAGGGCGCTACCCGCGTGGTCGATCTCGGCATTGCGCCCGGCGGCTGGAGCCAGGTGGCGCGCGCCAAATCGCCCAAATCGCAGGTGGTGGGGATCGACCTGCTGCCGGTCGAACCGCTTGAGGGCGTGACGATCTTCCAGATGGATTTCATGGCCGATGCCGCGCCGCAGATGCTCGCCGATGCCTTGGGCGGTCCGCCCGATCTGGTGATGTCCGACATGGCCGCCAATACCGTCGGCCACAAGCAGACCGATCACCTGCGCACCATGGGTCTGGTCGAAGCGGCAGCGTGGTTCGCAGTCGAGAACCTCGCGCCGGGCGGAGCCTTTGTCGCCAAGGTGCTGGCGGGCGGGACGGATACCGAGCTGCTGAAGCTGCTCAAGCAGCACTTCGCCACGGTCAAGCACGCCAAGCCGCCCGCAAGCCGCAAGGATTCATCCGAATGGTATGTGGTGGCGCAGAAATTCAAAGGGCGGGAATAACCCGCCCTTTTCGTATCCGGATTATTCGGCGGCGGCGGCCGCGGGGTCCGTCCCGGCCTCGGCCGTGGCGACCGCTTCGGCTTCGCCTTCCGCAGCAGCAGCAGGCGCCGCAGCAGCCGGGAACGGCAGATTCGCACCCTTCGAGTTGAGATAGGCCGCGATCGCCGCGCGATCCTCGACCTTGGAAAGGCCCGCGAAGCTCATCTTGGTTCCGACGACATAGGCCTTGGGGCTCTTGAGCCACTGGTTCATCTTGTCCCAGTCCCAAGTGCCGCCCAGCGCCTTCAGTTCGGGGCTATAGGCAAAGCCGGCCTTGGCCGCGACCGGACCGCCCATCACGCCCGCGAGATTCGGACCCACGCCATTGGCGCCGCCCGCATCGGCGGTGTGGCAGCTCTGGCACTTGGAATAGGCCTTTTCGCCCGCCGCGATCAGATCGGCAGCCGGCATCGCGTTAAGGGCATCGGCGATCGACATTTCCGCCGGACCAGCGCCTTCTTCAACCGCACCTTCAATCACATAGCCGAGCTTTTCAGGGCGTTCCGGCTTGTCGCCATGGAAGAACTTGCCCGAGAGGATCAAAAGACCCAAGCCGAGACCGGCCGCAAACAGCACCCAGCCGGCGGCAGTATTGAACAGATCGCTGCCGCCATTCTGGCCTGCAGCGTTATCCTGCGAAGAGTTGTCCTGTGTCATCCCGCGCGCCTCTTAATGTCAGGCGCGGGCGCGCGCAAGACTGCTTGTGGCACGAATTCTTGCACCTTTTGCAAGCAGGCTTGCCGCTGGGGCGCGAGGCCTCTAGTCCCGCAGCCCATGCGATCCTTTCCCGGCCCTGCCATTGCCATCGTCGACCAGATGCGCGCCGCTGCCGCCGCCGATCCCGCGCGCGCGATTGCCTTTCAGGGCTCGCCAGGTGCCAATTCGCATCGTGCCGCGACGGAAGCCTGCCCCGATCTCGCGCCGTTGCCGTGCTTCAGTTTCGAAGACGCGCTCGAAGCGGTGAAGGACGGGCGTGCGGGCGCTGCGATCATTCCGATCGAGAATTCGCAGCACGGGCGGGTGGCCGACATCCACTTCCTGCTGCCTGAAAGCGGCCTCAACATCATCGGCGAATATTTCATGCCGATCCACCACGCGCTGATGGCGCCGGGCGAGAACACCCCGGGCCGCACCTTCGAGGCGGCCTATTCGCATCCGCAGGCCCTGGGGCAGTCGCGCCATTATCTGCGCGCACGCGGGATCGTGCCGCTCAGCCATGCTGATACCGCCGGGGCTGCCGCCTATGTCGCAGAGCGCGGCGATCCCACCGTGGCGGCCATCGCGCCGGCGCTGGCGGCCGAGCTCTACGGGCTCACCATCATCGAGCACAATGTCGAGGACAGCCCCGACAACATGACCCGCTTCGTCATCCTTGCGGCCGAGCCGCTGCCCGCGGACGCGCTGGCGGGCAAGCCGGTGATGACGACCTTCATCTTCGAGGTGAAGAACATCCCCGCGGCGCTCTACAAGGCATTGGGCGGGTTCGCCACCAACGGCGTCAACATGACGAAGCTCGAAAGCTACCAGCAGGGCACGAGCTTTGCCGCGACCACCTTCTACGCCGACATCATCGGCGCGCCGGGCGACCCGGCGGTGGACCGGGCGCTTGAGGAATGTGCGTTCCATTCCAAGGAATTGCGCATTCTGGGCACCTATCAACTGGGACGCCCGCGCGGATAGGCCACGCGCCAAAGTTTCCCGGTTGCGCACGCGCACCAGCCATGCCACCAACCGCAAGGCATGACCGCAGCGGCGCAGATCCTCCCGGCCGAATCCGCAACAGATTCAGGCGCATCGCCGGCCTTCGATGGTGCTGCGTGGGAACGGCTGCGGAGCAGCGAGGACATCCAGTTCGCCCCGGTCGAGATTCCGCCAATCAAACCGCCCGAGCCAAGCTGGTTCGAGACAATGCTGGCCGAGGCTTTTGCGTGGCTGGCCGAGCTGTTCGCGCCGCTCGGCCGTTTGCTCGGAGCCTCGTGGTGGTGGCTGCAATGGGTGCTGGTGGGCCTTGTCGCGCTGTTCGTGCTCGTGCTTGTGTGGCACACCTTCGCGCCGGCCAGTTGGGCAAGGCGCAAGCCTGCCGCCACGGCTGCGGGCGAGGAATGGCAGCCCGAGGCCGCCGCCACCCTCGCGCTGCTGGAAGATGCCGACCGTTTGGCCGCAGAGGGCCGGTTTGACGAAGCGACCCGCCTGCTGCTCCAGCGGAGCGTCGGCCAGATCGCGGCCGCGCGGCCGATGCTGGTCGAACCCTCCACCACCGCGCGCGAGCTTTCCGCACTGCCGGCCTTGCCCGAAGCTGCGCGCACCGCTTTTCGCGTGATCGCCGAGCGGGTCGAGCGCAGCCTGTTTGCCCTGCGCAGCCTCGATCGCGCCGATTGGGAAGCGGCCCGCGCTGCCTATGCCGAATTCGCGCTGGCGCGGCTCAGCGCGCAAGGACATTTGGCATGAGCCGCGCGGGCGCAGGCGCCTTCTCGCGCGGCGGCACGCTGGCGCTGGTGGCGGGCGGCTTTGCCCTGTTCCTCGCGCTGATCTGGCTGCTGGGCTCGGGCGCGCAGTTCCTCGGCAATGCCAATAACGGCGATGCCCATGCCTCGGCCAAGGGGCTCAACGGCTATGCCGCGCTGGTGCGGCTGACCGAGGAAGCAGGCTTTGCGGTCGAGCGTTCGCGCAGTCCGGCGGGGCTCGAGACCGAGGGCCTGCTGGTGCTCACCCCGCCGCCCGAAACCGATCCGCTCGAACTCGCCAAACTGCTCAAGAAGCGCGAGGCGATTGGCCCGACGCTGGTAATCCTGCCCAAATGGGTCGCGATGCGCCCCCCGCCCGGTCTGCCCGAGGAAGCAAGCGACAAGTTCGAGCCCGGCTGGGTTGTGCTCGAAGGCTCGCTCTCCGCCCTGTGGAGCGAAAGCCTGCCTGCGCCCTATGGCTTCAAGCGCGAGAGCGAGGAGCTGAAACCCGACGAAGAGCCCGGCTGGGACGGCTTTGACCTTTCGGGCCAGCTGCCCACCCGTTCGATTGCCTATACCGAAGGCGAGAGCGCGCAGGAACCGCTCGTCACCGACAGCGCGGGCCACTGGCTGGCCCTGCGGGTGATCGGGACGGAGGGCTCGGAGTTCTACGAAAGCGCGCATTGGACAGTGTTCGTGGTCGAGCCTGATCTCGTCAACAATTACGGCCTTGCCGACAAGACCCGGGCCGAAGCGGCGATCGCGCTGCTGCAAACGGCGGCCTATGACGGCGACATCGACAGCGTCACCTTCGATCTGACGATGAACGGCTTCGGCGCGAGCGAGAACCTGCTGACGCTTGCCTTCCGCCCGCCGTTCCTTGCGGCCACGCTGTGCCTGCTGCTGGCGCTGCTGATCATCGGCTGGCGCGCCTTCCAGCGGTTTGGCCCGGCGGCGAGCGATGCGGGGCCGCAAATCGCTTTCGGCAAGCAGCGGCTGATCGCCAACGGGGCAAGCCTGATCCTGCGCGCGCGCCGCCTGCACCTGCTGGGCGCGCCCTATGCCGCGCTCACCGCCCGCCGCCTCGCCGAGCGGCTCCGCTTGCCGCGCGCGGAGGCTGCCGCGATCGACGCGGCCCTCGCCCGCCGCCTGCCGAACGAGGAACCCTTCTCGCACCGCGCCGCAAGGCTCGAAGGTGCAAGCAAACCCGCCGACATTCTGGGCGCCGCGCAGGCGCTCGACGATCTGACCCAAAAGCTGTGACAGGGACCGCAAGCCAATGACCATGAGCCTTACCGATGTGCGCGCACTCGCCGATGCCATCCGCGCCGAAATCGCCAAGGCGATCATCGGGCAGGATGGCATGGTCGACATGCTGCTGGTGGCGCTGCTTTCGGAAGGGCACGTGCTGCTGGAAGGCCCGCCGGGCACTGCCAAGACCTTCCTCGCGCAGAGCTTTACCACGGCGCTCGGCCTCGATTTCGGCCGCATCCAGTTCACGCCAGACCTGCTGCCGGGCGATATCCTCGGCTCGAACCTGTTCAACTTCCAGACCAGCCAGTTCACCCTCACCCGCGGGCCGATCTTCTGCGATCTGCTGCTGGCCGACGAAATCAACCGCACCCCGCCCAAGACCCAGGCCGCCCTCCTTGAAGCGATGCAGGAGCGCCGCGTGACGCTGGACGGGGAGACCTACCCGCTGGGCGACAGCTTCATGGTGGTGGCGACCCAGAACCCGATCGAGAACCAGGGCGTCTATCCCCTGCCCGAAGCCCAGCTCGACCGCTTCCTGTTCAAGCTGCTGGTGCCCTATCCGGCGGAGGAAGAGGAGGCGCGGATCGTCGCCACCTATGGCAAGCGCTCCGGCCCGCAGCGCCCTGCCGATCTGGGGGTGGCGGCGGTTACCAATGCCGCCGGGATCGCCGCTGCCAGCGCCGCGCTGGGCCAGGTGACAGTGGCGGACGAGATCACATCCTATGTCGTGCGGCTGGTGCGCGCCACGCGCGACCATGCCGAGCTGACCGTGGGCGCCTCCCCGCGCGCCGCGGTGCTGCTGGCCGGCGCCGCCCGCGCCCGCGCCGCGCTGGAGGGGCGCGATTATGTCATCCCCGATGATGTGAAAGCGCTCGCCGTGCCGGTGCTGCGCCACCGCCTCACGCTCTCTCCCGCAGCCGAAATCGAAGGACGCGACATGGAAGCGCTGGTCGCCGAACTGGTCGAGGCCACCGAGGCGCCGCGGTGACGAGGCACTGATCCGATGGCCGAGCCCTACCGCCTGCTGGTCACGATCCTGACGCCGGTGATGCGGCTGCTCGCCCTCGTGCCGACCGAGCGGGCGGCATGGGCGATGGCGGCCCTCGCCCCGGTCGCGCTGGTGATCGCGGCGACGGCGCCCGGGGCATGGGTGGTCGCGCCGGTGATCGGCGGGGTGCTGCTGTGGCTGGTGGTGCTCGATGCGCTGCTGGCAGGGCGCAGCGACGGTTGGGCGATCCACCCGCCCGCCGATGTCGAAGTCGGCCAGCCAGCCAGCCTTGCGATCAGCGCGCGCTTTACCGGCGGGCGACAGCGCAATGTGAAGGCCGCACTCGCCTGCGACCCGCGACTTGCCGAGGGCGGGAGGGTCAACATCACGCTCGCGCCCGAGGTGGGCGAGCCCGGCTGGCGCGGGGAAAGCCGCGTCACCGCGAGCCGCCGCGGCACCGCCCCTGTCACGCAGGCTTGGCTGCGCTGGGAAGGGCCGCTCGGCCTTGGCGCGCGCCAGATCAGCTACCCGCTCGAACAGGCGATCCGCATCTGGCCCGATCTCTCGCCCATCCGGGCAAAGGACATGCAGACCTTCCTGCGCAACAACCAGACCGGCCTGATCGCCCGGCGCATCCGCGGCGAGGGCACCCAGTTCGAGGCCCTGTCCGAATACGAGCCCGGCATGGACCGCCGCCGCATCGACTGGAAGGCGAGTGCGCGCCACACCCGCCTCTACGCCCGCGAAAACGAGAGCGAGCGCAACAACCAGATCGTCTTCGCCTTCGATTGCGGGCAGGCGATGTGCGAGACGGTGGACGGGTGGCCGCGCATCGACCGCGCGGTCTCGGCCGCGCTCACCTGCGCCTATGTCGCCTTGAAGGGCGGCGACAAGTGCGCGCTCTTCGGCTTTGCCCGCAGGCCGCAGCTCTTCACCCCCTTCATCACCGAAGCGCGCGCCTTCCACCGCTTGCAGAGCGCAGCAGCGAGCCTCGATTACGAGGCGGCCGAACCCAATTTCACCCTCGCGCTCGCCACCCTGACAGCGAAGCTCAAGCGGCGTTCGCTGGTGGTGGTGTTCTCCGACTTCACCGATCCCACCAGCGCCGAACTGATGGTGGAGAGCCTCGGGCGGCTGGCGAACAAGCATCTGGTGCTGTTCGTCACCATCGCCGATGCCGAAGTCGAAGCGCTGATCGCCGCCCCGCCGGGCGATATCGCCACCCTCGCCCGCGCGGTCACTGCCGATACGCTGGCCCAGCAGCGCAAGCTGGTGCTGGGGCGCTTGCGCCGCATGGGGATCGACGTGATCGAAGCCCCCTGGGCCAAGATCGGCCCGCAGCTGATCGACCGCTATTTCCTCATCAAGAACAGCGAGGCGATAGGATGAAGGCGCCGGTGCTGTCCGCATGGTTCGGCCGCGGCGAGATTGCCGCGCCGCCCGATATCGCCAGCGCGACACTGCGCTCGGACCGCTTCCGGCTGGAGCGCGAGGGCGAGTGGCGGCGGCTGGAGGGAATTGTCGCCAGCATGGAGCGCGGCGGGCTGAAGCGCATTGCCGACGAGGATCTGCTGGCGCTCCCCGCGCTCTACCGCACCGCCGCGTCGAGCCTTGCGGTGGCGCGCGAGACCTCGCTTGATGCAGCCACGCTCGCCTATCTCGAAGCGCTGGTGCAGCGCGCGTGGTTCCAGGTCTATGGCCCGCGCCGTGGGTTTGCGAGCTGGCTGCGCGAATTCATGCTGGGCGGGTGGAGCCGCGCGGTGCGCGCAATGTGGCTCGACATCTGCATCGCGCTGTTCGTGATGGTGGCAGGCGCGATCGTCGGCTGGCTGCTCGTGGCACAGGACGAGGCGTGGTATTACCGCCTCGTGCCCGGCGGCCTTGCCGATACCCGCGTGCCGGGGGCAAGCCGCGAGGAACTGGCGCGCAGTCTCGCCACCGAGGAAAGCGCCGTCGGCCTGTCCACCTTCGCCGCGCAGCTGTTTAGCAACAATTCGGCGGTGTGCATCCTTGCCTTCGCGCTGGGCTTTGCCTTCGGCATCCCCTCGTTGCTGCTGATGGTGCACAACATGGCGGTGCTCGGCGCGATGCTGTGGCTGTTTTCCGGACAGGGGCTGACGGTGGAACTCGCCGCATGGCTGAGTGTCCACGGCACGACCGAGATTTTCGGGATCCTGCTATCGGGCGCGGCGGGGCTGCATATCGGGCGCTCGATGGCCTTTCCGGGCAGCCGGTCCGTGCTGGCTGCGGCATCCGAGGCGGGCCAACGCGGCGCGGTGGTGATGGTGGGCGTGGTGATCATGATGATCGTGGCCGCCATCCTCGAAGCCTTCCCGCGCCAGCTGGTGGAAGGCACCGCCAACCGCTTCCTGATCGGCGGCAGCATGCTGGCCTTCTGGCTCGCCTATTTCTTCCTCTACCGCACCGCGCCCAGCCGCACCGAGGACACGGCATGATCGCGGCCGACAAGCTGTCGCGCACGATGGTGACGCCCGAGGGGCTGGGCCTGCCGATCCGTGTCGGCGCGCGCGGATCGCGGGCTGGCGCGCTGATGCTCGATGTCACCATCATCGCCGGCAGCATCATTGCCTTCAACTATGCGCTCTACTGGATTGCCGGCGGGTTGCTGAAGGGCAGCGTGCTCGATCCCGCCTCGACCTCGCGCGGGGCGCAGGAGTTTCTCCAGATTCTCGTGGTGATGGCCGATTTCCTCGTGTGGTACGGCTATTTCCTCGTGCAGGAACTGGGGCCGCGCGGCGCGACCCTGGGCAAGCGCATGCTCGGCCTGCGCATCGCGTCGCGCAGCGGCGGGCGGCTCACCCCCGAAGCGGTGATCGCCCGCAATCTGCTGCGCGATATCGAGCTGTTCTACCCGCTGATCTTCGTCCTGGTGGTGCTGGTGCAGAGCATCGAGGGCGAAGGCGACCCGCTGCTCGGCTGGATCGCGACCGGCTGGTTCGCGCTGTTTCTGCTGCTGCCCTTCTTCAACCGCGACGCCCTGCGCGCGGGCGATATCGTTGCGGGGACATGGGTGGTCGAGGCCCCGCGCACGCGGCTTGCCGACACGCTCTCGACCCAGGGTGCGGCTGCGACCCGCGGAGCCAGTGCGGTGACGGGCGCACGCTACGAATTCGGCGAGGCCGAACTGTCGGTCTATGGGGAAAAGGAATTGCAGACGCTCGAAAAGATGCTGCGTGACGCCCGGCCCGAAGCGCTTGAGGCGGTTCACGCCACGATCTGTCGCAAAATCGGGTGGAACCCGGGGGCAGGCGACGAGCGGGCTTTTCTCGAAGCCTTCTATGCGCAATTGCGGGCTAAGCTCGAAGGCGACATGCGGTTCGGCAAACGCAAGGCGGACAAGTTCTCATGATGATCGGCCCCCACAAGATCAATCGCCGGCATTTTCTCGGCGGCACGCTGGCACTGGGGGCAGGCGGCTGCATCCCGCCCGATCAGAGCCCGGCAGGGCGGCTGGCAGCCGAGCTGCGGCTGATCGAGGCCGCCGGGAACGGCACGCTCGGGGTTGAGATCTACGACACGGTGAGCGGGCTGTCGGTCGGGATCAACCAGACCGCGCGCTTTGGCCATGCCTCATCGTTCAAGTTCAGCCTCGCCGCCCTGCTGCTGCAACGCCATGCAGCCGGCCTGATCGATGCCGACAAGCACGTGACGTGGAGCGAGGCGGACATGCTGCAGCACGCGCCCTTCACCGGCGAACGGCTGGCAACAGGCGCGACCCTGCGCGAGCTGGCCCGCGCGACGCAGACCACCTCGGACAATCCGGCAGCCAATATCCTGCTCAGGCATCTGGGCGGCCCGGCTGGACTGACGGCCTTCTGGCGCTCGATCGGCGACGAGGCGAGCAGGGTCGATCGCTACGAGCCGGAGATGAACCTCGTGCCGACCGGCGAATTCCGCGACACCGCCACCCCTGCTGCAATGGCGCGCAATGTCGCGAAGATCATCTATGGCGACGTGCTGCCCGAGGCCGAACGGGCCGAGCTGAAGGCCTGGATGATCGAAACCGAAACCGGCCTCAGGCGCGTGCGAGCCGGGCTGCCGGAAGGTTGGGTGGCGGGCGACAAGACCGGCACCAGCGGCCTCATCGGTGGCAGCGAATATGTCTATATCGACATCGGCTTTGCCGAAGGGCCGAAGGGCCAGCCGCCGATCACCTTCGCCTGCTATTTCCGCGCGCGCCAGACCGAGGACGACATGCAGCCGATCGGCGAGCTGACGCTTGCGCGGGTGGGCAAGGTGATCAAGGAGTTCGCCGAACCCGACAAGGGCCTGCCGCTGGTGGGCAAGCTTTACTGATCAATGATCCGGCGTGGCCGAGGCTTTTTCATCGCCGCCAAAGATGCCCACTTCGCGCACTCCCGCGCTGGTCGCACGGCCCCGATACATGCCGGTGGTGTTGAAGCTGAACAGCGCGTGGCCTTCGGGCGTGACGAGGATCACCCCGCCATCGCCGCCGAGGCTTGCGACATCGGCCATCACCTCGTCGATGATGTACTGCGCTTCCCTCGCCTCGACCGCATTGCCCGCGTCGGGGGAGGAGGCCATGGCGGCCTTGACCTCGTGCACCGCGCGCAGCCGCGCGCAAATCTCGTGCGCGACGCCGACGCGCAGGAAATATTCGCCCCATCCGGTCGCCGAGACGGCGCAGGCGCGGTTGTCGGCATAGGTGCCCGCACCGATCACCGGCGCATCGCCGACGCGGCCCCAGCGCTTGCCGGTCATTCCGCCGGTCGAGGTGCCGGCAGCCACGTTACCGTTCTGGTCCAATGCCACCGCGCCCACCGTGCCGAACTTGTGATCGACATCCAGCGCCGAGAGCTTTTCCGCCTTCAGCCGCTCCAGCGCCTCGCGCCGCGCAGGCGTGGCGAAATATTCGGGCGGGGTGACGGGAAAGCCTTTCTCCACCGCAAAGGCTTCCGCGCCCGCGCCCATCAGGAACACGTGCTCGCTATCGGTGCGCACCTTGTCTGCAAGGAGGATCGGGTTCCGGACCGTCTTCACCCCCGCAACCGCGCCCGCGCTGCGATCGCGCCCGTCCATGATCGAGGCGTCGAGTTCGTTGGTGCCGTCCCAGGTGAACACCGCGCCTTTGCCGGCGTTGAACAGCGGCGAATCCTCCATCGGGATGATCGCCGCCTTGATCGCATCCATCGCGCTGCCGCCTTCGCGCAGCACCTTCGATCCCGCCTCCAGCGCGGCTTGCAGCGCCGCTTCATAGGCCGCACGCTTTTCCGGCGTCATCTGGGCCGGATCGAGCGTGCCGGCCCCGCCATGGATCGCAAGCGACCACTTGGGCGCGTCTTGTGCAAGAGCGGGCTGGGACATGAGGGCGAGTGCTAAGGCTGCGATGAGTTTCTTCATGGGCGAGAGGTGTAACGCGCCCTTCGCCCTTTCGCCAGCTTAACAGCACAGGCCCAAGCGGCTAGGACGTGGAGCATGATCTATCGCCCCGCCACTCTCGCCGATGCGCCTGCCCTTGCCGTGCTGGGGGCCGAAACATTCGTCGCTGCCTTCGGCCATCTCTACACGCCGCAGGATCTCGAAAACTTTCTGGCGCAAGTGCATGAGCCTGCCGCCGTCGCCGCAGAGATTGCCGGCGATAGCTGCACCCACCGTCTGGTCGAGCATGAAGGCCGGCTCGTCGCCTTCTGCAAGCTGCGCTATCCCAGCCACTACGTCGCCCATTCTGATGCGGCGAACCCGATCGAACTCGGCCAGCTCTATGCCCTGCCGGACTTTACCGGAAAGGGGATCGGCGCTCAGCTCATGGACTGGGCTCTGGGCGTGGCCCGCGAGCGGGGGCACGATGCGGTGCTGCTCAGCGTCTATTCCGAGAATTTCGGCGCCCAGCGCTTCTACCAGCGCTATGGCTTCGGCAAGATCGCGGACATCACCTTTCAGGTCGGAGACCACTTCGATCCGGAATTCCTGTATGAACTGAAGCTATAAACACGGGAGAGGGAACATGAGCGGATTTGGCTGGAGCAGCACCACCGACGAGGTGCTGGCAGGCAAGGACCTGTCGGGACGCACGGTGTTCATCACCGGGGCCAATTCGGGGCTGGGGCAGGAAACCGCCCGTGCCATGGCGAGCCGGGGCGCGCATGTGATCCTTGCCGGGCGAGACCAAGCCAAGCTGGACGAGACATCCGCCGCTATCCGTGCGACCGTGCCCAAGGCGCAGCTCGATACCATCACCATTGATCTCACCAGCCTCGAAAACATCCGCGCCGCCACCTCGCGCGCACGCCAGCGGTTCCAGAAGATCGACCTGCTCATTAACAATGCCGGCGTGATGGCGACCCCGTTCCTGCACACCCACGACGGGTTCGAGATGCAATTCGGCACCAATCACCTCGGCCATTTCGCCATGACGGCAGAGCTGATGCCGCTGATCGAGCGCGGGCACCTGAAGCGCATCGTCAACCTGTCGAGCCGCGGGCATTTCATGGGGCAGGTCAGGTTCGATGATCCCAACTTCGAACACGGTCCATATGATCCCTGGGCCTCCTACGGCCAGTCGAAGACCGCCAACGTGCTGTTCTCCGTTGGCCTCGAGGCGCGCTTCGCGGTGCTGGGCATCCATGCCTATGCCGTGCATCCGGGCGGGATCCAGACCAATCTCGGCCGCCACATGACGCCCGAGATGATGGAAGGGCTGATGCAGCGGGTGACGACCTCCGACAGCGGGTTTGCGTGGAAGACCATCCCGCAGGGCGCGGCGACCACCTGCTGGGCAGCCACCGCCGCAGAGCTGGAAGGCAAGGGCGGAGTCTATTGCGAGGACTGTCACGTCGCCGAAGTGGACGATGAATCCGCAGTCAGCGGGGTGCGTTCCTACGCGCTCAACCCGAGTTTTGCCGATCAGCTGTGGAAGCTTTCCGAAGATCTGACCGGGGCGAAATTCCCGAGTTAGGCGCGCAGGAATTCGCGCAGCAGTGCGAACACGTCCTTCGCCTCGCGCGTCGGTGTGATTGCCATGAAGACGTGCGGGGCAGCCTCGTATTCGTAGAGCTTCGCGTCCACTCCGGCGGCACGCAGCCGCCCTGCAAATGTGCGCGAATCGACAATGAACAGATCGTGCCGCCCGGTCCAGATGCGCGTCGGGGGCAACTGGGCGAGGTCCTGCGCCGCTGCGTAGAGCGGGCTCACCGCGGGATCATCCATCGCCCGGCCCGCCGCAACCAAGCCGCCGCAAGCGCGCAGGGTGCCGATCTTGAGCATCACGTCATGCGGCTCGACGGCGGCAATCGCCTGATCGGCAAGGCCAAGATCGAGCCACGGGGCGAACAGGGCAAGCTTGCCCGGGAGCGGGCCGCCAGCCGCCACCAGCCGCAGCGCCAGCGTCAGCGCCATGTGACCGCCCGCGCTGTCACCATTGAGGATGATGCGCGCCGGATCATGGCTGGCTGCAAGCTGCGCATAGACCGCATCAGCCAGATCATCCTGCGCGCTGTAAGGCGCCTCGGGGACCATCGGATAGAGCGGCACGGTGACGCTGATCCCGCAAGCCTCCACCATCGCGGCCACCAGCGGCCAATGCTCCTTGAACATGGGGCGCACAAACCCGCCGCCGTGGAAATAGAGCATGTGCCAGGCCGCAGGGCCGCTTTTGGGGTGAAGCGTCACCACGAGACTGCCCAGCACCTCGCGTTCCTCGACGCGATAGCGGTTACGGAAGCTCTCGGGCATGGCGGCATCGCGCGGGAGTTCGCGGCCCGCCATCACGGCGTGGAAGCCTGCCTCGTCGTGCGGGAACACCGGCGGGCGCTTGGCCAGCAGCCACTTCACGCCGCGCATCAACAAGCTCGGCGCAGGGCTGCGCAGTTCGGATGGATTATCGGTCAGCATGGTGTCTCCCTCGGGCGGCGCAGAGTGCCGCGCCGGAGAGGCAAGTCAAGCCTGCAGGAACTGCACCCGGTGGCTTTGACCGGCCATCGCCTTGCTGCGGCGGGTTTCGACATCATAGATGCCCACGCACAGCGCGAAGACCAGCAGGATCATCGTGAACTCGCCCTCGTCCTCGATGAAGGCGAAGAGGTTGACCGCCATCGGCCCATGATCGCCCCAGGAGGTCGCCAGATCCACCGCCACCCCGAACACAGCCGCGCCGGCGACAAACAGAGAGATCAGCATGCCGTAGATCGCGGCGCGCTTGTCGGCCTTCAGGATCGCGGCAAGAATACCCAGCGCCCAGACCCCGCCGACGACAAGGAACACCAGCGTTTCGGCAAGATGGTTCGGCTGCACCGGCAACCAGCTTTCCGCCGGCATCGCTGCGCCGAGGAGGAAGCCGAGCTGCTCGTGGATCTCGACCCAGTTGTCGAGCGTCATCCACGCGAACAGGATCGCGCTGGTGAGGTAGACCAGCGAGCGACTGCGCAACCACAGCAGGAACAGCATCACACCCGACGCCGTGGTCAGCGAATATTCGAGGAATTCGGCAAAGGAGCCGTCCTGCGACATGACGAACTGCACGGGCAGCGCGGCCCCGGTCGCATCGCCGTAATGCGCCGCAACATCGAGACCGACGAGCACGCAGGCATAGGGAATGATGCACATCAGCGCGAGCCGCATGGCAGGCGATTTGAGGAGCGGGCCGCCGATATCGGCAATGTCGTTGCGTGTAATCATCTGGCCTTCCCGTCCCCACCTGCCATGTAATTGACAGGCGCGTGTCACAACTACGCATGCGCGCAGGCGGCGCGAACCCGCAAAAGCCGGCCTGCTCCAATCTGCGACACCATGAAGATTTGAAGTTACCGCCCGCATCGGGCTTGCGCGCGCCAAGTCATTGCCCCGCCTCGTCCGCGCGGCTATAGGCGGGCCATGTCTTCCATCCGTCCGTGGCGCACGATCGAACGGCGCAAATGTCGCCAGATCATGGTGGGGAATGTCCCCGTTGGCGGTGATGCTCCCATCACCGTGCAGACCATGACCAACACCCCTACCGAGGATATCAAGGCGACGATCGACCAGATCCGGCGCTGCGAAGAGGTGGGCGCGGACATTATCCGCGTGTCCTGCCCGACCGAGGAATCGACCCGCAACTTCAAGCAGATCACCCGCGCGGCGCGGATCCCGATCGTGGCCGATATCCACTTCCACTACCAGCGCGCGCTCGAAGCAGCCGATGCGGGCGCCGCCTGCCTGCGCATCAACCCGGGCAATATCGGCTCGGCCCAGCGCGTCGCCGAAGTGGTGCGCGCCGCCAAGGCCAATGGCTGCGCGATCCGCATCGGCGTTAACGCCGGGTCGCTCGAGAAAGACCTGCTCGAAAAATATGGTGAGCCCTGCCCCGAAGCGCTGATCGAAAGCGCGCTCGATCACATCAAGCTGCTGCAGGACCATGATTTCCACGAATACAAGGTGGCGGTGAAAGCCTCCGACGTGTTCCTCGCGGTCGCCGCCTATCACGGCCTTGCCGAAACCGTCGATTGCCCGCTGCACCTTGGCATCACCGAGGCAGGCGGGCTGATCGGCGGGACAGTGAAGTCCTCGATCGGCATCGGCAGCCTGCTGTGGGCCGGGATCGGCGACACGATCCGCGTCTCGCTCTCGGCCGAACCCGAGCAGGAGGTCAAGGTCGGCTTCGAGATGCTCAAGGCCCTTGGCCTGCGCACCCGCGGCGTGCGGGTTGTCTCGTGCCCGTCGTGCTCGCGGCAGGGCTTCGACGTGATCCGCACGGTCGAAACGCTCGAAAAGCGGCTCGAACACATCAAGACGCCGATGAGCCTTTCAGTGCTCGGCTGCGTGGTGAACGGCCCGGGCGAAGCGCGCGAGACCGATATCGGCCTCACCGGCGGCGGCAATGGCAAGCACATGGTCTACCTGTCCGGCGTGAAGGCCCACGCCATCGACGACGAGGCGATGCTCGAACACATCGTCCGCCTTGTCGAGGAAAAGGCTGCTGCCATCGAGGCGGGCGAAGCCACCGCCTTCGAACCCCACGCGACACCTGCCGAAGCCGCCGAGTGATCCGCGCCGCCATTGCCGCAAGTCTGGCGCTGGCGCTCGCCGCCTGTGCGACCACGCCCGATAGTGCCGCGCCCGCGCGGCCCGATGCGCGTTCCTATGCCGTCACCACCAATGCCATGGGTGATGTCGACGCCGCGCTCGCCCGCGCTGCGGGCAATGGCAAGCGCGTGCTGGTGGTGCTGGGTGCGAACTGGTGCCACGACAGCACGGCGCTCGCCGGATGGCTCGAAACCCCGCGCTTTGCCGCGCTGGCGGCCGAGCGCTACGAGCTGGTCTTCGTCAATGTCGGGATGCCGCAGACCGGTGACGGACATAACCTCGCCGTGCCGCAGCGCTTCGGCCTTGCCGAAATAAAGGGCACGCCCGCGCTCCTCGTGCTGACCACCGAGGGCAAGGCGGTGAACCTCGATACCGCCGCCGGCTGGCGCAATGCCGCCAGCCGCTCGGAAGAGGCGATCCTCACCGAGCTCACCGCACTGGCTGACCGGCCCGCACCATGACCGAGGCCCTGCTGCTGGCACTGGCGCTGGCGATGGACGCTTTCGCTGTCGCCCTCACCCAAGGCGCAAAGTTCCGGCCCGATGCGCGCGGGGGGCTGGCGATCGCGCTCACCTTCGGGGTATTTCAGGCCCTGATGCCGCTTGCCGGATGGGTGATCGGCGCGGTGGCGTTGATCTATGTCGAGGCTGTCGATCACTGGATCGCCTTTGGTCTGCTTGCCTTCCTTGGGCTGCGGATGCTCGGCGGCCATGTCGGCGAGGAAGAGGCGAGCCATGCGCTCACGGGCCGCGCGCTGCTGCTGGCGGGGGTGGCGACGAGCATCGATGCGCTGGCGGCGGGGATCACACTCCCCACGCTCGATGTTTCGCCCTGGCTCGCCGTCGCTCTGATCGGCGGCATCACCGCAGCCATGAGCGGTGCGGGCGTGTGGCTGGGGCGGATCGCGGGTGACACCTGGGGCGAATGGGCCGAACGCGCGGGCGGCGTGATCCTGATCGGCCTTGGCTGCAAGATCCTGGCCGAGCATACCGGATATCTCTGAGCGGGCGATGCTCCACGTCGTCCACCACGCCGACTATATGGCCCCGCGCCCGGATCGCGGCACCTTCCGCTTCGACAAATACTATCTCGTGATGGAGGAGCTGCGCGCCAGCGGAGCCCCCGTCACCGAACACGCGCCCGATCCGATGCCGCGCGAATGGCTCGAAGCGGTGCATTGCCCCGACTATGTCGACGAGGTCTTCCGCGCCGAAGTCCCGCGCGCCAAGGAACGCCGGATCGGCTTTCCCGTCACCCCCGCAATCACGAGCCGCGTGCGCCACACCAATGGCGGCACATGGCTCGCCGCGCAGCTGGCAATGCGCCACGGCTATGCGGCCAATTCGGCAGCCGGAAGCCACCACGCGCTGCACGATACCGGCGCAGGCTACTGCGTGTTCAACGATCTTGCGGTCACCGCCAACCGGCTTGTCGCAGAGTGCCACGCGCGGCGCGTGCTGATCGTCGACCTTGACGTGCATCAGGGCGATGGCACCGCCAGCCTCACCGCCGGTCGCGAGGATATCTTCACCCTCTCGCTCCATGCCGAGAAGAACTTCCCCGTCAGGAAGGCCCGCTCCAGCCGCGATGTCGGGCTGGAGGACGGCACCGACGATGATGGTTACATGGCCGCGCTGACGCTTCACCTGCCGCAGGTCATGGCCGAATTCGCGCCCGATTTCGTCCTCTATCAGGCGGGCGTCGATCCCCATGTCGATGACAAGCTCGGGCGCCTTGCACTGACCGACGAGGGCCTCGGCTTACGCGATCGCTTCGTCATGAGCGAAACGCGCCGCCGGGGCCTGTGCATCGCCTCGGCACTTGGCGGAGGCTATGGCGATGACCCGCGCGTGGTCGCCGCCCGCCATGCCGCCTCGATGCTGGCGCTGGCGGAAGAAAATGCCCGCTGGCCTGCGCCACAATCATGCTAAGGCGCGGACAGACAGACAGAAAAGCGAGTCCCCCATGGCCGATCACGAAACCGATTACCTGATCATCGGTGCAGGCGCAGTCGGCCTCGCCTTTGCCGATGCGCTGCTCGATGAAGATCCGGACTGCCACATCACCTTCGTCGATCGCCACGCCAAGCCCGGCGGGCACTGGAACGATGCCTATTCCTTCGTCGCGCTGCACCAGCCCTCGGCTTTCTACGGGGTCAATTCGCTGGCCTTTCCGGGCGAGCAGATCGACGCGCATGGCCCTAACAAGGGGCTTTACGCGCTCGCCAGCGGCACGGAGGTTTCGGCCTATTTCGAAAAGGTGATGAACCTGCGGCTGCTGCCTTCGGGGCGGGTCGCCTATCACCGCTTGGCCGAGTTCAAGGGCCGCGATGCAGACGGCACGGCGCGGATCGAGGGCGTGCTTTCGGGCGCCGAGACGAAGATCCGCGTGCGCCGCAAGCTGGTGGATGCGACCTTCTACCAGACCTCGGTCCCCAGCACCCACAAGCGCGCCTTCGCGGTGGACGAGGGCGTGCGTGTGGCCATTCCGGGCGAGTTGCCCGAGCTATGGAAGTCGTCTTCCTCCATCCCGCAGAGCTTCGTCATCCTAGGCGGCGGGAAGACCGCGATGGATGTGGGCGTGTGGCTGCTCGAGGCCGGGGTCGATCCGGAGCGCATCCACTGGGTGCGTCCGCGCGACAGCTGGCTCAACAACCGCAAATATGTCCAGCCGGGCGAGGATTTCATCGAAGCGGTGATCGAGAACCAGATCGCCCACCTCGAAGCTTTTGCAAAATCGCAGACCGGCGAGGAGGTGTTCGAACATCTCGGCGCGGGCGGATATATGCTGCGGATCGATCCCGATGTGACGCCTGAGATGTTCCACTATGCGGTGATCTCGGAAGGCGAGATCGCGCTGCTGCGGCGCATCACCCAAGTGATCCGCAAGGGCCGCGTCACCCGCATTACCAAGGGCAACCTCCATTTCAGCGAGGTGCTCCATCCCGTGCCCGAAGACGCCCTGTTCATCGATTGCACCGCGCGCGCCGTGCCCTTCAGCACGCAGGACAATGCCGGGCCGCAGTTCCGCGGGGACACCATCGTGCTCCAGCCCGTCACTGTCCCGCTCGTAACACTGAGCGCCGCGCTCACCGCCTTTCTCGAAGCGCATTGGGATGATGACGCGACCAAGAACCAGCTCGCCGGCAGCGCGCCGCTGACCGATACGCCGGGCACCTATCCTTATGCCTTCATGATGAACCTGATGAACCGCGGCACATGGTCGAACACCCCCGAAATCTCCGCTTGGCTGGCGAAGTCGCGGCTCGATCCGACCGGGCCGACGATCACGCGGATGATTGCGGGCGGCGATCCCCGGCTCGCGGTTCTGGGCGGTTTCCGCGAGGCCGTGAAGGCAGCCATGCCCGATGTCATCCGGCTCGGCATGGCGGCCAAGGTCCTGCACGAAACCGGTCAGGGCGCGTCCGCCCCCCCACGAATTGACGCAGAACTGCGACGAGCCGTGCGGATAGGTCATTTGCGTTATTGGGAACGCAAGGCTTGCGCGTTACGTTAGGGCATAATGATACGTCGCGACCTTTTGAAAGGCACTCTGGCACTCGGGGCGGCACTGGCCATGCCTGCGCGCGCCTTTGCGAGCCCTGCCTCGGGCAGCCCGCGCGATGCCATTCTGGTCGACATCGCCAAGCGCGAGCTGGCGCGGGCAGGCAATGCGATCTGGCGCCACGATATTGTCGGGATTGCCGATTTCGGCCTGCACTCGGCCAAACCCCGCTTCCACTTCGTCAATCTCGAACGCGGCGAGATCAATTCCTACCACGTCAGCCACGGGCAGGGCTCCGATCCGCAGCATGACGGCTGGCTCAAGCAGTTCAGCAACACCGAAGGCTCCAACGCCACCAGCCGCGGGGCCTATGTGACGTGGGAATGGTATCAGGGCCGCTATGGCACCTCGGTGCGGCTCGGCGGGCTTGACCACACCAACGAGGCGGCGCTGCGCCGCTATATCGTGATGCATCACGCCAATTATGCCGAGCCCGACCACCTTGACCGCTTTGGCCGCCTCGGGCGGTCGAACGGCTGCTTCGCGATGGGCCGCGAACAGTTCCAGATCGCGCTGATGAACCTGTCGGGCGGGCGCCTGCTGTTTGCCGACAGCCTTGGGCTGGAAGCAGACGGCTCGATCCAGCCGGTGCCCGAACTCGCGATGATCGAGCGCCAGCCGCTCGATCTCGTTGGACAGCCGCTGTCCTCGGCGTTCTAGGGCCGGGACGTGCGGAGATTTGGCTCCTCGCCCGAAACAAGAGCCATCGCCCCGGCAACGCTGCAAGCAGCAGGCTTGGGTGCGATGTTTCTGGCAGCAACGTTACTGCTTGATGGCCTGACGACCCGGGCTGATTACCCCTTTGGCCTCTACGTTTCACTGGCGCTTCTGGCGCTGGTTGTAGGCTTTGTATTCGGTGGCCTTGGCACAGGTCTGACTTTGATGCTGGCGGGCGTGCCGCTCGCGCGCATCATCGGCGATCGGCTGGAAAATGCGGAAGGCGCAGTGCTTGCAATCACCAGTTCAGCGATCGGCGTATGGGCAGTCTTTGCCGTCGCCAGTGCGGACGAATTCTTTGCGTTGGCAGCAGCATGCTTCGCCCTGCCCGCCGCGTGGCTATACCGCCGACAGGTCCTGCTCGAGCGCGCCTTCGAGCGAGCCTAGCTGTCCTGCAGATCGTCCTCGATGACGATCACCTCATCATCGATCACATTGCTGCGGTTGCGCACGCGCGGCTTGTCGAGGCTGGCGAGCACGGGCGCATCGCGGCCGTAGATGTCGTTGAAGGTCGCCATCTGGCCGTTGATGTCGGACGCCATGGTGAAATAGGTGATGTAGGCAGGAAACTGCTTTTGCAGCATCACCTTGGTGTATTTGCCCGAAGTCGAGATCGCCAGCGCCTCTTCCTTGGTCGCGCCCTTGCCGAGGATCGCCATGGTGATCGCAAGTTCCAGCGCGCGCTCGGTGCGCACACAGCCGTGCGACAGCGCGCGCGCATCATTGGCAAACAGGTGGCGCGAGGGCGTGTCGTGGAAGAAGATCGCATGCTCGTTGGGCATTTCGAGCTTCATCTGGCCCAGCGAATTGCCCGGTCCCGGCTGTTGCACCACGGTGATCGTCCCGTTTGCCGCGCGGGTGGCGACATAGCCGTTGCGCTTGCCCCAGGCGGGGTTGCCGAGCACTTTCGCGCCCAGCCCCTCGCCCTTCACGATCGACTGCGGCACCGTCCAGGTCGGGTTGAACACCACGCCCTCGACCATTTCGGCAAGCTGCGGGGTTGCGGTGCGTCCGGGCTTGCCGACGATGGTGCGATAGGTGCTGATGATGCGGTCCTTGACCGTCAGGCGCAGCTGGAATTCGGGCACGTTGGTGATGAGATATTGCGTGCCCAGATCGCGCGCGAGCCACCGCCAGCGGTCCATATTGGCGCGGATCAGCTTGCGCTTGGCGGTCGCGCTGGCGGGCGTGCGCGCCAGTTCGGCCTTGAGCCGCGCGTAATCGGGGTGCGTGGGATTGAGCTTGGCGAGCGTGCCCGCGATATCGCCCGAAGCGAGCGCGGCGGTCAGCAGATCGCCGGTGCGGAAGGTGTCGCGATCGGGATCAACCACGAACCACTGCTGGCGCGCATCCATCGGCGTGCGCCCGTCGCGCAGGTCCTCCACCAGCCACACGAAGATCTGCGAGGCGATCTCGTCGAGCTCTTTCGAGGTTCCGCCGCCGATCGCGATCTTGAGCGGGCTGAAATCATAATCCTTGGGATCGAGCCCTTCCGCGCCAATCCCCTCGATCACCGCCACCAGCTTGGCAGCATTGGCGATGGACCAGGACTGCACCAGCGGTGCGGGCTTTTCCATGCCGGCCTGCACCACCGGCTCGGATACGGTCTGCGGGAAGGCGGACTTCAAGGCGTCGCTGCTGGGCTTGGGCGTCGGGGCGGGTGTCGGAGCCGGAGCGGGCATCGGCACCGTCACCGGACCACCCTGCTGCTGACCGCCGGGGATCATCGCAGGCCGCGTGGCCTGCGTCTGGGCCAGGGCCGAGCCTGCAAGCAATGCGGCCGCCGCAATGCCGCAAGCGAATTTGCCCGAAAAGCGCGTCATAGTAATCCGTTCCAACCCCGTTGAGAGGCCATGCCGCCTGGCACAACCGCAGCGCATCATACCCGCGCCGCGCCCCCTCTATCAACCGCCTTGGCTTGCGCACAGGTGAATAAGCCTGCGCACGTGACCTCGCGCGCACAGAGCCCTATGCGCGGAGCAGCTTATGCGGGCGGCGCAACATCCTCTTTGGCCTTTCGGAGCCGCGCTTATGGGCGTCGGGTTCCTGTCGCTGATGGATGCCTTCATGAAGGAGGCGGCGCTGATGATCGGCGCCTATACCGCCACAGTCCTGCGCGCCGGAATCGGCACCGCGCTGATCGCGCCGGTATGGCTGTCGCGCGGGCCTGCCATGCCGACCCGGGCGGTGTGGAAGCTGCACCTTGTACGCGGGGTCGTGTCGGCCTTCATGGCGCTGACCTTCTTCTATTCCATCACCCTGTTGCCGCTGGCCGAGGCGATTGCCCTGTCCTTCATCGCCCCGCTGGTGGCGCTCTATCTGGCCCGCGTGCTGCTGGGCGAGACGATCAGCCGCCACGCCATCGGCGCGAGCATGCTGGGCTTTGCCGGTACGCTGGTGATCGTCGGCGGGCGCATCGGGCAAGGCCAGTTCGACGAGAAGGCGGCCCTCGGCGTCGCCTCGCTGTTCGTCTCGGCGCTGCTCTATGCCTATAATTTCATCGTCATCCGGCGGCAGGCGCAGGTCGCCGGACCGATGGAGATCGCGACCTTTCACAGCGCGATCGGCGGGCTGGTGCTGCTCACCCTCGCGCCCTTGCTGTGGCAGGCGCCTGTCCGCGAGGCTTTCGTGCCCCTCACCATCGCCGCCGTGCTGACCGTATGCGGATCGCTCTCTATTGCCTGGGCCTATGCACGGGCCGAGGCGAACGTGCTGGTGCCGACCGAGTATTCGGGCTTTGTCTGGGCGGCAATCTTCGGCTGGCTGTTCTTCCGCGAAGGAGTGAGCCTGCCGACGCTGGCGGGTACGGCGCTGATCGTCACCGGCTGCTGGCTCGCCGCAAGGGCCGCACCCGAGCGTTCGCCCGCGTAACGCCAGCGCCAGAACAGAGGGCAACCCCCCTTGACCTCGCGCGCGTGATACAGCAAGCGCAGCGCCAATGCCGCGCCTTTCAGGATCGGGGTGCGGGACAACCTAACAAGGACGGAAACACCCACCCATGACCGATATCGGCAAGGACACGCTCGCCACCCGTCAGACCCTTTCGGTGAACGGGAAGGACTACGCCTATTACTCGCTGGCCAAGGCGGCCGAGCAGCTGGGCGATGTATCGCGCCTGCCGATCTCGATGAAGGTGCTGCTGGAAAACCTGCTGCGCTTCGAAGACGGCGGCTTCACGGTTGACCGTTCGCACATCCAGGCGCTGGTCGACTGGCAGAACAACCCGACCACTGGCGAGGAAATCCAGTACCGCCCGGCGCGCGTGCTGCTGCAGGACTTCACCGGCGTGCCCTGCGTGGTTGACCTTGCCGCCATGCGCGACGCGATCAAGAAGCTCGGCGGCGATACCGCCAAGATCAATCCGCTGGTGCCGGTCAACCTGGTGATCGACCACTCGGTGATGGTCGACGAATTCGGCCACCCCAAGGCGATGGAAGCCAACATGGCGCTCGAATACGAGCGCAATGCGGAGCGTTACGACTTCCTCAAGTGGGGTTCGAAGAGCTTCAAGAACTTCACTGCCGTGCCGCCGGGCACAGGTATCTGCCACCAGGTCAACCTTGAGCACCTCGCCCGCGCGGTGTGGTCGTCGGAAGGCCCTGACGGCATGATGGTCGCCTATCCCGACACCTGCGTCGGCACCGACAGCCACACCACCATGATCAACGGCCTCGGCGTGCTGGGCTGGGGCGTAGGCGGGATCGAAGCCGAAGCCGCGATGCTCGGCCAGCCGGTCTCGATGCTGATCCCCGAAGTTGTCGGCTTCTACCTCGAAGGCGCGATGGCCGAGGGCGTGACCGCGACCGACCTCGTGCTGACCTGCGTGCAGATGCTCCGCAATGTCGGCGTCGTCGGCCGCTTCGTCGAGTTCTACGGCCCGGGCGTTGCCAACCTCACCCTCGCCGACCGCGCCACCATCGCCAACATGGCCCCCGAATATGGCGCGACCTGCGGCTTCTTCGGCATCGACGACAAGACCATCGATTACCTGCGCCTCACCGGCCGCAGCGAGGACACCATCGCTCTCGTCGAAGCCTATGCCAAGGCGCAGGGCATGTGGTTTGACCCGGCCAACGTGCCGGTCTTTACCAAGACCCTGTCGCTCGACATGGGCACCGTCGTCCCCAGCCTCGCCGGCCCCAAGCGCCCGCAGGACAAGGTGATCCTCCCCGAGGTCGACGATCTGTTCAATTCGGACCTCACCAAGGTCTACGGCAAGAGCGCCCCGGCCCGCGTCGGCGTGGAAGGCAAGGATCACGACATCGGCGACGGCGACGTGGTGATCGCCGCGATCACCTCGTGCACCAACACCTCGAACCCCGATGTGCTGATCGCCGCCGGCCTCGTCGCCAAGAAGGCGAACGAGCGCGGGCTGAAGCCCAAGCCGTGGGTCAAGACCTCGCTTGCCCCGGGCTCGCAGGTGGTCACCGATTACCTGGTGAAGTCGGGCCTGCAAGAGCACCTCGACGCGGTCGGCTTCGATCTCGTGGGCTATGGCTGCACCACCTGCATCGGCAACTCCGGCCCGCTCGCCGCGCCGATTTCGGCCGCGATCAACGGCAATGATATCGTCGCCGCCTCGGTGCTGTCGGGCAACCGCAACTTCGAAGGCCGCGTCAGCCCCGATGTGCGCGCCAACTTCCTCGCCTCGCCGCCGCTGGTGGTGGCCTATGCGCTGAAGGGCACCGTCACCGAAGACATCACCACCACCCCGATCGGGCAAGACCAGAACGGCAACGACGTGATGCTCGCCGATCTGTGGCCCTCCAACGCCGAGATCGCCGCCAACCGCGCCGCCAATATCGACCGCGATATGTTCGTGAAGCGCTACGCCAACGTCTATGATGGTGACGAGCACTGGCAGGCGATCACCGTGGAACCGTCCGACACCTACCAGTGGCGCGCCGGTTCGACCTATGTCGCCAACCCGCCCTATTTCGAGGGCATGACCATGACCCCGGCGCCGATCACCGACATCGTCGATGCCAAGCCGCTGGCGATCCTCGGCGATTCGGTCACCACCGATCACATCTCGCCCGCCGGTTCGATCAAGGAAGACAGCCCGGGCGGCAAGTTCCTGATGGCCAACCAGGTCGCCAAGAAGGACTTCAACTCCTACGGCTCGCGCCGCGGCCACCACGAAGTGATGATGCGCGGCACCTTTGCCAACATCCGCATCAAGAACGAGATGGTGCCGGGCGTCGAAGGCGGCTTCTCGACCTATGGCGGCGAAACCATGGCGATCTACGATGCTGCCATGCGCCACAAGGAAGACGGCACCCCGCTGGTGGTGATCGGCGGCAAGGAATACGGCACCGGCTCGTCGCGCGACTGGGCGGCCAAGGGCACGATCCTGCTCGGCGTGCGCATGGTGATCGTCGAAAGCTTCGAGCGCATCCACCGCTCGAACCTCGTCGGGATGGGCGTGCTGCCCCTGCAGTTCAAGGAAGGCGACACCCGCCAGACCCTTGGCCTTGCGGCAGACGACACCTTCTCGATCCGTGGCCTCGCTGATCTGACCCCCGGCCAGGACGTCACTGTCGAAGTGACCCGCGCCGACGGCAGCAGCTTCAGCTTCACCGCCCTGTGTCGCATAGATACCGCAAATGAAATGGAATATTACCGCCACGGCGGGATTCTCCATTACGTTCTGCGCAAGCTTGCGGCATAAGGAGAGGCATGACGCCGAACCGCCTCGCCCTGCTGCTGTCCCCGGCTCTGCCGCTCGCGCCGCTGTTGCTGGCGCTGGCGGCTTGCGGGGAGACGCAGGACGCAGGCGGCAAACGCGATGCACCTTCTGCCCCGCTCGGCTTCGAACTCGCGATGGCGGGTGCAGGGGCAGTGGGTGGCGAAGCAGCCGGAACCACCAGCGCCGCAACGCTGGTGGAACTCACGCCGGAACAACTCGCGGAGCGGATCAAGGCGGGCAATGTCCGCCTGATCGACGTGCGCACGGCCGAAGAGGTGGCGCAGGGCGCTATTGCGGGCGCTGAGAACATCCCGCTCGACCAGTTCGATCCGGCCAAGCTCGGTCCCTCCGATGGCCGCAAGGTCGTGCTCTATTGCCGTTCGGGCAAGCGCTCGGCGATCGCGGGCGAAAAACTCACCGCCGCCACGGGCGAACCGGTCGATGTGCTGGCCGGCGGGATCCTCGCTTGGGAAGCGGCCGGCCAGCCGGTCGAGAAACGCTGACCAGCCGTTAACCGCTGCCTGCTATGGCAGACGGCATGACCGCGCAGGCGACAACGTCCTTCGATCCCAATGCCGATCCGCGCAAGCTCGCGTGGTTCGGTGAAATCGTGCGCCGCCGGTTGATCGCCCATCCGGCGGTCGAGCAGGTGTGCAGCGAAGGGGCCGAAATCTTCCTCGTGAAGGGCTTTCTGAAGCGCCGCGACTGCAAGGATCTGGTCGAAGCGATCAACCGGCAGGCTGCCCCCTCGACGCTCTATATCGGGACCGAGCGCGAGAACTTCCGCACCAGCTACACCCATCACTTCGCCAATGACGATCCGCTGCCGAAAAGCTGCGAGCAGTATATCGCCGATCTGCTGGGGATCGATCCGATCTATTCCGAAAGGATGCAGGGCCAGCGCTACACGGCGGGGCAGGAATTCAAGCACCACTTCGACTATATGGAAACGGGCACCCGCTACTGGGAGCAGGAAGGCCCGCGTGGCGGCCAGCGCACCTGGACGGCGATGGTGTGTCTCAACCAGCCGACCGAGGGCGGCGAGACCGATTTCTGCGAACTGGGACTGCGCTTCCGCCTGCCGACCGGCGCGATGCTGGTGTGGAACAACATGACCCCCGAGGGCCATCCAAACCTGCTCACCCGCCACGCCGGACTGCCTGTCCGGCGGGGGGTGAAGCATGTCATCACCAAGTGGTTCCGGCAGGAGCCCTGCCGCTTGTTGTTCTAACCCGCGCTCAGTCCGCCTGAGCCGCAGCCTTCCGGCGGCGGGTGAGGATCGCCGCAGCCGCAAGGCCGAACAGCGCCATCATCGGCGGTGCGGGGACATCATGACCGCCGCTGGTGCTCGAGGACGAACCCGAGGACGAGGACGAAGAGCTGCTGCTGCTGCTCGAGCTCGACGAACCCGACGAACCCGACGACGAACCACTGCTGCCCGACGAGCCGCTCGATCCGGTCGACGTGCCGGTCGAGGAGGAGCTCGACGAGGAAGAGGAGCTCGACGACGACGAAGACGAGCTGCTGGTGCTGCTGGTCATGTCGCCCGAGGTGCTGCCGCCGCTGGTCGCGCCGCCCGATGAGGAGGACGAGGACGAACTGCCGCTCGACGAGGAGGAGGACGAACTACCGCCCGACGAACCGCCCGAGGTGGTGGTGCCGGGGTGGCCGCTCGATCCGCCGCTGCCGCCCGAGGAGCTCGAAGACGAGCTGCTGGAGCTGGACGAGGACGAGGAAGAACTGCTCGACGAACTCGAGGTGCTCGACACATTGCCCGAAGTCGAGCTGGACACGTTGCCCGAAGTCGAACTCGAGACATTGCCCGAAGTCGAGGACGAGACGTTGCCCGAGGTCGAGGACGAGACGTTGCCCGAAGTCGAGGTGCTGGTCGTGCTCGACACATTGCCCGAGGTCGAGGACGTGCTCGACACGTTGCCCGACGTCGAGGACGAGCTCGAGACGTTGCCGGACGTGGAAGAAGTGCTGGACACGTTACCCGAGGTCGAGGACATGCTCGACACATTCCCCGAAGTCGAGGACGTGCTCGACACATTGCCAGACGTCGTAGTGGTCGTCGTGGTCGTGGTGGTCGAACCGCCGTTGCTCGTCGACCCCGATGAAGTCGGCGGCGGAGGCGGAGGCGGCGGGGGCGGACCGGGGTCGCCGGAGGTGGTCGCGCCCGAACTGGTCGGAGGCGGCGGAGGCGGCGGCGGGGGCGGCGGACCGGGGTTCCCGGAGGTGGTGCCGCTAGTGCCGCCGCTGGTCGTGGTCGTGGTGCTCACCACCGAAACATCGCCCGACGACGAGCCGCCGCCACCGAAGAAGCCGCCGAAGAAGCCGCCGCCAAAGCCCATGCCACCGCCAAAGCCGCCGCCGAAGCCACCGCCCCAGCCGCCGCCCATGCCGCCGCCGCCCGAAACCGGCGGAAGCGGGGGAAGCGGCGCGGGCATATAGGCCACCTGCGCCAGCGGCGGGCATTCCGCGTCATTGACATAGGTCTGCACCGCGCCGGCCGGCATCGAGGCGCCCACCGGCTGGCACTCGATCGTGCGCTCGACAATGCGGCGGCGGCGCTCTTCCGGAATGATCCGCTCGGCGCCCTTGATGTAGCGCATGCCGGTTTCCGGATCGACTGCGATCAGCTTGCCGTCGATATTGGTCGAGAAATCCGGAGCGGCGGTGTTGAGCGGCTCGGCCACACGCACCGCGCCGCCCTGCAACAACGCCACCCCCGCAGCAGCGGCAGAAAGCTTCGCGATGGCCAGTTTGAGCGACATAGTCGTTAACCCTGTTTGCCTGTGGCAACTCCCGCGGACTGTCCGCAGGCGTCACCTGATCCAGTCAACCTTTTGATGGGTGGAAGGCCGAAGGGGCAATCGGGTTAACCGTCGATCAACCCCGCGCAGCGCCGGAATCGCCCGGATTCCGCTTGATTTGAAAGGCGCTGTCCCGAACTGGCACCGAAAAAGGGGCGCCGGTTAGCCCAAAGGTTAACGATCATCCTCGAACAGGCCGGCCTGACGCGAGAGAGAATCGGGCGACTCATTCTGGGGCGGCGTCATTTCCATATGCGCCCAGCCGGCATCATTGAGCACGCGCCCGCGCGCGGTGCGGGCCACCAGACCCAATTGGATGAGGAAGGGTTCGACCACTTCTTCGATCGTGTCACGCGGCTCGGCAAGGCCCGCCGCGAGCGTCTCGATCCCCACCGGGCCGCCCTTGTAGGTGGTGGCAATCATGGCGAGGTAGCGGCGGTCCATCAGGTCAAGCCCGAGCCGGTCGATCTCCAGCCGGGTGAGCGCCTCATCCGCCACCGCGCGGGTGACAGTGGCCGCGCCCGCGACATCGGCAAAGTCGCGAACGCGGCGCAGCAGGCGCCCCGCGACACGCGGCGTCCCGCGCGATCGCCGCGCGATCTCGCGCGCGCCCTCGGGATCGATAGCGAGGCCGAGCAGCCCCGCCGCGCGGGTCACCACGCGGTCAAGCTCGTCATGAGTGTAGAAATTGAGCCGCACCGGAATGCCGAAGCGGTCGCGCAGCGGCGTGGTCAGCAGGCCCTGCCGCGTGGTCGCGCCGATCAGGGTGAAGGGCGGCAGGTCGATCCGGACGCTACGCGCGCTCGGCCCCTCACCAATGATGAGATCGAGCGCGCGGTCCTCCATCGCAGGATAGAGCACCTCCTCCACCATCGGCGAGAGGCGGTGGATCTCGTCGATGAACAGCACATCATGCGGTTCGAGATTGGTGAGCAGCGCGGCAAGGTCCCCGGCCTTGGCGATGACCGGGCCGGAGGTTGCGCGGAACCCCACGCCCAGCTCGCCCGCGATGATCTGCGCCAGCGTGGTCTTGCCGAGGCCCGGGGGGCCGAAGAACAGCGTATGATCCATCGCCTCGCCCCGCGCGCGGGCGGCCGCGATGAAGACCGCAAGGTTCCCCTTGGCCGCCTCCTGCCCGACGAATTCGGCCAAGCGGCGCGGGCGCAGGGCTGCGTCCGGGTCGCCGGGCTGGCGGGCGGGGGTGTGGAGGGGTGTGTCGTCAGTCACGCCGCATCACCCAGCCGCCTTCTTAAGCGCCACGCGGATCAGGTCGCCCTCGCTCGCGCCCTCGCCCAGTTCTTCCAGCGCGCGGGCCACGGCCTGTGCGGCGACCGCAGGCTTGAAGCCGAGGTTCTCCAAAGCGCTCGCGGCGTCTGCGCCCTTGCTCCCGGCAGGCACCGCGGCACTCACCGCAAAGCCACCTGAGCCGCCCGGCATCGCGCCCGCCTTGTCCTTCAACTCGTTGACGATCCGGCCCGCCAGCTTCGGCCCCACGCCCTGTGCGCGGGCCACCATCGCCGCGTCGCCTTTGCCGCAGGCGTCGCGCAACTCTCCGGTCGAGAGCGCGGAGAGGATCGCGAGGCCGACCTTGCTCCCCACGCCCTGCACGCCGGTCAGCAGGCGGAACCAGTCGCGCTCGGCCTGCTCGGCAAACCCGAGGAGCCGCATGTCGTTCTCGCTCACCTGCAATTCGGTGTGGACGGTGCAGCCCTCGCCCACCTCGCCCAAAGCGGCGAGCGTGCGGCTGGAGCAGTGGACGAGGTAACCCACCCCGCCGACATCGACGATCGCCCAGTCCTCGCCGGTCGCATCAAGCCTGCCTGAGAGCTTTGCAATCATGGTTTGTTCTTGCCTCACTCGGGCTCGCTTGGCCAGAGCGAACCCGTCCACAATCCCCGTTCGCCTCGAGCGCAGTCGAGAGGCAAGGGCGCAGGTGTCTCGACTACGCTCGACACGAACGGGAGTTTGGGTAAAGGAACGGCCCCATGAGCTGGAACACCTTCGGGCGCGTGCTGCGCTTTACCACCTGGGGAGAGAGCCACGGGCCTGCACTGGGCGCGGTCGTTGACGGGTGCCCGCCGGGGCTCGCGATCTCGGAGGCGTTCATCCAGCCCTTCATGGACGCGCGCAAGCCCGGGACCAGCCGCTTCACAACCCAGCGGCGCGAGGATGACTTGGTGCGGATCCTCTCAGGAGTGTTCGAGGGCAAGACCACCGGCACGCCGATCAGCCTGATGATCGAGAACACCGATCAGCGGTCTAAGGACTATAGCGCCATCGCCCAGCAATATCGGCCGGGCCATGCCGACTACGCCTACGACGCGAAATACGGCGTCCGCGACTATCGCGGCGGCGGGCGCTCCTCGGCCCGCGAGACAGCGGCGCGGGTGGCAGCGGGCGCCGTAGCGCGGCTGGTGATCCCGGAAGTCACCATCACCGCCTATGTCTGCGAGCTGGGCGGCGACAAGATCGATCCGGCGAACATCGACTATGCCGAGATCGCCAAGAACCCCTTCTTCTGCCCCGACCCCGAAGCCGCCAAGCGCTGGGAAGAGAAGGTCGATGCCGCGCGCAAGACGGGATCATCACTCGGCGCGATTGTCGAATGTGTCGCGACCGGCGTCCCCGCAGGCTGGGGCGCGCCGATCTATGCCAAGCTCGACAGCGATCTGGCCGCCGCAATGATGAGCATCAACGCGGTCAAGGGCGTCGAGATCGGCGACGGGTTCGAGGCCGCGCGCCTCTCGGGCGAAGAGAATGCCGACCGGATGCGCCCCGGCGCGGATGGCTCGCCCGAATTCCTCGCCAACCACGCAGGCGGCACGGCGGGCGGCATTTCGACCGGACAGCCGGTGGTGTGCCGGGTGGCGTTCAAACCGACCTCCTCGATCCTCACGCCGGTGGAATCGATCAATTCAGCCGGGGAGGCGGTGGAAGTCGTCACCAAGGGCCGCCACGACCCCTGCGTCGGCATCCGCGGCACGCCGGTGGTCGAGGCGATGATGGCGCTGGTGCTGGCCGACCACAAGCTGCTGCACCGCGGGCAGCTCGGGTAAGCGGTAGCGCGGCAGGAAAGCCGCCCGCTTGGCTGACGGCTGCTTCTCGGAACTCGGCCAAACATCGCCAAATCCGATTGGTTCCCGCGCCACTCATGCAAAAAAGCGATTTGTGCAATCGCAACAATCAACTTTTGTGCAGCGCAAAATCGCCTATTTGGCGAGCCTGAAATTCCACCCCTCTCCCAACCCCATAAACAAGGAAAATTCCACATGGGTATCATCGGTTCGACCATCCAGCCCTTCACCGCCACCGCCTTCCAGAAGGGCAAGGACTTCTTCACCGTCACCGACGCGGACCTCGCTGGCAAGTGGTCGGTGTTCTTCTTCTACCCGGCCGACTTCACCTTCGTGTGCCCGACCGAGCTGGAAGACATGGGCGAGAAGTACGCCACCCTCCAGTCGATGGGCGTCGAAGTCTACGCCGTCTCGACCGACACGCACTTCAGCCACAAGGCCTGGAGCGACACCTCGGACAAGATCGGCAAGCTGACCTTCCCGTTCCTGGGCGACCAGAACCACGTGCTGTCGAACAACTTCGGCGTGCTGCGCGAAGGCGTGGGCCTCGCTGACCGTGCGACCTTCGTGGTCGATCCGGAGGGCGTGATCCAGATCATGGAAATCACCTGCGAAGGCGTCGGCCGCAATGCCAACGAACTGACCCGCAAGATCAAGGCCGCGCAATATGTGCGCGCCAACCCCGGTCAGGTCTGCCCGGCAGCGTGGGAAGAAGGCAGCGACACGCTGGCCCCCTCGCTCGACCTCGTCGGCAAGATCTAACCCGACCGGCGGGCGCGCCGCCCTCCCCCCCAAGGCGCGCCCGCTGTAAAATCCCGAGAGCACCAAGCCCTCGGGTCGTAGCCGGGACCGGATGTCCCTGCCCCTTGCCCACTCCCCCCCCTTTGTGGGCGAGCGGCGGGCGGCGTCCGGTCCCGCGTTACCCTTCCCCAGATTTGACCCAGCGCTCACCCGCGCCCGGAGGACACCCATGCTCGACGCCGCCATGCAGGCCCAGCTCAAGACCTATCTCGGCAACCTTCGCGAGGGCATCGAACTGGTCGCCTCGCTGGATGACAGCGAGAAGTCGCGCCAGACGCGTGCATTGATCGAACAGATCGCAGGCCTGCATGATCTCGTCACCGCGCGGTTCGACGGCACGGACGCCCGCAAGCCCAGCTTCGCGATCCGCCGCGCGTCTGACGCGAACAAGTGGGTGCGCTTTGCCGGCCTGCCGATGGGCCACGAATTCACCTCGCTGGTGCTCGCGCTGCTGTGGGCCGGTGGCCACCCGCCCAAGGTTGACGCCGACCTGATCGAGCAGGTCCGCGCGCTGGAGGGCGACTACAATTTCGAGATGTTCTTCTCGCTCTCGTGCCACAACTGCCCCGACGTCGTGCAGGCGCTGACGCTGATGGCGCTGGAAAACCCCCGCATCCACGCGACCCTGATCGAGGGCGGCACCTTCCAGAGCGAAGTCGAAGCGCGCGACATCATGGCCGTGCCCGCGACCTTCCTGAACGGCGAGCCCTTCTACAACGGCAAGATGGAGCTGGCCGAAATTCTCAGCCGTCTCGACAAGAATGCCGACGCCAAGCAGGCCGAGAAGCTCGCCGCCAAGGCGCCGTTCGAGGTGCTGGTGGTCGGCGGCGGTCCGGCGGGCGCTGCGGCGGCGGTCTATACCGCGCGCAAGGGCTTCCGCACCGGCATCGCGGCCGAACGCTTCGGCGGGCAGTTGATGGACACGCTCGGGATCGAGAACCTCCCCGGCACGCCCTACACCGAAGGGCCGAAGCTCACTGACAGCCTCAAAAAGCACGTCGGCGAATACGAGATCGACCTGATGGACCTCGCACGCGCGGTGGAACTGCGCGCGGCAAAGGATGTGGGCGGCTATCACGAGGTGGTGGTGGCCAATGGCGCGAGCCTGCGCGCCCGCTCGCTGATCCTCTCCACCGGGGCGCGCTGGCGCAACCTTGGCGTGCCGGGCGAGGCGGAATATCGCAACAAGGGCGTGGCCTATTGCCCGCACTGCGATGGCCCGCTCTTCAAGGGCAAGCGCATCGCGGTGATCGGCGGCGGCAATTCGGGCGTCGAAGCCGCGATCGACCTTGCCATGATCGTCGGCCATGTGACGCTGATCGAGTTCGACGTGAAGCTGCGCGCCGACGAGGTGCTCCAGCGCAAGCTGCGCTCGATGGCCAATGTCGAGATCATCACCAACGGCCAGACCACCGAGGTGCTGGGTGACGGCACCCGTGTGAACGGCCTCGTGGTCAAGGACCGCGCCAGCGGTGACGAGCGCCGCATCGACCTCGAAGGCGTGTTCGTGCAGATCGGCCTCGTCCCCAACACCGAATGGCTGCGGGACATCGGTCTGGAACTCAGCAAGTTCGGCGAGATCGTGATCGACGATCACGGCGCGACCAGCATCCCCGGCATCTATGCCGCGGGCGATTGCACCACCGTGCCGCACAAGCAGATCGTCGTCGCCATGGGCGAAGGCGCGAAGGCAGGTCTGGGCGCGTTCGACTTCCTGATCCGCAACGAGCCGGTGGAGACCATCGCGCAGGCGGCTTAGTCCGAGCGGCAATTCTCAAACAAGGGGGCGGGTTCTCTTTCAGGAACCCGCCCCCTTGTCGTCATTGCGAGGAGCCGAAGGCGACGCGGCAATCCATGGCCCCCACCTGCCGCAAGTTCAGGCCATGGATTGCTTCCCCCGGATCACGTCCGGGGTCGCAATGACGAGAACACTAATCGCCTCAATCAATCAAAACGCGCGCATTAATCGATTGGACGCGCCATCCTGAAAGCGTAATCTTCTTCTCATAGCCTCCCCATCAAGGGCGAGTCTGACACAAGCACACGCGAGGAGAGAGAAACATGGACGCGAAAACCGGAGAGATGAACGGCGGCTGTCCGTTTCACGGATCGAGCGAAATGCGCAATCTGCTGGGCCGTACCAACCGCGACTGGTGGCCCGAGGCGCTGCAGCTCGACATCCTGACCGAAGGCGGCCGGAGCGCGAACCCCTATGGCGAGGAGTTCAACTACGCCGAGGCGTTCAACACGCTCGATTACGCCGCATTGAAGGCCGATCTCACGGCGCTGATGACCGACGATCAGCCGTGGTGGCCGGCGGATTATGGCCATTACGGCCCCTTCTTCATCCGCATGGCGTGGCACGCGGCAGGCACCTATCGCACCGGTGACGGTCGCGGAGGTGCCAACAGCGGCCAGCAGCGCTTTGCCCCGCTCAATTCCTGGCCCGATAACGGCAACCTCGACAAGGCGCGCCGCCTGCTGTGGCCGATCAAGCAGAAGTACGGGAAGAACATCAGCTGGGCGGACCTGTTCATCCTCGCCGGCAATGTCGCGATTGAATCGATGGGCGGGCCGGTGTTCGGCTTCGGCGGCGGCCGTGCGGACGTCTATGAGCCCGAAAGCGTCTACTGGGGCACCGAAGAGCAGTGGGTCAACGAAGGCGTTGCCACCCGCATCCGCCCCACGGACAATGCTGCGCTCGAAAACCCGCTCGCGGCGATCCAGATGGGCCTCATCTACGTCAACCCCGAAGGCCCGCAGGGCAACCCGCATGATCCGGAGGGCATGGCCCGCGACATGCGCGAAACCTTCGGCCGCATGGCGATGAACGACGAGGAAACCGTGGCGCTGGTCGCTGGCGGCCACGCTTTCGGCAAGGCCCATGGCGCGGCCCCGTCGGACACCTTCGGCGGTTCGCCCGAAAGCGAGGAACTGCACCTGCAGGGCTTCGGCTGGCTGATCGATCAGGACGAGATCACCACCGGCAACATCACCACTTCGGGGATCGAGGGTGCGTGGTCGAACAACCCGACCCAGTGGGGCGGCGATTACTTCCGCATCCTGTTCAAGTACGACTTCCAGCTGGTGCAGTCGCCTGCGGGCGCGAACCAGTGGACGCCGATCAACCCCGATCCGGCCGACATGGCGCCCGACGCGCGTGACCCCAACAAGCGCGTTCCGACGATGATGACCACCGCCGACATGGCGCTCAAGAACGATCCGGAATATCGCAAGATCTCCGAGAAGTTCCTGAACGATCAGGCGGCACTGGACGATGCCTTCGCCCGCGCGTGGTTCAAGCTGTGCCACCGCGACATGGGTCCGCGCGTGCGTTACCTCGGGCCGGAAGTCCCGTCCGAAACCCTGATCTGGCAGGATCCGGTGCCCGCCGGCACCACCCCTGCCGATGCCGAAGTCGCCCGCTTCAAGGCAGCGATCCTCGGCTCGGGCCTGACCGTCTCCGAACTGGTGAAGGCAGCCTGGGCCTCGGCCTCGACCTACCGCAATTCGGACCATCGCGGCGGCGCCAACGGCGCGCGTGTGCGGCTGGCTCCGCAGAGCGGCTGGGCGGCCAATGATCCGGAAGAACTGGCCAAGGTGCTGGGTGTGATCGAAGCCCATCGCGGCAGCCTCTCCATGGCCGACGCGATCGTGCTGGCTGGTTCGGCGGCGGTCGAGAAGGCGGCCAAGGATGCCGGTTTCGACGTCACCGTGCCCTTCACCGGCGGGCGCGGCGATGCCTCGGCCGAACAGACCGATGCGGCCAGCTTCGAGCCGATGGAGCCCTTTGCCGATGGCTTCCGCAACTACCTCAAGACCAAGTCGGTCGTACGCACCGAGGAAATGCTGATCGACAAGGCGCATCTCCTCGGCCTGTCGATCCCCGAGATGGCGGTACTGGTGGCGGGCATGCGTGTGCTCGGCGCGAACTGCGGCAACACCTCGCACGGGGTGTTCACCGACAGCGTCGGCACGCTCACCCCGGACTTCTTCCGCAACCTGCTCGACATGAACACCAAGTGGGCGCCGGTCGAAGGCTCGGGCGACGAGGAATATGTCGGCACCTGCCGCAAGACGGGGGCGGAGAAGTATCGCGCCACCCGCGCTGATCTCGTGTTCGGCTCGAACTCGATGTTGCGCGCCCAGGCAGAGGTCTATGCCGAAGCCGGGAACGAGGGCAAGTTCGTGTGCGACTTCATCTCGGCGTGGAACAAGGTGATGAACGCCGATCGCTTCGATGTGACCTGGGCCAAATATCACGCCTGAGCCGCAGCGACGCGCTGACAGACAAGAGGCCTCCGGTGGCGACACCGGGGGCCTTTTTTGTGCTTGATCAAATCCGCTTGACGGCGCTGCGATCTGATATAAATATGATATCATAATTATATCGCAAATGGAGATTCGTCATGTCCTCTTCTGAACCGATTGCCCTCAATCGCAGCCGCGAAGTCGCGGCGACGACGCAGAGCGGTTATGTGATGCTTCTGGTCAGCCTCGCACTGGTCGCGGCGGCCGCATGGCTGTTTCTCGGGGCGATTGCGCCTGATCCCCAGGTGGATGGAACCCTGATGATCGGCGCGATCATCACGGGCTTCATCGGCCTGTTCATCCTCACCGGGTTCTACATGATCAACCCCAACGAAGCCGCAGCGATCCAGCTGTTCGGCGCTTACAAGGGCACCGATCGCAACGAGGGCCTGCGCTGGGTGCTGCCGTGGCTCGGCCGCAAGAAGATCGCGGTGCGCGCCAACAACGTCATTTCGCAGACCATCAAGGTTAATGACGCGCGCGGCAACCCGATCGAGATGGCCGCGCAGGTGGTGTGGCGCGTGACCGACACGGCGCAGGCGCTGTTCGACGTCGATGACTACCGCGAATTCGTCACCGCCCAGATCGAGGCGGCGGTGCGTTCGATCGGCTCGCGCTACCCCTATGACGACATCGAGCACCTCGAAGTCACCTTGCGCGGCAATCACGAGGAAGTCGGCGTGGAGCTGCGCGCGGCGCTGATCGAGCGGTTGGCGGTGGCGGGGATCACGGTCGACGAATGCGGCCTTACCCACCTTGCCTATGCCCCCGAAATCGCCGGCGCGATGCTGCGCCGCCAGCAGGCCGAGGCGGTGATCTCGGCGCGCAAGAAGCTGGTCGAAGGAGCGGTGACGATGGTCGAGATGGCGCTCACCCAGCTCAGCGAGAAGGACGTCGTCCACCTCGATGACGAGCGCAAGGCGGCGATGGTCTCGAACCTGATGGTGGTGCTGTGCGGCGAGCGCGACACCCAGCCGGTGGTCAATGCAGGGTCGCTCTACTGACGAACCTGTGATGAGTGCCAAGAAAGCCTTTCCCCTGCGCCTCGATCCGGCGCTTCACGATGCGGTCCAGCGGCTGGCCGATGCCGAACTGCGCAGCGTGAACGCCGAGATCGAGGTGCTGCTGCGCGAAGCACTCGCGCGGCGCGGGGTGAAAGCGGCGGTCAGCAAGGCCGCCAAGCGCGGTCGCCCGGCGGGCGGATCGCAGGAAGGAGCCGAGGATGCGTGACGAAGACAAGCCCTTCATTCTCACCCGTTACGGCCGGTGGAGCTTCAAGATCGCCCCGCGCAATGCCAAGGGGTGGCGCCAGACGCTGATCTGGATGGCATTGCTGGCACCGATCACCGGCGGCTTTGTCTGGTTTGCTTCCAATACGCCCGAAGGCCCGGCCTTCAATCTCGGCCTCGCGCTCTATCTGGTGGCGATGGTGGCGTGGGGCACGGGCGGCACCATGTGGATGAAGGCCCGCGCAGAGGTGGTGGACATCGACGAACTGCTCAAACTGAAGCGCCAGGCCGACGCCAAGCGCCGCGGGGGACGCTTGGCGCGGGTGATCGCGTAGCTGCGGCGCGGGCGGTGGCCTTCGTCGCCCTCCACCATCCGGCAGGTGCAATCGTCTGCCACCAGCTGGCGGTAGAGCCGGGTGAAGACCGCCGCGTACCACAGGAAGAGGCTGTCGGGCGGGATCATCGGATCGCCCGCCTTGCTGCGATCGATGCTGAAGCGCCATGCACTCTCGGGCATAAACACCCCCGCCCCGATGAAGGTCCAGGCATGCTTCCCGATCGCTGCCATCAGCAGCGGCGCGGCAAGCATCGCGGGCAGGCGGCGCAACAGCCATGCGGCAGCGCGCGGGATGCGGTTGGCGATGATGTAATCGGCCGTCCGCGCGCCTGCTTCCTCGGCGATGTGGAGACAGCCCATCGGCTCGTGCAGCGCCAGCCAGCGGTGGAGCCGCAGCGCCTGCACCTCCGGGATCATCGCCTCCCCCGAAGGCAGGGCGTGGATCTGCGCATCGAGCAGGATCGCGCGGGTCTCGGCAGCCCCCAGCAGGTCTTCCATCACCGCCACGGCCTGCAACACCGCATTGGGCCCGATCAGCGCGCCTGATCTGCGGCGCGGGAGGATGCGCGCCTCAGTCGACATCGATCCGGTCTCGCCGGCGATCTTCACCCCGCTGCTTCATCTGCTCGCGCACGGCCTCGCGGCGCTCGGCAGCCTGCGCGGCGCGGTCAGCCGCGGTTTCCCAGTCGCTCGCCGCATCGATCGCGGCGGCGCGGCTCTCGTCGAAGTGGAACTCCACTTTCTTGGCGGTCTGCGGACCCCAGTAGCCCGCCTTGCCGAGATCGTAGAAGGTGCGCTTGAAGCCCGCGCGCAGGAAGGCCCACAGGCACCCCAGCAGATAGCGCCGCCGGAAGCCGGTGCCGCGCCACGGATAGTGGAACAGCGCCTTCCTCATGTAGAACCGCCGGTAGTTCTTCATCACCCCGTTGAGCAGCTCCCCGCGCTCCATCGCAGCGGGTTTCATGATCGGCGTGACGAAGTTGTACTTGCTGAAATCGTGGACCTCGACCTGGTCCTTCAGCGTCTCGAACAGCGGCGTATAGGGCCAGGGCGTGTACATCGCCCAGTTGGCCAGATCGGGCTGCCAGTCCCACGCCATCTGGAAGGTATCCTCCAGCGTCTCGGGCGTCTCGTTATCCAGCCCGACGATGAATTGCGCCTCGACGAAGATGTCGGCATCGCGCAGCAGCTTGATCGCCTGCTTGTTCTCCTCGACCTTGGTTTCCTTGTTGAACCGGTCGAGCTTCATCTGCGCCGCCGCTTCGGTGCCGAGGCTCACGTGGACGAGGCCGGCCTTGCGGTAGAAGGGCAGCAGCTCCTTGTCGCGGTAGATATCGGTGACGCGGGTGTTGATCCCCCACTTCACCTTGTCGGGCAGGCCGCGATCAATCAGCTCCTGACAGAACTTGATGAAGGTCTTGCGGTTGATGGTCGGTTCCTCGTCCGCAAGGATGAAGAAGCCGACGCCGTGCTTCTCGTGCAGCTCCTCGATCTCGTCGACCACGTCCTTGGGATCGCGCACGCGGTAATCGCGCCAGAACTTCCATTGCGAGCAGAAGGAACAGGTGAAGGGGCAGCCGCGCGCGAGATTGGGGATGGCGACGCGGGTGCCAAGCGGGATGTAGGTGTACTGGTTCCAGTCGAGCACGTCCCAGTCGGGCTTGATCGATGCCATGTCCTTGATCGTGTCGGCGGCCTCGGTGGCGACCACCGTTTCGCCCTCGCGGAAGGCGAGGCCCTTGATCGCGCGGGCTTTGGCGGGGAAGCGGCCCTCGCTGATGGCCGTGAACAGCTCGACTGCGATCTCCTCGCCCTCGCCGCGCACGATCACGTCGATATGCGGGGCTTCGGCCAGCACCTGAGCATACATGAAGGTCGCATGGATCCCGCCCAGCACCCGCACCGCGCGCGGCACGGTGAGCGCGGCGACTTCCAGCACGCGCTCGGCAGCGTAGATCGACGGGGTGATGGCCGTGGTGCCGACCACATCGGGCTGGAGCGCGGCCATCCGCTCGGCCAACTCCTCGTCGGTCAGCCCTTCGGTCATCGCATCGATGAAGGTGATGTCGGTGAACCCTGCGCGCTTCAGCGGGCCGGAGAGATAGGCGACCCATGCGGGCGGCCATGTCCCGGCAATCTCGGCCCCGCCGGAACGGTAATTGGGATGAACGAACAGAATGCGCATGGGCCGACTCCCCCTCTTGGATGGCCCAAGGTGGGGGAGTCGCGCCTCAGGCGCTTTGCTTCAGATCAAAAAGCAGGCCTCAAGCTTTTGCCGCGTGTTCTGCCCGCGCAATCTCGTGCAGCCAATCGGCATGACGCGGGGCGGTTTTCGTCTGCGACCATTCCTCCAGCATCACCGGGGCAACGCGGGCGAGTTCCGCATATTGATCGGGTGTGCCGATATCGGCGGCCAGTTCCACACGGTGGCCATTGGGATCGAAGAAGTAGATCGACTTGAAGATGCCGTGATGCGTCGGGCCGAGCACGTCGATGCCTTGCGCCTCGATATGCGCCTTGGCCGCCAGCAACGCCTCTTCCGAAGGCACCTTCAGCGCGAGGTGCTGCACCCATGCGGGGGTGTTCGGGTCCTTGCCCATCTCCGGCTGGTTCGGCAGCTCGAAAAAGGCGAGGATGTTGCCGTTCCCCGCGTCGAGGAAGATGTGCATGTAGGGATCATACTCGCCCGTCGAGGGAACGTGATCCTCGGCAAAGGCGGTGGTGTAGGTCATGCCCAGCACGCGGGCATACCACTCCACCGTCTCCTTGGCGTCCTTGCAGCGATAGGCGGCGTGGTGGATGCCGCCGAGGTGGACGGGATGGGTCATTGTGCCGGTTCCTCGACATTGAGCACACCGCGGATGATCTGGTCGCGCTCCATGCTTTCGAACAGGGCCTTGAAGTTGCCCTCGCCAAAGCCCTCGTCACCCTTGCGCTGGATGAATTCGAAGAACACCGGGCCGACCTGCGCCTGCGCGAAGATCTGGAGGAGGAGGCGGGGGCTGCCGCCCTCCGTCGTCCCGTCCAGCAGGATGCCGCGCATCTTGAGGCTGTCCACATCCTCGCCGTGGCCGGGCAGGCGATCCGCCAGCATCTCGTAATAGGTCGCGGGCGGCGCGGTCATGAATGGCACGCCGAGCTTCTGGAGGCGGTCCCAGCAGGCCACCAGATCATCACAGATCAGCGCGATGTGCTGGATGCCCTCGCCGTTGAAGGCGCGCAGGAACTCCTCGATCTGGCCCTTGCCGCCCTCGCCTTCTTCATTGAGCGGGATGCGGATCTTGCCGTCGGGCGCGGTCAGCGCCTTCGACGTCAGCCCGGTGTACTCGCCCTTGATGTCGAAGAAGCGGATCTCGCGGAAGTTGAACAGCGTCTCGTAATAGTCCGCCCAGTACTTCATGCGGCCGGTGTAGACGTTGTGGGTGAGGTGATCGATGGTGTGGAAGCCCGCGCCCACCGGGTGCTTGTCGACGCCGGGCAGATATTCGAAATCGATGTCGTAGATGGTGAGGCCGTTCGCCTTGTCCGCGCCCTCGTAGCGATCGACCAGATAGAGGATCGCCCCGCCGATCCCGCGGATCGCGGGGATGCGCAGTTCCATGACGCCCGTCTGCACCGCGACGGGCTCTGCACCCTTGGCGATGAGGTGGTCATAGGCCTTGACGGCATCGCGCACGCGGAAGGCCATGCCGCAGGCCGATGCGCCATGCTCGCGCGCGAAGTACCACGCGGCCGAACGCGGCTCGTAATTGGCGATGAGGTTGATGCCGCCCTGCCGCCACAGGTGCACATCCTTCGAGCGGTGCTGCGCCACGCGGGTGAAGCCCATCGCTTCGAACACGGGTTCGAGCATGCCCTTCTCGGGCGCGCAGAACTCGACGAATTCGAACCCGTCGAGGCCGACAGGGTTGTCGAAGAGGTCTTTGGTAGGCGCGTTCATGGCGGATAATCCCCTCGGCATTCGAGATAGTTTCAATTGAAACCATCTAGCCGAAATCGCCGATTCGCGCAAGCAATTGCCAGCGCCGCGCGATCAGGGCAGGTTCCTGCGCGAGAGGGAGAGAGGCGATGATACGCACGACAGGGATCAACCATATCGCGCTGGTGTGCCGCGACATGGCCGAAACGACGCGGTTCTATACCGAGGTGCTCGGCATGCCGCTGTTCAAGACCGTGCAACTACCCGATGGCGGCCAGCACTTCTTCTTCGATTGCGGCGGGGGCAATGCGGTGGCCTTCTTCTGGTGGCAGGACGCGCCGCCCGCCGCGCCGGGGATCGCGTCGGTGAAGAAGTTCCCCTTCGACGCCAAGACCGCCGTCGGCTCGATGAACCACCTCGCCTTCAACATGGAGGAGAGCGAGCTGGAGGCGGCGCTGGACCGGCTCGAAGCGGCAGGCGTGCCGCACACCCACATGGTGTTCAACCACGATGACAGCCCCGCAGGGTACGCGAAGGAAACCCACGAGGGCGTGTTCGTGCGCTCGGTCTATTTCACCGATCCCAACGGCATCATGCTCGAATTCGCCGCGACCACCCGCGCCTTCACCCCCGAGGATGTGCGCCACGTACCTGCATCGCTGGCGGAGGACGCCTGATGCCGCGCCTCAGGCAAGTGCCGCGCGGCGAGGCGGACGAGACCGTCGCCCTGCCGCTCTACAACCAGCTATTCGGCAGCCGCGATCCGGTCACCGAACCCGGCACCGCCACCGGCACCCGCGGCGACTGGTGGAGCGTGTTCGCCAATTCGCCCGATACGCTCAAGCACGCCGCGCAGGGCTTTGCCTATTACCGCTCGCCGAAGCGCAAGCTCGATCCCGTGCTGCGCGAGTTGGGGCAGACCTGGGCGGGATGGGCCACGGAGAGCCAGTTCGTCTTCTCGCAGCACTGCAAGTCCCTGCGCGGTCTCGGGGTGAGCGAAGCGAAGATCGAAGCCCTGCCCGTGTGGCAGACCGCCGACGTCTTCGACACGAGGGAGCGCCTTGTCCTCGCCTATGCCGACCGGCTGGTGTGCCACGGCGGGCGGGTGCCCGATGCGCTGTTTGCGGAAGTGAAGGCGGCCTTCAGCGACGAGGAAATCCTCGAGCTGACCTACATCACCTGCCTCTATCACATGCACGCCATCATGAGCCGCGCGCTGCGCACGGAGTTCGATGATCGCGATGATCCCATCGTGGAGGTCGCCGCACCCGAGGACTTCGACGCGCTCGATTTTATGGGCGGGGCTAGGCGCTAGGCCACCCGCCCCAAAGTCCGCCCGCGCTCGTCCTGCGTCAGCGTCAGGCGCTTGCCGAAGGGCTCGCCGCTCTCGAAGGCCTCGGCGGTGGCGGGATCGGTGAGGTCGGCATTGCCCACCACCCGCTCGCCCGCGTCCGAACGCCCGATGAAGATCGCCTCGGCGCCCTTGGGGCCGCGGTTGATGGTGTAGGTTTCGACCGTCGCGGCCTCCACCGGTTCGCGCGCGACGGGCACCTTGTCGGTTGCCTTGGGCAGGACGGCGAAGCGGTCATTGCCGCTCCAGTCGGCCGGATCTGTCGAGTAGATGCCGGTCGCGTATTTGCTCATCCACCCGCCATTCGCGCCGACGAGGGCATAGCTCCCGCGATCACCCCGCACGCGCTGCACGGCTTCCGCGATGGCGTGGGCCGAGTAGTTGTTCCCCGCCCCGCCGAAGAACGGCAGGCCACCCGTCAGCGTCAGCCCGCGCGGATCATCGACGCTGAGGCCGAAATGGTCGCACTGGTTGAACACGGGGATCGCGAAGCAGGAATAGAAGTCGATGTAGCGCATCGCATCGATGCCCTTGCCCGCCCGCGCCAGCGCCGCATCGACAGAGCCAAGCGAGGCCGGGTTGCCCGCCAGATCAGGCCGCTGCGAGAGCTTCAGCTCGGTCGCGGCGGTGACGGCGTGGATGTGGACCCACTTGTCCTCCGGCACGCCGAGTTCGCGCGCCAGCCCTGCCGAAGCAACAATCACTGCCGCCGCCTGGTTCACCTGATCGCGCGCAACCGTCATGCGCGGATAGGGTTCGGCGACGATGCGGTTGCGATCGGTGACTGTCGCCAGTTCCTCCGCGCTGCGCTCAACCGGCGCGGCCGAATGGGGGTTCGCAGCCGCAACCCGCGTGAAGGGCGCGAACAGCTTGCCGATTTCGAGCCGGTATTCCTCCAGCCCCATGCCCAGCCTGTGCCGCCGCGCGTTTTCCGCCAGCGCATAAAGCGGGATCGCCCCGCTCGCGCCGTGCATGAACAGCACCGGCTCCATCAGTTCCTCGACCCCGAAGCCCTGATCCTCGAACTCGCCTTCGATTGCCTCCGACCAGTCGGGGATCTCGCCCTTGGCCGAGAGCGCCAGCACGGTCGAGATCGCTTCAGAGCCGACGATCACCGCGCAACTGCTGTCGCCCGCCGCAATGGCTGAAGCAAACTCGCCCACCAATTGCTGGTTGGTCTGCCCGCCGGTGGTGGTGAGGATCGCGCGCGCAGGGTTCGCCCCGACGCGCCCCGCAATCGCGCGCGGCACATTGCTGGCCGCACCGAACGGCGGCTTGCGATCGGGCCGCGACATTTCGAAGGCGCGGATCGCGGCGAGGGTGTCGATGGCGCCTGCCACGTCACCGCTCGCGCCCGAATCCGCAATCGCTGCCCCCAGCGCCCGTCCGGCGAGGTCCATATAGGACAGCGCTTCGTAGCCGGGCTCTCCGACCCGTTCCGAATACTGTCCGACCCCGATGATGACGGGCGTGTTGTCAGCGATCATGCGTGGCTGCTCCTCAGTCGACGAAGCCGTCAACGCGCTCGACGATGATCGCCGGGGCCATGCCGCCCGCCGCGCACATCGTCACGAGGCCATAGCGCCCGCCGCGACGCTCGAGCTCGTCGACCACGGTGCCGATCAGGATCGAACCGGTCGCACCGATCGGGTGGCCCAGCGCAATCGAGCCGCCGTTGACGTTGACCCGGTCCCAATCCAGCCCGAGATCGCGCATGAACTTGGCCGTGACCACCGCGAAGGCCTCGTTGATCTCGAACAGATCAATGTCATCGAGCGTCAGCCCCGCCTTCTCCAGCACCTTCCTGGCCGCAGGCACAGGCGCGTTGAGCATCAAGGTCGGGCAATCGCCCATATTCGCGGTGGCGACGATCCGCGCGCGCGGCTTCAACCCGTTGGCCTCGGCATATTCGCGTGAGCACACCAGCACCGCTGCCGCGCCATCGACCACGCCCGAGGAATTGCCCGGCCCGTGGAAGTGCTTGATATCGACATCGGGATATTTCTGATTGACCATCTGGCGGAAGGTCGGCTGGCCTTCGCCCAGCGACAGGTCAGCCAGCTTCTCGAACGACGCCGGCAGCGAGCCGAGCACCTCCATGGTGGTGCCGGGCTTCGGGAATTCTTCCTTGTCGAGCACGACATTTCCGGCATCATCGAGCACCGGGATGACCGACTTGTCGAACCGGCCTTCGGCAATCGCCTGGGCGGCGTTTTTCTGGCTCATGAAGGCAACCATGTCGAGCTCTTCGCGGGTGAAGCCCTCGATCGTCGCGATCGCATCGCCGCAGACGCCCTGCTGCGATTGCGGGTGGACCTTGGCGAGGCGTTCATTGTGGCTGCCCATGATGCGCGGCGGCAGGCCATGCTGCGCGCGCTCCTTCGCCATTTCGGCGGTCAGGCTCATCATCTCGGTCCCGCCGGCCACGACGCAGTCCTCCATCCCGCTCATCACCAGCGCCGCTGCAAGATTGACCGCGGTGATCCCGCCGCCGCAGAACCGGTCCAGCGTCATGCCGCTCGACCGCACGTCATAGCCCGCATCCAGCGCCGCCATCCGCCCCAGATCACCGCCCTGCGCGCCTTCCTGGCTCGATGTCGACCACACCACATCGCCGACGGTGGCGGTGTCGAGATGGTTGCGCTCGGCAATCGCCTTGAGCACGGCGGCGGCGAGGTGCTGCGGATGCATGTGCGCCAGCGCGCCCTTGCCGACCTTGCCGATCCCGCGCGGGGTGCGAACTGCGTCGATGATGTAAGCTTCGGCCATGGGTTTCCTCTCCGTCTCTAGCGAAAATGCGGTTGACGCGTCCGTAAACCCACTGCACCACTCGCACAAGAATTGCGTTTCAAATCGCAATCACATTTTCGATAGGAGAGAGACGTGAGCGAGACCGCTGCCCCCGAAGTGCTGACCGAAGTTGTCGATGGTGTCCTCATCGTCACCATCAACCGTCCCGATGCCAAGAACGCCATGACCCGCGCTGCGGCCGAGGGGATTGCGGCGGCGATGGACCGGCTGGATGCCGAGGACGATCTGCGCGTCGGCATCCTGACGGGCGCGGGCGGGACCTTCTGTTCGGGCATGGACCTGAAGGGCTTCCTGCGCGGCGAGCGTCCGACGGTGGAAGGCCGCGGTTTTGGCGGCGTGGTCGAAGCTCCGCCGAAGAAGCCGCTGATCGCCGCTGTCGAAGGCTATGCGCTGGCCGGCGGGCTTGAACTGATGATCGCCTGCGATCTGGTGGTCGCCCATGCGGGCGCGAAGTTCGGCATTCCCGAAGTGAAGCGCGGCCTTGTGGCGGCGGCTGGCGGCGTGATGATGCTGCCCGACCAGATCCCCCAGCGTGTCGCCATGGAACTGGCGCTGACCGGCGATTTCATCGATGCGAACCGCGCGCTCCAGCTCGGCCTCATCAACCAAGTGACCGAAGGCTCGGCGCTCGATGCAGCCAAGGCGCTGGCCGCCCGGATCGCGGCGAACGGCCCGCTCGCAGTGCGCATCTCCAAGCAGATCGTGAAGGAATCGCGCGGCTGGGCGATGGATGAACGCTACGCCAAGCAGGGCCAGCTCATCGGCCCGGTCTTCGCCAGCCAGGACGCCCGCGAAGGCGCGGCCGCCTTTGCCGAGAAGCGCAAGCCGAACTGGACCGGCAAGTAAGGCCCAGAAGCGCGGCAGGGCATGAAAACCTGCCGCGCATGACCCCGAGTTAGCATCCACTTGGCACCGCTTTGACCCCGACTTGGCAAATGTTTCACGTGAAACATTCTGCCCCTCGGGTGGGCCGCCAGACCCTTGGAGAGAGTAAAATGTCCGTCCTCAACGTGCCGCAGCCCGCCTTCATGGAAGAAGAGGAAATCGCCATTTTCGCCGACGCGGTCGGCAAGTTCTACCAGCAGCACGCGCCCCAGAAGCGCGTCGACAAATGGCGCGAGGACGGTCAGGTCGAACGCGAATTCTGGCGCGAGGCCGGGGCCGCCGGCCTGCTCGGCGTGTCGGTCCCGACCGAATATGGCGGCCACGGCGGCGACTTCCGCCATGACCTCGTCGTCATCGACCAGCAGTCCAAGCACGGCGTCGATGGCTTTGCCGCCTCGCTCCACAACACCGTGATCCTGCCCTACCTCGTGCGCCACGGCACCGAGGAGCAGAAGCAGAAATACCTGCCCCGCCTCGTCTCCGGCGATCTCGTCAGCGCCATCGCCATGACCGAGCCGGGCGTGGGTTCGGACCTGCAATCGATCACCACCAGCGCGGTGAAGGACGGCAATGGCTACCGCATCAGCGGCTCGAAGACCTATATCTCGAGCGGCCAGATCGCCGACTTCATCATCGTCGTCGCCAAGACCGACCCCAACGAGCGCGCCAAGGGCATCTCGCTGATGCTGCTCGAAACCGAGGGTGCCGAAGGCTTCCAGCGCGGGCGCAAGCTCGACAAGATCGGGATGGACGCGGCTGACACCTCCGAGCTGTTCTTCGACAATGTCTTCGTCCCGGCCGAAAACGTGCTGGGCGGGGTCGAGGGCAAAGGCTTCTACCAGCTGATGGGCGAGCTGCCGCAGGAACGTCTGATCATCGCCGTGGGCGCGATCAACGGGATCGAGAAGGCGCTCGAGACGACGATGGAATACGTCAAGAGCCGCAAGGCCTTCGGCCAGACGATCTGGGATTTCCAGAACACCCAGTTCGTGATGGCCGATCTGAAGGCACGCAGCACCGCAGCGCGGGTGTTCGTCAACGACTGCATCGCCCGCCATTTGAAGGGCGAACTCGACGTCGCCACGGCCTGCATGGCCAAATACTGGGTGACCGAGTTGCAGGGCGAAGTGGTCGACAAGTGTCTGCAATTCCACGGCGGCGCCGGCTTCATCAACGACTACCCGATCGCCCGCATGTACCGCGACAGCCGCATCACCCGCATCTTCGGCGGCTCGAACGAAGTGATGAAGATGGTGATCGCAAGAGGTATGTGATTGTCCGTTCGGCCCTGCGGTCGCTGACGCGACCGCAGGGTGCGAGGATTGAGATCGGAAGGCGGATCGGGCAACCGGTCCGCCTTTTTCGTGCCCCAAGTCCCTCCCCGTTCGCACCGCGAATGGGGAGGGACCATGCATCCTGATTAACCCTGAATTCAGTCGCATAGCGGCCGCGAGCGCACGCGCGCGAGCCGCAGGGGCCCCGGACCCCGGCCTTGAGCCGGGGGAGGGAACAGCCCCGAGGACGTGTCTGCGGAGGCAGACACGCAAACAAGAAAGAGGCGGGGCGCGGGGGG
>CAIZNH010000041.1 GCA_903934325.1 uncultured Alphaproteobacteria bacterium | reverse complement strand
CCACCAATAGTACCACTATGTTATGGTGGCCGGGCGGGGCGGCGGGGCGGGAGGTCTGCATCGCGCGCAAGCGCGATCGAAAGCAAAGATGCACAAGTGCAACGCCTTGAAACTGTAAATCAGCCGTCATTCCCCCTTCACGCATCCGACGCGGCAGCGTCACCATCGCGTGCGACGGGCAGGGCCTCTCTCCAATAACAGGGAAGCCTTTCATGATCCGTCACACCCACGCACGCGCCTCGCTGATCGCGCTCGCCACGATTCTGGCCGCCGCGCCGCAGGCCGCCTTTGCGCAGGACACTGCCGCAGAAGAGCCCGAAGCCCCCGCCTCCGGCAACCAGATCATCGTTACCGCGCAGAAGGTCGAGCAGCGCCTGCAGGACGTGCCGATCACCATCACCGCCACCACCGGTGAACGCATCCGCGAACTGGGCGTGGGCGATCTCGACGAGCTGTCCTATTACGTCCCCGGCCTCCTGATTCAGGAGCAGAGCGCCAACAACCCCGGCGTCGTGATCCGCGGCATCACCTCGGATAGCGGCTCGGCGCAGCAGGGTCCGCGCGTCACGCTCTATTACAACGGCGTCGACATCTCGCGTTCGCGCGGTTCCTATCAGGCGATCTACGATCTCGAGCGCGTCGAGGTCATCAAGGGGCCTCAAGCCACCCTGTTCGGCACGGCCAGCGCAGTGGGCGCGATCAGCCTCGTCTCGGCTCGTCCGCGCGAAGGCGTATCGGGCGAAGTGCGCGGCGGCTATGGCAATTTCAACCAGACCCTGCTCGGCGGCTTCGTCAACATCGGCAATGACACCATCGCCGCGCGCATCGCGGGCGAATGGCGCTCGCGCGATGGCTATGTCGAGAACCTCTCGCCCAACCAGCGCGAAGATCTTTATGCGCAGGATCAGCTGGGCCTGCGCGCCTCGCTGCGCTGGACGCCGACCAGCGATCTCACGCTTGATCTGGTGGGCACCTATGACCAGCAGCGCAACGGCGGCACGCCCTTCGTCTCGGGCCGTTTCCCGGCCTTCACCGGCGCGCCGGGCGGGGCGGCCAATGCCTTCGGCAACGCCAATCTCGGCGGCAATCCGGCGGGCGCCGCAGCGCTGGGCGACGATCAGCTCGGCCTCAACCGCGAGGTCTATGATCTCAACCTGACGCTCGAACACACCTTTGCCGACGGCTGGACCTTCACCACGGTGAACGGCTACCGCGAGTTCGACAGCCGCGAGGTGTTCGACGCCGATGGCTCGGCCGCGCCCTTCCTCGAATTCGCCGAAATCGCGGACGGCTGGCAGGTCAGCCACGAAGGCCGCTTCAGCTACGCCGGCACATCGCTGCGGGCGAGCGCGGGGTGGAACGTGTTCATCGAGGACGGCCGCCAGAACGTGCCCTTCGCCACCGAGGAAGGCACCTTCCTCCAGTGCCTCAGCTCGCTGTTCGGCGCGCCGCTGATCCCCGGTATTCCTTGCGTCGCGTCCAATGGCTCAGTGCCTGCGAGCGGCGTGACCGCGATCGCCACCGGCGGGGCCTTGACCGCGATCCCCTATTCCTCGGTGTTCGAGAACCAGGGGCATAACGAGGCCTATTCGCTCTTCGCCGACGCCACCTGGCTGGTAAGCGACGCCTTCGAGGTGACCGCAGGCGTGCGCTACATTCACGAATATCGTGAATCCGGCTTCTTTGCGCGGGTGCCCAATTCGGTGCTGAGCCGCGCGGCGCTGATCCCCGGTCAGATCGATACACGCGGGCGCACCTTCTCGGCCAATGACCGCTTCAACGCGGTGCTGCCGCGCCTCAATGCGCTGTTCCGCATCAGCGATGATGTGAACGTCTTCGCCACCGTCTCCAAGGGCCGCCGCTCGCCGGTGGTGCAGGTGGCAGCGCGCCGCAGCGGCACCGATGTGCTGCCCAATATCAGCACCATCGCACAGGAGACCGTGTGGAACTACGAGGGCGGGCTGAAGCTCGCCAGCGGCGCGGTGTCGGGCTCGCTCGGGGTCTATTACCAGGTCTATAACGACTTCCAGGTCTCGGTCGCCCAGCTTGATGCCAACGGCAATCCGACCGGCGCCTTCGTCACCCAGAGCGCCGGCAAGGCCAGCAACCTCGGGTTCGAGGCGGAGCTTTCGGTCGAGCTGGCCGACTGGCTGCGGGTGTTCGGCAATGCCGGTTACATCGACGGCGGGATCGACAAGAACGGCGCCTTCTCGCCCGCCTTCTCGGGTGCGCGCTTCCGGCTCCAGCCGGAGGTGCAGGCCTCGGGCGGGTTGACGGTGGACTATGAATTCGGGAACGGGATGCGCTTCTTCGCCACGCCGAGCGTGACCTATCGCAGCCGCATCTTCTTCGAGGTGCCGAACAATCCGCTGATTTCTCAGGACGCGGTGACGCTGGTGAATGCCCGCGCGGGCCTCAGCTTTGCCGACGAGCGGTACACCATCGCCGGCTTCATCCGTAACGCGACGGGCGAGAACTATCTGCTCGATGCCGGCAACACCGGCGGGGCCTTCACCATCCCGACCTTCATCCCCGCCGAGCCGCGCTTCTACGGGGTGGAGCTGACGGCGAAGTTCTGACGCGGGCGGCCTATTGCACCATGATCGGGGGCGGGGGGCGCAGGTCTCCCGCCCCTTCGTTTTGGGCGTCGCGCAGCGCGATTTCGTCTGCGGTGAGCGGACGGAAGCGGATGGAGATCGCAGTGAAGCTGCCGTCCTCGCGCTGGCGCAGGGTCACGATCCCGCGCAGGTCGGGCTTTTGCAACTCGCGCTGCATCGCGCCGGCGCGGTCCTGATCGAGATAGAGCCGCCCGCGGGTCAGGCCCTCCCAGCCATAGACGCCGGTGGTGTCGGCCCGCACCGGATGGGCGCAAGGTTCGCCTTCGCCCAGCGGCGTGACTCTGGTGAGCGCCGGAGCCTTGCCCTCGAGGCACAGCATCTGCGGCGGGGCATCGCGGAACTCCTCGACCCCGGGCCAGTCATAGGTGAACTCGACATAGTGCCCGCGCAGGAAATCGCGCGGGTCAAAGCCGGCGATCGGCACCTCCCATTCGGTGCCCTGCCGGAAGGTGTGGTCGCTCATCGCCCACAGCCCGCCAAGACCGGCGAGCGGGAGCAGCAGGGCGGCGATTTTCAGCGCGCGGTTCATGCGGCGTCCTCCGCATCATCGGCAGGCGGGGCGAAGGCCTTCGACACCCGCACGGCCACCCATGCCACGCCGAGGATCAGCAGCCCGGAGAGGATCAGCCCGAAGCCCGACAGCAGCAGATCGCTTGCCAGTTCGAAGCTGAGGATAATGAGCCGCAGCGCAATCGCGGCGACCGCCAGCTGGAATACCCCGCGCCAGTGGGCGGCGAGCGCGGCGGCGGCGATGCCCGCCCACAGCGCCATGAACAGCAGCGCGGCGGGCATGGTGAACCCGTCCGCGAGATAGGCCAGCGGCGGGATCAGCCCCGCCCCCGCCATGATCGCGCCCGACATCCGGCCGGAGATGCCCGGGCGCAAGACGATGGTCGCCAAGCCTGCCGCAAGTGCGACCACACCACTGGTCGCCATGCTGGCCCATTCGGTGGCGAGCCGCTCCTCCCCGAACGCGCCCGACGCGGCAAACGCGGTCGCCAGCGAAGCCCCCGCCACGCCATAGGCAAGCGCAATCTGTTCGAGCCGCCGCCAGAAATCTGGGCGGATGCTGCGGGCGCGCAAGGCCGCGGCGAGCGGCGCGAAGACGACGGGCAGCGCGGTGACAAAGGCGGTCCACACCAGCAAGGACAGCGAGGGATCGGGCGCGCCGTAGCCGGTAAGGGCAGCGGCATAGTCCCACGCGCACCACACCGCGCCGCCTACCACCGCCAGCGCACTCGGCCAGCTGCGCCCGGTCAGCAGCAGCAGCGGCACGAACAGCGCCAGCCATGCGGCCAGCGGCTTCCACAAGGGCGAGGAGGTCTGGTAGACCTGCCCCAGATGGCCGAAGAAGGTGAGGCTAAGCGCTGCGGTGACGAACACCAGCGCCTCCACCGCCCAGGGCGAATCCTCGGCGAATTGCTCTTCGCGCAGGAACAACACTGCGAGTCCGGCGGCAATCAGTGCAAGATGGACCCCGAGGCGCAGCTGGCCGGGAATATCCTCCCAGTTGGCCGCGATCACCGAGACAATGCCAAGCCCGATGGCGAGCGCCCCGATACCGAAAACCGCCCACAGCGCGAGCGGTCGCGCGTGGGCGGTTTCATAGGCCAGGATCGCATCGCGCGTGTCGGCGTCGATCAGTCCGGCGGCATGCCAGGCGGCAATCTTGCGGGTGCTCATGACGGGCAGGCTAACCCGTCATGGCTCCGGCGGCAATTGCGCGCTTGATTCTACTTCTTGGCGACGAGTTCCTCGCGGGTCAGCACGGTCTGCTCGCGCACCTTGGCGGCGCTGGCGGCCATCACGTCAGCCGGCATGGCGACCATGCCGATCTTGGCGAGCGGGCCGTCCTTGCCCCAGCTCTTCACCCACTCGTCGAGATAGGCGGCAAGGCCGGGGATCGCGCGCATGTGCTGCTTCTTGATGTAGACATAAAGCGGGCGCGCGCCGGGATAGGCGAAGCTGGCGATGTTCTCGTAGGTCGGGGCAACGCCGTTCATCGGCAGGCCCTGCACCTTGTCGGTGTTCTCTTCGAGATAGGAATAGCCGAAGATGCCGACCGAACGCGGATTGCTCTCGATCTTCTGGACGATCAGGTTGTCCTGCTCGCCCTGATCGACATAGGCGCCGTCATCGCGCACTTCGGTGCAGATCTGCTTGTACTTGTTCTCGTCGCTGTCCTTGAGCGCCTTCATCGCCGGATCGGCCTTGCAGCCGACTTCGAGGACCAGCTCCTTCAGCGCATCGCGGGTGCCCGAGGTGCTCGGCGGGCCGTAGACGAGGATCGGATCGGCCGGCAGCGCGGGATCGACATCCTTCCAGGTCTTGGCGGTCTGCGGCTTGCCATAGGGCTGCGCGGCGAGCGCCTTGTAGATCGTCTCGGGCGAGAGGTTCAGCATGATGCCGCCCTTGGCCGAGGCGAAGGCGATGCCGTCGAGGCCGACCTGAAGCTCGATGATCTCGTCGACCTTGTTGGCCTTGCAGCTGTCGAACTCGCTGTCCTTCAGCCGGCGCGAGGCGTTGACCATGTCCGGCGTATTGGCGCCAAGGCCCTTGCAGAACAGCTGGATGCCGTTGCCCGTGCCGGTGGATTCGATCAGCGGCGAGCGGAAATCGGTGTTCGAGCGGGCGAAGTTCTCGGCCACCAGCTTGGCGAAGGGATAGACCGTCGAGGAGCCCACCGCGTGGACCGAATTGCGCGAGCCGCCGCTGCTGTCACCCGTGCCGCCGCAAGCGGTGAGGGAGAGGGCAGCCAGCGCGAGCGCGGCGAGAGTGCGGGTGGGAGCGGTGTTCTTCATGTTCATCACAAGGTCCGGATGCTGTTGTCTGCCTGCGCGCTAGTCCGCTTGTATGACAACAAAATGACAAATCCGCACGCCCCGCCCGCAGCAGCTCTGGTGCGGCGCGGCAGGGATGGGCCGGCGGCTGGCAGAACAGGCTTTGCATTGCTGCACACGCGCAGCCCGGCCCTGCGAATATCTCCATGAAAACGGATGATTTTTCCTCCGAAACGGAGTTAACGGGCTTAACAGCATATTAGGGGATTTGCTGCTAGTTCCCCGCCATGTTCGCCCCCCGCCACATTTTCAGGCTCTGGATTGCTGCAGTGCTGCTGGCACTGGGGCTGGCCGTGCCGGCTGCGGCGGACGAACATCACGGCACTGTCGCAACTCCCGTCTGCCACGCCGCGACCGATGCCGCGCGCACCGTCGAAGCCATGATCCCGAAGGATGCCTGGAACTGCACCGGCGAAGGCTGGACCGCGCGCGAACCGCTCGGCTGGCTGCGTTTCGATGCGGCGAGCTGGCAGGGTGAGGTCGTGCCGCGGCACTTCTTCACCCGCACCGCGCGGTTCGAGGCGATCACGCTCTATGCGCTCGATCGTGACGGCAGTTTGCGCGGGGTGCGCTACACCGAAAGCGAAGGCAAATCCTTCCCCGGCGGCCCGGTGTTCCAGCTCGCTCTGCCCGAAATCACCCCTGACACCACCGCCGTGCTGGCGCGGATCGAGCGCCCCCATTCGATCCCGCTGCTGACCGAGGCGGGGCTGGTGCGCCACACCGAGGATGCCGCGCGCACGCTCGAAGAGATGATGCTGCTCGCACTGGTGCTGGGGATGCTGGTGCTGCCGCTGATGTTCGATGTCAGCTTCTACCTCGTCCTGCGCGAAAGCTTCGTGCTGTTCCACGCGCTGATGGTCGTCGCGATGATGGGCTATGTGCTGTTTGCCGGCGGGGTGATCTCGGTGGTGGCAAGCCTGCCGGTGGCCTTCCTCGCGATCATGGCGCCGCTGTGCTGGGCGGTGGGCTGCGGGGCGGCGCTATTGTTCCTCAGCCGTTTCCTCGAACGCGGCGCCCTTTCGCGCGGGATGCGGCGGCTGACCTTCTGGGCCGGGTGCTGGACGATTGCCGTGCCCGGCTTCTTTGCGATCCAGTTCCACGCCACCCAGGCATTCGACGACACCGGCTACTTCCTCACCATCACCCCTGCGGCGGTGATTGTCAGTGTGGCGCTGATCCATGCGATCCTGCGCGGCAGCCGTTCGGCCAAGTGGGTCGCGGCGGCGTGGTTCCCGCTGATCCTCACCTCGATCGAACGCCTTACCCGGGGTCTGGGCGTCTATGCGGGGCCTGCCAGCCTCGATCTGATGATGTTCATGGCGACCGGGATCGAAGTGGTGGTGATCAGCCTCGCGATTGCCGACCGCTTCTTCGCGATCCGTGAAGAGCGCGATGCGGCGCTGACCGAGGCGCGGATGCTGGAACAGATCTCGACGCGGGATTCGCTCACCGGCCTGATGAACCGCCGCGCGATCGAGGCGCGCTTCGACGAGCTGCTGACGCAGGGCTTCAATACCTTCGCGCTGATCGATCTCGACCGCTTCAAGGCGATCAACGACCTCCACGGCCACCAGGTGGGCGATGCGGCCCTGATCGCCTGCGCCAACGCGATCCGCACCACCGGCGAGCGGGATTCGATTGCGGTGCGTCTGGGGGGCGAGGAATTCGTGGTGCTGCTGCGCGGCGATCGCACGCTGGAACGTGCCGAGGCGCTGCGGCAGGCGATCCCGATCCGCATCGCGCAGGATGTGCCGGGGCTCGACCTGCCGGTGACCGCGAGCATGGGGGTGATCACCCTCGCCCAGGCGGCGCGGCGCAGCATGGCCTTTGCCGAATTCTACGCCCGCGCCGATGCGCTGATGTACGAAGCCAAGGCAAGCGGCCGCAACCGTCTCGCCTATGAACGCCTCACCGTCTTCGCCGAAAGACCCGCCCCGCGCAAACGCGAGGAAGCGGCGTAGCTTGCTTGCGGTCGCGCTCACGCGCGACACAGACCTCCCGCCCCGACTCCCCGCTCGGCCATCAATAGTACCACTATGTTATGGTGGCCGGGCGGGGAGGCGAGGCGGGTGGTCTGAACCTTCACATAAAAGGCTCCAGCACCTCGGGCCGCACACGGGCGAGCCTGCCAGTGGCCCGATCAAGCATCGCCCATGTGGTCGCGGCACTGACGAGCCGCTTGCCGCTCGCGTCGGTGAACTCCACCCGCCGCAGCGATTTTGCGCCCTGCGCCGGGCCTTCGATCCATGTCTCGGCGGTGACAGTCTCGCCCTCGGAGACATTGCCGCGATAGTCGATCTCGTGCCGCACCACGACCCAGAAGAACGCCGCCCGGTCCTCGGGGCGCGCGACCGCGTCCCAATGGGCGGTGGCCATGTCCTGGATCCACTGCACCCAGACAGTGTTGTTGACGTGGCCGAGCTCGTCGATGTGCTGCGGCTCTGCGCGGAAGCTGCGGGTAAAGCGGTCAGCCATGCATCCACTCCGCCCACGGCAGGAACGGCGCGGCATAGAAGGGGAGCAGGAGGATGAACCACGCACGCCACCCGACAATTCCGGCCACGCTCCAGCTCGCGGCGCCCACGAAGGACGCAGGCGCGGCGAGCGCCGCATAGGAATAGTCCTTGAGCGCCGCCAGCCACAGCGCGATCACGGCGGCGCTCGCCACCATCACGACGAGCGACAGGCGGTAGATGATCGTGCCGGGGCTGGTCACTTACCCTCGCTCTTCGGGGCCATGCCCATCTGCCACAGGATGAAGGCGTATTCCTCCGCCGTCTCCTTGAGGCTGTTCCAGCGGCCCGACTGCCCGCCGTGGCCTGCGCCCATGTTGGTCTTCATCAGGAGCAGGTTGTCGTCGGTCTTCACCTCGCGCAGCTTGGCGACCCACTTGGCCGGCTCCCAATAGGTGACGCGCGGATCGTTGAGGCCGGCAGTCACCAGCATCGGCGGGTAGGCCTTGGCCACCACCTGATCATAGGGCGAATAGGACAGGATATAGGCGAAGGCCTCCTTGCTCTCGATCGGGTTGCCCCATTCCTGCCATTCGCCCGGAGTGAGCGGCAGCTTCTCGTTGAGCATCGTGCCCAGCACATCGACGAAGGGCACATGGGCGACAATCGCGCCATATTGCCTGGGGTCCTGATTGATGATCGCACCCATCAGCTCGCCGCCCGCCGAACCGCCGCTGGCGGTCACCTTGCCTTCTGCGGTGTAGCCCTTGGCGATCAGGCCCCGGCCTGCATCGACGAAATCGTTGAAGGTGTTGGTCCGCTCGAACATCTTGCCCTGCAAGTACCAGCGCCGCCCGAGATCATCCCCGCCGCGGATATGCGCGATGGCATAGGCGAACCCGCGATCCACCAGAGAAAGCCGCGTGGTCGAAAAGCCCGGCGGGATGGCATAGCCATAGGCGCCATAGGCATAGAGGTGGAGCGGCCCCGGCCCTTCGATCCCGGCTTTCTTCAGAATTTCCGCGCGGTCCTTGCGCATCATCACGCTGACCGGCACCTGCGTCCCGTCGCGCGCGGTGATCGTCACCCGCTCGGCGACATAGAGCGAGGGGTCATAGCCGCTCGGGATGACCTGCGTCTTCAGCGTCGTCAGCGCGCCGGTCTTCACGTCATAATCATAGACCGTGCTCGGCGTGACCATCGACTGATAGGCCAGCCGCAGCTTGCTCACATCATATTCGGGGTTGTTGGAAAGGCCCGCCGTGTAGCTCGCTTCCGGGAAGGTGATCGGCGTGATTGTCGCGGGATCGGCATATTGGCGCAGCTGGATCTGATCGAGGCCGTCCAGCCGCCCTTCGGTGACGAAGAAGTCCTTGTAGAGCTCGAATCCGGTCAGATAGAAATCATCCGATCCGGCAATCACTGTCTGCCAGACGCTTGGGCTTTCCAGCTTCGCCTTGGCGAGGCGGAAGTTGGTGTGATCATCATTGGTCCACACCCACAGCTCACCGTCGCGCACGTCGACAGAATATTCCACGCCCTTGCTGCGCGGCTTCACCAGAATGGGCGTGGCGGTGGGGTTCGCGGCGGGGACGAGGCGGACTTCGCTCGTCTCGTTGTCACCCGTGGCGATGATCAGCCAGTCTTCCTGCGAGGAAAGGCCGGTGCCGACGCCGAAGGACTGGTCTTCCTCCTTGTAGAGCGTCACATCCTCGCTCACCGGCGTGCCGATCACGTGGAGCTTGGCCTCCAGCGTGCGCCACTCCTCGGTCGAGGGGCCGTAGACCAGCGCAGTGTCATTCGCGACCCACACCAGATCGCCGCGCAGGTTCTCGATCACATCGGGCAGGTGCTCGCCGGTCTGCAAATCCTTGATCCGCGCGATGTAGCGTTCCGAGCCGTTGGTGTCGGTCGAATAGGCGAGGAAGCGCCCGCTCTGGCTGATCGAGGCCGCGCCGAGGCTGAAATATTCGTGGCCCTCGGCAAGCGCGTTCTCGTCGATCAGCAGTTCGGCCTTGGCTGCATCGGCCATGTCTCCGACAGCTGGCGCGCGGTAGTGCTTGCGATATTGCGCGCCTTCCTCGAACTCGCTCCAGTAGAAGTAGTCGCCATCCTTCTGGGGCACGGTCGAATCGTCTTCCTTGATGCGCGCGCGCATCTCGGTGAACAGGGCTTCGGTGAAGGGAGCCTGCGCGCCCATCTTGGCCTCGAAATAGGCGTTTTCCGCCTTGATGTGATCGAGCACCGCCTTGTCGTCCACGGTGGGATAGGACTTGTCGTAAAGCCAGTCATAGGGGTCTTCGATGGTGATCCCGTGATGCGTGTAGCTGTGCGGCTTCTTGGCGGCGACGGGCGGCTTGATCTCGCCACTATGATCTTGGGCGGCGGAAGACGGGGTGGTCACGCGGGGCTGTTCCTCTCGGGTGGTGTTCGCGGCGGCAGGGGCAAAGGTGGTGGCGGCAAGCGCGCAGGCAAAGGCAAGGCGGCTGATGCGGTCAGTCATGGATCGCGGTGGTTCCCGTTGTCGTCTGGGTGGAAAGGCGAGGCCTTTGGGCCTATGTTCGCGGTTGTAACAACACATTGATGGGCGGCAAGTGCCCGCGCCCGAGGATCGACGACATGCTGATGCAAACCCATGAAGCCCGCCTTGCCGCCCTGCGCGAGGAATTGAAGCGGCGCGGCCTCACCGGCTTCATCATCCCCATCTCCGATGAACACATGAGCGAATATGTCGGCGACTATGCCCAACGCCTGAACTGGCTGACGGGGTTCGGCGGATCGGCGGGCTTTGCCGCCGTCACCCTCACCCACGCGGCGATCTTCGTGGATGGACGCTACACCGTGCAGGTGCGCGAGCAGGTCGACGGCAATCTGTTCGAATACAAGAGCGTGCCCGCCGATACGCTCGCGGGCTGGCTCGCCGAGGTGGCGGGCGAGGGCGCAAAGATCGCCTATGATCCCTGGCTCCACACCTTCGGCTGGACGCAGGCGCTGGAAAAGGCGCTCGCGCCCAAGGGCATCGCGCTGGTCGCGGCGCAGGGCAATCCGCTGGACGCAGTGTGGGCCGATCAGCCCGCCCCCTCGCCCGCACCCGCGCAGGCCTATGACGAGGCGCTGGCAGGCCGTTCCTCGGCTGACAAGCGCGCCGCGGTAGCCGACTGGCTCGCGCGCGAGGGCCATGACTCGGTGGTGATCCCCGCGCTCGATTCGATTGCATGGCTGCTCAACATCCGCGGGACCGATGTGTCGCACACGCCCGTTGCCCTGTCCTATGTCATCGCCCGCAAGGATGGCAGCGCCGAGCTGTTCATCGCGCCCGAGAAGGTCACGCCCGAGCTGACCCGCCACCTTGGCAATGCCGTGACCATCCGTGATCGCGCCGCTTTCGAAGGCGCGCTGACGGGCGAGTTCGCCGGACAGAATGTCGCGCTCGATCCGGACTTCGCCGTGGTCGGCATTGCGCAGGGGCTGAAGGCGGGCGGCGCCGAGGTCGCCTTCAAGCAGGACCCGACGATCCTTGCCAAGGCGATCAAGAACGCCGCCGAGCAGCAGGGCCACCGCGACGCGCAGGCGCGTGACGGCGCTGCGGTGACCAGGTTCCTGCGCTGGCTGGAAGTGGAAGGCCCCAAGGGCGGGGTCGATGAACTCTCGGCCGCCGCCCGCCTCGCCGCCTTCCGCGCCGAGGATGCGGGCCTGCGGGATTTGAGCTTCGACACCATCTCCGCCGCTGCCGGCCACGCCGCGCTGCCGCATTACAAGGTGGACGAGGACAGCAATATCCCGATCCCCCCGGGTTCGATCTACCTCGTCGATTCCGGCGGGCAGTATCCGGGCGGCACGACCGATATCACCCGCACCGTGTGGGTGGGGCCGGGTGAACCCTCGGCGGAAATGCGCGATCGCAACACCCGCGTGCTGAAAGGCCATATCCAGATTGACCGCGCGGTGTTCCCGCAAGGCACGGCAGGCGGCCAGCTCGACGTGCTGGCGCGGCAATATCTGTGGGAAGCGGGTGTCGATTACGCCCACGGCACCGGCCACGGGGTCGGCAGCTTCCTCGGCGTGCACGAAGGCCCGCAGCGCATCGCCAAGCCTTCGGGCGGGCAGGCCGGCACGGGGCAGGAACTGTTTGCGGGCATGATCCTCTCGAACGAGCCGGGCTATTACAAGCAGGGCCACTACGGCATCCGGATCGAGAATCTGGTGCTGGTGGAAGAGCGGGCGATTGCAGGGCAGGAAGGCCGCTATCTCGGCTTCGAGACGCTGACCTTCGTGCCGCTGGACCGCAAGCTGATCGAAAAGAGCCTGCTGACGGCGGACGAGATCGCATGGGTCGACGCCTATCACGCCAAGGTGCGCAGCCTGCTGGCACCGCAGCTGACGGGCGAGGATCTCGCATGGCTGGAGCGGGAGACCGCAGCGCTTTGAGGAGGGCGCCCCGTGCTCGACACGGGGCTTGGCTTCTTTGGTTGCGAACGCGCCTCCGCGCGTTCGTCCTCGGCGAGCTTCCGTCGCTTCGCGCCGGATCGCCTGCGGCTCGCGCGCGTGCGCTCGCGGCCCGTCCGTTGGCGGGCCGATAGCTTGCCACCATCATAGCTTGTGACCGCCTCTGTGTTCCTATAATGTTCCTACATACCGAGTCGCGGTAAGGGAGGAATACAGATGATCGGCTACGTTACCCTTGGCACCAATGATCTACCGCGCGCGGCGGCGTTCTATGATGCGATTGCCACGCATTTCGGCGTGGGACGGATGATGGAGTTCGAAACCTTCATCGCCTGGGGCGAATGGGGCGGTGCAACCGGCATCGCGGCAACGGTGCCGTTCGACGGCCAGCCCGCGAGCGTAGGCAACGGGGTGATGGTCGCGCTCGAGGTGAAGGCGCCCGATGATGTCCACGCGGTCTATGACATCGCCATGGCCCACGGCGGCAGCGATGAAGGCGCGCCCGGCCCGCGCGGGGATGACGGCTTTTATGCGGGCTATTTCCGCGATCCGGACGGCAACAAGCTGAACGTGTTCTGCATGGTGCAGCCGGCCGAATCTTGAGGCAGGCGGGGCGATTCTGGCCGATTCCGGGCGATTCTTCTCAATCCAGGCCCGGTTTGACCCCCAGTTGACCCCGAGATGACCCCCAGATGGCACCCCGATACCCGATGTTTCACGTGAAACATTGGGGGGTTCGGGGGCCTTTGCGGCGGGATTTCAGCGCATCAGCCCGCCCAGCAGGTTCCTGACAAAGGCGGTTGCGCCGGTGCGCAGCGGGTCAGCGCTCGACTTCTTGCCGAGCACCGCAGCGACCGCCATCGAGGCGAGCGAGCCGCCCGCTGCCGTCATCGCGCTCTTGCCCGCCTTCTCCCACATGGAAGGCGTTTTGCGCTCGCGCTTGCCCACTTCCTCACGGCCCTTTTCGGCCACTTCCACGGCGGTGGCGGCGGCATCGGCGGCCTTGGCGGCCAGCACTTCGGCAGCACTCTCGCGGTCGGCGCGGGTGTCGTATTTGCCCTCCACCGGACTGACCGACTGGATGATCGCCCGCTCCTTGGGCTCCACCGGCCCGAGGCGCGAACGCGGCGGCTTGATCAGCGTGCGCTCGACAATCGTCGGCGCACCGTCCTCGTCGAGCGTCGAGACCAGCGCCTCGCCCACCTTCAACTCGGTGATCACGCTCTCGACATCGAGCCGGGGATTGACGCGGAAGGTCTCCGCCGCCGCCTTGATCGCGCGCTGATCGCGCGGGGTGAAGGCGCGCAGGGCGTGCTGGACGCGATTGCCCAATTGGCCCGCGACTTCCTCGGGAATATCGATCGGGTTCTGGGTGACGAAGAACACCCCCACGCCCTTGGACCGGATCAGGCGCACCACCTGTTCGATGGTGTCAGCCAAGGCCTTGGGCGCATCGTCGAACAAGAGGTGCGCCTCGTCGAAGAAGAACACCAGCTTGGGCTTTTCCGGATCGCCGACTTCGGGAAGCGATTCAAACAGTTCGGACAATAGCCACAGGAGGAAGGTGGCATAGAGCTTGGGGCTGCGCATCAGCTTGTCGGCGGCCAGCACATTCACATAGCCGCGCCCCTTCTCGTCCACCTTGAGAAAGTCGCCGATCTCCAGCGCAGGCTCGCCGAAGAAATGGTCCGCGCCCTGCGCCTCGAAGCTCAGCAGCTGGCGCTGGATCGAGCCGACCGAGGGCTTGGTGACATTGCCATAGGTGCCCGAAAGCGTCGCCGCATTCTCGTTGGCCCAGGCCAGCAGCGCGGCGAGATCGGCGAAGTCGAGCAGCAGCAGCCCGTTCTCGTCGGCATAGCGGAAGATGATCTGCAGCACGCCTTACTGCGTCTCGTTGAGATCGAGCAGGCGCGACAGCAGCAGCGGGCCCATCTCCGACACCGTGGTGCGGATCGGGTGGCCCTGCTCGCCGTAAAGGTCCCAGAAAATCACCGGGTTGTCGGCATAGGCATAGTCGGCGATGCCCAGTTCCTTCGCCCGCGATTCAAGCTTGTCGGCGTGCTTGAAGGTGGGCGAGCCCGGCATGGCGATGCCCGACAGGTCGCCCTTCACATCGGCGAGGAACACCGGCACCCCGGCGGCGGAGAAGCTTTCGGCAATGCCCTGCAAGGTCACCGTCTTGCCGGTGCCGGTCGCCCCCGCGATCAGCCCGTGGCGGTTCGAGCGGCTCAGCGCCAGCGCCTGGCGCGATCCATCCGCGCCAAGGCCGAGAAAGATGTCGCTTGCCGTGTCCGTCATTACCCGTCCCTTTGCCTTATGCCTTAATCGCTTGAGCTCGCCGTGATGTGCAGGGGGCGGGGGCTTCGGTCAAGTTCTCGACTTGGCCCGGAATTGGGCTAAGAGGACACGCGATGGGTCAGCCGCCGCCATTTGTTCTGCTTGATGATGCCCGCGCGGGAGAAGGCGCTGCCGACGCGCTGCTGTACGAAGCCCCGCGCGCGCTGTTCGTCGCTCACCGTCCGGACGAGGTCGAAGCCGTGCTCGCCGCGGCGGAGGCGGCGCGGGTGGACGAGGGCGGGGTGCTGGCGGGCTATCTCGCCTATGAAGCAGGCCTCGCGCTCGAGCCGAAGCTGGCAGCCCAAGCCGCCGCGCGCTCTGGTGCGGCCGGTCCACTCGTGTGGCTCGGGCTTTTCGATGCCCCGCGCCGGATTGCCGCCGCCGATGTCCCAGCCTGGCTCGCCGATCGGGCCGAGGGCACCGGCACGATCGGCCCGATGGAGCCGCAGCTCTCCCCCGGCGGCTATGCCGAGGCCTTTGCCACCCTCAACGAAGCGATCCGCGCTGGCGACATCTATCAGGCGAACCTCACCTACCCGCTCGCAGGCTCGTTCCGCGGCGATCCGGTCGGGCTCTACGCCGCCCTGCGCGATGGGAGCCGCGCGGGATATGGCGGACTGATTTTCGACGGATCGCACTGGCTGTTGAGCTTCTCGCCCGAGCTGTTCGTCGCCCTCAATGGTGCCGAGGCGAAGGTGAAGCCGATGAAGGGCACCCGCCCCCGTGCCGCCGATCCGGCAGCGGACCGCGCGGCGGTGGAGGAGCTTGCCTCCTCGGTGAAGGACCGCGCCGAGAACCTCATGATCGTCGATCTGATGCGCAATGATCTGTCGCGCGTGGCCGAGGCGGGGAGCGTCCATGTCGATGCGCCTTTCGCGGTCGAGACCTATCCCACGGTGCACCAGATGGTCTCCACCGTGCGTGCGCGCCTCAGCCCCGGCAAGGGCGCGATGGATCTGGTGCGGGCGCTGTTTCCCTGCGGCTCGATCACCGGCGCGCCAAAGATCCGCGCGATGGAACTGCTGGCCGAGGTGGAGCGCGATGCGCGCGGGCCTTACTGCGGGGCGATTGGCCGGATCGACGCAGACGGCAACGCCGCCTTCAACGTCGCAATCCGCACCCTGCTCCTCACGCCCATCGAAAACGGGCAAGGCTCTGCCGTGCTCGGCATCGGCTCGGCGATTGTCGCGGACAGCGATGCGATGGCCGAACGGCGCGAATGCGAGGTCAAGGCGGGCTTCCTGCGCCGCGCTGCACCGGGGCTTACCGCGGCCCAGTGCGATCTGATCGAGACTATGCGCTTCGAGCCGGACAGCGGCATCGCCCTGCTCGAACGCCATCTCGCGCGGATGAAGGCGAGCGCCGAAGTGCTCGGCTTTGCCTTTGATCGCCATGCCCTGAGGAACCAGATCCAGGCCCTGTGTTTCGAACTCGACGCGCCCGCCCGCGTCCGCCTGCTGGTCTCGCGCAGCGGGGCAAGCGCGCTGGAGACCGCGCCGGTGCCGCCGATGTTGGAGGAGCCGGCGAAGGTCGCAGCGCTCCCCCATCCGCTCGATCCTTCCGACTGGCGGCTGGCGCACAAGACCTCGGACCGGGGCTTCTATGATGATGCCCTTGCCGCCGCCCGCAGCTATGGCGCTAGCGAAGCCGTGCTGGTGCGCGCCGACGGCTTGGTGACCGAAGGCAGCTGGACCAGCGTCTTTGTAGACGGGCCGGACGGCGTGTTGCTGACCCCGCCTGTTACCCTCGGCCTGCTGCCCGGTGTGCTGCGCGAGGAGCTGATCGCGAGCGGGCGCGCCCGCGAGGCGGAACTCACCTTGAACGATCTCGAAAACGGCTTCCGGATCGGCAACGCCCTGCGCGGGCTGATGAAGGCCGAACTGATCTAGCAACTCTCCGTTCGCCCTGAGCTTGTCGAAGGGCCGTCTTTCCACTTCCCGCACTTGCTTCCAAAGATAAGTGCGGTGCTTCGACAAGCTCAGCACGAACGGTTAAGACAGGTCATGCCGCAAATCGATATCCTCTATGAAGACGGCGAGGCGCTCGTCATCGACAAGCCCGCGGGCCTGCCGGTCGATCCCCCGCGCAAGGGTGGGGCCAGTCTCGCAAACCATCTCGAAGCGCTGAAACTCGGCTTCCAGCGCCCGCCCGTGGCGGTGCACCGGCTGGATACGGACACCTCGGGCTGCCTGCTGCTCGCCCGCAATCCGAAGGCGCTCGCCCGCTTCAACCGCGCCTTTGAGGACCGCCTGGTGGGCAAAACCTATCTCGCGATCCTTGCCGGACGCCCGCCGGGCACCAGCGGCACGATCGAATTGTCGCTGGCGAAGATCAGCTCGGCCGAGAAAGGCTGGCGGATGATCGCAGCCAAGAAGGGCAAGCCCGCGGTCTCGCACTGGGAACTGCTCGAGGAGTTGGGGCCGCACAGCCTGATCCGCTTCCGCCCCGAAACCGGCCGCACCCACCAGCTGCGCGTCCATGCGTTGAAGGGCCTCGGTGCCCCGTTGCTGGGCGATCCGGTCTATGGCGCGGGCGCGGTGGCAGGCGCGCGGCGCACCATGCTCCATGCCGAGAGCCTCACTGTCACGCGTGCGGGCAAGACCCCGATCGAGGCCCGCGCACCCCTCCCAGCCGATTTCGCGGCGCTCGGCGCGCGCGATGGATGAATCGGACGCGCCCGAGCCGCTGGTGAGCCGTGCGCTCAGGCTGGCGAGCGAGAGCTTTCTCGCAGGCTCCGGCCCGGGCGGACAGAATGCTAACAAGGTCGCCACCGAAGTCGAGCTGCGTGTCAATATCTACGCCCTGAGGCTCGCCCCGCCGGTGTTCGCGCGGCTGCGGGCGCTGGCAGGCGCGAAACTGGCCGGCAACGGCGATCTGATCATCACCTCCAAGGCGCACCGGACGCAGGAAGCCAACCGCCAGGACGCCCGCGCCAAGCTCGCCGCGCTGCTCGAAGACGCCGAGACAGAACCCAAGAAACGCGCCAAGACCCGCCTCAACCGCGTCGGCAAGACCGAGCGGCTGAAGGTCAAGAAAGTGCGCGGAACGGTGAAGGCCAATCGCAGCAAGCCCCGCGCCGGAGACTGGTGAGTCAAAAAGTGCCTAGCGCTGGTTAAGGCTTCGTGTTTTCACTCTCCCCGAAAGGGGATGAGTCATGACCGTGCTTGATGAGATTGAGAGCCTTGTTGTTCGGCGTCGCGGGTCGCCAATCTGTGATGACTGTATTTCAAATCAGATGGGCTTTCAAAACCGCCAACATGCGAACCACAAGACACGTGAACTTTCCCGACGGCGTGGTTTTCGGAGAGAGAAAGTTGCTTGCAGCGTCTGCGGCAACTCGAAGCTTTCGATCTCCAGCGCTCCTTGACTTTTCCCCGTGAATCGGCGAATGGCGCCGCCGTGTGCGGTGTGCCGGGCCTTCCGGGCGCGCCGCGTTTGCTTTTTTGACGCCCGGATCAGCCAGTCTGGCGGGCCAATCGATTTGACAGGAAACCGCCATGGCGAAGCCCACCACCGTGAAGATCCGCCTCGTCTCGAGCGAAGGCACCGGCTTCTTCTACGTGACCAAGAAGAACCCGCGCAACATCACCGAGAAGATGAGCTTCCGGAAGTATGATCCCGTGGCGCGCAAGCATGTCGAATTCAAGGAAGCCAAGATCAAGTAAGATCGGCTCTCTCGCGCCTGCCCGGCGGGTGGGCGCGATAATTCATCGACAGTTCAAGCCTCCGCCCCTAGTCGCGTCGGCATGACCAGATTTTCCGACACCGCCCGCACCCTGATGCTCGGCCTTGGCGCCGGCGCCCTCGCGCTCGGCCTTGTGCCGGCGCTTCCCGCCAGTCTCGCCCCTGCACCGCTCGCCGCGCAATCGGCCAGCGATCTCGATGCCGTGGTGGCCGCGCTGCGGGGCATTTCGACCATGCGCGCCGATTTCACCCAGACCGACCGCGCGGGCAATGTCGCGGCGGGCGTGATGACGCTGAAGCGGCCGGGCAAGATCCGCTTCGACTATGGCAAGGATTCGGACCTCCTCGTCATCTCCAACGGCAAGTCGCTGTTCGTGGTCGATTACGAGGTTGCGCAGGTCGAACGCTGGCCGATCGGCAATTCGCCGCTGGGCGCGCTGTTCGATCCGCAGCGCGATGTGAAGCGCTATGGCAAGCTGGTCCCGACCGGCAACAAGGACGTCATCAGCGTCGAGGTGCGCGATCCCAAGAAGCCCGAATTCGGGATGATCAACCTGATCTTCGTGCGCAAGGCGGCAGCGCCGGGCGGCTGGCAGCTCGCTCAGTGGGTCGCGCTCGATGCGCAGAATCACCGCACCCGGGTGCAGCTGTCGAACCAGCGCTACGGCGTACCGGTGGCCGACAGCACCTTCACCTTCAAGGATCCGCGCCGCACGGCCCGTCGCCCGGGGTGAACGGCTCCGCGCCGAACGGTTGTATGAAAGCGACAGAATTTCTGCACTGTTCATGTAGCTGAAAGGCAGGGCGAGCTAATTATTCTCAACAAGGCGGCTGAAGGGCGGTTTCCCCCCTGTTGCCCACCCTTCGCTAGAAGCTCGCCTTGCACATAGCGTGACGAACGCTCCATGGAACCCTCGACCCATCGCCCCCGGGTCGAGGGTTTTTGTGTTTTTGTGGAGTTATTTATTGTTCCGCCGCCCACCCGGGCTACGAGATGCTCGCTCACGGGGCCTGACGGCCCCATCGCTGCGGGCGCGTGTCCGCGCTTGCGGCGAGGCTTCGCCCGCCGATTGGCGCTCCGCCGCAACCCTATCGGCTACTCCTTATCCCACCCCAGCGCCTTGCGGATGATCGCGTAGATCACGTTCTGCTCGATCACCCCCCGCGCGCGCTGCGCACCCGGGCCGGTGGCGAACAGGGCGACATCCTCGCCGCCGTGGGTTTCGATGCCGGTCGGCACCAACGACTGCTGGCGCGCCGCGACGCCTGTCTGCGGCATGGGGCGCTCGCCGCTCACCGCACCCGGCCCGTTCGCATAGCCGAGCGTGGTATAGGGCTTGCCGTCGGCCGCCAGCAGGGGCGAGACCCCATCGCCGCCATCCTCGCCGCGGCCCGCAGGCGGCACCACCAGCCCGAGAATGTCGTTCCCGCGCTTCGGATAGCCCGCAATCGTGAAGACGTGGCTGTGATCTGCCGTAACCATGATCAGCGTGTCCGCAGGGTCGGTGTTCTGAACCGCATATTCCACCGCCCGGGCAAACTCGACCGCCTCTTCCAGCGCGAAGCCCGCCTGCCCGGCATGGTGGCCGTGATCGATGCGCCCGCCCTCGACCATCAGGTAGTAGCCGTCAGGATCGGCCTTCAACCGCGCAATCGCCTGCGCCGTCATGTCGGTGAGAGTGGGTTCGGGCGAGTCCGGCTTGCGCTCTGCCATGAAGGTCATGTGGCTGGGGTTAAACAGGCCGAGCACCGGCTTGTCCATCGGCGCAGCGGCGAGCCCGGCGGCATCCCTCACCACCACCCCGCCGTTCTTCGCGGCCCAAGCAGCGGGAAGATCAGCCGCCGCATCGGCGCGCCTGCCGCCACCACTCTTGCCATAGAACATCGCCGTGCCCCCGCCGAGCGCGACGTCGAACCGCGCCTCGGCCAGTTGCAGCGCGATATCCTTGCAGCCCTGCTGCTGGTCGGCGGGGATGTTGGTATCGCTTTCCCAGTCGCGGTCGGCGCTGCGCGAATAGACGCTCGCCGGCGTGGCGTGGGTGATGCGGGTGGTGGTGACGATCCCGAGCGCAAGACCGCGCGTCTTCACCTCTTCGCCCAGCAGCGGCAGCGGGTTCGCCAGCGCATCCTTGCACACGCCTTTTTCCGCCGCCGGCCCGATGCCGAGCACCCCGATGCGGGTCTTCTGTCCGGAGTGGATCGCGGTCGCGGTGCCCGCGCTGTCGGGCACCTGCGCGTTGGTGTTGTAGGTCTTGACCAGCGCGGCATTGGGGAACTTTTCAAAGCTGAGCTGGAACTCCTCGCCGGTCTGACCCTGCTTCTGCCCGGCATAGATGCGCGCGGCGGTGATGGTGGAGATGCCCATGCCGTCGCCGATGAACAGGATGACGTTCTTCGCCTTCGGTTCGGGTGGGGGCGCGTGGCGCCGCTCCTTGGCGAGCGCGGGGGTGGCGATGGTGCTGGCGAGGAGCAGGGCGGCGAACAGGGTGCGGGTCATGACAGGTCTCCGGGAACGGCCCAGCCCTATCGCGGCCCAAAGCGACATGAAAGTGAAAGCTGGAATTGTGGTGCGCAGCCAACTAAGTCCGCCCCCATGCTGTCTGTTGCCACCTGGAACATCAACTCCGCGCGCCTGCGCGTCGGCCTCATCGAAAAGCTGCTCACCGAGGCCGCGCCCGACATCCTGTGCCTGCAGGAAATCAAGTGCGAGAGCCACCTCTTCCCGGCCGAGGCGCTTGCCAGCCTGGGCTACACCCATCAGGCGGTGAGCGGGCAGAAGGGCTATCACGGGGTCGCCACGGTGAGCCGCGTGCCGATCCGCGAAGTGACACGCCACGACTGGCAGGACAATGGCGAGGCGCGGCATATCGGGGTCGAAGTGCTGGGCCGCGATCTGCTGGTCGAGAATGTCTATGTCCCGGCAGGCGGCGATGTGCCGGACCGCGAAGTGAACACAAAGTTCGGCCAGAAGCTCGATTTCCTCGGGCGGATGACGCGCTGGGCCGACACGCTTGATCGTCCCACGCTGATCGTCGGAGATTTCAACATCGCCCCGCTCGAAAGCGATGTGTGGAGCCACAAACAGCTTTTGAAGGTCGTCAGCCACACGCCGATCGAGGTCGAGACGCTGGGCCGTTTTCAGGACGCCCACGGCTGGGTCGATCTCGGCCGCCAGCATATCCCCGCGCCGACGCGCTATTACTCGTGGTGGAGCTATCGCAATCCCGCCTGGCAGGAGAACGACAAGGGCCGCCGCCTCGATCACATGTGGGCCTCGCCCGCAGTGGCGAAGCAGTCCCGCGCGCACCGCGTGCTGGAGGATGCCCGCGCGTGGGAGCAGCCGTCCGATCACGTGCCGCTGATCACGGAGTTTGACCTCTGACGCAGCCGCCATCCCCGTCACGCCGCGCCGCGCAGGCGGTGGATGCGCTGCGCCACGGCTGGCCGCTGGCGTTTGATGGCGGCCCGGTTCTGCTCCCGGTCGAGACCGCGATTGCGCAAGGAGCGGAAGCCGAGCGGATGCTGATCTCCGCCGCGCGCGCCGCCACGCTGAAGCTCGCCAACCAGCGCGAGGCGGCTGTTCCCCACGCTCCCGTCCTGATCGCAGGGGGCGAGGCCTTCACCCTGCGCGATGCGCTGCCGGTGGCCGACCCCGCGCTCGATCTCGGCAATCCGCTCAAAGGCCCGTTCAAGGCGGTGAGCCTCGAATGGGCCGAGACCGCTGCCGCCGCGCTCGAACTGGCGCGGATCGCGGGGATCCTGCCCGCGTTTCTGGTCGATCCGGTGGATGCGGGCGAGGCGGTGCCGGTCACGCCAAGCGATCTTGCCGCCTATGCCGACGCGGGCGCCTTGCGCATCGTCACCCGCGCGCGCCTGCCGGTCTCGGCTTGCGAGGAAGCCGAAATCGTCGCCTTCCGCTCGGCGGCGGACCTGCGCGAACATGTTGCCCTCATCATCGGCAAGCAGTCAGGCGACCGCCAGCCGCTGGTGCGGCTCCATTCGGAGTGTCTGACGGGCGACATCCTCGGCAGCCTCAAATGCGACTGCGGCCCGCAACTGGACGCAGCGCTCCACGCCATGGCGCACGAGGCGCGGGACAGCGGCGGCTGGGGTGTCCTCCTCTACATGCGGCAGGAGGGGCGCGGGATCGGCCTCGTCAACAAGCTGCGCGCCTACCGCTTGCAGGATCAGGGGTTCGATACAGTCGAGGCCAACCAGCGCTTGGGCCTGCCCGATGAAGCGCGCGATTTCCCGGTGGCGGCGCGGATGCTGGAGCTATTGGGGGCGGGCACGATCCGCCTGCTGACGAACAACCCGGCCAAGGTCTCGGCGCTGGAGGCGGCGGGGATCACGGTCAGCGAGCGCGTGCCGCACCAGCTCCCGGAGAACCCCCACAACGCCCGCTATCTGGCGACCAAGCGCGATCGGTCAGGGCATCTACTGTTGTGACCGCCGTCACCTTCCGCGAGGAACGCCCCGGCGACGAGGCGGCGATCCACGACATGGTGCGGCGCGCCTTTATCGGCCGCCCCTATGCCGACGGCGACGAGCAGGAGGTTGTCGACCGGCTGCGCGCCGACGGTGATCTGCTGCTATCGTTGGTGGCCGAACAGGACGGGGCGATCATCGGCCAGATCACCTATTCGCCCGCCTTGCTGGTGAACGGTGATCAAGGCTGGGTGGTGCTCGGGCCGGTCGCGGTCGATCCGGCCCATCAGGGGCGAGGGATTGGCCGCGCGCTGATCGAGGCGGGCGAAGAGATCATGCGCGGCCGCGGCGTTGCGGGGATCACGGTGCTCGGCAATCCCGCGATCTACGGGCGCTTCGGGTTTGAACAGAACACACCAATGTGGCTCGCCGGGGAGCTGGGCTGGGCGTTTCAGGTCAAGAGCCTGAACGGAACGATCCCCGCGACCGAACAGCGCTATGTCCGGGCTTTTGATCCCCCGGCGACCTAGCGCTTCTCGAACTGCGTGATCCCGCCCGCCAGCCGGTTGCCCTGCATCACCACCCGCTCGCCGGTCCAGTCGGCGAGGAAGGCGCTCTGGCGGCTGAGGCCGGGGACGAAGCGGGCTTCGTTGTTCTCGATCCTGAGGCCCGCCGAGGGGTGGAGGATGTCCTCCGCCCCCAGCGCGATAAAGGCGGAGTAGTTCTCCTTGTCGCGGCCCTGCACGAACCAGTTGTCGGCAATCCGGCCGCGCGATCCGGCGGGCAGATCGATCATGTAATTGGTGGTGCGCCCGTTCGCGTCGTCGAAGCTGTTGTTCTCGATGGTGACCTCGGCGGCGCGGGCCTTGAGGTAGTGGCCGCCGGTGCCGCGCTCGAACCGGCTCTCGCGCACGGTGAGCGAGGCGATGTCGCCGATATAGAGCGAATGCGCGCAGCCCGCGTCGTTCTCGCAGGTGCCGAGCCCGCTGAAGGTGGAGCGCAGGATATAGACGCGGATCGAAGGATCGGCGGCGGTGAGGATGCCCTGCTGGCTGTTGGTGAAGCGCGCATAGGCGACATTGAGCATGCCCGCCTCCAGCCGGATGCCGGCGCCATTGCCGTCATCGACATTGATGCCGGTGAAGCCGAGCCCGCGAATCTCCGCCCCCGTGCCGCGCAGCACCAGCGCCGCTTTGCCCTCGCAGGCGCGGCCCGCCAGCGTGGCACTGCCGGGTTCGGCGGCTTCGTAAACGATCACCCCCTGCTCCTGCACCGCACATTCGCGGTAGGTGCCGGGCGCGATGCGGATCGTGGCGCGGCTGTTGCCGACCGCGTCGATCGCGTCCTGCAGGCTCGAATACTCCCGCCCGTTTCGACGACGGTGAAGGCAGCCGCAGCAGGCGCGGCAGGCTGGGCGACGAGGCTGGCCGAAGGCAGGGCGGTGGCCGCAATGAGGCCAAGGGCGGCGGCGGAAGTCAGGCGCTTGTTCATCATGGCTGCAATCATACCCGCGCCCGCCATGCCTCACCACCGCTTGTGGAGGAGGTGTGCCCATTTGACACTTGGCGTTGCCCCATCGGCTTGGTTATGGCTTGCAGGGAGCGGTTCGAACACCCGCCCGAGGAGAGAGTTTGCGATGACAAAGATTGCCCCCCTGGCTCTGGCTATCCCTGCGATGCTGTTGCTGGCCGCTTGCGGCAGCGCCGATGACGCATCGACCGAGGCGAGCGCCGACACGGTCGAAATGCCCGCCGATGAAGCGCTGGCTCCGGTGAACGAGACACCCGCGGCCGATGCCGATGCGACCGCCACCGATGCGCCGGGTGCCGAAGAGACGCCGTCCGCCACCGCCTCGGATGCGGCCGATGCCGCCGCCGATGTCGCCGCAGAGGCAGCCGCGGCTGCTGAAACCGCCGGACAGTAAGCTTGCGCCGCGCCGCGTCCGTCCTGGTGATGCTTGCCGCCAGCGTTCTGCTGGCCGCTTGCAGCGATGGCGGCGCTGAAGCACCGGGCGGGGTAAGCGAGGGCGAGGCCAAGGCATTGGACGAGGCAGCCGAGATGCTCGACAAGCGCAGCCTGCCGCCCGAAGCCGGCCCGCCGCCTGCGCCTGCTGCCGAAATGACAGGCGACACGCCCGCCCCGTCCGGCCAGTGAACCGACCGACCCCCTAACGACCAGCGGCCCGCCGTGCCGGCAGGGTTGCACCCGCCAAGGACACCACACACATGAACGCCGCATCCGCGATTGCCGCGAGCCGTAACCCGGGAATGGACGAGGACAGTTTCGAGCAGTTCGCCGAGCAGCTCACCCGCTACGTCCGCGAACGCCTGATCCCTGCCGAAGCGCAGGTGATCGCCGATGATCGCATCCCCGAGGATATCATCGCGGAAATGCGCGAAATGGGCCTGTTCGGCCTCTCCGTGCCCGAGGAATATGGCGGCGCGGGGCTCAACATGACGCAATATGCCCGCGTCGTGAACATCATGGCCTATGCCGCTCCCGCCTATCGCTCGATCTTCTCGATCAATGTCGGCATGTTCGCGAGCGCGCTCAAGAACGGCGCGACCGAGGCCCAGAAGGCCGAATGGTATCCTAAGATCGCCAAGGGGCGCATCGCCTGCTTCGGCCTCACCGAGCCGGGTTCGGGCAGCGACAGCGCGGGCCTTGCGACCACCGCCGTGCCCGATCCGGACGGCAATGGCTGGATCCTCAACGGCACCAAGCGTTACATCACCAACGCCCCCCACGCCGATGTCGCGCTGATCATGGCGCGCACCAGCAAGGAGGCGCTGCCCAAGAACGCCCACGTCTCCGCCTTTCTTGTGCCGATGAATTCGCCGGGCGTCTCGCGCGGGTCGCCGGACAAGAAAATGGGCCAGTCAGGCAGCCACATCTCCGACATCATGCTCGATGATGTGCGCGTGCCGGGCGATGCGCTGCTTGGCGGGGAGACCGGCAAGGGTTTTGTCTTCGCGATGAAGAGCCTCGACAACGGGCGCATTTCGGTGGGCGCAGCGGCGACCGGCTATGCCCGCCGCGCGCTCGATTCCGCGCTGCGCTATGCCAACGAGCGCAAGGCCTTTGGCGAACCCATCGCCAACTTCCAGCTGATCCAGCAGATGCTCGCCGACAGCGAGATCGAGATCTATGCTGCCGAAGCGATAATGAAGGACGTCACCGCCCGCGCCGATGCGGGGGAGAACATCCTCGTCAAGGCCGCCGCCTTCAAGGTCTTCGCCAGCGAGATGTGCGGCCGCGTGGTGGACCGTGTGGTGCAGATCTACGGCGGTGCCGGGTATCTGGCCGAATATGACGCCGAACGCTTCTTCCGCGATGCGCGCATCTACCGCATCTACGAAGGCACGACGCAGATCCTCCAGCTCCAGATCGCCAAGCACATGCTGCGTGAGTGGAGGGATTCTTGATTTTTCGCACGCCCTCCGGCGCGCGAAATCCTCGCTCATGCGACCTGAAGGTCGCGTCGCTGCGGGCGCGCGTTCGCGCTTGCGGCTCGCAAGCGAGCCGGTTCCTGCGGCAAGCACGATAGGTTTCCAATTAGATGTACAACCTCCTCAATGACCTGAGCATCGTCGAAGTCTCCAGCTTCGTCGCATCGCCCACCGCAGGGCTCTATTGCGCGCAGATGGGGGCGGAGGTGATCCGCGTCGATCACAAGGCGGGCGGGCTCGATTACAACCGCTACATGCTGACGCGCGAGGGCCGCTCGCTCTCGTGGGAGAACTTGAACCGCGCCAAGAAATCGGTCGCGCTCGATCTGCAATCGGGCGAGGGGCGCGAGCTGCTGGTGGAACTGGCGAGCGCGGTGGGCCAGTGCATCACCAACCTTCCGGAGCAGAGCTTCCTTAGCCATGCCGCGATGGCCGCCAGGCGCGCGGACATGATCAGCCTGCGTGTCATGGGCTGGCATGACGGGCGCCAGGCGATGGACTTCACTGTCAACGCTGCTGTCGGCTATCCGCTGATGACGGGGCCGGAAGATTGGGATCCGGCCAGCGCGCCCCCCGTCAATCAGGTGCTGCCCGCGTGGGACTTCATCACCGGAGCCTATGGCGCCTTCGCCATGCTCGCTGCGCTCCACCACCGCACTCGCACGGGCGAGGGCAGCGAGGTGCGCCTGCCCTTGGGAGACGTCGCGATCGGGACGATGGCGAACGCGGGGCTGATGGCCGAAGTGCTCTATCGCGGCGGCGACCGCGAGCGGCTCGGCAACGCGATCTGGGGCGCTTTCGGGCGCGACTTCAGGGCGAAGGACGGGGTGCGCTTCATGGTCGCAGCCCTTACCCCCAAGCAGTGGGGCGGGCTGGTCAAGGCTTTCGGCGTCGAAGCGGGCATCGCCGCGCTGGAAGCCGAGCATGGCGTGCGTTTTGCCGACGGGGATACCCCGCGCTTCAATCACCGCGCCGCGCTGTTCGATCTGTTCCAGCGCGCCGCCGAGACGATGGACTATGCCGCCCTCGAAGCGCGCATGGCGGCCGAGGCCTGCACTTTCGAGCGCTATCGCACCGCCTACGAGGCGGCGAATGACGCGCAGCTGGTGGCGAACAACCCGCTGTTCGGCCCCGCGCCCGCCAACCCTTCGGGCTTTGACTACCCCGCCACCCGCTCTTTCGCGAACCTGCCCGGTCGCGAGCCCGGCGATCCCGCGCCCGCACCCTATCTCGGCGAACATTCCGAAGAAGTGCTGGCCGAGAAGCTGGGCCTGTCCTCAAGCGCGATCGGCAAGCTGGTCGACGCGGGGACTGTGGCGTTGAGCGACAAGTGACACCACATCCGTTCGTGTCGAGCGCAGTCGAGACACCTGCGCGAGGCCTCTCGACTACGCTCGAGGCGAACGGAGGTTTTGAAGGATTGAGAGAATGACCAGACGCGCCGCTATCTGCACCCCCTTGCGCACCCCGGTGGGCAAGTTCCTCTGCGGGCTTTCCAGCATGAACGCGGGCCAATTGGGCGCGGTGATCCTGAAGGCGCTGATGGAGCGTTCGGGCATCGACCCGGCGCGGGTGGACGACGTGGTGTTCTCCCAAGGCTACGGCAATGGCGAAGCGCCAGCGATCGGCCACTGGAGCTGGCTGGCGGCGGGCCTGCCCATCGAAGTCCCCGGCTTCCAGCTTGATCGCCGCTGCGGCTCGGGCGTGCAGGCGGTGGCGACGGCGGCGATGATGGTCGAGACCGGGATGGCCGATGTCGTCGTGGCAGGCGGCGTCGAGTCCATGTCGAACGTCGAACATTACACCCTCGCCGCGCGCGGGGGCGTGCGGATGGGCGACATGGTGCTGCATGACCGCCTTTCGCGCGGGCGCGTGATGAGCCAGCCGGTCGAACGCTTCGGGGTCATCACCGGCATGATCGAGACCGCCGAGAACCTCGCCAAGGATTACGACATTTCTCGCGAAGACGCCGACGCCTTCGCGGTGCGCAGCCACCAGAACGCGGCAAAGGCCTGGGCCGAGAACCGCTTTGCCGAGCAGCTCGTCCCCGTCGCAATCCCGCAGCGGAAGGGCGATCCGGTGATCTTCGATCATGACGAGGGCTACCGCACGGATGCCTCGATGGAGACGCTGGGCAAACTCTCGCCGATCGATCTGAAGCGCGATCCAGCAGCCATCGTCACCGCCGGCAATGCCAGTCAGCAGAACGACGCGGCGGCGGCTTGTCTGGTGGTCGCGGAGGACAAGCTCGAGGAACTGGGCCTTGAGCCCATGCTGTGGTTCGGCGGCTGGGCGGCGGCGGGCTGCGATCCCTCGCGCATGGGCATCGGCCCGGTGCCCGCCGTGGAGCGCCTGTTCGAACGGCGCGGATATTCGTGGGACGATATCGGCATGGTCGAACTCAACGAAGCCTTCGCCCCGCAGGTGCTCGCGGTGCTCAAGGGCTGGGGCTGGTCGGCAGACGATAGCCGCCGCGAGATCCTCAACGTCAACGGATCGGGCATCAGCCTCGGCCACCCCATCGGCGCAACCGGCGGGCGCATCCTTGCCGACATGGCGCACGAGATGCACCGGCGCGGTGTGCGCTACGGGCTCGAGACCATGTGCATCGGTGGTGGTCAGGGCATCGCGGCGGTGTTCGAGCGGGCCGCATGACCGATTTCACCGCGTGGATCGGGCGCGAAGCCCGCGCCGCAGACCGGCTGGACGAAGCGCTCGCGGCCCGCTGGCTCGCCACCTTCGATCTGCCGCCCCCTCCGTCACGGATCATGCCGCAGGGCGTGCATCTGGCGCTGTGCACCCCGCAAGCACCCTCGGCTAGCCTCGGCGAGGACGGCCACCCTCAGCGAGACACCTCGCCGCAGAGCTTCCTGCCGCCCTTTCCCATGCCGCGCCGGATGTGGGCCTCATCGAGAATGCAGTTCGTCGCCCCGATCGCCATCGGGGCCGTGATCGAGCGCCGCAGCAAGGTTGCTTCGGTGAGCGAGAAGGAGGGCGGTTCGGGCCGGCTCGCTTTCGTCGACGTCGAACACACCACCACCGCCAATGGCACACCCTCGGTGATCGAGACACAGACGCTGGTCTACCGCGATGCCGCCGCGCCCGACGCCCCGCTCAGCCCGCCGCCGCCGGGCGAGGGTCGCTTCGATCCCGCAGGCTGGGAGGCGACCCGCACCATCACTCCCGATGCGCGGCTGCTGTTCCGCTATTCGGCGCTGACCTTCAACACCCACCGCATCCATTACGACGCGCCCTATGCCCGCGATGTCGAGCGCTATCGCGGGCTGGTGGTCCACGGCCCGCTCACGGCGAGCCTGCTGCTGCAACTGGCGGCGCAGGAATTGGGCGAGAACCGGTTGCGCTCTTTTGCCTTCCGCGGCCTTTCCCCCGCCATCGCGGACGAGCCGCTGCATCTGGTGATGAAGAAGGGCGAGAAGGGATATGACCTCGCCGCCTTCGCCGATGATGGCAGGCAGGTGACGCAGGCGAGCGCGGGGCTTTAATCGATCGGAAAATCGGGGATCGGCTTCAGCACCCCGAACCTTTCCTTCACCGGCTCCCGGCCCAGATCGGGGAAGTCGATCGCCTCGGGCTCCGCGTGGGTATCGGGGATGCGGCTCAGGAGATCGCGCAACAGCGTCAACCGCCCGCGCCGCTGATCATTGAAATCTACCAGCGTCCAAGGGGCGTGCTTGGTGTGGGTCGCCTCCAGCATCGCCTCGCGCGCCTTGGTGTAGTCATCATATTTTGCCCGCGCGGCGAGATCGATGGGGGAAAGCTTCCAGCGCTTCAGCGGATCCTCCAGCCGCTCGCGCAGGCGCGCTTCCTGCTCGGCCTGGTCGGCGGCGAGCCAGTATTTGAACAGCAGGATGCCATCATCCACCAGCAGCTTCTCGAAGGCGGGAACGGCCTTGAGGAAGGCCTTCACCTGCGCCTCGTCGGCATAGCCCATCACCTTTTCGACGCCTGCACGGTTGTACCATGAGCGGTCGAACAGCACGATCTCGCCGGCGGTCGGCAAGTGGGCGATGTAGCGCTGGAAATACCATTGCCCCATCTCCGCCTCGGTCGGCTTGGACAGGGCCACGGTGCGGCACTGGCGCGGGTTCAGCGCCTCGCGCACCGCGCCGATCGCGCCGCCCTTGCCCGCCGTGTCGCGCCCCTCGAACAGCACCACCACCCGCGCGTCCGTCGCCTTCACCCAGCGCGCCAAGCTGACCAGTTCGAGCGTCAGTGGCTTTAGCGCCTCTTCATAGGCTTCGCGCTTCATTCCCATGATTGCCTCCCCTTCGGTTGCCGCAGCCTGCGGGAGATAGTATCATCTGCAACGACATGGCGACACTTGCAGACCCCCAGCCCGACTTTGCCACCTTGCCAGACATGGCCGCGGATGTCTTCACCGCGCCGCTCGCGCGCCCCGCGCATGTCGGCGAGGACTGGCTCGAGCCCGCGCAGACCAATTACAGCGCCGATGATCACCGCGTGTGGGACGATCTCTTCGCGCGCCAGATGGAGGTGCTCCCGGGGCGCGCGTGCTCGGCCTTCATGGCGGGGCTGGAGAAGCTCGATCTGTCGCGCGGGGGCATCCCCGAATTCGGCAAGCTGTCGGAAGAACTGGGCAGCCTCACCGGATGGAGCGTGGTGCCCGTCCCCATGCTGATCCCCGATCACGTGTTCTTCTGGCACCTTGCCAACCGCCGCTTTCCGGCGGGCAACTTCATCCGCACGCGCGAGACCTTCGACTATATCCAGGAGCCCGACGTCTTCCACGACGTGTTCGGCCATGTGCCGATGCTGACCGATCCGGTCTATGCCGACTACATGCAGGAATATGGCCGCGCCGGGTGGAAGGCGATGCGCTACAACCGGCTGAAGGCGCTGGGCGCGCTCTACTGGTACACGGTGGAGTTCGGCCTGATCGAGGAGGCCCCGGGCGACGTGCGGGCCTATGGCGCGGGGATCCTGTCAGGGCCGACCGAGGCGCGCTTTGCGGTGGAGGCGGGGAGCCCCAACCGCATCATGCTCAATGTCGACCGCGTGATGCGCACCGATTACGTGATCAGCGATCTGCAGCCGACATATTTCGTGATCGAGAGCTTTGCCGATCTCTACCGCCAGACGGTGGAGCGCGATTTTGACCGGCTCTATCGCAGCCTTCCGGCGGGCTTCACCTATGCTAATTCGGCGGTGATTGATGTCGATAATGTGCTGCACGGGGGCACGCAGGAATATCATCTGCGCGGCGGCCGGGGCAGCGGAGCGGTGCCTGTCTAGGCCCTGATCCGGCGGCGGGCGACGGCATTGTAGAGCACCAGCGCGGCGCCCGTGGCCGCCAGCGCCACGCCGAGACTGAGGAAGGACAGGCTGCCGATCATCGTGCCGTCGTTGGCGATTTCACCGGCCACCACCGACACGGCAACGCCAAGAGCGATCTGGCGCAGAATCGTCCCCGGTGCCTCGCTGCGCGCGAGGATCGAGGCCATCCAGCCCATGGTTGCCCCCAACACAATCAGCACCAGTAACGCCATTATTTCCTGCAACTCCAGCTTTGCCGGCTGCGGCCGGTCCGACTCCCAAACCAGCGTGGAGGCAGGTGGTTCCGAAGGCGGGACGCTTATCGCAGCGAGAGCCACGCCAGCGCAGCGCCGCCGACGATGATGCGATACCAGGCGAAGGGCGCAAAGCCGATGCGGGTCACCACCGCGACGAACAGCTTGACCACCACCAGCGCGGTCACGAAGCCGACCACCGAGCCAATCGCGATCAGCTCGAAATCGCGGGTGGTGAGCGCGGTGGCGTGCTTGGCCATCTGGTAGACCGTCGCCCCGCTCAAGGTCGGCACGGCGAGGAAGAAGCTGAATTCGGCGGCGGTCTTGCGGTCGACCCCGAAGGCCATCGCGCCGAGGATCGTCGCGCCCGAGCGGCTGACCCCGGGGATCATCGCAAGGCACTGGACCAGGCCGATCAGAACCGCGGTGCGCAGCGGCACCCCGGCGACGCCCGGTCCGACCGCAGGAGGATTGGCCCAGCGTTCGATGGCAAGGATCGCCACCCCGCCGATGATCAGCGACCAGCACACCAGCACCGCATTGCCGAGCATCGCCTGAATGACATCGCCGAATGCAAGCCCCAGCAGCACCGCCGGGAAGAAGGCGACCAGCAGGTTGCCCACGAAGGACAGCGCGCCCTTTTCGAAGCCCAGCAGGCCTTTTGCCACATCCCAGAAGGTGCGCCAGTAAAGCACCACGATCGCGAGGATCGCGGCGGGCTGGATGGCGATGTTGAAGACCTCCCAGTCATCCTGATTGAACCCGAGCAGTTCGGTGGCAAGGATCAGGTGCCCGGTCGAGGACACGGGCAGGAATTCGGTCAGCCCTTCAAGGATGCCGAGCAGGATCGCGGCTAAGGTATCGGTCATGGGCGCAGGGCTTTGACGAGTGAGACGGCCAAGTCAAACCAAAAGGCCCGCTCCGGCAGGGGAGCGGGCCTTCCGAGACATGTGCCGCCCGGCCCCGCCACAGGACGGGCCGCGAGCGCACGCGCGCGAGCCGCAGGTGCCCGGAGCGTAGCGGGAGAAAACCCGGCCTCAAGTAGCGAAGCGGTAGGCCAACAAGGACTCACCGAGGACTGGGCCGCGGAGGCGGCCCCGCAATCAAAGGCTCCCTTACCAGATGCGCACGCGCTTTTCCGGCGACAGGTAGAGCTTGTCGCCCGGCTTCACGTTGAAGGCCTTGTACCATTCGTCGAGGTTCCGCACGACGCCGTTGACCCGGTATTCCTCGGGGCTGTGGCTGTCGGTGCGCAGGCGGTTGCGGTAGTTCTCCTCGCGCTGGGTCGAACGCCATACCTGCGCCCAGGCGAGGAAGAAGCGCTGATCACCGGTGAGGCCGTCGATCACCGGCACGTCCTTGCCCTTGGTGGCGAGCTTGTAGGCGCGGTAGGCCATCGAAAGCCCGCCGACGTCGCCGATATTCTCGCCCAGTGTCAGGCGGCCATTGACGCAGGTCTTGCCTTCATCAAGCGGGCAGAAGGCATTATACTGCGCCACCAGCGCATTGCCGAGCCCGTCAAAGGCCGCGCGGTCGGCTTCAGTCCACCAGTTGCGCAGCGCGCCGCTGGCGTCGGACTTGGAGCCCTGATCGTCGAAGCCGTGGCCCATTTCATGGCCGATCACGCCGCCAATCGCGCCATAATTGACCGCGATGTCGTTGGTCAGCGCGAAGAACGGCTGCTGGAGGATCCCCGCCGGGAAGACGATCTCGTTCTTCACCGAGTTGTAATAGGCGTTCACCGTCTGCGGCAGCATGCCCCATTCGGTGCGGTCGATCGGCTGGCCAAGCTTGGCGACATTGTCGGCCTGACCCCACTTGGCCGCCGCCATGCGGTTGGCAATCGGGTTGCCGGCGATGATTTCGAGGCCTTCATAGGTCTCAAGGTTCGGGCGATAGCCGATCTTGGGATCGAAGCTGGCGAGCTTGGCATGGGCCTGGGTCTTGGTCTCGGCGCCCATCCAGGTGATCTCGTCGATCGACTGACCCAGAGCTACGCGCAGGTTCGCGACCAGCTCGTCCATCGCCGCCTTGTTTTCGGGCGGGAAGTAGCGCGCGACATAGGCCTTGCCGATGAGCTCGCCCAAGAGGCCTTCGGACTCGCCGATGGCACGCTTCCAGCGCGGGCGCTGTTCGGGGGTGCCGCGCAGGGTCTTGCCGAAGAATTCGAAGCTCGCATCGTCGAACCGCTTGGGCAGCACCGCCGCGTTGGACGAGAGCATTTCCTTGACCATCCACGCCTTCAGCGTTTCGACCGGGGTTTCGCCCAGAAGCGCGAGCATGCCCGGCACGCCGGTGCCGATCTTGGCGAGGGTGGCGGCATCGAGCTTGAGCGCAGTCACTTCCTCGGCCGTGGGCGGCATCAGGCTGACGACGAAGCCGGGGCTGCCGGCAATCCCGATCTTCTCCAGCATCGCGGTGACCGGCACCTTGCCGCTGATCGCAGCCAGTTCCTCTGCGGTGAGCAGATTGTAGGTCAGATCGCGGTTGCGGCGCACGGCGCGGTCCCACGCGACGGTGCGGGCGATCTTGTCCTCGAAGGCATAGATTCCCGCGGCCTGCGCCTCGGGATCTGCATAGCCCGCTTCGCCCAGCAGGAAGGCGAGATAGGACTTGTACTTGTTCTGGATCGCGACGCCCTTTTCCGAGGTGTCGAGATAGTAATCGCGGTCGGGCAGGCCGAGCCCGCCGAAGCCGACGCTGGCGATGTGGCGATCGGGCTGCTTGGCGTCGATCCCCACGCCGCCGCCGATCGGGCTGGCATAGCCGGGCTCGGCCCACAGCATGGCGAGATCATCGAGGCTCTTCGCGGCCATGATCCGGTCGAGATAGGGCTTGGCCGGGGCAAGGCCCGCAGCCTCGATGGCCGCGGTATCGAGATAGGCACTGTAAGCGTCGAGGATGCGACGCTCGTCGGCAGAGAGGGTGGCGGCGTCCTTTGCCGCCAGCTCGTCCATCAGCGCCTTGACGTCATAGGTGCTCTTTTCGCCGAGCAGCACGAAGGCGCCGATGCGGCTGAATTCGGGCGGCAGCGGGTTGGCATCGATCCAGCGCTGGTTGGCATAGGCGTTGAAATCGTCCCGCGGCTTCACATCGGCGGCCAGCAGAGCGGGATCGAAGCCCCAGCTGCCAAAGCTCATGGTCGGCAGGGACGAAGCGGCAGGCTCACCTTGGGCCAGCTGCGTCTCGGCAGCGTGATCATGGGCGTCGTCATTGGCGAAGGCAGGCGCAGCCAGCGCAAGCGCGAATAGGCTGGCGCCGATCAAGGCGGTCTTGTGGATCATGTGGTGTGTCCCCGAGAGCTGGTGCAGAAATCTGCGAGCAGCACTCCTAACGCCTCGTCCCACGAAAGGTTGCGCTTCGTCGAGCGTGGGTGCGGTTCGTCGATTAAGGGCGCGGGGAGGCGGGGAGGGAGGTCTGCGGTTCGCGCGAGCGAACCCAGAAACTACGCCGCGTCGGCAGCGAACTGGAGCCTTGCGAGGCGCGCGTAGAGACCGCCCGCCTTGCTCAGCACCTCATGCGTGCCCTGTTCGACGATCCGGCCTTCATCGAGCACCACGATCCGGTCAGCCGCGCGCACCGTGGCAAGGCGGTGAGCGATCACCAGCGTCGTGCGGTTCTGCATCAGGCCTTCGAGCGCCTGCTGGACGAGCTGCTCGCTCTCGGCATCCAGCGCGCTGGTCGCCTCGTCGAGCAGCAGGATCGGCGCATCGCGCAGCAGCGCGCGGGCAATCGCGACGCGCTGTTGCTGGCCGCCGGACAGCTGCGTCCCGCCCTCGCCCAGATAGGTGTCGAGGCCCTGCGGCAGGGCGCGCAGGAAACTCTCGGCATTGGCGGCGCGGGCGGCCTGCCAGATATCCTCGTCGCTGGCGTCCCACTGGCCGTAGCGCAGATTGTCACGCGCATTGGCGCTGAACAGCACTCCGTCCTGTGGCACCAGCGCCAGACGGGCGCGGATATCGGCCGGGTCGGCGCTGGTCAGTGGCACGCCGTCGAGACGGATGGTGCCGGCCTGCGGATCATAGAACCGCTCGACCAGCTGGAAGATCGTCGACTTGCCTGCCCCCGACGGGCCGACAATCGCGATGGTCTCTCCCGGTTCGATCTCGAGCGTGAAGTCCTTGAGCGCGGCGGTTTCAGGCCGTGCCGGATAGCGGAAGGTGACATTGCGGAAGGACAGGCTGCCGCGCGCGGGCTCGGGCAGGCGTTCAGGCCGAGCCGGGGGCGCAATCTCGGGCTTGGCTTCGAGCAGTTCGGCCAGTCGGCTCGCCGCGCCAGCACCGCGCAGCAGATCGCCATAGACTTCCGTCAAAGCGCCCAGCGCGCCTGCCACCAGCACGCCGGTAAAGACGAAGAAGCCCATGTCGCCCGGGGTAATCGTGCCCTCGTTGACGGCCAGCGCGCCGCGCCACATCGCCAGCGTGATCGCACCGAACACCAGCACGATCACCACCGACGTCATCGCCGCGCGCAGGATGATGCGCCGCCGGGCGATGGCGAAGGTCTCCTCGACCACGCCTGCAAACCGCTCGCCCTCGCGCGTCTCCTGCCCGAAGCTCTGTACGATCTTCATCGCCGAGAGCACTTCGGTGACATAGGCGCCCACGTCCGCGATCCGGTCCTGGCTGGAGCGCGAGACTGCGCGGATCTTGCGGCCGAAAAACACGATCGGGGCAATCACGATCGGAATGCCGATCAGCAACCCCAGCGTCAGCGAGGGTGCGAGAAAGATCAGCAGTCCGATGCCGCCAAGCGCGGTCAGCGAATTGCGCAGCGCCACCGAGACCGTGGTGCCCACCACATTCTCGATGATCGCGGTGTCGCTGGTCATCCGGCTGGAGATTTCCTTGGGGCTGTTGACCTCGTAGAACCCGGGCGACAGGCGCAGCAGGTTCTCCTGCACCTTCAGGCGGATGTCGGCCACCACGCGCTCGCCCAGCCAGCTGACGAAATAGAACCGCAGCGCGGTGCCGAAGCCGAGGATCAGCACGATCATCAGCAGGTACTGGAAGGCGTGGGCGATATCATCAGCGGTGGCGGACCCGCCGAAAGCCTCGTCGATGATGACCTTGAACCGGTAGGGGATCGCCAGCGTCGCCGCCGAGGTGATCACCAGCGCCAGCAGGGCAAAGGCGATCTCGCGCGGGTATTGCAGCGCCGTGCCGAACACCATGCGCAAGGGCGCAAGACTGCGCGACTTGGGCGCGGCGTCAGCCTCGCTTTCGCTCACGTCCGGAGTGTCGGCCAAAGCGCCTGCCGGTGCGTTCACCGGTTCGGGGCCATCGCCCGCCGGGCGCGTGTTGTCTGGGGTGTCGCCGTGCATGGTTGCGCCGCATTAGCCACGGTGCGCACGAATTTCACGTGCAAAAAGCAACAGAACGCTCCGCCGCGTGTGCGCCGCGCAATATTGTGCATTGCACAACGTGGCGCAAAGGCGCATCTGTCGCCTCAAGGTGCCCGCGGGATGAGGTGCCGGACATGTTCGTCGCTTCGAGGTCTTGTTGATGCTTTACCATGCCTACGAGCTGCAGCGCAGCTGGATGAACAGCGCCAGCGCGCTCGCCTCGATCAGCGCCGGGATGCTGTCCAACCCCGCCAATCCGCTGAGCGCCTTCGGCATGGGCATGGGCCCGCTCGCCGCCAGCGCGCTCGATGTCTTCGCTCACGCCACCGCGCATTATGGCAAGCCCGAATTCGGCATCGACAGCGTCGAAATTGACGGCAAGCCCCATGCCGTCACCCAGAGCGTGGTGATGAAGCGCCCCTTCGGCGATCTCCTGCGCTTCCGCGTGGAAGGCACTCCGGCTGACCGCCCCCGCCTGCTGATCGTCGCTCCGATGAGCGGCCACTACGCCACGCTGCTGCGCGGCACGGTGGAGCGGATGCTCGAAAGCGCGGAGGTGTTCATCACCGACTGGGCCGATGCCAAGATGGTGCCGGCGAGCGCGGGGAAGTTCGATCTCGACGATTACATCGACTACCTGATGGACTTCGCAGAGCACATTCATGCGGAAGCCGGCGGCCAGCGCATCCACATGATGGCTGTGTGCCAGCCGAGCGTGCCCGCCTTTGCCGCGACCGCGCTGATGAACCTTCACAAGTCGCCCGCGACGCCCGCCACCCTCACCATGATGGGCGGCCCGATCGACACGCGTGAATGCCCCACCGTGGTCAACAACATGGCGATGCAGCGCCCGATCGCATGGTTCCGCCAGAGCGTGATCGCCACTGTGCCGATGAAATATGCCGGCGCTGGCCGCCGCGTCTATCCCGGCTTCATGCAGCTTTCGGCCTTCATGAGCATGAACCTTTCGAGCCACATGATGAGCCACTACGAGATGTTCAAACACCTCACCGTGGGCGATGATGCGAGCGCGCAGGCGACCAAGACCTTCTACGACGAATATCGCGCGGTGTGCGACATGACGGCGGAGTTCTATCTCCAGACCGTGGAAGAGGTGTTCCAGAAGCACTCGATCCCCAAGGGCGAGTTCCGCCACAAGGGCGAGGTGGTCGACCTGACCGCGATCACCGACACCGCGCTGCTGGCGATCGAAGGCGAGCGCGACGATATCTCAGGCCTCGGCCAGACCAAGGCGGCACTCAAGCTGACCCCGAACCTCGCCGAGGAAAAGAAGCGCTACTACATGGCGGAAGGCGCCGGACACTACGGCATCTTCAACGGCAGCCGCTGGCGCACCAAGGTCGCCCCGGTGGTGGAGGAATGGATCGCCGCGAACGCCGGCTAAGGCAGGCGCGCCTCAGCCCTCTGCCGCGCCCTCACGCTTTTCAAGCCACGGGCGCAGCGGGAACAGCCACTGCTCCTTGATCGACAGCCGCTTGCGATCATCCTGTCCCACGACCTCGCTCTCGCCTTCCTTGAAGGTGCCGAACAGGCGGTCCCAGACAATCACCGAGTTGCCGTAATTGCAGCGCGTGTCTTCATAGCTCAGCGCGGTGTGGTGCAGGCTGTGGTGGCGGATGGTGGTGAAGAAGAAGCTGTACCAGATCGGCGGGTTGGCGCGGACATTGGCATGGGCATAGGTCGCGATCACACCGCCGCCGGTGATCGCGGCGAACAGGGCGTTCAGATCGACATCGAGCAGGGCGTTGATGCCGATGCTGATCAGGAACAGCTCGATCGGATTGCCGATGAAGCCCTTCATCGCGTTCAGCTGCGTCACGTGGTGGTGCGGCGCATGGGTCAGCCACAGCGGTGTCCAGTTGTGCATCGCGCGGTGCATCCAGTACTGGCCGAGCTCGAAGGTGAACATCACCACCGCCACCTGCACAAGGAAGGGGCTGGCTTCGAGCCACGGGGTGGCGATGCCCCAGCTATCCTTCAGCGCGCGCAGGGGCGAATGGACCAGCGCCTCGCTGGCAAAGCCGACGGCGGTGTAGCCAAAAGCGACGTAGAACACGTCGGTCACCAGTTCCTGCCGGTTGATGCGCCAGCCCTCGTGGCGTTCGAACACCAGTCGAGCAGCTGCACGAAGGCGATCACTGCCAGCCCGACGATCATGATGGTCCAGGGCGCATCGACCCATGCCTGCGGAGCAAGACCCCAGAAGGCAATCACCGCGGCCAGAGTTGCGGGCGGCAGCAGATTGATCAGCGACTGTTTCACAGGAACGTCCCCCGAGAGGTTGGCTTGTCCATTCTCCCCTGAATGGCGCGCGCGGCGCAAGAAATACGCCATCTTGCGCAGATCGTCGAGATCGACGTCAGCCCATGTCGGCCAGCAGGAAGGACAGGGCCACTGCCAGCATGATCACGGCAAACACCCGCCGCGCCCACAAGGTGTGCCGCGGATCGGCCAGCCAGCCATGGGCGCGGGCCCCGGCCAGCACGAGAGCGATGTGGATCACCGTCGCGATTCCCGCGCTCACCACGGCCAGCGTCAGCGCATTGGCAAGGCTCAGCACCTCGCCGCCGAGGAATTGCGGGGCGACCACGAGGAAGAAGATATAGGCCTTGGGATTGAGCAAGTTGATCAGCGCGCCGGTGAGGAATGCGCGGCGGTGAAGGCCGTCCTGCGCCAGCCGGGGCTCCTTCCGCGGCGAACCCCGCCATGCCTCGATCGCCAGGAACACCATCATCACCGCCCCCGCCCATTGCAGGCCGCTCCACAATTGCGGCACCGCCTTGAGCAGCGCGGCAAGGCCGAGCGCGGCGAGCACGCCGTTGACCAGCAGGCCGAGCGCCACGCCTGCCACGGCCGACATTCCGGCCCGGCGGCCCTCGGTGGCGGCAAGGCCTGCAAGCCACGCCATATTGGGCCCGGGCGTCAGTTCGATCAGCAGAACGGCAAGAGCAAAGCCGACAAGATCCAAGGCGGCCTCCTACGGTTGCGCTTCACCCCTGCCTAGCGCGGGCGGCGCATAAAGCAAACGGCGCGGGAGCCCGCCCCCGCGCCGCTGCATATCCTATGGGGTATTCCAGCTTAGAACACCTCGAACAGGCCGGCCGCGCCCATGCCGCCGCCCACGCACATGGTGACGACGACATACTTCGCCCCGCGGCGCTTGCCTTCGATCAGCGCGTGGCCGGTGCAGCGCGCGCCGGTCATGCCGTAGGGGTGGCCGATCGAGATCGAGCCGCCGTTGACGTTGAGGATGTCATTGTCGATGCCGAGCGTGTCGCGGCAATAGAGCACCTGCACCGCGAAAGCCTCGTTCAGCTCCCACAGGCCGATGTCGTCCATCTTGAGGCCGGTCTGCTTGAGCAGCTTCGGGATCGCGAAGACCGGGCCGATGCCCATTTCGTCGGGCTCGGTGCCGGCGACCGCCATGCCGACATAGCGGCCGAGCGGCTGGAGCCCGCGCTGTTCGGCAAGCTTTGCTTCCATCAGCACCGCAGCCGAGGATCCGTCCGACAGCTGCGAGGCGTTGCCGGCGGTGATGTTCATGCCCGGACCCATCACCGGCTGGAGGCCCTGAAGGCCTGCAAGCGTGGTTTCGGGGCGGTTGCCTTCATCCTTGGTGAGGGTGAATTCGACCTGCGAAACTTCCTTCGTCTCCTTGTCCATCACGTTCATGGTGGTGGTGACGGGGACGATTTCGGCATCGAACAGCCCGGCGGCCTGCGCGGCAGCGGTGCGCATCTGCGACTGGTAGGCGTATTCGTCCTGCGCCTCGCGGCTGACATTGTAGCGCTTGGCGACCGTCTCGGCGGTGCCGAGCATCGGCATGTAGACGTCCTTGTGCATCGCGATCAGCGAGCGATCGGGGGCGACGCGCATCTCGGGGGTCTGCACCATCGAGATCGAGTCCTGCCCGCCGCCGACGACGATATCCATGTTGTCGACGATGATCTGCTTGGCCGCGGTGGCGATCGCCATCAGGCCCGAAGAGCACTGGCGGTCGATGGTCTGGGCCGAAACGCCCACCGGGCAGCCCGCGCGCAGCGCGACCTGACGGCCGATATTGCCCGACTGGGTGCCCTGGGTCAGCACCGCGCCCCACACCACGTCGTCGATCTGGCCGGCTTCGATACCGGCGCGCTCGATCGCGGGGGCAAGGCTCAGCGCGCCCAGCGTGGCGCCGGGGGTGGCATTGAAAGCACCCTTGTATGCGCGCCCGATCGGCGTGCGGGCGGTGGAGACGATGACGGCGTCACGTGCCATGATGGGGGTATCCTTGTTATTGTGTTGCAGCCGTCATCCCGGCGAAAGCCGGGATCCAGTGACGACAAAAGCGGAGCTTGCGGCTCTGGGCCCCGGCCTGCGCCGGGGTGACGATCAATCTAAAATCGCAATCAGATGAAGAACTGCGTGATCCACTCGCAGATCAGCGCGGGCTTTTCCTCGCCCTCGATCTCCATGGTGATTTCGCAGGTCTGCTGCCACTGGCCGGGGCGCTTCTCGACCATCTCGATCAGCTTCCAGTGGCCGCGGATGCGCTTGCCGGCGCGGACGGGCGCGATGAAGCGCGTCTTGTTGCCGCCGTAGTTGACGCCCATCTTCACGCCGTCGACCCGCGGTGCGCCGCCCTGGGCGCCGAGATAGGGGATCATCGACAAGGTGAGGAAGCCATGCGCGATGGTCCCGCCGAACGGGGTCATCTTGGCCATCTCTTCGTTGATGTGGATGAACTGGTGGTCACCGGTGGCCTCGGCGAACTGGTTGATGCGTTCCTGGCTCATTTCGACCCAGTCGCTGGTGCCGATCACTTCGCCGACCTTGGCGGCCAATTCCTGTGCGTTCATGGGGCTCCTCCTCTTCATGCAGCCGGCGGGATCCCGTGCCCTCCGTGCGTCTGTGCGGGCGCTTCATGGCGCATCATCAGGGGGAGCGCAACGGGCCAGAATCGCGGCGCGCTATGCCGCTACGGCACCGCCCATCTTGGTGGCGATCGCCTCGCGCCGCTTGCGGCTGCGCTCGCGCCCGGCGCGCACCGAATCGATCCGCGCGCAATAGGTGGCGAGCCCGATCTGCAGACCCACCAGCATCAGCATCACCGGCTGATAGCCGATCCCCTGGAACAGCGCGCCGACGAGATAGATCAGCGCGCCCATCTCCAGCGCGGCAGCCAGCGGCGAGATCCACGCTTCGGCCTCGTCTTTGGCACCCTTCCAGCGGCGGTAGATCCGTTCCATCTGCCACAGCCCGAGGCCATGCAGCGCCAGCCAGATGATCAGCCCCGGCCAGCCCTGTTCGCCCAGCAATTCGAAGATCGAGGAGTGGAAGGCGCGGCCCTTGTCCTCGACCTCCTGATAGGTGACCGTGGTGGTGTTCCCGTTCACCTGCTTGACCGGCATGACATAGGTGAAGCGGTTGGAGCGATAGGCATCGAACCCTCCGCCAAGGGGCTTCTGCGCAACGTAATCGAGCGTCCATTCCCACACCGCGACGCGGGTCGAGGCGCTTTCATCCCCGCCCGGTTCGGCAAGGGTGGCCATGCGCTGGTAATAGGACTGCGGCAGGAAGGGCAGAGCGGTGAGGCCCAGCACCCCTGCGCCGATCACGAACACCAGCCGCCGCTTGGTTTAGCGCAGCAGCAGCACGGCGAGCGCGGCGATGCACAAGAGGCCGGTACGCGCCTCGGTGCCGATCGGCACCATCAGACAGGCAAAGGTCAGAGCGACCGCAAAGGCGGTGACCGTCCAGTGCGGACGGAAGATCGTGCCGTGGCGCACGAGCCACCAGATCGTCGGGATCAGCCCGATTGCAACCGTCGCCAGCGTGGAGCTTTCATAGACGCCGCTATTGTCGTTCACGAAGAACTTGAGGTTCTGATAGCCGCCGCCGCCCAGCACGGTCTTCATGCCGGTGCCGATCACGATCGTGGCAATCGCCAGCACCAGCATCAGCGCAAGACCTTCGATCCGGGCGCGGGTGGTGAGCGTGAAGGGCAGGAAAATCGCGAAGAGCAGCGCCTTCCACACCCAGTCCCACTTGGTCGCCGCATCGGCCGGGAAATCGGCGTGGCCGGTGGTCCACCAGCAATAGACCAGCAGCGCCAGCATCAGCCCCTGCCGCACCGTGAAGCGCCCGCCCTCCTTGCGATCCAGCGCCAGCCAGCCGCCAAAGGCCGCAGCAAAGGCGATCAGCGACACCGGCAGAGTGGCGATCAGCGAATAGCCGATCCGCTGGGGCGCGAGAATGTCGATATAGACATAGAGCAGCACCCACAGGAACGGACGCTTCAATCCGAGCAGCAGGACGTAGCCGATGAAGGCAAGGAAGACGAGATCGAGCATTTTTGTGCGCTACCGCTTCGCTACTTGAGCGCGGGGATCGCTCTCGTCTTCGTTTTCCGCTTCCTGCGTCCGCGCCCGGCGCGCGGCGTTGCGGCCGGCGGTGCTGGTGGCCATGCGGTCGGCGGCGATATCGGCCTTGAGCGTTTCGATCAGCGGATCGGCATCGCAATCCTCGCGCAGCACCAGCCGCAGCAGCGCGATGGCCATCAGGCCATGGCCGAGAGCAAGCGCAAAATAGTCGATCATCGAAACGGGGCTCCAAAGGGGCGCAGGCTGGCGTCATACGCCGCAGGCAGTTGACGCGGCGTTAAGCACGGCTGCGTTACAGCCTTGGCCCATGACCCGCGTTCTCCACGTCCTTGATCATTCGCTCCCGCTCCACAGCGGCTACACCTTCCGCACCCGCGCGATCCTGAAGGCGCAGGCGGGCCACGGGCTGGAGGTGCGCGGCATCACCGGCCAGCGGCACAACCTCGAAGCCCCCGCCGGTCCCTCGCCCGAGGAGGCCGACGGGCTTGTCTTCCACCGCACCCCGGTCTGCCCGAAGGCCCCCCGCCTTTGCGCGAACTGGGCGAGATCGAGGCGCTGGATGCGGCGATCCACTCCCCCGCCCTGTGCGGCGCCGCCGCCAGCCGCGCCGCCCGCGCGCTGGGCGTGCCTTTCGTCTACGAGATCCGCGCCTTCTGGGAGGATGCGGCGGTCGGCAATCTGTCCGGCACCGAGGGCAGTCTCAAATACCGCCTGACCCGCGCGCTGGAGACGCGGGTGGTGCGGCAGGCCGATGCGGTGTTCACCATCTGCCACGGCCTCAAGGACGATCTGGTCGCCCGCGGCATTCCTGCCGATCGCATCGCAATCATGCCCAACGGGGTCGATCTGGAGCTGTTCGGCGAGCCGGTGAGCCGCGACGAGAACCTCGCACGCGACCTCGGCCTTGCGCACGGCGCTCCGGTTATCGGCTATATCGGCAGTTTCTATGCCTATGAGGGCGTCGATGATCTGATCGCCGCCATGCCGCTCCTGCGCCAGTCGCACCCGGGGGCAAGGCTGCTGCTGGTGGGCGCGGGGCCGATGGACGCCGCCTGGCGCGCCGCCGCTGCCGCCCTGCCCGAGCCCGAGGCCGTGATCTTCACCGGCCGCGTGCCGCACACGCAGGTCGAGCGCTACTATTCGCTGGTCGATGTGCTCGCCTATCCGCGCAAAGGGCAGCGCCTCACCGATCTCGTCACGCCGCTGAAGCCGCTGGAAGCGATGGCCCAGCGCCGCCTCGTCGCGGCATCGAGCGTCGGCGGACACCGCGAACTCATCACCGATGGCGAGACAGGCACGCTCTTCGCCCCCGATGATCCGGCCGCCTGTGCCGCCGCGCTCGCCCGGCTGCTCGACGCGCGCGCGGGCTGGGAGGCGATGAAAGACCGCGCCGTGGCCCATGTCCGCGCTCGCCACGACTGGGCGGCAAATGCGCGCGATTATCTGTCTGTTTACCATCTCTTGCTAGCCGGTGGGCATCGACGCAAAGCAGGATAGTGAGCCGATGGCATTCGGGCGGCAGAACAAGGAAGCACAGCAGAAGCGCGCCAAGGCGCCCGCACGTGTGCGCCAGCCGCTGCGCGCCCATCCGCTGTTCGGCACGGTTCTGGCCCTGTGGGGCGCGATGCTGGGCTTCTTCGTGACGATGGCGCTCCCGGTTGATCTGGTGCTCGATGCGGCCGCACGGATCGGCATGGGCAAACTTGGCGGCACGGGCCGCTTCGCGCTTGCAGGCCTCGCCGCCATGGTGGTGGGCATCATCATGCTGGTGCTCGCCGGAACGATCAGCGTCAGTCGCCGCAACCCCAGGAACACGCCGTCGATCGCTGCCCGCGCGGTGCGCAAGGTGCGCACCATCGACCCTCTTACCGATCTCGGCAGCGCGAGCCTTGATGCGCCGGTCGAGACCATCCCCTTTGCCGCGTCCGAACCGCGCTTCCGCCCAGAATACGAAGCCGAAGCGGCATATGAGCGCGCAGCCGACGCCCCGCTTGAACTCGATCTCGCCGAATTCGGCGCGCTTCCGGGCCGCAATGCGGTGTGGGTGGAAGAGCCGGCCGAGGATGAGCCCGAGGCCGAGCTTGCTGCCCCGCCCGCGCAAGCCCCCGCTCCGGCTTTTGCCGTGGCACCCGCACCCGAGCCCGCGCCCCGGCCCGCCCCGCCTCCGGTGGCCGACCTGCGCCGCCCTGCGCCGCGTCCGCTCAGCCCCAGCGCGATCGAGCGCCTGCGCGCCGTGCCGACCAGCGAACTCAGCATGATCCAGATGGTCGAGCGCTTCGCCGCCGCGCTGCACGAACACCAGTCGGTTCCGCCGGGCCAGACCGCCCAGCCGGTCGACCTCGCCGGCCGCGACGCCGCACTGGCCGAGGCGCTGAAGGCGCTCGCCGCCTTGAGCCGCGAGGGCGCAGGCGAAGGCCACAGCGAACCGCTGCGCGCGGCGCTCAGCCGCTTGGCTGAACTGCGCGGGGCCGCCTGAGGCCCGCCTGATTCCCGCAAAACCTGCAAGTGGCTGGTTCAATTGATGCGGTGAGCGCAATCAATTGATAGTTTGAATACCTCTGCGAGAAATAATACTTCACCCAAACCCATTGCCAAAACCGCTTCCTGTCGGCATGAGGGGGCCGAAACCGGGCAAGGCAGGCCGCCTGCGGCGAGGCTTGTCCGGAATAATCGCCGCCTTGCGCCCGTTAGGCACGCGCCAGCATCGCGCTTGTCGGCATCTGACAGATCGGACTTTTGCCATGGGATACCCCGTCTCCCAGGGTCTTTATGACCCCCGTAACGAACACGATGCCTGCGGCGTCGGGATGGTCGCGCATATCAAGGGGGACAAAAGTCACGCGATCATCGCGCAGGCGCTGGAGATTCTCGACCGGCTCGATCACCGCGGCGCAGTCGGTTCCGATCCGCTGCTGGGCGATGGCGCCGGGATTCTCATCCAGATTCCCGATCCGCTGATCCGCCGCTGGGCCGTGGCCAATGGCCGTGATCTTCCGCAGCCGGGCGACTATGCCGTGGCGATGTGCTTCCTGCCGCGGGACGAGGCCGCACGCGTCTTCGTCAAGGAGCGGATGGAGACCTTCACCGCCAAGGAAGGCCAGCGCTTCATCGGCTGGCGCCTTGTGCCGACCACCAGCGAAGGCCTCGGCGCGGCCGTGATCGCCTCGATGCCGGTGATCGAGATGGCGGTGATCGCGCGCGGGGCAAACTGCGCCGATCAGGATGCCTTCGAGCGCAAGATCCTCACCATCCGCAAGCAGGTGCAGAACCCGCTCGCGCAGCTGGCCGAAAAGCACGGCCTGCCGGGAGTGACGGAAACCTACATCCCCAGCTTCTCGACCCGCACGCTGGTCTACAAGGGCCTGCTGCTGGCGACGCAGGTGGGCAGCTTCTACGACGATCTGCGCGATCCCGAATGCGTCTCGGCCCTGGGCCTCGTGCACCAGCGCTTCTCGACCAACACCTTCCCCAGCTGGAAGCTCGCCCACCCGTTCCGCTTCATCGCCCATAATGGCGAGATCAACACGGTGCGCGGCAACGTCAACTGGATGAACGCCCGCCGCCGCACCATGGAAAGCGAGCTGCTCGGGCCGGATCTCGACAAGATGTGGCCGATCATCCCCCACGGGCAATCGGACACGGCGTGCCTCGACAACGCGCTCGAACTGCTGATCGCGGGCGGATATTCCCTCGCCCACGCGATGATGATCCTCGTGCCCGAGGCCTGGGCCGGCAATCCGCTGATGGACCCTGCCCGGCGCGCCTTCTACGAATATCACGCCGCGCTGATGGAGCCGTGGGACGGCCCGGCGGCGGTGTGCTTCACCGATGGCCGCCAGATCGGCGCGACGCTGGACCGCAACGGCCTGCGCCCCGCTCGCTTCTGCGTGACCAAGGATGATATCGTCTGCCTCGCATCGGAAAGCGGCGTGCTGCCGTTTGCCGAAGAGGACATCGTGCGCAAGTGGCGCCTCCAGCCCGGCAAGATGCTGCTGATCGACCTCGATCAGGGCCGCATCATCGAGGATGACGAGCTCAAGGCCGATCTCGCCAATGCCGAGCCCTATGCCGAATGGCTGCATCAGGCGCAGTACAAGCTGGAAGACATCACCGATGTCGTGCCCGAACTCGCCGCGATCCCGGCCGAGGAAGGCACGCTGCTCCAGCGCCAGCAGGCCTTCGGCTACACGCAGGAGGATATCACCCGCTTCCTTGAGCCCATGGCGGTCGAGGGGGACGATCCGATTGGCTCGATGGGCACCGACACGCCGCTCGCGGTGCTGTCTGACCGTTCGCGCCTGCTCTACGACTATTTCAAGCAGAACTTCGCGCAGGTCACCAACCCGCCGATCGATCCGATCCGCGAGGAACTGGTGATGAGCCTTACCAGCATGATCGGCCCGCGCCCCAATCTGCTGGGCCGCGATGCGGGCACGCACAAGCGTTTGGAAGTCGATCAGCCGATCCTCACCAATGCCGATCTCGCCAAGATCCGCTCGGTGGAGGAAGCGCTCGACGGCGCCTTCCGCTGCGCCACCATCGACATCACCTGGGACGCAAGCACCGGTGCAGAAGGCATCGCGCTCGCGATCAAGGAAATGTGCTGGGCGGCGACCGAAGCGGTGCTGCAGGATCACAACATCCTCGTCCTGTCCGATCGCGGGCAGAGCGAAGCCCGTGTGCCCATGCCCGCGCTGCTCGCCACCGCAGCGGTGCATCACCACCTCGTGCGGCAGGGCCTGCGGATGCAGACCGGCCTCGTGGTCGAAACCGGCGAAGCGCGCGAAGTCCACCACTTCTGCGTGCTGGCGGGCTATGGCGCCGAAGCGATCAACCCCTATCTCGCCTTCGAGACCATCGAAGCCCTGCGCGCCAAGCGTCACCCGGATATGCCGGCGGCCAAGGTGCAGCAGAACTTCATCAAGGGCGTGGGCAAGGGCATCCGCAAGGTCATGTCCAAGATGGGCATCTCGACCTACCAGTCCTATTGCGGTGCGCAGATCTTCGACGCGGTGGGCCTGTCCACCGCCTTCGTCGAGAAGTTCTTCACCGGCACCGCCACCACCATCGAAGGCATCGGCCTGACGGAAGTCGCCGAGGAAGCCCTGCGCCGCCACGGGCAGGCTTACGGCGACAACCCGCTTTATGACGGGATGCTCGATGTCGGCGGGATCTACCAGTATCGCCTGCGCGGCGAGGAGCACGCCTGGACGCCGCAGAACGTCGCCCAGCTCCAGCACGCGGTGCGCGGGAACGATCCCAAGAACTACGAAGAGTTCGCCAAGTCGATCAACGAGCAGTCCGAACGCCTGCTGACGATCCGCGGCCTGCTCGAATTCAGGAAGGCCGACAAGCCGATCCCGCTTTCCGAAGTGGAACCGGCGAGCGAGATCGTGAAGCGCTTCTCTACCGGCGCGATGAGCCTCGGCTCGATCAGCCACGAAGCGCACTCGACCATGGCGATCGCGATGAACCGCATCGGCGGGCGTTCGAACACGGGTGAGGGCGGGGAGGAGCCGTTCCGCTTCAAGCCGATGGAAAACGGCGATTCGATGCGCAGCCGGATCAAGCAGGTTGCCTCGGGCCGCTTCGGCGTCACCACCGAATATCTCGTCAATTCCGACGACATCCAGATCAAGATGGCGCAGGGTGCCAAGCCCGGCGAGGGTGGCCAGCTGCCCGGGCACAAGGTCGACAAGCGCATCGGCGCGGTGCGGCACTCGACGCCCGGTGTGGGCCTCATCTCCCCGCCGCCGCACCACGACATCTATTCGATCGAAGATCTCGCTCAGCTGATCCACGATCTGAAGAACGTGAACCCGGTGGCGCGCATTTCGGTGAAGCTGGTGTCCGAAGTCGGCGTCGGCACGGTGGCCGCAGGCGTCTCCAAGGCGCGCGCGGACCATGTGACGATTGCAGGCTATGACGGCGGGACGGGCGCCTCGCCGCTCACCTCGCTGACCCATGCCGGTTCGCCCTGGGAAATCGGCCTGGCAGAAACCCAGCAGACTCTGCTGCTCAACGATCTGCGTGAACGGATCGCAGTGCAGGTCGATGGCGGCCTGCGCACTGGGCGCGATGTCGCGATCGGCGCGCTGCTGGGCGCGGACGAGTTCGGCTTTGCCACCGCGCCTTTGATCGCGGCGGGCTGCATCATGATGCGCAAGTGCCACCTCAACACCTGCCCCGTCGGCGTCGCCACGCAGGATCCGGTGCTGCGCGCGCGCTTCACCGGTCAGCCCGAACACGTGGTCAACTACATGTTCTTCGTCGCCGAGGAACTGCGGCAGATCATGGCCGAGCTGGGTATCCGCACGGTCGCCGAGATGGTCGGCAGGGTTGACCTGCTCGACACCCACCGGATGGAGCGTCACTGGAAGGCGCGCGGCATTGATCTTGCCCGCATCCTCCACCGCGTGCCGCTGAAGGCTGGTGCGAGCCTGCGCCAGATCGGCACGCAGGATCACGGGCTCGAAGGCGCGCTCGACAACCGGTTGATCGCCGAGTGCCGCACCGCCATCGACACCAAGGCGCCCGTGCAGATCGCGCTGCCGATCCGCAATGTCCACCGCACCGTCGGCGCGATGCTCTCGGGCGAGATCGCCAAGGCGCACGGGCATGAAGGCCTGCCGACCGATACGGTCCGCATCAACCTGACCGGCGTGGCCGGACAGAGCTTCGGCGCGTGGCTCGCCCACGGGGTGACGCTCGATCTGGTCGGCGATGCCAATGACTATGTCGGCAAGGGGCTTTCGGGCGGGCGCATCATCGTGCGCCAACCTCCGCAAGCTCCGCGCGCCGCGCAGGACAATATCATCGTCGGCAACACCGTGCTCTACGGCGCCATCGCGGGCGAGGCCTATTTCAACGGCGTCGCGGGTGAACGCTTCGCGGTCCGCAATTCGGGCGCCATCGCGATTGTAGAAGGCACCGGCGATCACGGCTGCGAATATATGACCGGCGGCGTGGTGGTCGTGCTTGGCAAGACCGGGCGCAACTTCGCGGCGGGCATGAGCGGCGGGGTCGCCTATGTCTATGACCCGGACGGGGCCTTCACCAACCTCGTCAACCACGCGCAGGTCGATCTGCTGCCGATTTCGGCGGGGCCGGATGCCGAGGACGGAACCGGCCGCCCGGCCCAGCGTCCGCGCTCGGTGAACGACTTCGGCATGGGCGACATGCTGCGCCACGATGCCGAGCGGCTGCGCATCCTCGTCGAGCGTCACCAGCTCCACACCGGCTCCAAGCGCGCCGGCGAGCTGCTGGCCGATTGGGACGCGGCGCTGACCCGCTTCGTCAAGGTGATGCCGCGCGATTACGCCAAGGCGCTGCAAAAGCTCGAAGCGGAACGCAATGAAGCCGCAAGCGTCGCAGCGGAATAAGACTTCAGGAACGAGACTGAGACATGGGCAAGGAAACCGGATTTCTCGAATTGGACCGCCGCGAGCGGGACTATCTCGATCCGAAAGAGCGGCTGAAGAACTACCGCGAATTCGTCGTCCAGCCGGATGATACGACGCTGACGGGGCAGGCCTCGCGCTGCATGAATTGCGGGATTCCCTACTGCCATAACGGCTGTCCGGTGAACAACCTGATCCCGGACTGGAACCACCTCGTCTACGAGGCGGACTGGAAGCGTGCGCTCGATATGCTCCATTCCACCAACAACTTCCCCGAATTCACCGGCCGCATCTGTCCCGCCCCGTGCGAGGCGGCGTGCACGCTCAACATTGTCGACCAGCCGGTGACCATCAAGTCGATCGAATGCGCCATCGTCGATCGCGGGTGGAAGGAAGGCTGGATCACGCCCAAGGTGCCCGAAACCAAGACCGGCAAGTCGGTCGCCGTCATCGGCTCCGGCCCGGCGGGGCTCGCCTGCGCTCAGCAGCTGGCGCGTGCGGGCCATTCGGTGACGGTGTTCGAAAAGTCCGACCGCGTCGGCGGGTTGCTTCGTTACGGCATCCCCGACTTCAAGATGGAAAAGCACCTCATCAACCGGCGCTGCGTCCAGATGGAAGCCGAAGGGGTGACCTTCAAAACCTCCAAGGAAGTCGGCGTCGACATCTCCTTCGCCTCGCTGAAGGAGAATTTCGACGCGGTGGTGCTCGCCGGCGGCGCGGAAGATGCCCGCCCGCTGTCGATCCCCGGCGCAGAGATGCAGGGCGTGCGCCTTGCGATGGAATTCCTCACCCAGCAGAACAAGCGTGTCGCAGGTGACGACGAACTGCGCGCCGCCCCGCGCGGCTCGCTGCTCGCCACCGGCAAGCACGTGGTGGTGATCGGCGGCGGCGATACGGGAAGCGACTGTGTCGGCACCTCGAACCGGCAGGGCGCCAAGAGCGTCACCCAGCTCGAAATCATGCCCAAGCCGCCCGAAAAGGAAGACAAGGCGCTGACCTGGCCCGATTGGCCGCTCAAGCTGCGCACCTCGTCGAGCCATCAGGAAGGCGTGGAGCGTGACTGGGCCGTGCTGACCAAGCGCGTGATCGGCGACGGCGAGACGGTGACCGGCCTCGAATGCGTGCGGGTCGAATGGATCGGCGGCCAGATGCAGGAAGTCGCGGGCAGCGAATTCACCATCCCGGCTGATCTGATCCTGCTCGCCATGGGCTTTGTCGGGCCGAAGAAGGCCGGGCTGCTCGAACAGGCGGGCGTGGCGCTGTCCCCGCGCGGCAATGTCGATGCCGACACCGAAAGCTACGCCACCAGCGAAGCCGGCGTCTTCGCCTGCGGAGACATGCGGCGCGGGCAGAGCCTCGTCGTCTGGGCGATCCGCGAGGGCCGCCAGTGCGCTCGTAGCGTTGACGAAGCGCTGATGGGGGTTAGCGAACTGCCGCGCTGAGGCATGTCCGCTCCGCTCCTTCCCAAGGCGCTCGCCTTCGACGTCTTCGGCACGGTCGTTGACTGGCGCACCAGCGTCACGCGCGAATCCGCAAGCTTTCTCGCGGCCATCGGGCGGGGCGATATCGATGCGGCGGCCTTCGCCGATGCATGGCGGGCGCAATACATCGCGGCGATGATCGGGATGCGCAAATCGGGCCGCGCTTTTGAGGTGCTCGATGTGCTCCACCGCGAGATGCTCGAAGCCGCCTTGCGCGAGCGCGATATTGATCCGGCGGACCTCGATGAGGACCTGCTGGCCGACTGGAACCGCGCGTGGCACCGGCTCGATCCATGGCCCGATACCGTCGAAGGACTGACCCGGCTGAAGACGCGTCTGCCGATTGTCACGCTTTCCAACGGCAATATCGCGCTGCTGCTGGCGATGGCGCGGGGGGCGGGCCTGCCGTGGGATGCGATCCTCGGCGCGGAGGTGAGCGGGTTCTACAAGCCTGACCGTCAGGCCTATCTGCGCACCGCCGAAGTCCTCGGCATCGCGCCGGGCGAGCTATGCCTCGTCGCTGCGCATCACGGCGATCTTGCCGCCGCGCGCGCTTGCGGGCTTATGACTGCCTATGTTGACCGCACGGACGAATATGGTGGCGCACCCGCACCCGATGCGCATCACGCGCAAACGTGGGAATGGTCAGCGACGAGCCTGACCGAGCTAGCCGACATGCTGGGCTGCTGAGGCCACGCGGCCTCGGCTAGCTCAATCGTCCACCCGCTCGATATCCGCACCGACCAGCTGGAGCTTTTCCTCCAGCCGCTCGTAACCGCGGTCGAGGTGGTAGAGCCGGCGCACGGTCGTCTCGCCTTCCGCAGCCAGCGCGGCGATGACGAGGCTCATCGAAGCGCGCAGGTCGGTCGCCATGACTTCGGCGCCGGTCAGGCGCTCGACACCCTTGACGATCGCGGTGCGGCCTTCGGTGGTGATGTCTGCCCCCATGCGCGCCAGTTCCGGCACGTGCATGAAGCGGTTTTCGAAGATCGTCTCTTTCAGCACGCTCGCGCCCTCGGCCTTGCACAGCAGCGCCATCAGCTGCGCCTGCATGTCGGTGGCAAGGCCCGGATAGGGCGCGGTGGTGAGGTTGGTGGCCTTCAGCGGGCCGTTCGCAGCCACCGTGATGCTCTTGGCATCCCACGTCACGTCGCAGCCGATGGCTTGTAGGGCGTGGATCGTCGCCATCATCTCGTCCGCGCGCGCGCCTTCGAGCCGCACTTCGCCGCCCGTGATCGCCGCCGCACTGGCGTAGGAGCCGGCCTCGATCCGGTCAGGCATGACGCGGTAGGTCGCGCCGTGCAGGCGCTTCACGCCGTGGATGGTGAGGTTGGAGGTGCCGATCCCCTCGATCTCCGCGCCCATCGCGACGAGCATGTTGCACAGATCGACGATTTCCGGCTCGCGCGCGGCGTTGAACAACCGGCTGGTGCCATTCGCCAGCACGGCGGCCATCAGCGCATTCTCGGTCGCGCCGACGCTCACCACCGGGAAGTCGAAATCGCCACCCGGCATCCCGCCATCGGGCTGGATCGCCCGCACATAGCCTGCCGCCAGCTCGATCTTCGCGCCGAAGGCTTCGAGCGCCTTCAGGTGCAGGTCGATCGGGCGGTTGCCGATCGCGCAGCCGCCGGGCATCGAAACCGTCGCCTCGCCCGCGCGGGCCAGCATGGGCCCAAGCACGAGGATCGAAGCGCGCATCTTGCGCACCAGATCATAGGGCGCGACGTTGGAGGTGATGCGGGTCGCCTCAAGGCTCATCACCCGGCCAAAATCTTCAGGACGCGTGCCCTGGATCACCGTGGTGACCCCGAACTGGTTCATCAGGTGCTGGAACCCGTCGATATCCGCCAGCCGCGGCAGGTTGCGCAGCGTCAGCGGCTCCTCGGTCAAAAGCGCGCAAGGGATCAGCGTAAGCGCTGCGTTCTTGGCGCCGGAAATCGGGATCGAGCCGGAAAGGCGGTTGCCGCCACGAATGATGAGTTTGTCCATCCCGCAAGCCTTAGCGAAAAGTGCCTTTCGCGCAACATGGCGCGCGCCAAGCGCCAACAAGCGATTGACCTTGCGCAGGCAGCGCGGCACGGGACGTTGCGCAAGCTCACAAGGATGTCGTGATGTCACCCCGCCCGATCCGCAAGGCCGTGTTTCCCGTCGCCGGTCTCGGCACGCGTTTCCTGCCCGCAACCAAGGTCGTGCCCAAGGAGTTGCTCCCGGTGGTGGATCGCCCGCTGATCCAGTACGCGGTGGACGAGGCGCGCGAGGCAGGGATCGAGCAGATGATCTTCGTCACCGGTCGCGGCAAGACGGGCATTGTCGAGCATTTCGACATCGCCTTCGAACTCGAACAGACCATGACGGAACGTGGACGTGATCTTTCGGTGCTCGAATGCACCCGCGCCACCCCGGGCGATGTCATCGCGGTGCGCCAGCAGGTGCCGCTGGGCCTCGGCCATGCGATCTGGTGCGCCCGCGCCATCGTGGGCGACGAGCCTTTCGCGATCTTCCTGCCCGACGAGCTGATGGTGGCGAAGGAAGGCGGCACCGGCTGCATGAAGCAGATGGTGGAAGCCTACAACGAAGTCGGCGGCAACCTCATCTCGGTGCTCGAAGTGCCGATGGAGCAGGTGCCGAGCTACGGGGTGATCGCGCCGGGCGAAAGTCGGGGCGCGCTCACCGAAGTGCGCGGGCTGGTCGAAAAGCCCAAGCTCGAAGACGCCCCCTCGAACAAGATCGTCTCGGGCCGCTACATCCTCCAGCCCGAGGTGATGCGCGTACTCGAAGCGCAGGAGAAGGGCGCGGGCGGCGAAATCCAGCTGACCGATGCGATGGCCAAGATGATCGGCACCCAGCCGTTCCACGCCGTCACCTTCGATGGCGCGCGCTACGATTGCGGCAGCAAGACCGGCTTTGTCGAAGCGACGCTGGCGATCGCGCTGGCCCGCCCCGACATGGGCGATCAGGTCCGCGAAATAGCCCGCCGCCTGATCGGCGACTAGGCCGGCGTCACGCGCAGCGGCAGGCTCTTCAGCCCGCCGACAAAGGTGCTGCTGGCCCGCCGGGCCTCACCCGCAGGTTCCACCGCCGCCACGCGATCAAGGATCGCTTCGAACAGGATCTTCATCTCCAGCCGCGCCAGATGCAGGCCAAGGCACTGGTGCGCCCCGGCCCCGAAGGCAAGATGCCGGTTGGGCGAACGGGCGGCATCGAAACGGCGCGGCTCCGGGAATTGCGCGGGATCGTGGTTGGCCGCGACATAGTTGATCATCAGCCAGTCGCCTGCCTTGATCTGCTGCCCGCCCAGTTCGCAATCCTCCGCCGCGGTGCGCATGAAGTGCTGCACCGGGCTGGTCCAGCGGATCGCCTCTTCAACGATACCGGGCAGCAGCGAGCGGTCGGCACGCACGCGGGCATATTGCTCGGGATCAAGGCTCAGCGCCTGCATCGCCCCTGCCGTGCTGGCCGAGGTGGTGTCATGCCCGGCGGTGGCGACGATGATAAAATAACCCGCCATGTCGCGCGGCGGCAGCGGCTTGCCGTCCACCAGCGCATTGGCAATCACGCTCGCCACATCATCGGTGGGATTACGGCGGCGATCCTCGGCGATCCCGGCGAAGTAATCCTCGAAAGTCTTCACCGCTCCGGCAACGATCTGGACGACCTGTTCGGGCGTCATCTGGTCCATGCCGGAGCCGGACAAGTCCTTGTCCTGCCCGCCGAACAGCTGCTGGGTGAGCATCTGCATCCGGAACTCGTCCTCCGGCGGCACGCCCAGAATCTGCATCACCACGCGCAAGGGATAGGGGCCGGAGACCTCCTTCACGAAATCGACCTCGCCCCCGCTCGCCTGCTCCAGCATCCGGTCGACCGTGCGGGCGGCCAGGGCGCGCAGCTCGTCTTCCAGCTGCGCGAGGTTGCGCGGCATGAACCATTCCTGCGTCAGCTTGCGATACTTGGGGTGGATCGGCGCATCGAACACCACCAGCGAATCGACCAGCATGTTCGAACCCGTGGCCGCGCGGCTGAATTCGATCGCCTGGTTGAAGCTGAACACCACCGGACGCGGATTGTTGAGGAAGGCGGCATTGTCCTTCGAGATGCGCATCACATCATCATAGCGGGTGACCAGCCAGAACGGCTCGAACAGCCCGGGCGTGTCGGGCTGCACCCGCGCAACCGGCGTGGTGGCGCGGATCGCGTCGAAGGTGTCGAGCAGCCCGTCCCATTGCGCATAGGCGTGGGGATCGATCACCCGGCGGGCAATATCGCCGGGCAGGACGGCCGCACCGCTCATGCCGCAGCGGCCTTGGCGGCATATTCGTCCCGCAACTCGCGCTTGTAGAGCTTGCCATTGGCCTCGCGCGGCAGATCGGGGCGGAAGTCGAACAGCTTGGGCATCTTCACCTTCGACAGGCTGGGCGCAAGGAATTCGCGCAGCTCCGCCTCCAGTGCGGGGCCGGCATCCGCCATGTCGCGCGGCTGCACCACGGCCACCACCTTCTCGCCCAGATCGGGGCAGGGCGCGCCGATCACGGCAGCGTCCATCACCTTGGGATGGGTGACGAGCAGGTTCTCGATCTCCTGCGGGTAGATGTTCACGCCGCCGCTGATGATCATGTGGCTCTTGCGGTCGGTCAGGAACAGGAAGCCGTCCTTGTCGAGGTGGCCGATATCGCCCAGCGTCATCCAGCCCTTGGGATGCATCGCCTCGGCGGTCTTGGCCGGATCATTGTGGTAGCTGGGCAGGTTGTCGTTCTCGAAGAAAATGAGGCCATCCTCGTCCGGCCCCAGCTCCTCGCCCTCGGGGCCGCAGACATGGATCTTGCCATAGGCCGGAAAGCCGACCGTACCGGGCTTGGCGAGCCAGTGCTCGGACTTCACCAGCGTCATCCCGATCATCTCGGAGCCGGCGTAATATTCGTTCACGATCGGGCCCCACCACTCGATCATCGCGCGCTTGATCGGCACCGGGCACGGCGCGGCAGCGTGGATCGCGCGCTGGTGGCTGGAGAGGTCGTATCGCTCGCGCACCTCGGGTTCGAGCCGGAGGAAGCGCACGAAGTGGGTCGGCACCCACTGGCTGTCGGTGACCTTGTAGGTTTCGATCGCCTTCAATGCCTCTTCGGGATCGAACTTCTCCATCATCACCACCGTGCCGCCAAGGCGGTGCACGACCGAACACCAGCCGATCGGCGCGGCATGATAAAGCGGCGCGGGCGAGAGATAGACCATGCTGCCATCGGCGGGCATCCCCATGCCCATGGTCGCGAGGCCGAGCAGCGGCACGGGCGCGGCGGGATCGGGATCTTCGGGCGGCGCCGGGCGGATGCCCTTGGGCCGTCCGGTGGTGCCGCTCGAATAGAGCATCAGCATGCCCGCGCTCTGATCGGGGATTGGCGTGGCTGGCTGGGCGGCGAGGGCAGCGGCGAAATCCTCGGCATCCCCTGAATCCATCATCAGCACGTCAAGGCCCGGACACTCGGCGCGGATATCGCCGAGGATGGCGCTGAAATAGCCGCTGGTGATCAGCAGCTTCGCCTGGGCATCGCGGATGATATAGGCCGCCTCGGGCGCGGTGAGGCGCGAGGAGATCGGCACCAGCATCGTGCCCGCGCGCTGCGAGCCCCAGATCACGGTGAAATATTCGATGCGGTTTTCCAGCAGCACCGCGAAGGCATCGCCCGCGCCGATCCCGTGCGCGCGCAGCAGATGGGCGAAGCGGTTGGACTCCTTGTCCATCTCGCCAAAGGTGATCTGCTTGCCCGATCCGGTCATGATGACAGCGGGGTGATCCGGGCGGGTCGCGGCGTGTGCGATCGGGTGCATCGACATGATTTCTCTCCCATGCGGCGCGCTCCGTCAGGCAGGCGCGCCAGCTCTCTCGGGCTGGAAATCTAGCGGGAGCGGGACGGCCCGCAAGCAAAAACAGTATGGGAAATGCTACCGAATCTGCGGGTGTTCACACCAGCGTCACACGCGGCTGCGATGGAGAATCAGGGGGGCGTCGGACCACGAAAAAAGGCGGCGGGATAACCCGCCGCCATGTTCGGACACCCTCTCCAATGTCCGGCCCGCTTACAGCGGGCAATTTTCGTGCGTTACTCGCCGCCTTGACCGTTCAGAACCCGGCCACGGGCGAAGGCGAGCTGTGCTTCGCTCTCCACCATATACGGAATCGGATTGACTGCAAGCCCATCAATGCGAACTTCGTAATGGAGGTGCGGACCGGTCGAACGGCCGGTCGAACCGACGTAACCGATCAGGTCGCCCTTCTTCACGCTGTCCCCTGCGGTCACGGCGACACGCGAGAGGTGGGCGTAACGGGTCTGCATCGAAGCGCCATGCTCGACGGCGATGTAGAGGCCATAGCTCGAATACCAGTCAGCGCGGCTCACCACGCCATCGGCGGTGGCATAGACCGGCGTGCCGGTCGGCGCGGCGAGATCGATGCCGGTGTGCTGGCGGCGGCCGCCGAGCACCGGGTGGGTGCGCATCCCGTAGCCGCTGGTCAGCGCAGCGCCTTCGAGCGGCATGCGCGAGGGCACCGAGACAGTCGGCTGGGCAAAGGGAGCCGAATAGGCGGTTTCAGCGAGGCTGCCGGCCTTGGGGCTGGTGCGCTCGATCGCGGTCCAGCTGGCAAACAGCGACTTGAAGCGCTGGTCCCCGCCGGCCAGCGGATCGATCTGCTCGCCCCGCACCGGCGCGGTCACATCCGCGGACGCGGTGGTGGTGGAGGTGGCAGCGGCGGAATTGGCAGTGTTGGCAAGGGCAGGGGCCGAGCCGGCGGAAACCAGAAGCGCCGCGCCAACAAGGGCGGCGAGCTTAGACATGGTGCGCACGGCGAAATTCATAACTGACCCGGTCCCCGATTTCGGCCCGCCGTTTCCGGTGAGCCGCTCGTGTGGTTGAGCGCATCTGATGCGCGCTCTTGATGAAACATCGTTATCCGGGTGAGTCGTTAATGCGCAATCTCTGCATAAAATTCGCGCGACAAACCGGCTGCAAGACGCGCTGAGTCGTTGAACGGAGGCTTAATCGCACCCCGAAAGTGCCGTTTTACGAGGTTCTGCCAATGCGTTTCGGGATTCGCCTGCGCCATTTCAGCACATCGCAAAAAGTGCTTGGTGCCAAACGCGACGTGCCGCATTTCGTCGTCAAGGATGCGTTTCAGAATTTTGGCGCCGCCCGTATCGCCCGCAGCTTCGACCCGTTCGAGCGTCGCCGGCGTGACGTCGAGCCCGCGCGCCTCGAGCACCATCGGCACCACCGCCAGCCGTGCCGCCACATCATCGCGGGTGGCGTGGGCGGCCTCCCACAATCCGGCATGGGCGGGCAGGGCGCCGTAATGGCTGCCGAGCGCCTCGAGCTTCCGTGCCAGCAGCGCGAAATGCATCGCCTCGTCTGCCGCAACGCTCAGGAAGTCGCCGACGAATTCCTCCCCCATCGCTTCCCCGAATCGCCCGGCCATGTCGAGCGCCAGATCGATCGCGACGAATTCGATATGGGCGAGGCTATGCCACAGGGCGATTCGCGCCCGCTCGGACCCGAACTTGCCGCGCTTGGGCATGCGCCCCGGCGGGAGCAGCTCGGGCGCGGCGGGCCATGCCGGAGCATCGGGCATGGTGACGCCAAAGCGCCAAGCCAACGCGCCGCGCCGCCACGCGCGCGCCACCTCGCGGGTGGCAAAGCACTTGGCGCGCGGCTCCGGCGTCAGCAGCGCTGCGCGGATCGCGGAGGCGACGGACTGCATCGCTTGCGGCGTCAGAGCGCCTTTGCGGCGGCCAGCACCTCTTCGGCGTGGCCGGCGACCTTCACCTTGTCCCAGATGCGCGCGATCTTGCCCGAGGTATCGACGAGATAGGTGGCGCGGACCATGCCCATGTAGGTCTTGCCATACATCTGCTTTTCCGCCCACACGCCGAGCGCGTCCGACAGCCCGCCTGTTTCCGCGTCGGTGGCGAGCGGAGCGGTGAGGCCGTGCTTGGCGATGAACTTGGCGTGCTTCTTGGCCGGGTCTTTGCTCACCCCGAGCAGCTGGGTGCCGGCCGCTGCGAAATCGCCCTTCAGCGCGGAGAAATCCTTGTTCTCCGTGGTGCAGCCGGGGGTGTCGTCCTTGGGATAGAAGAAGATCACCAGCTTGGAGCCGGCGAAGGCCGAAGGCTTCACGCTGCCGCCCTCGGGGGTTTCCATCGCGATATCGGGAATGGCGTCACCGACGCCCGGGAAGTTGCTCATGATTGGGTCTCCTGTTCGTCTGCGAGAATGTCCGGCCCGAGAATTTGTTTCCATGCGGCCGCCACCTGCGCGCGCACATCGGCGAAGGCGGCGAGCAGGCCCTCGTAGCTGTCATGCCCGCAGGCCCGCGCCAGCGCCCTTGCGCCCGAGGGCGGGGGCGTGCTGCCATCAGGGGCCAGCAAGCGTCCGGCCACCAGCATCCGGCTCATCAGCGCATGGGGAGCGGCCAGCCCCTCGGGCACCAGCCCCGCCGCCGCGAGGCCTGCGAGCGCCACGCCGAGATCGGGGTCGAGCGCCTGCGGAACGCTCGCGGCAAGCGGGGTGCCGGCCGCCGTCTCGCCCCGCAGTTGCAGGTAGTGGACGAGGAACTCTAGGTCGACCAGCCCGCCGCGCATCAGCTTGGCATCGATCGGCCCGCCCGGATGCTTGTGCCGCGCCATCTCGGCCCGCATCCCCAGCACCGCATCGCGCAGCGCCTCGCGGTCACGCGGAGCATGGAGCACCTGCGCCAGCACCGCCTCCAGCTCGGCGCAGGCCGCGGGCGAGCCGTAGAGCACCCGTGCGCGGGTGAGCGCCATGTGCTCCCAGGTCCACGCCGCCTCGCGCTGATACTTGCCGAAAGCCTCGCAGCTCACCGCCAATGGCCCCTGATTGCCCTGCGGCCGCAGCCTTGTGTCGACCTCGTAAAGCGCCCCCTGTGCCGTCGGCACGGAGAGCGCGGCGCTGACCCGGCTGGCGAGGCGATTGTAATAGACCGTCCCACCGAGCGGGCGCGGCCCATCGGACTGCGCGGCGAAATCGCCGGTGAAGAGGTAGACGATGTCGAGGTCTGACGCATGGGTCAGCGCCCCGCCGCCCAACCGCCCGAGCCCGAGGATCAGCAGCTCGCTGTCCGCAATCATCCCATGTTTGGACGCGAATTCCGCCACCGTCGCCTCGGCCGCAAGGGTGAGCGCGGCTTCGGCGGTGCGCGACAGCGCGCGGGCAATCTCGAGCGGATCGGCCAGCCCCTCGATCAGCTGGATGCCGAGCGCAAAGCGGATTTCGCCGGTGATGACGCGGATCGCATCGAGCAGCGCCTCGTAATCATCGCGCACCGCTGCGCCGCGCATGCGCGCCATGATCGCCGCCCTGTCACCCGGCAGTTCGAGCGCGTCGCGGTCCACCAGCGTATCGAGCAGATCGGGCTTCCGCGCCAATTCGTCGGACAGCACCGGAGCCAGCGTCAACGCGGCGACCAGCCTGCGGGTCAGTTCGGGCCGCGCATCGAGCAGGCGGAAGGTGGTGATCGCGGATGGCACGCTTTCGATGATCCGCTCCCAGCGGGTGACGGCCCGCATCGGATCATCACTGGCGGCCATGGCGCGGATCAGCGCGGGCGCGAGCCGGTCCCAAGCGGCGACGGCCTGCGGGGAACGGATCGCGGCATGGCGCCCGTCGCGCCAGGATTCGATGCGTTCGGCAAGGGTCTCGGGCTCCTCGAAGCCGAGCGCGGCAAGCTCCTGCGCCAGATCGCTCGCTTCGGGCATGGGGGCGGGAGCTGAGGTGCGGGTGCCGATCAACTCGTCATAGATGCGCCCCGTGCGCCCCGTCAGCGCGGTGAGTTCCTCCACCAGCGACGCCGCGTCCGCCAGCCCGTCGAGCCGCGCGACATTGTCCAGCGCGTCGCCCTCGGGCAGGCTGTGGGTCTGGCGGTCGTTCACCATCTGCAAGCGGTGCTCGATGGCGCGCAGGCGGTCATAGCCCTCGCCCAGCACCTGCGAATGTTCGGGCGCGATCCACCCCGCGCTGGCCAGCGTATCGAGCGCATGGCGCGTGCCGCGCACCCGCAGCGACAGGTCGCGCCCGCCGTGGATCAGCTGGTGGGTCTGGGCGTAGAATTCGATCTCGCGGATGCCGCCGCGCCCGCGCTTCACATCGAAATGGGGGCCGGGGACGGGCGGGCCGGAATGGCTGTCACGGATGCGCTGGGTGAGCGCGCTGATCTCCTCGATCGCGCCGAAATCGAGCTGGCTGCGCCACACAAAGGGCCGGATCGCGGCGAGGAAGTCCTCGCCCGCCGCCACATCCCCAGCCGCCGCCCGGGCGCGGGTGAAGGCGGCGCGCTCCCACGCCAGCGCCTGCCCCTGATAATGCGCCAGCGCTGCGCCCACCGGCACGGCGAGCGGGCTGATCTCACTCTGCGGGCGCAGCCTGAGATCGACGCGCAGCGCGTAGCCTTCATCGCTGTTGCCCGAAAGCAGCGCCACCACCCGCCGGGCATAGCGCTGCGCCGCCTCGCCCGGATCATCGCCCGCCCGGCGCGGCAGACGTTCGCGATCATAGAGCAGGATCGGATCAATATCGGAGGAGTAGTTGAGCTCGCCCGCGCCCTGCTTGCCCAGTGCCAGTGCGATGAAGCCGTCGGCGCGCTCCTCGCCGGTGCGTTCGGCAATCGCGGTGCGGATCGCGCGGTCGAGGGCGCGGTCGGCAAAACCGGTCAGTTCGCCCACCACCCGGGCGAGCGGGAAGGCGCCGGCGAGGTCGCCCACCGCCAGCGCGGCGGCCAGCGCCAGCCGCTCGCGCCGCAGCGCCACTTCGGTATCGGGATGCAAGCCTTGCGAGCGCGCCCAGGCGAGCGCCGCCTCGCCCTCGCCCGCCGCCAGCAGCGCGGCGAGTTCCGGCTGGCGATAGAGCGCGCGCGCCAGAAACGGCGCGTGGGCCCGGGCCCGCGCCAGCGCGCTGTCCCAGTCAGGCTTGCGGTTCTCTCCCATCGCCCGCTTCTCTGGCCCTGCTTGTGCCCGCGGGCAAGGGGTGTCTGGCGGCCCTCTCGCCCCGCCGCGTGCGGGCGCGCTTGCGCGCCGTGCGCCGCTCTGCAATTGAGGCGCGCACAAGGGGTCGCAGCCCGGGACACGAGGATGATCGCGATGACGAAACGGTTGACCATTTTGGGTGCGGTGCTGGCAGGGGCGCTGACGCTGACGGCATGCGACGCGATTCCGGGCTTCGGCTCCGGCAGTAGCGGTCCCAAGCTCGACATTCCCGACGTCCATCCCGGCGACATTTCCGAAGCCATCATGAAGGACGTCACCCGCCTGCTCGCCAGCGACGAATTCGAAGGCCGCATGCCCGGCAGCGCGGGCGAGGAAAAGACCATCGCGCTACTCACCGAACGCTTCAAGGCCGTCGGCCTGAAGCCCGGCAATGGGGACAGCTGGGTGCAGGAAGTCCCGCTGGTCGAGATCACCGGCAAGAATTACATGCCCCTCACCATCGCCGGAAAGGCCGGCACGCAGAGCCTCGCTTTCGGCAAGGACTGGGTCGGCGTGACCTATCGCGAGGAGGCGAAGACCAGCCTCAAGGACAGCGACCTGGTGTTCGTCGGCTACGGCATCAACGCGCCGGAAAAGGGCTGGAACGACTACGCCGGGCTCGACGTGAAGGGCAAGACGGTGGTGATCCTCGTCAATGACCCCGACTGGCAGAACGAAGAGCTTGAAGGCACTTTCAACGGCAAGGCGATGACCTATTACGGCCGCTGGACCTACAAGTACGAAGAGGCCGCCCGTCAGGGCGCGGCGGGCGCGCTGATTATCCACCAGACCCAGCCTGCCGCCTATGGCTGGAACGTGGTCGAAAGCTCGTGGACCGGCCCGCAGGCCTATGCCCAGCGTGGGCCAAATGCCCCGCCGCTGACGCAGATGAACGGCTGGGTGACGGAAGGCGCAGCGCGCAGCCTGCTCAAGGCGGCCGGGCAGGATCTCGACGCCCTGACCAAGGCGGCGCAAAAGAAGGGCTTCAAGGCCGTGCCGCTCGGCATGAGCGCATCGACCAGCTTTGAAAGCACCTTCCGCAGCTTCACCTCGCACAACGTGATCGGCATCCTGCCCGGCACCGAGGCGCCGGATGAATACGTGCTCCACACCGCGCACTGGGATCACCTCGGGCGCTGCACGCCAGCGCCGGACGGCGACGACATCTGCAACGGCGCGGTCGACAATGCCACCGGCACCGCCGCGCTGGTCGCGCTGGCCGAGGCCCATGTGAAAGCAGGCGCGCCGCGTCGCACGCTCGTGTTCCTGGCCGTGACGGCAGAGGAATCGGGCCTGCTCGGCGCCACCTACTATGCCTCCAACCCGGTCTTCCCGCTCGCCCAGACCGTGGGCGGGGTGAACATGGATGCGCTCCAGATGGCCGGCCGGGCGCGGGACGTGACTGCGGTGGGCTTCGGCAAGTCGGCGCTCGACCAGTTCCTCGAAATCGCCCTGCGGGCGGACGGCCGCAAGGTCACACCCGATCCCAAGCCCGAGAACGGCTATTACTACCGCTCGGACCACTTCGCCTTCGCCAAGCTCGGCGTGCCGATGCTCTATGTCGATGGCGGGCAGGATCTGCTCGAAGGCGGTCGCGAGGCGGGCGAGGCGGTCGCCGCGGACTACACCGACAAGCGCTATCACGGACCCAAGGACGAGTTCAACGAGAGCTGGGACTGGTCGGGCGTGATGGCCGATCTCCAGCTCTACTATCGCCTGGGCCGGATGATGGCGATCAGCACCAGCTGGCCGAACTGGAATGACGGCGACGAATTCCGCGCCATCCGCGATGCCAGCTGCAAGGCGAGCGAAAAGGGCTGCTGACCGCGTCATGACGATGATCATGCCCCCCGAATGGGCGCCGCAGGACTGGATCTGGATCGGCTTTCCGCATCTTGCCGAAGAGTGGCCGGGCTGGCTTGAGCCGGCGCAGGTGCAGATGGCCGCCTTTGCCAGCGCCGTGGCGGAGAGCGGGCAAGAGGTGCGCCTTTTGGTGCGGGACGAGGCCAATGAGGCCCGCGCGCGCCAGCTGGTCAGCAGCAAGGTCACGCTGGAGCGGCGCGTCTATGGCGATGTCTGGCTGCGCGACACTGCCCCGCTGGTTGTCCGCGAAGCCGATGGCACGCGCACCGCGCGGCGCTTCGGCTTCAACGGCTGGGGCGGGAAATATCTGATGCCGGGCGATCAGGAGATCGGCGCGGACATTGCGCGCGATGCGGGGCTGGCCATCACGACCACCGCGATGATCCTCGAAGGCGGGGCGGTGGATGGTGACGGCACGGGCCTTGTCGCGACGACCGAGCAATGCCTGCTCAATCCCAACCGCAATCCGCACATGAGCCGCGCCGCCATCGAGGCGGAACTCGCCGCGCAGCTCGGTTTCACCCGCGTGCTGTGGCTGGGCGATGGCCTGATCAACGATCACACCGACGGGCACGTCGACAACCTCGCGCGGTTTGTCGGGCCGAACCGGCTGGTGGTGCCGCAGTCGACCGGTACGGATGATCCCAACGCGGCGATCTATGCCGATGCCGCCGCGCGGGCCGCGGCGGCAGGCGTGGAGGTGGTGCGCATCCCCTCGCCCGGCCTCTTGACCCGCGACGGGGTGATCGAACCGGCCAGCTATGTGAACTTCGCGATCACCTCGCACCTCGTGGTGGTGCCGACCTTCGGCAGCCCGCATGATGCAGAAGGGGTTGCCGCAATTGCCGCGCTGTTCCCTGACCGCGAGACCATCGGCCTGCCTGGAGAGGCAGTGCTGGCGGGCGGCGGCGGCTTCCACTGCGCCAGCCAGCAGATGCCGGCCACTTAACGCTTCGTTAGGGTCTTGGGAGGATGGTGCGGCTCATGAACCGCGCCATCGCCCTCCCGCTCGCCGCCGCCGCCGCCAATCGCTTCGATGCGACCGAAGTGCTGCGCCAGCTGGTGGTGCTCGGCTGTGCTGCCGCGCTGATCCTCGCGCAGCACCCGCTGCCGTTCTGAACCCGATCAGCGGCGCATTAACGCCAAACTTCCGTTCGCATCGAACGCAGTCGCAATGCCGCGCTCTGGTGTCTCGACTGTGCTCGACACGAACGGCTGAGGCTTTTTAGGCCAGATCCGGCGGGGTGCCCTCGCCCTTCAGCATTGCGATTGCCTCCGCCAGCGGCATCACCTTCTGGTGCTCCGCGCCCAAGGTGCGCACGGCGACGGTGCCTTCCTCGGCCTCGCGCTTGCCGACCACCAAGAGGTGCGGGACCTTGGCGAGCGAGTGCTCGCGCACCTTGTAGTTGATCTTCTCGTTGCGGGTGTCGGTCTCGACGCGGATACCGGCGGCGCGCAGCTGGGCCGCGACATCCTCGGCATAGGGGTCAGCGTCGGACACGATGGTCGCCACCACCGCCTGCACCGGCGCGAGCCATGCGGGAAGCTTGCCGGCGAAATGCTCGATCAGGATGCCGATGAACCGCTCGTAGGAGCCGAAGATCGCGCGGTGGAGCATCACCGGGCGGTGCTTTTCGCCATCCTCGCCGATGTAGTTCGCATCGAGACGCTCGGGCAAAACCCGGTCCGACTGGATCGTGCCGACCTGCCAGGTGCGCCCGATCGCATCGGTGAGGTGCCATTCGAGCTTGGGCGCATAGAAAGCGCCCTCGCCCGGGAGTTCTTCCCACTCCAGCCCGTTCGCGGTCAGCGCGTCGCGCAATTCCTGCTCGGCCTTGTCCCAATCGGCCTCGCTGCCGAAGCGCTTTTCGGGGCGCAGGGCGAGCTTGATGTCATAGGTGAAGCCGAAGTCGCGGTAGACCGAATCCGCCAGCGCGATGAAGGCCTGCACTTCGCCCACCACCTGGCCTTCGGTGCAGAAGATATGCGCGTCGTCCTGCGTGAACTGGCGCACGCGCATCAGGCCGTGGAGCGCGCCATGGGGCTCGTTGCGGTGGCAGCAGCCCATCTCGCCCAGCCGGATCGGCAGATCGCGGTAGGAGGTGATGCCCTGCTTGAACACCATCACGTGAGCCGGGCAGTTCATCGGCTTGATCGCCATCCACGCCGCATCATCGGCGACCTTGGGGGAGGCAACCCCGCTCTCCTCGTCCACATCGGGGACGATATCGGGCACGGCGAACATGTTCTGCGCATACTTCCCCCAGTGGCCCGACTGGGTCCACTGGCGCACGTCCATCAGCTGCGGGGTCTTGATCTCGCGGTAGCCGCCGCCGTCCATCTTGCGGCGCATATAGCTCTCGAGCTCGCGCCAGATGCGATAGCCCTTGGGGTGCCAGAACACCGAGCCGTGGGCCTCTTCCTGCAAGTGGAACAGGTCCATCTCGCGGCCGAGCTTGCGGTGGTCGCGCTTGGCGGCTTCCTCAAGGCGCGTGAGGTGAGCGGAAAGCTGCTTCTTGTTGAGCCAGCCGGTGCCGTAGATGCGCGTAAGCTGCGCATTGTTCTGGTCGCCGCGCCAGTATGCCCCGGCGACGCGCATCAGCTTGAAGGCGTCGGGATCAAGCTTGCCGGTCGAGGGCAGGTGCGGCCCGCGGCACATGTCGAGCCAGTCCTTGCCGCTCCAGTAGACCGTCAGTTCCTCGCCCTCGGGCAGTTCCTTGGCCCATTCGGCCTTGAACGTCTCGCCCTCGGACGCCCACTTGGCGATCAGCGCCTCGCGGCTCCACACTTCGCGGGTCAGCGGCTTGTCGGCGCGGATGATCTCGCGCATCTTTTCCTCGATCGCGGGCAGATCATCCATGCCGAAGGGCTCGCGGGTCGCTGGGGCCTTCACGTCATAATAAAAGCCGTCATCGGTCGCAGGGCCGAAGGTGATCTGCGTGCCGGGGAACAGCGCCTGCACCGCTTCGGCCAGCACGTGGGCATAGTCGTGGCGCGCGAGTTCGAGCGCGTCGGCCTCGTCGCGGCTCGTCACCAGCGCCAGCTCGGCATCGCCATCGAAGGGGCGGCCAAGATCGCGCAGCTCGCCATTGACCCGTGCCGCCAGCGCCGCCTTGGCAAGGCCGGGGCCGATCGCCGCCGCGATATCCGCCGGGGTCGAGCCCTGCGGCACTTCGCGCACCGATCCATCGGGGAGGCTGATCTTGAGCAGTTCGGTCATCGTTTACATCCGTCTCGTTTGGCGCGGGCCTTAGGACAAAGGGCATCGCACCGGAAGAGCGGTGTTGAGCAGGTTACCGGTTCGGGAAGGACACCGCGCCGCCCCGATCCGGGCGGCGGTGCCTGGGCCTAAGCCGCAGCACCCCGCCCCCGGATAGTCCGGGTGGTGGTGGTGGCAGTCGTGGTCAGCAGCTTGGCCATGGCGGGGGGCTATAGGCCGCCAAGGGTTAAAAGTCATCTCCAAGTTGACGGAAAGCGTCCTTGACATAGACCGCGACTCAGATGTAAAGCACCCTTGCCATTATGCAAAATGAGCTTTCCATGTCGTCCAAAGTCTATGCCCTGCTGATCGCGACCTTTGCGATCGCCACGGCCTTGCTGGCGATTTTCGACATCGTCCCTGCAACCGTCGCGCAGATGGTGCCGCTGATGGTGGTGCCCTTCGTGATCAGCCGCCGCGGCAATTGCGCCGTGCGGGGGTGCTGAGGGTGGAGGATACCGAGACCCCGGCCCGCACCTCCGCCGGCCGCAGCCCGTGGTTCTGGGCGGGGAACTATTTCGCCTCGTCTGCCATCATCGTCGCGCTCAAGCTGACCGACGCGATTACGAGCACAGTCGCCATGATCCTGTTCGTCGGCGCGATGGGCCTGCTGATCCCGCTGGTGCGCGCGGGCGAGCGGCAGAATTGCGCCAGCCCGGTGATGGTGCGCTATAACCGCCGCATCCTCGCCGCGTCTTTCGGCTATGTTCTCGGCCTCGGCATCGCCATCGCATTGTGGAACAATTACGAGCTGTCCGGCCCGGTGGCCTTCGCCATCGCCCTGCTGCCGACCTTGCCGACCTTCGCGATGATCTGGGCGATGGGCCGTTACCTCGTCGAGGAGCAGGACGAATACCTGCGCTACCGCATGGTGCGCGCGGCGATCATGAGCCTTGGCGGGGTGCTCGCCATCGGCATCTTCTGGGGCTTTCTGGAGATGTTCGAGCTCGTCCCGCACATCTGGGCCTGGTGGGTGCTGCCGGTCTGGGCGGTGGGCCTCGGCCTCGCCCAGCTCTGGATGAAAGTGCGCGGCGAATGAACAACCGCCTCAAGGTGCTGCGCGCCGAACGCAGCTGGAGCCAGCAGGACCTCGCCGACCGGCTCGGCGTCTCGCGCCAGAGCGTCAACGCCATCGAGACCGGCCGCTACGACCCCTCGCTCCCGCTCGCCTTCAGCATTGCCGAGGTGTTCGGCCTGCCGATCGAGGCGATCTTCAGCCGCGACTAGACCGCCAGCTTGCCGCTGCCCTGCTCGCTCACGATCCGCCTGGTGCCCGCCAGCCGGGTCGAGCGCTGCTTGGGGCTGCCAGTAAAGCGGTATTCGGTGGTGGCGCGAGCTTTGGTCAGCTCGACCACCATATAGCCGCGCTGCGACGTGTCGGCCCATTGGAGCTGCGGGTTCTCGGCCACCAGCGCGGCGGCCAGCGTGTCGGGCTTCACGAAGCTGAGGTAATTCTCGAACCCCGGCGAGCTGACCGAGCACACGCCCAGCTCCACGCCCACCTTCGCCCCGTCCTGCGCCAGTTCGAAGGCCCAGCCGTTATGCGTGTCGCCCGCCAGCACGAGGAGGTTGGCATCGGCCTTGAGCGCGGCCTTGAACACCCGCTCGCGCGCGGCGGGATAGCCGTCCCATGCATCCATGTTGAGCGGCAGGCCGGCCTTGCTCGCCATGCTGGCCGCTTTCAGGCGCTGGCTGACGAAATCGGGCAGGGCGCTGCCAAGCTGGTCCATCAGCGACTGCGGGCTCTTGAGATTGCCGATCAGCACCTGCTGCACCAGCACCTGCCACGGCGTGCCGCTGGCGGTGGAGGCGGCGAGCCCCTCGGCCAGCCATGCTTCCTGGCGCTCCCCCAAAAGCTGGCGTTCGGGATTGGCCCAGTCGCCCTTGCGGAAGGCCTCCAGCACCGCCTGCGCGGCCTGCGGGTCCTTCTGCCCGGCGAGCAGCTTTTCGAGGCTGAACTGCTGCTCGCGCCCTTCGAGCCGGGTGTCGAGCCGGAACAGGGTCGCGAGGTCGCCGACCTGATAGGCGGCATAGGGCTCGTCCGAGACCGGCATCCATTCGCGATAGGCGCGCTTGGCCGCCGCCTTGCGCGCGGCCCAGTCGCCCTCGGTGTCCGGCTGGTGGTTCTGCGCGCCGCCCGCATAGCTGTCGTTGGCGCTCTCGTGATCGTCCCACACCGCGATCATCGGCAGCACCTGATGCAGGCGCTGGCAATCGGGATCGGCGCGGTAGGTGGCGTAGCGCAGGCGATAATCGGTCAGCGCGACGATTTCGGTGGCGGGTTCGAGCACCCGCTCGGCCAGGCCCTGTCCGGTGTTGGGATAGGTGCCCGCGCCATATTCGTAGATGTAATCGCCCAGATGCACCGCGATATCGCAGTCATTGGCGAGCACCGCATGGCCATAGGCGTTGAACCAGCCGAAGCCGTAGTTCGAGCAGGAGAACACCGCCATGCGGAAGCTCGCTGCGGCGCCCGCTTCGGGCAGGGTGCGGGTGCGGCCCACGGGGGATTTGGTGCCGTCGGGCGCGATGAAGCGGTAGAAATACCAGCGCCCCGGCATGAGCCCGTCGGCCCAGGTCTTGACGCAGAAATCGCTATCCGGTCCGGCCGCCTTGCCGGTAGCGCCCTCGGCGACAAGACGGGCGAAATCCTCGGTCTCGCTCATCTCCCACGCGAGATAGGCGGGGGCGTCGGAGACATAGCGGGTCCACAGCATCACCTTGTCGGTGCCCGGCTCGCCGCTCGCGACATTATGGGTGAAGCCCTTGCCGAAGCCTTGCGCGGCGAGCGGCGCAGCGGCCACGGCAGCCGATGCGCCGGCAAGGGTGAACAGGCCGCGGCGGGTGAGCGCGGTGGGTGAAGCGGCCGGCTGGACGGCGGCAGTGTCGGTCTTGAACATGGCGGCGGCGTAACCCTCTCCCGTTGCGCTGGCATGACAATGCTTGCGCCCGTGCACATGCGCAAGGCATGGTGTGCGCCATGACCGACGTGATGCACCACACGCTTTATGATGGCCGCCGGATCGCCTTCCGTTTCACGCCCGGCGCCGAAGGTTTCGGGGGCCCGACCCTCGTCTTTCTGCCCGGCTACATGTCCGACATGGCGGGCGGCAAGGCGACCGCGCTGTTCGCCGAGGCTGAGGCGCAGGGCCGCGCCTGCCTGCTGCTTGATTATTCGGGCTGCGGGCAGAGCGCGGGCGATTTCGCCGACGGCACCCTGTCGAAATGGCGGGACGAGGTGCTGGCGCTCGTCGCTTCCTATGTCAGCGGGACGGTGCTGCTGGCAGGCTCCTCGATGGGCGGGTGGCTGATGCTGCTGGTGGCCGAGCATCTGAAGCACCGCCTCGCCGGGATGATCGGCATTGCGCCTGCGCCCGATTTCACCCGCTGGGGCTATACCCCTGAACAGCGCGCGACGCTCGCGGCGGGCGAGGTGCTTTACGAGCCCAACCCCTATGGCCCCGAGCCGACCCCGACCCATCCCGGCTTCTTTGCCGATGCCGAATGTCACCTGCGGCTGGAGCGGGGGATCGACATCACCTGCCCGGTGCACCTGATCCACGGCAAGCAGGACGCGGATGTGCCGTGGGAAATCAGCCTGCGATTAAAGGCGGCCTTACGTTCGGACGACGTACAGGTTACGCTGGTAGAGGACGGCGATCACCGCCTCTCGCGCGAGAATGATATTGCCGCCCTCAAGGCCATCGTGGCCGGATTTTACGGATAGAAATCGTGTCCCTGCTCCTCGCTCTGCTGCTCCAGGTTGGCCCCGATCCCATGGGCGGCGCGATGCGCAGCGATGATCTGGTGCGTGACCGGCCCCCGCGTCCCGGCACCGAGCAGGAGATTGTCGATCCGACCAGCGCGTGGCTGCAATCCTGCCTCGATGAAATCGGCACCGATGCTGCCCGCGCCCACACCATGGCGCAGATCCGCCGCACCCAGACCACCGGGACCGAGCGGGTGCTCGCCAACCACTGCCTTGGCACAGCATCAAGCGAGCTTGGCCTGTGGGACGATGCCCGCGCCGCCTTCATGGCCGCGCATGACGAGACGCCCGAAGACGAGATCCGCGCCCGCGCGCGCTTCACCATGATGGCCGGCAATGCCGCGCTTGCAGGCGGGGATGGCGAGGGGGCGCTGGCGCTGCTGGAGCAGGCGGGCGCCGAAGCCCGCAGCGCGGCTGCCGCGCCCTTGCAGGCGATTGCCGCGATCGACCGCGCCCGCGCACTGGTGGCGCTGGACCGGCAGGACGAAGCCCTTGTGGCGCTCGACGAGGCGACCGGGTTCGCCCCGGAAAGCAGCGAGGGCTGGCTGCTCAAGGCCACGTTGTTGCGCCGGATGAACCGGCTCGATGCGGCGCAGATCGCGATCGAAGCCGCCGCAAAGCTCGCGCCCGCAAGCCCGGAAATCGGGCTTGAAGCCGGCGTCATCGCCGTGCTCGCAGGGCGCGACGATGCCGCGCGACAAAGCTGGCAATCGGTGATCGACCTTTCGGCAGACAGCCCCGCCGCCAGCCAGGCGCGCGACTATCTCGTCCAGCTTGGCCCGCCCGAGAGCGCGCCCGCCAACCCGCAGGAACCGCCCGCATGACGACCTTCTCCGTGCTCGATCTCGTCCCCGTCCGCGAAGGCGGGACCCTGAGCGAGGCCTTCGCTGCCACCGCCGATCTTGCCCGTGCGGCAGAGCGGGCGGGGTGCAAGCGCTTCTGGGTGGCAGAGCATCACGCGATGGACGGGATCGCGGGCGGGGCGACCAGCGTGGTGCTCGCCCATATCGGCAACGCCACCAGCACGATCCGCATCGGATCGGGCGGGATCATGCTGCCCAACCACACCCCGTTCCAGATTGCCGAGCAGTTCGGCACGCTCGATGCGCTGTTCCCCGGACGGGTCGATCTCGGTCTCGGCCGCGCACCGGGGGCGGGGCCGGAATTGCAGCGGGCCTTGCGCAAGAACCTCCATCAGGCGGCCGAATATTTCCCGCAGGACGTGGTCGAACTGCGTGCGCTCCTCACCGGCGATTTCGATCTGCCGATCACCGCCACCCCCGGCATGGGCGCCAAGGTGGAACTGTGGATGCTGGGATCGAGCCTGTTCGGCGCGCAACTGGCCGCGAAGCTGGGCCTGCCCTATGCCTTCGCCGCACATTTCGCGCCCGATCACCTCGATGCCGCGCTGACGCTCTACCGCCGCGATTTCCAGCCGTCCGAGGCTTTGGAAAAGCCGCACGTCATGGTCGCGATGAACGTCTTTGCCGCCGCAACCGAGGCCGAGGCGCGGCTGCTCGCCTCCAGCCAGCAGCAAAGCTTTGTGCGCCTTCGCAGCGGCAACCCCGGCAAGCTGCCGCCGCCGATTGCCGATTACACCGACACGCTGCCTGCCCCTGCGCAGGCGATGCTCGCCCATGTCGGACAGGCCGCCGCCGTCGGCACGCCGGCACAGGTGCGCGAAGGGATCGCCGCCTTCGTGCAGCGCACCGGCGCGGACGAGATCATGCTGTCAGGCGCGACCTATGATCCCGAGGCGCGCATCCGCAGCCTCGAAATGACGATGGAGGCCTGCGAAAAGGCGCTCGTCACTTAACCCTACGTCATCAACACGCTTGGCACAGCGCGGGTAAAGGCGTATCGCGGCGAAACACGATAACAACAAACCGGCACAATAATGTTGCGCATGAAGCGCAGGCCGGACGTAGGATGGGCAGGAGCCGAATATGGGGTCTAAGACCGCTGCTGGGGCGGCGCAGAACGCGTGGAACAAGGCGCTGCGCCTCAATCTCGAAGCCTCGCTGCTGCCAAGCGATGCCCAGGCCGATCGCCCCGTGCTCGATGATGCCGCGCAGTTCCTGATCAAGGCCGCCGCCACACGCCAGCCCGGCGAATCGCTGATCCACATCGAATCCGACACCGGCGAGCGCCGCTTGCGCATCGCGCTGGTGAATGACGACATGCCGTTTCTGGTCGATTCGATTGCGGCCACCATGGCTGCGCTCGGCATTGCGATTGACCGCCTGCTGCATCCCGTCGCCCCCGTCACCCGCGACGCGAAGGGCGCGCTGACCGCCATCGCCAAGCCCGAGGAAAAGGCCCCCGGCGCCGCTCGCGAATCGCTGATCTATGTCGAGACCCCGCGGGTCGATGCCCGCCTGCGCCGCGAGCTCCACGAAGCGCTGGAGCTGACGCTGGCCGATGTCCGCGCTGCCGTGGGTGACTGGCCGGCAATGCAGGCCGCGATGGCCGGTGATGCACAGGCCGCCGCTGCCGTGGACGCCGAAGCGGGCGCGCTGCTCGAATGGCTGGGCGGCGGGATGCTGACCCAGCTCGGCCACCTCACCCGCTATCGCGACGGGCGCGAAGACGCGATGCTCGGCATCTGCCGCGGCTCGGCGCGCGAATTGCTGGCCGAAGTCTCGATGCAGCGCGCCTTCGACTGGTTCGACGCCCAGGAGGCCGAGGGCACTCCGCGCGCCCTGTTGGTGATCAAGTCCAACGTCCACGCCCGCGTCCACCGCGCCAGCCCGCTCGATCTGTTCATTGCCCCGGTGCGCGAAGGCGGAAAGGTCGTCGCCCTGTCGCTCCACGCGGGCCTGTGGACCTCGGCTGCGCTCAACGCCCGCCCGCATGAAGTGCCGGTGGTGCGCCAGCGGCTGGCAGCCCTGACCGACCGGCTCGGCTATGATCCCGCCGGGCACAACGGCAAGGCGCTGGTGCACGCCTTCACTTCGCTGCCCAATGATCTGCTGATCGCCTTCGGGCGCGAGCGCGTGGCCGAGCTTGCGACCACCAAGATGGCGCTGATCGATCGCCCGCGGGTGCGCATGGTGATGGTGCCCTCGACCCTCGAACGCCACCTGTTCGCCTTCGTCTGGCTCCCGCGTGACCAGATGTCGACCGATGTGCGCCTGCAAATCCAGGCGATGCTGCTCGCTGCGCCGGGGGCCGCGCTGCTCGACTGGAGCCTTGAGGTCGAAGGCAGCACGCTCGCCCTGCTGCGCTTCCTGATTGATGTGCGCGGCTGCGATGGTCTGCCCGATCCGGCCGGGATCGAAGCCCAGCTGGTCGATCTGCTGCGCGGCTGGAACGAGGCGGTCGAAACCCACCTCGCCACCCACGAGGATGATGGCCGCGCCGCCATGCTCGCGGCGCGCTATGCCCCAGCCTTCCCCACCGCCTATCGCCTTGCCAATGGCCCGGCCGAGGCGGCGCGCGACATCGCGAGGCTGCGCACGCTTGCCCACGCCGAGCATGAGGACGCCGCCGCCACCGCCCGCCCCGATCGCGCCACCCGGCTCTATCATGTCGAAGGTGACGGGCCAGACGCGCTGCGGCTCAAGATCTATTGCGCCCGCCGCCGCCTTGCCCTGTCGGACGCGGTGCCTGCACTTGAACATTTCGGCTTCCGCGTCGCTGCCGAAGTGCCGACCTTCCTCACCGACACCGCGCTCGGCTCGATCCATGATTTCCAGCTCACTGTCCCCGCCGGGCTCGACGCGAAGGGCCTGATCGCGCGGGCCGGGCTGATCGAGACGGCGCTGGCGGACGTGCTCAATGGCGCTGGCGAGGATGATCCCTTCAACCGCCTCGTCACCGCCATCGGCCTCACCCCGCAAGAGGCGAACTGGATGCGCGCGATCTATCGCTATCTGCGCCAGACCGGGGTGACCTACACGATCTACACCGTGGTCGATGCGTTGGCGAGCGCGCCGCAAGTGACCGCAGCGATGATCGATCTGTTCGCCGCGCGCCACGATCCCGCCTTCAAGGGTGACCGCGAGGAGGCGATTGCCGCGGCTCACGGTGCCTTCACCCGCGGCCTTGCCAAGGTCACCGCGATCAATGACGACCGCCTGCTGCGGCTCTACCGCGCGGTGATCGATGCCGTGCTGCGCACCAATGCCTTTGCGCCCGCCGCCGCCGAGGCGCTCGCCTTCAAGATCGATTCCGCCCTCGTCCCGAACCTGCCCAAGCCGGTGCCGTGGCGCGAAATCTTCGTCTATTCGCGCCGCGTGGAAGGCATCCACCTGCGCTCGGGTGCGGTGGCGCGCGGGGGCCTGCGCTGGTCTGACCGGCGCGACGACTTCCGCACCGAAATCCTCGGGCTGATGAAGGCCCAGCGGGTGAAGAATGCGGTGATCGTGCCGACCGGCGCCAAGGGCGGGTTCTATCCCAAGCAGCTTCCCTCCCCCGCGCTTGACCGCGAAGGCTGGGCGGCAGAGGGCCGCGGCGCATACGAGGCCTTCATCCGCACGCTGCTGTCGGTCACCGACAATATCGTCGCGGGCAAGGTGGTCCACCCCGAGGCCGTGCAGGTGCTCGACGGGCAGGACCCCTATTTCGTGGTCGCCGCCGACAAGGGCACCGCGACCTTCTCCGACATCGCCAACGGCATCGCGCAATCGCGCGACTTCTGGCTCGACGACGCCTTCGCCAGCGGCGGCTCGAACGGCTATGATCACAAGGCGATGGGCATCACCGCGCGCGGCGCCTGGGTGAGCGTCCAGCGCCACTTCCGCGAGATGGGGATCGACGTGCAGACCGATCCCGTCACCGTCGCAGGCTGCGGCGATATGTCGGGCGACGTGTTCGGCAACGGGATGCTGCTCTCGAAGGCGATCAAGCTCGTCGCCGCCTTCGATCACCGCCACATCTTCATCGATCCCACCCCCGATCCGATGACAAGCTGGAAAGAGCGCAAGCGGATGTTCGAACTGCCGCGTTCGAGCTGGGAGGATTATGATCCCGCGCTGATTTCCAAGGGCGGCGGGGTGTTCAGCCGCTCGCTGAAGCGCATCAAGCTGACCAAGGAAATGCGCGCGCTGCTCGACATTGCCGAGAAGGAGATCGAGCCCGAAGCGCTGATCTCGGCAATCCTGCGCGCGCGGGTTGACCTCATGTGGTTCGGCGGGATCGGCACCTATGTGAAGGCGCCGCAGGAGAACCACATCCAGGTCGGCGATCCGGCCAATGATGCCCTGCGCGTCGATGCGGACGAGGTGCGGGCAAAAGCGATCGGCGAGGGCGCGAACCTCGGCGTCACCCAGGCCGGGCGCATCGCCTATTCGCTGGCCGGAGGCCGCATCAACACCGATTTCATCGACAATTCCGCCGGGGTCGATTGCTCGGACAACGAGGTCAACATCAAGATCGCGCTGGCCGCGGCGAGCGCCTCGGGCAAGCTCAGCCCCAAGAAGCGCAACACGCTGCTCGCCGCTATGACCGACGAGGTCGGCACCATCGTGCTCGAAGACAACCGCTTGCAGGCCCTCGCCCTGTCGGTGGCCGAGGCGGGCGGGCCGGGAGCAAGCGCCGCTTACGTGCGCCTGATCGAGCGGCTGGAGGATATCGGCGGCTTCGATCGCCGCACCGAAGGCCTTGCCGATGGCGAGACCCTGCTGCGCCGCGCCGCCGACGGGCAGGGGCTCACCCGCCCCGAGCTTGCGGTGCTGCTGTCCTCGGCCAAGCTCGCGCTTCAGGATGCGCTGGAGGCGAGCACGCTGGTCGATGATCCGGTGAATGATGCGCTGCTGATCGCGCGCTTCCCCACCGCGATGCGCAAGACCTATGCCGCCGAAATCCGCGGCCACCGGCTGCGGCGCGAGATGATCGCGACCAGCCTTGCCAATCGCATGGTCAACCGGCTCGGCATGGTCCACCCCTTCGAACTCGCCGAGGAGGAAGGGGTGGACCATGCCGAGGTGGCGGGGGCCTTTGTGGTGGCCGAACGCCTGTTCGGGCTCGATGCCTTGTGGCGCGAGCTTGACGCGGCGGCGATCCCCGAAAGCGCAAGGCTGGTGCTGTTTGACCGGCTCGCGGCAGCGGTCGGCAACCTGATGAGCGACGTGCTGCGCACCGCTGCGGGCAAGGTCGAGGCCGGGGCGATGATTGCCGAGCTGGAGAAGGGCGTCGTCCGCCTCGCCGCCGCGCGCGAGGAGCTGCTCGCAGCCGAACCGCGCGCCCGCTCGGCAGAGCTGCGGCAGGGCTTTGTCGCTGCGGGAGCCCCCGAGGCGCTCGCCGCGCGGGTCGCCAACCTGTTCGATTTCGACGGGGCAGTGGGCCTCGCCAAGCTGGCGCTGGAGACCGGGATCGATGCCATCGCGCTGACCCATGCCTTCACCGATATCGGCGGGCGGCTGGGGCTCGACTGGGCGCAGGGCACCGCGGCGCATATGTCGCCATCCGACGTGTGGGACCGCCTGCTGGTCTCGGGCCTCGCGCGCGATTTCCAGGCGATGCGGCTCGATTTCCTGCGGCGCCTGCTGCGGCGCAAGGGCGGCAAGGACGATCCGCGCGGTGCTGTGGGCGAATGGGCCACGCGCAATGCGGCCAGCGTCGCGCAGTTCCGCAGCATGATCGCCCGCGCCCAGGCCCGCCCGCCGGTCGGCCCGGCGATGCTCGCCCAGATCGCCAGCCAGGCGCGGAATCTTTTGGAGCGCTGACGCGCGCGGCCTGTCACACAATCACCAGCTTGACCCTTCGGGCGTTTGCGGCAAGTCAAAGGCCGCAACACGCCGGAGGGGCATTAGGCAGGGCATGACAACAGCGAATATCCAGCACGCAGACGTCGTGATCGTCGGCACCGGCCATGGCGGCGCGCAGGCGGCGATCGCGCTGCGCCAGCACGGGCACGAAAGCTCGATCCTGATGATCGGCCGCGACGATGCCCCGCCCTACGAGCGCCCGCCGCTGTCCAAGGAATATCTCGCGGGCGACAAGGGCTTTGAGAGGATCATGATCCGGCCCGAGAAATTCTGGGCCGACAAGGATATCGCGCTGCACCTCGGCGCGGCGGTGACCGCAATCGATCCCGCTGCGCACCGCCTCACCCTCTCGGACGGGGGCGCGGTGACCTATCGCAAACTGATCTGGTCAGGCGGGGGCGATCCGCGCCGCCTGCCGGTGCCGGGCGCGGTGCTGCCCCAGGTGTTCTACGTGCGCGACAAGTCCGATGCCGATGCGATGATGCAGGCGCTGGCCGACGGGGCGAAGCGCGCGGTGGTGATCGGCGGGGGCTATATCGGCCTCGAAGCGGCTGCCGTGCTGCGCAAATTGGGCTGCGAGGTGGTGCTGGTCGAGATGCTGCAGCGCCTGCTCGCGCGCGTCGCGGGGGAAGAGCTTTCCACCTTCTATGCCGATGAACACCGCCGTCAGGGCGTCGATGTGCGCCTCTCCACCGGCGTCCATTCCGTGCTGGGGGATGACACAGTCACCGGCGTCCGGCTCGACACGGGCGAGGAGGTGGCCTGCGACATGGTGGTGGTCGGCATCGGCATCGTGCCAGCGGTTGCCCCACTGATTGCGGCGGGCGCTGCCGGCTCCAACGGGGTGGACGTGGACTTCTGCTGCCGCACCACCCTCGATGATATCTACGCCATCGGCGACTGCGCGGCCCACGCCAACGACTTTGCCGATGGCGCCGTGATCCGGCTCGAATCGGTCCAGAACGCACATGACATGGCGAACACCGTCGCCAAGGCGATCATGGGCGAGAAGGAGACCTATCACGCCCTGCCGTGGTTCTGGTCGAACCAGTATGATCTGAAGCTGCAAACGGCGGGCCTCAGCCTCGGCTTTGACGAAACCGTGCTGCGCGGCGATCCGGAAAGCCGCAAGTTCACCGTGGTCTATCTGAAGGGCGGCAAGCCGATCGCCTTCGACTGCGTGGGGACGATGAAGGACTATGTGCAGGCAAGAAAGCTGCTGGAGAGCGGCGTGGGCAAAGTCGACCCGGCGCTGCTGGCCGATCCCGAAGTGGCGCTCAAGGATCTTATCTGAGCCGGGTTAGCGCCCACTGCGCTGCCTCAGCGACCACCGGGTCAGCATCGGCGGTCAACGCCTGAACCTGCGGGATCAGTGCGCCATTCCCGCTGTTGCCCGCCGCATAGAGGCAGTTGCGCACAAACCGGTCGCGCCCAATGCGCTTGATCGGGGAGCCGGAGAAGAGCGAGCGAAATCCCGCGTCGTCCAGCGCCAGCAGTTCCGCCAGCCGCGGGGCGACCAGTTCGGCGCGGGGGAGGAATTCGCGGATCGCCTGCGCTTCGGATGCGAACTTGTTCCACGGGCACACCGCAAGGCAATCATCGCAGCCATAGATGCGGTTGCCGAGCCCCTCGCGCAGATCCTCGGGAACCGGCCCCTTGTGCTCGATGGTGAGGTAGGAAATGCAGCGCCGCGCATCGAGCTGATAGGGCGCGGGGAAGGCCTTGGTGGGGCAGGCGTCGAGACAGGCGCGGCAACTCCCGCACTGGTCGCGGTGCGGCTCTGCGGGCGCGAGGTCGAGTGTCGTGTAGATCGCCCCCAGAAACAGCCAGCTGCCATGGGTCGGGCTGACGAGGTTGGTGTGCTTGCCCTGCCAGCCGATCCCCGCCGCCTCGCCCAGCGGCTTTTCCATCACCGGCGCGGTGTCGACAAAGACCTTCACCTCCGCCCCCGGCGCCGCCTCCACCAGCCAGCGGGCGAGCGCCTTCAGCCGCTTTTTCACGACATCGTGATAGTCGCGGCCCTGGGCATAGACCGAGATGCGCGCGTGGGTGTCCGAGCCCTCCAGCGCCAGCGGATCATGCGCGGGGGCGTAGCTCATGCCCAGCGCGATGACGCTGCGGGCTTCAGGCCACAGGCCTTGCGGAGAGCGGCGGTGTTCCAGCCGCGTTTCCATCCACTCCATGCTGCCATGGTGGCCCTCGCCCAGCCATTGCTCCAGCCGGTCAGACCGCAGCGGGTCCTCCCCCGCGCCGGTAAAGCCGCAAACCGCAAAGCCGAGAGCCGCCGCCTGCCCGGCAATGCGCGCCGCCATGTCCAGACTTTCCGGGGCGTTAACCATGTTTGGAGAGGCTCCCGTTTAATCCGACCCGCTAACCGCGTAAGCCATGGATATGGCGGTAAGCGAACAGAATCGGTCGGGCAATCTGGGAATGGGCTTCACCAGCCTTCCCGATGATGTGCGGCCTTTGGCAATCGAGGCCCGCGGGCTGGTCAAGAGCCTTGACGGCACGCGCGCCGTGGACGGGGTGGACATTTCCGTCCCCGAAGGCGCGATCTACGGCATTCTCGGCCCCAATGGCGCAGGGAAAACGACGACGCTGCGGATGCTGCTCGGTATCATCGATCCCGATGAAGGCGTGCGCCGCGTGTTCGGCCATGATCGCCCGCACGAAATCGGCCGGTTGATCGGCTATCTGCCCGAAGAGCGCGGGCTCTATCCGCAGATGAAGTGCATCGAGGCGATTGCCTTCATGGGCGCGCTGCGGGGCCTGTCCTTGAAGGAAGGACGCATCCGCGCCGCCGAACTGCTCGAACGCCACGGGCTTGGCCATGCCGCCAACCGCACCATCCGGCAGCTTTCGAAGGGCATGGCGCAGACCGTCCAGCTGCTCGGCACGCTGGTCCACAAGCCCCGTCTGGTGGTGCTCGACGAGCCGTTCTCGGGCCTTGATGCGATCAACCAGGGCAAGCTCGAAATGATGATCCGCGCGCTGGCAGACGACGGCGTGACGGTGATCTTCTCGACCCACGTCATTCACCATGCCGAACGCCTGTGCGAAGGCGTGGCGATCATCGCCGGGGGCAAGGTGCCCTATGCCGGGAGCGTCGAGGCGGCGCGCGACCGGATCCCGGCGCAGGTGCGGCTGGAGACGCGCGCGCGTGAAGGCGCGTGGCTTTCCGCCCTGCCGCCCGAAAGCCGCCGCAACGGCGATTTCTTCCACTTCCCGCTGCCCGAAAGCGGCATCGAACCGCTCCTGAAGGGGCTGATCGAAGGCGAGGCGGGCATCCTCTCGCTCTCGATCGAGCGCGCAGGCCTGCACGATGCCTTCGTCGCCATCGCGGGCGAGGCTGCTGCCCGCCAGCTTGAAGCCGACAACCAGGGAGACCGCGCATGAGCGAGACCATTCGTCCGCGCCTCTCGGCGCTTGAAGCCGCCTGGGTCATCGCCCGGCGCGATTTTGTCGCGGTGCTGTTCAGCCGCGCCTTCCTGTTCTTCCTGCTTGGCCCGCTCTTCCCGGTGCTGATCGGCGGCATGGCCGGCGCGATCGGCGGCGAGGTGCAGCGCGAGGCGGTGAGTGTCGAGATCGGCCTTGCCATGAACCCTGCGGATAATGCCGCGATGCAGGTCGCAGCCGAAAGGCTTGCCCCGCAACTGGGCGGCGCGCTGCCGGCCCTGCGCGAAGTGCCCGAGGCCACCGATGATCCCGCCTTCGACGCGCGCGCCTTCATGGAATCGCGCCGCGGCAACTACGCCGCGATCATGACCGGCACGCTCGCTGCCCCCGAACTGGTCGGCACCGAAGGCCAGCTGCTGCGCTGGCAGGGTCCGGTCAGCATGATCGCGGGCCATGCGTTGCAGGCCGAGCCGACCGCCTTCCCCAAGGTGACGAGCGACATCGTCGCCACCTCGGCAGCGACCGAACGTTCGAGCCGCATCCAGACCGCGCAGGCCGCGCAGATGATCCTGTTCCTGCTCACCATGCTGCTCGCCGGGATGGTGCTGTCCAACCTCGTCGAGGAGAAGGCGAACAAGATCATCGAGATCCTCGCCGCTGCGATCCCGATGGACGCGGTGTTCATGGGCAAGCTCTTCGCCATGCTCGCGGTCAGCTTTGTCGGCATCGCGGTGTGGGGCACGGCGGGCTTCGTGCTGTGGAGCCTCGGCGGCGGGGCGATCAACGCCTCGACCGGGTTCGACTTCGCCAACCTGCCCGCCCCTGCGGTGGGCTGGCCGCTGTTCATCACGCTGGGCGTGATCTACTTCGCGATGGCCTATCTCCTGCTGGGCGCCCTGTTCCTCACCATCGGCGCGATGGCGAACACGGTGCGCGAGGTGCAGACGCTCTCGATGCCGGTCACCATGATGCAGCTGATGGTGTTCTTCCTTGCCGCCTATACAATCAAGGCGCCGGGTTCGGGGCTGGAGCTGGCCGCGATTGCCTTCCCGCTGTCCTCGCCTTTTGCGATGCTGGCGCGTGCGGCGATGGAGCCGGACGTCTGGACCCACGCGCTCGCGCTGGTGTGGCAGGGGCTCGCGGTGCTGGCGCTGGTCAAGGGCGGATCGCTGCTGTTCCGCAAGCGGGTGATGAAGTCGGGCGGCGCGGGCCGGGTCAAGCGTTCGCGCTTCGGCGCGCGCGCTCCGGCAGCGGAACCGGCGGAATAGGCCCGAAGATAGGTTCGCAATCGCAACCCATATTGACATCGCTGTAAGTTAGGGCAGACTGCGACTCGGACCAGAGCGACCAACCCCGAAAGGTCGCCGGACGGGAGAGACATATGGCCACGATTGCACAGCCGCCCGCCTCGCACACTATCCAGCGCCCGCAAGTGCGCCGCGAGCCGACCTCCTATGATGCGCTGAAGGCCCACTTCGTCGCGCACCCGGAAGAACGGCTGCAACATTCCCATCCGTGGGATGTGAGCCGCTCGGAAATCTATGCCGAGGATCGCTGGCAGCCGGTGTTTTCGGAAATGCGCAAGGCCGGACAGCTGCACTGGATTCCGGACAGCCCCTATGGCCCCTATTGGGCGGTGGTCGGCCACAAGGCGATCCAGCATATCGAGGCCCTGCCCGAGACCTTCTCGTCGAGCTGGGAGCATGGCGGGATCACCATCCTCAACCGTCTGACGGAAGAAGAAGCTGCCGCCGCCGGCATTGATGCGCCGCGCGAACTGCCGATGTTCATCGCGATGGACCGCCCGCAGCACACCGGCCAGCGCCGCACCGTCGCGCCCAAGTTCACCCCCAGCGCGATCACCGACATGGAAGCGGAAATCCGCGCCCGCACCGGCGAGCTGCTCGACAGCCTGCCGCGCGGCGAGGTGTTCGACTGGGTCGATACGGTCTCGATCGAGCTGACCACGGGGATGCTGGCGATCCTTTTCGGCTTTCCCTGGGAAGACCGCCGCCTGCTGACCTTCTGGTCGGACTGGGCAGGCGATACCGAACTCGGCTCGGTGCGCGCGCTGGATGAAGTGCGCTGGGGCATCCTTCAGGAAATGGCGGCCTATTTCCAGACCCTCTGGATGGAGCGCAGCATGGACAAGGAGCCGGGCAGCGATCTCATCTCGATGATGATCCACTCGCCCGCGATGAACCAGATGCGCCCCGAGGAATTCATGGGCAATCTGGTGCTGCTGATCGTGGGCGGGAACGATACCACCCGCAACACCATGAGCGGCATCATCCACGCGCTCGACAAGTTCCCCGATCAGCGCAAGCTCTACGAGGAACAGCCCGAGCTGATCCCCAATGCGGTGCAGGAAATCCTGCGTATGCAGGTGCCGCTCGCCCATATGCGCCGCACCTGCACCGAGGATACCGAAGTCTTCGGCCAGACCATCAAGGCCGGCGACAAGGTGGTGTTGTGGTACATCAGCGCCAACCGCGACGAGGAGGTGTTCGAGGACGCCGACAAGCTCGACATCACCCGCGAGAATGCGCGCCGCCACCTCGCCTTCGGCTATGGCATCCACCGCTGCGTGGGCGCGCGTCTGGCCGAGCTGCAATTGCGCGTGTTGCTGGAGGAACTGCACAAGCGCCGGATGCGGGTGCATGTCGCGGGCGATGTGGAACGGGTGCGGGCGAACTTCGTCCACGGCTTCCGCAAGCTCGAAGTCGAGATCACCACCTTCTGACAACCGGCGCAGGGGCGGGCATGAAACCTCGGCGGGGCTTCGCGCGTATCATAAACGCAAGATGACGGAGAACTCCCCGATGCGCCTGCCCCTGCTCGACCGCCGCACTGTGATCGCCGCCGCCGGCATGGCCACCGCCCTGCCGCTGGTGGCCGCCTGCGGAGCCGCTCCGGCCGAGGCCAAGAGCTTCCCCAAGGGCAAGACCGAGGCCGAATGGCGCCGCATCCTGACGCGCGACCAGTTCCATATCCTGCGCGAGGAAGGCACCGAACGCGCCTTCTCCCACCCGCTCAACAAGGAAAAGCGCAAGGGCACCTTCGTCTGCGCAGGCTGCGCCAACTTGCTCTATGCCTCGGCGCACAAGTATGACAGCGGCACCGGCTGGCCGAGCTTCTGGCAGGCGATCGACAAGGGGGCCGTGGGCACCAGCACCGATTTCAAGATCGGCTATCCTCGCACCGAGGTGCACTGCGCCGATTGCGGCGGGCATCTGGGGCATATCTTCGGAGACGGGCCCAAGCCCACCGGCCAGCGCCACTGCATCAACGGGTTGGCGCTGAAATTCGTAGCGGGCTGAGCCTGCGTTACTCTTCGAGCAACGCAGGCGCCTGAAGCCGCGCCGCCAGCCGTGCGAAATCGCCCAGCGTGAAGGTGTCGTCGAACACCACGCCGTAATGCCGCTCGCGCCGCCAGCGCACCTTGGCGCGCACTTCGCGGGTCACGCCCGAGGGATCGGGCAGAGCGAGGCGCACCGCCTGATCGATCGCCAGCAGCCGGTCGCACTCCAGCCGCGCGCCCTGCTGCGAGAGGTTCTCCACCAGCGATTCAAAGCTCTGGCCGAGCGTGCCGACCTGCACCGGGAAGCACAGCCCGAGCCGCAGGCCGCGCTTGGGATAGTCGCCGGATTCGTTGATCAGCTGTTCCACATCGACCACGGCATCGAAAGTGAAGCCGGCCTCGTTGGCGCGGTTCCAGACGCGGCTGATGGCATAGACCGCGCCGCCGGGCATGTGCAGCTCGTATTGCTGGCAACTCGGCAGGGCGTGGAACAGGCGCACGCTGACCCCGGTTTCGGAAACATCGCGGATCACGCAGACGAACTCGCCCTGCGCCGAGACCAGCTTGGCAGCGCGGATCAGCAGCGTGAAGCGCGGCGCGGCGCGCTGCTCGGCGCCGGCCTCGTCTGCCGCGTCGGGCAGGCTTGCTAGATTGACTGCCTTGTCCAATTCGCACGCGCCCCGTCTCCGGCGCGCACCACGAGGGCGGGCGACCGGTCACGTCTGTCCCATAAGTGACACAAATCAATAGGGCTAACAGGTTAAGTCCGGCCTAATGGCGCGCCTGCCTGCTTTGACAGGGGTGGGAGGATTGGTACGGGCGGCGGGACTCGAACCCGCAAGAGCAAAGCTCAGGGGATTTTAAGTCCCCGGCGTCTACCATTCCGCCACGCCCGCGCAGGGGTCGCCTTGCCACAAATGCGCGTGGCAGCGCCAGTGGAGATCGCGGGCGCGCTTGCCTCGGAGGGTGCAAAGCCCCATCTCCCCCATGACCGCAGAGCAGCGGCAGCAAGACAGGGGCGCAGCATGGCAGACGGACATTCGGTGGTGGGCACAATCCAGCCCGCGATCACGCTGCTCGGCCTCGGCATCGGGGCCGCGCTGGCGAGCCGTGCGCTGCGGCTCAACCCGATTGTCGGCTATATCGGCCTCGGGCTGGGGCTGGCGAGCCTTGGGCTTGCGAAGGATTTCAGCGGGCCGCTGGTGGCCGCCATGGCCGAGGCAGGGGTGATGTTCCTGCTGTTCAACCTTGGCCTGCACTTCTCCCTGGGGCGGATCCGCGCGGAGGCGGGCAATATCTTCGGCTTCGGGGCCTTGCAGATGCTGGTCGCGGGCGGGGCCTTTGCCGGATTGCTGGCGCTAATGGGCCTGCCGCCTGCGTTCGCGGTGATCGCCGGGTTCGGGCTTGGGCTGTCCTCGACCGCGGTGGTGATCGGCGTCATCCGCGAGCGCGATCAGGAGGATTGCCCCGTGGGCCGCGCCGCGCAGGCGATCCTGATCTTTCAGGATATCGCCGCGATCATGCTGCTGGTGGGCGCGGGCGCGCTGGCGGGCGGAGGAGCGCTGCTGCCTGCACTCGGCCTTGCCGGGGCCAAGGCGCTCGCCGCCTTCGCCATCGCGGTGCTCTTTGCGCGCTTCCTGACCGAGCCGCTATTCCGCCTGATCGCGCGCGCGGGCACCACCGAAGTCTACACCGCCACCGCGCTGTTCATCGCGCTCGCCGCCGGATGGGCGACGGGGATGGCGGGGCTTTCGCTCACTCTGGGCGCGTTTCTGGGCGGCATGGCGGTGGCGGATTCGCGCTACCGCATTCTGGTGCAGACCGAGATCGACGCCTTCCGCGGGCTGTTCCTCAGTTTCTTCTTCATCTCGGTCGGCCTGTCGATCGATCCCGCCGCATTGGCGCAGGACTGGCTGCTGGTGCTGGGTGCGGCAGCGGGCCTGATCGCCTTGAAATGCGCGTTCAACGTCCTCGCCGCGCTGGTCAACCGCTGGTCGGTGCCCGGCTCGATCCAGCTCGGGTTCCTGCTCGGGCAGGGGAGCGAGTTCACGCTGGTGCTGCTGGCGCTGCCCGCCGTGGCGGGGCTGGCCGATCCGCGCCTCGTCTCGACGCTGGTGACCGCGATTGCGATCAGCCTTGCGGTGACCCCGCCGGTCTCCACCATCGGCCGCAAGCTCGCAGGCCGCCTGCGGGCCGGTCCGCCCGATGCCAAGCTCGCTGGCGATGACGCGCCGGTGGTGATCATCGGCCTCACCTCTGCGGGCCGCGCGGTGGCCGATGCGCTGACATTCAACGGGGTGGGCTATATCGCCATCGATCCCGATCACACCCGCTTCCAGACCGCGCTGGCGGACGGCTACCACGTCCATCAGGCCAACCCCGCCGATCCGCGCAGCTGGGACGCGATCGGCATGGGTCGGCGCGAACTGGTGGTGGTGGCGACCGGCAACGGCGCGATCTCGCGCGAGCTCACCCCGCTGGTGCAGGAACGCCTGCCGGGCATCGCGCGGATCGTCGCAACATCGGGCGACATCGCAGAGGAGGAGTTCGCCGCGCTCGGCATCGTCACGGTCGACACCAGCGCGGCGAGCGGGAACGAGCGGATGATCGAACTGGTGTTCGGCGCATTGGGCCGCGAACGGCGCTTGCCTGTGCCGCGACTAGCGGGTGATGAGGTGCTGCGCGCGGCGTGACTTGTTTTCCGCATCGCCTCCGCGATGCGTCCTCGGCGCTGTTTCCTTCGCTACGCTACGGAGCGCCTGCGGTTCGCGCGATTGCGCTCGCGGCCCTGCGGGCCGAAATCAGCGCCAAATCCTGAGTGTCACAGTGATCCGGCCCGCCATCGGACGGGCCGCAAGGCCGAACGGCCGCCCGCAGCGACGCGTCCGCAGGGCGTGTGAGCGAGGATTTCGCATCGCGGAGGCGATGCGGAACACTAAAACGCAGCGAGGACGTGCCCGCGGAGGCGGGCACGCAAACTTAATCGTTCAAACGCTCGCGGATTTCCTTGCCGGCCTTGAAATACGGCACGCGCTTGGCGGGAACGTCGACCGCATCGCCGGTGCGCGGGTTGCGGCCGCTGCGGGCTTCGCGCTCGCGGGTCGAGAAGGCGCCGAAACCGCGCAGTTCCACGCGGCCGCCTTCGGCCAGACGCTGGGCGATTTCGTCGAAGAAGATATCCACCACCTGCTCGATTTCCTCGGCACGCAGTTCGGGATTATCCTTGTGCAATTCTTGCAGCAATTCGGATCTGATCATGGCGAACTCCGGACGATCATGGACGGTTCGCTCCGCCCCTTCACGCCAAAGCGGGTTAACCCCGCGGTTTCTTGTCATCGCCTCCGACCCGTGAGGCGCCCCCCCTGTAGCTGTAGCACCCCGCGCGATTCAACCTCGCGAGATACGTACATGAACAAATTGTCAGAATTTGGTTGCAGGTGCAACGATGACAATTGTCAGTGTTGCAGTTTTTTCAGGATAAAACCGCAAGATCGGCCGGATCGAGGCCGAGCCGGCGCATCCGCCCGCGAATCTCGGGCCATTCGCTGCGCAGAAAGGCCTCGCGCTCGGCACTGCGCAGGCGTTCGGCCGCGCCGCGCACAACATACATGCCCACGCCGCGCTGCACTTCGACCAGGCCATCGTTCTGGAACTGCTGATAGGCCTTGGCGACAGTGAGCGGGTTCGCCCCCTGCTCTGCCGCCAGCGCCCGCACCGAGGGGAGCATCGCGCCTTCGGCATAGACCCCGTCGATAATCGCCGCCGCGATCTGGTCGCGCAGCTTGAGGTAGACGGGACGGTTCTGGCTCATGGGTGCTTCAGTGCCATAATACAGCCATGCGGTCAATTGATTTGCGGCCCCGCCTCCGCGGGCCCGTCCTCGGCGAGTCTCCGTCGCTTCGCGCCGGATCGCCTGCGGCTCGCGCGCGTGCGCTCGCGGCCCTGGGGGCCGAAATCAGCGCATCTATTCAAGGTGCGTGCTGATCAGGTCCGCCAACGGACGGGCCGCAAGTCCGACCGGCCGCCCGCAGCGATGCGGAAGACAAGAGGCCATTCCCCTCTTCACACGAGTGAAACACACGCTAGGGTGCGCCCCCATGGGACCGCGCCGGAGAGAGGCGCGTATTAGGGATATCATTCTTCATGGCCACTGCTGAGCTGCCGCACGGGGACAGCGCCGGGACTTTCCTCGGCCATCCCAAGGGACTGTTCGTTCTGTTCTTCGCCGAGATGTGGGAGCGCTTTTCCTATTACGGGATGCGCGCCCTGCTGATCTTCTACCTCACCAAGCACTGGCTGTTCTCCGACAGTCAGGCCGGCGTGATCTACGGCGCCTATACCGCGCTGGTCTACATCACCCCGGTGCTGGGCGGTTACCTCGCGGACAAGTATCTGGGCCAGCGCAAGGCCGTCACCTATGGCGCGGTGCTGCTCACCTTCGGGCACTTCCTGATGGGCTTTGAAGGCAATGGCGGACAGGACGCGGCCAGCCTCAACATCTTCTGGCTGGCGCTCGCTTTCATCATCGTCGGTTCGGGCTTCCTGAAGGCGAACATCTCGGTAATCGTCGGCCAGCTCTACCAGCGCACCGATGTGCGGCGCGACGGGGCCTACACGATCTTCTACATGGGGATTAACCTCGGCGCCTTCCTCGGCTCGCTGCTGTGCGGCTATCTGGGCGAGACCTATGGCTGGGCCTATGGCTTCGGCGCGGCGGGCTTCGGGATGCTGGCCGGCCTGATCGTCTTCGTCTCGTTCAAGCCGCTGCTGCTGGGCCGGGGCGAGCCGCCCAAGGCGCTCGCCAAGGGCACCGAATGGGGCCTTTACGCGGTCGGCGTGGCCGCTGTGGGCGCGTGCTGGTGGATGGTGCAGAACCAGTCGGTGGTCGGCGGCCTGCTCGGCCTCTCGGGGGCCTTGCTGGTGGCCTATGTGCTGTTCACCGCCGTGGTGAAGCTGCCCTCGGAAGACCGCGACCGCATCTTCGCCGCGATGTTCCTGATCATCGGCTCGATCCTGTTCTGGGCGCTGTTCGAACAGGCGGGCTCGTCGCTCAACCTCTACACCGATCGCTATGTCGACCGCGCGGGTGTGCCGGCTTCGGTGTTCCAGTCGGTCAACGCGATGTACATCGTGCTGCTCGCTCCGCTGTTCGCGGCGCTGTGGACCTGGCTCGGGCGCAAGGGGCTGGAGCCTTCGGCCCCGGCCAAGTTCGGTCTGGCGCTGATGCAGCTGGGCGCGGGCTTCCTCGTGCTGGTCGCGGGCGCGGCGACGGGTGACATGACCCCGGTCGTGTTCATCTTCCTCATCTACCTGCTCCACACCACCGGCGAGCTGTGCCTCAGCCCCGTCGGCCTTTCGGCGATGAACCGCCTTGCGCCTGCGCACATGGCATCGCTGATCATGGGCACATGGTTCTTTGCCTCGGCCACCGGCAACTTCGCCGCCGGCCTGATCGCGGCGGCAACCGGTTCGGAAGCCGCCTCGGGCGAAGGCGCGGGCAAGGAGGTCGTGCTCGGCGTCTACAGCCAGATCGGCTGGGTCGCGATTGCGGTCGGCGTCGGCGTGCTGGTGATCAGCCCGCTGATCAAGAAGCTGATGCACCTCGACACGCTGAAGGACGACAGTGCCGGGGGCACCGAGAACGTCGACGAGGCCTACCCCGTCGCTGCCAGCCGGGCCGAGTAAGTTCGCCTGACAAATTAGTCGTCCAACTGCATGGACAGGCCCCCGTTTTCCCGTCACAAAGCTGGCGGGAAGACGGGGAGTCTCTGAATGTTTGCAGATAAGAGCACGCGTGCGCGGTTGGCCGCGTTCACCACCTTCGCCAGCGCGCTGGCGCTGATCGCGGGCGCAACGGTCGCTGGCGCGAAAGAGCGCGACAAGAAGAAGAAGGACAAGGACGAGGCCGTCGCCGAAGCCCCTGCCTTTGCCGCCACCAAGGCCGGCGATCCGGTCTACCCCTCGACCTACAAGCCCTATCCCGGCACCGCCACGGCGATCCGCGGCGCCACCGTCTATGACGGGCGCGGCGGCAAGATCGAGAACGGCGTCGTGTTCATGAGCGGCGGCAAGATCGTCGCGGTCGGCGGGCCGGACACGCCGATCCCGGCCGATGTCGCGGTGTACGACGCCGCCGGCAAGGTCGTCACCCCCGGCATCATCGACATCCACTCGCACCTTGGCAACTACCCCTCCCCCGGGGTTGACGCCCATTCGGACGGCAACGAAGCCACCGCGCCGACCACGCCCGAAGTCTGGGCCGAACATTCGGTCTGGCCGCAAGACCCGGGCTTTGGCCGCGCGCTCGCCAATGGCGGGATCACCGCGCTGCAAATCCTCCCCGGCTCGGCCAACCTGATGGGCGGGCGCTCGGTCACCCTCAAGAACGTGCCCGCGCGCACCACCCAGGGGATGAAGTTCCCCGGCGCGCCCTATGGCTTCAAGATGGCCTGCGGGGAGAACCCCAAGCGCGTCTATGGCGCACGCGGGCGGATGCCTTCGACCCGCATGGGCAACCTTGCCGTCAACCGCGAAACATGGCTCGCCGCAATCGACTATGCCAACAACCCCGAAGCCAAGCGCGATCTCGCCCAAGAGACGCTGGTGGGCGTGCTGAAGGGCGAGATCCTCGTCCACAACCACTGTTACCGCGCCGATGAAATGGCGCTTGTGATGGATATGGCCAAGGAGATGGGCTACAAGGTCAGCGCCTTCCACCACGCGGTCGAGGCCTACAAGATCGGCGATCTGCTGCGCGAAAACGATGTGTGCAGCGCGATCTGGGCCGACTGGTACGGCTTCAAGATGGAAAGCTACGACGGCATCCTCGAAAACGCCGCCTTCCTCCAGCGTGAAGGGGCCTGCGTCGTCATCCACTCCGACGATGCGAACGATATCCAGCGCCTCAATCAGGAAGCCGCCAAGGCGCAGGCGGCAGGCCTGCGGCTCGGCATCGACATTCCCGATGCGACCGTGATCGGCTGGATCACCTACAACCCCGCCAAGGCGATGGGCATCGAGGACATGACCGGCAGTCTCGAAGCGGGCAAGATGGCCGACGTGGTGCTGTGGAACGGCGATCCGCTCTCGGTCTATTCGCGGCCCGAGAAGGTGTGGATCGACGGCGCGCTGATGTTCGACGCCAATGACCCCAAACGACGGCCGGTGAGCGATTTCGAACTCGGCCAGCCCGGCGAAGGAGATGTGAAATGAAGCGCCTCCTCGTAACCGGCGCGGTCAGCGCGCTCGCCCTTACCGCCGCCGCACCTGCGCTGGCGCAGGACATGGTCGTCGCCAATGCGCGGCTTGTGATCGGTGACGGTTCGGAAGCCATCGAAGGCGGGGTCGTGATCGTCGATGATGGCAAGGTGGTGTTCGCGGGCAAGCCTGCCCCGGGCCAGACCTTCTCCACCGACACGCTGGTCGATGCAGGCGGGGCCTATGTCACCCCCGGCCTGTTCGCGACCGTGACCACGCTGGGCCTTGCCGATGTCGGCGCGGTGGACGATTCCAACGACAGCACGGCGGGGAACTCGCCCTTCAGCGCAGCGCTCGATGCCGCCATGGCGATCAACCCCACCTCGCAGAACATCCTCGTCCACCGCGCAGCCGGGATCACCCGGGCGGCGACCACCACGCTGCCTTCGGGCTCGATCTTTGCAGGCCAGGGCGCGATCATCGATCTCGATGGCGATGCCGCTGCGGTGATGCAGCCGCGCGCTTTCCAGATGATCGCCTTGGGCGAAGGCGGAGCGCGGCTGGCTGGCGGCAGCCGTGTCGCGGCCCATGTGCTGCTGCGCGCCGCCCTGCGCGAGGCGCAGGCGCTGGTCGGCAAGACGGTCATTCCCGAGACCACCGAGATCGCCAAAGACGACGAGGTGCTGCTCAATCGCTTCGATGCCGAGGCGCTGGTGCCGGTGGCGACGGGCAAGCAGAAACTCTATGTCGCGGTTGACCGCGCGGCCGATATCCGCGCCGTGCTGGCTCTGAAGGCGGAGTATCCCAAGCTCGACATGGTGCTCGTCGGCGTGACCGAAGGCTGGCTGGTGGCAGGCGATATCGTGGCGGCCGGTGTGCCGGTGATCGCCAACGGCCTTACCGATCTGCCCGACAGTTTCGAGCAATTGGGCGCAACCCAGTCCAATGCGGGCCGGATGGCGGCAGCCGGGGTCAAGGTCGCGATCAACGCCTCCTCCATGCAGAACCCGCGCCGCTTGCAGCAGGTGGCCGGCAACCTTGTCGCGCTGACCCGCGTGCCGGGGGCCTCGGGCCTCTCATGGGGCAAGGCCTTCGCCGCGATCAGCTCCGTCCCCGCCGAAATCAGCGGCATGGGCGGCAAGGCGGGTGTGCTCAAACCGGGCGCATTTGGCGATGTGGTGATCTGGGACGGCGATCCGCTGGAAGCGGGATCGGTGCCCAAGGCGGTCTATATCGGCGGGGTGCAACAGGATCTCACCAACCACCAGAGCAAGCTGCGCGATCGCTACAAGACCCTCGACGAAAGCCGTCTGCCCGAGGCTTACGACTGGTGAGGCTGGCAGGACTTGCAGGGCTGGCAACAGGGCTGGCAGCGGCGCTGATCGCGGGGCAACCGGCCCATGCGCAAGACAGCGCGCCCGCCCCCGCGCCCCCGTCTGACGCGCAGGACCCGGCATGGCATGCGAAGCAGCAGCTTTACCTGCTCGGCCTGACGGCGGCGGACGGCTGGAACTTCGAGCCCGGCGGTGTGCGCTGGCGCTGGCTCACCTATCGCGCCTCGCAGCAGAAGCCGACTGTCGCGAGCCGCATCAAGGTCCACTACGAGGGCCGCATGATCGACGGGACGGTGTTCGACAGCTCCTATGCGCGCGGCGAGCCTGCCACCTTCCCGCTCGGGCGGCTGGTGAAGGGCTGGCAGGTGGCGATCCCCAACATGGGCGTGGGCGAGACCATCGAAATCGCGATTCCCGCCGACCTTGCCTATGGCCCCATCGGGCGCGGACCGATCCCGCCCAATGCGACGCTGGTGTTCAAGGTGGAACTGATCGCCATCGAAGGCTAGCCGTTCAGGCCGGATAGGGCGGCCAGTCCGGTGCCGTTTCGCCCTCGGCAAACAGGTGGGCGGCGCTCCATCCCGCGATTTCGGCATAGACCGGCACCAGCGCCCTTGCGCTATCGGTGAGGAGGTAGCGCGCGCGCTTGCCTTGCGCAGGCTCGCGGCGCAGCAGTCCGGCCTCCTGCAGGATCGCCAGCCGTGACGTCAGCGCGGCGCGATTGATGCCCAGCCGTTCGATGAAATCCTCGAACCGCTCCGCCCCCAGAAAGGCATCGCGCAGGATCAGCAGCACCCAGCGATCGCCCAGAACCCGCGCGGCGCGGGCAATCGGGCATGGGGCACGCGAGGGCTGGTAGGTCTTCATCGTCTGATTATCAGACTTGCGCAGGGCGAAGGCAAGCAGCATAACATCTGTATTGCAGACTTAAAGGATTCTCCCATGACCGCCTCCCGTTTCGACAGCCCCGAAGCCTCGATTGCCTATATGAAGAAGGTCGCGGTGGCACGCTCCGGCTTTTCCGCGTGGCTCGATGTCGAACCGGTGAAGGTATGGGAGGGCGAAAGCGAACTGCTGCTCGCCCTGCGCCCCGAGATGACCCAGCACCACGGCTTTGCCCATGGCGCGATCGTGGGCCTGATGGCGGATAATGCCTGCGCCTGGGCCGGGGCATCGGTGGCAGGCGATGTGGTAACAGGGGGCTACACCATCGATTTCCTGCGCCCGGCGAAAGGCGCAAGGCTGCGGGCCAAGGGCACCGTCATCAAGGCGGGCAAGCGGCAGGTGGTGGTGCGCGCCGATGTCTGGGCGGAAAGCGATGATGCCGCCCCCGTCCATGTCGCGGTGGCGCAGGCGACCATCGTGCCGACCGGCCTTCCCAGCGCGCGTGTCGAGATCGCATGACGCGCGGCTAGGCGGGCACGCTCGCCCGTGTTAGCTATGCAGGCATGGACGGGACCATCATCACACTCATCGCGGCCAATACGGCCTTTGTCGGCACGCATTTCGCCATGTCGCACCCCTTGCGGGCGCCCATGGTCAGGATGCTGGGGGCGGGCGGCTTCACGGCGGCCTACTCCGTCGTCAGCTTTGCGACGCTGGGCTGGGTGGCCTACGCCTTCAAGGCTGCACCGGGGGCTGACCTCGGCGGTTCGGGCGATGCCGGATGGATCGTCGCGAGCGTGCTGACATGGCTCGCGATGGTGCTGCTGGCGGGCTCCTTCGCGGGCAATCCCGCTCTGCCCACCCCGATGGCCGAAGCCCAGGCGCGCGCCGAGCCCAAGGGCGTGTTCCGCGTCACCCGCCACCCGATGATGTGGGGGATCGGCCTCTGGGCGGCCTCGCACATCGCGCTCATGTGGAGCACCCGCACTCTCGTCACCGCGCTCGCGATGGGCATTCTCGCGCTGGTCGGCGCGAAGTTGCAGGACGGCAAGAAGGCCGCGCTGATGGGCGATGCCTGGGGCGAGTGGTCGCGCAAGACCTCCTACTGGCCGCAGCTCGGCAAGCTCTTCAGTGTTGGCGCGTTGCCGCTGGTGGCGGGCACGGTGCTGTGGCTCGCGGGCAGCTGGGCCCACCTGTGGAGCGCCGGGATTCCGGCCGGGGTGTTCCGCTGGATCGGGTGATTATTCGCCCGTAAAATTCGCCTGACGCTTCTCGATCAGCGCCATCACACCCTCGGCGTGATCGGCGGTGGTATGCATCATCGCCTGCGTATTGGCGGCCAGCTCCAGTGCGGTGTCGTAGCTGGTCTGCTGGCCCTGCCGCAGCAGGTTCTTGGTGTGACGCAGCGAATGCGGCGGGAGCAGCGCGATCCGGCCTGCGAGCGCGCGCGCCTCGTCCATCAGCGCGTCTGCCGGAACCACGCGGCTGACGAGGCCCCAGTCCTTCGCGGTCGCGGCGTCGATCACATCGCCGGTGTAGAACAGCTCGGCAGCGCGGCTCATCCCGATCACGCGCGGCAGGATCCACGTGCCGCCATCGCCCGGGATGATCCCGAGCTTGAGGAAGGTCACGCCGAACTTGGCGCTCTCGCTCGCGATGCGGATATCGGCGAGGCAGGCAACATCGCACCCGAGGCCGATCGCCGGGCCGTTGACCGCCGCAATCACCGGCACACGCAGGCCATAAAGCGCGCGCAGCATCAGGTGGATATTGTCGCGATAGCCGTCCGAGATCGCCGGCGTGGTGCCGCCGAAAGTGCCGGTCTTGTCGCGCATCGCCTTGACGTCGCCGCCCGCGCTGAAGGCCCGTCCGGCGCCGGTGAGGATCACCACGCGGCACTCCATATCGCGGTTGATCGCATTCGCGACCCGCACGAACTCATCCCCGTCGCCCGGAGCGCCCAGAGGGTTCATGCTCTCCGCACGATCAAGCGTGAGGATGGTGACGGGGCCTTCTTTGGCGATCTGGATCAGAGACATGAAACCTTGCACTTTTGTGGCGGGAAATTCAGCTTGGGTATAGGCTTCAGGCCGCAGGGTGGAAACAAAGGAATGTCATGCCAAGCCTCGTGTTTCTGACAGTCTCGCAACCCTTGATGAGCGCCGCCCTCGCCGTGCAGGGCGCCCCTGCGCCCGCGCCCGCCGTGGAGGTGGCCGCATGGTCCTTGGCTGAGGCGCCCCCGCCGCCCGAACAGCCTGCCCCCGAAGAACCGCAGGACGCACCGCAGGACGAGAGCGACGAAATCGTGGTCGAGGGCGAATATGGCCCGCCCGCCGGCGATCCGGCCGAAAAGTTCAACGCGCAAAGCTACCGCATCACCAATGCCGTCGATCAGGCGGTGATCGAGCCTGTCGCCTATGCCTATCGTGACGGGCTGCCCACGCCGATCCGCGACGGGCTCGGCAATGTGGTCAAGAACCTCGGCGAGCCGAGCAATGCGCTGAATTTCCTGCTGCAAGGCAAGGTCGGCAAGGCCTTCGAGACATTGGGACGGCTGGCGATCAATTCGACGCTGGGCCTCGGCGGCTTGATCGACGTGGCGGGCAAGCCGGGGATCGGCCTGCCCTATCGCCGCAACGGCTTTGCCAACACGGCGGGCTTTTACGGGGTGGGGCCGGGGCCATACCTCTATCTGCCGGTGACCGGCGCGACCACCTTGCGCGATATCATCGGCAGCACGCTGGATCAGGCGCTGCTGCCCTTTGCGGTGGGCAAGCCCTTCAGCCAGCCGGCCTATGCGGTGACCTATTTCGTGGTCAACGGCCTCGACCAGCGGCTGGAAGTCGATGCAGAGTTGAAGGACATCGCCGCTTCCGACGATCCCTATGCCATGCGCCGCGACACCTATCTGGCGAAGCGCGCGCGCGAGATCGCCGCGCTGAAGGGCGAGACGGTGGGCGAGGAGACCCTTGAGGAGGAACCCCCGCTGGACACCCCGCCGCTATCGCTGATCGAACAGGTGCAGCTCACCGCCCGCAGCGGCGTGGCGACGCGCTAAGCCTCCGTCAGCGCGAGCCTAAGCCCGCGCTTCCTCGACGTTCGCCGAATTGTGCTTCAGCGCTTTCAGCACCGTGTCAACGATCTGCGGTGCGTTGAGGCCGGCCTCGTCATACTGCTTCATCGGATCATCGTGATCGATGAAGGTATCGGGCAGGCGCAGCGTGCGCACCTTCAATCCGTTGTCGGTCAGGCCTTCGTCGCTGGCAAAGGTCAGCACATGCGCGCCAAGGCCGCCGATCGAGCCTTCCTCGACGGTGATCACCACCTCGTGGCTGCGCATCAGCCGGGCGATCAGCGCTTCGTCGAGCGGCTTCACGAAGCGCAGGTCAGCCACCGTGGTCGAAAGCCCCTTGGCCTCCAGCTGGTCAGCCGCCTTCAGCGCCTCGCCCAGCCGCGTGCCGAGTGACAGGATCGCAACCTTGGTGCCTTCGCGCACCAACCGGCCCTTGCCGATTTCGAGCTTCACCGGAACTTCCGGCAGCGGAACCCCGGTGCCGTTGCCGCGCGGATAGCGGAAGGCGATGGGGCCAGCGTCATATTCGGCGGCGGTATAGGTCATGTGGACCAGCTCCGCCTCGTCGGCGGCGGCCATCACCACCATATTGGGGAGCGTCGCCAGATAGGTGACGTCAAAACTGCCCGCATGGGTCGCCCCGTCAGCGCCGACCAGGCCTGCGCGGTCAATCGCGAAACGCACGGGCAGATTCTGGATGCACACATCGTGCACCACCTGATCATAGGCGCGCTGGAGGAAGGTCGAATAGATCGCCGCGAACGGCCGCATCCCCTGCGCGGCAAGGCCCGCCGCGAAGGTCACCGCGTGCTGCTCGGCAATCCCGACATCGAAGGTGCGGGTGGGGTGCGCCTTGGCGAACTTGTCGACGCCGGTGCCGGACGGCATGGCGGCGGTGATCGCGCAGATCTTGTCGTCGGTTTCGGCAAGCTTCGCCAGCGTCAGGCCGAACACGTCCTGATAGGCGGGCGCGGAGGGCGCAGCCTTGGCCTTTTCGCCGGTGACGACGTTGAACTTCGGCACGCCGTGATACTTGTCGGCCGAGTTTTCCGCCGGGGCATAGCCCTTGCCCTTCTCGGTCACGACATGGATCAGCACCGGGCCTTCGCTGGTGTCGCGGACATTCTCCAGCACGGGCAGCAGGTGATCGAGATTGTGGCCGTCGATCGGGCCGACATAATAGAAGCCCAGCTCTTCAAACAGCGTCCCGCCGGTCACCATGCCGCGGGTGAATTCCTCCGCCTTGCCGACCGCGTCGTGCAACCGGCGGCTCATCTTCTGGATCGCGCGGCTGGCGAGGCTGCGGATGCCGAGATATTCGCTCGAAGAGACCATCCGCGCCAGATAGGCCGAAAGCCCGCCCACCGGCGGCGCGATCGACATGTCGTTGTCGTTGAGGATGACGACGAGGCGATTGCCCGCCTCGGCCGCGTTGTTCATCGCCTCATAGGCCATGCCCGCGCTCATCGAACCATCGCCGATCACCGCGATGCCGCGGCCCGGCTGGTTCATCATCTTGTTGGCAATGGCAAAGCCGAGCGCCGCCGAGATCGAGGTCGAGGAGTGTGCCGCGCCAAAGGGATCATATTCGCTCTCGGACCGCTTGGTGAAGCCCGAAAGGCCCCCGCCCTGACGCAGGGTGCGGATGCGATCGCGGCGGCCGGTGATGATCTTGTGCGGATAGCACTGGTGGCCCACGTCCCACACCAGCTTGTCCTGCGGGGTGTTGAACACATAGTGCAGCGCGACGGTCAGCTCGACCACGCCGAGGCCGGAGCCAAGGTGCCCGCCCGAGGTGCTGACCGCGTCGATCATCTCGGCGCGCAGTTCATCGGCGAGCTGGCGAAGTTGTTCAGGCTTGAGGCGGCGCAGATCGTCGGGCGTATTGACCAGATCAAGCAGAGGCGTGTGCGGCGGTTGATTCATCCGGCCAGCTTTACACATTGATAAGCGGCGTGTCGATGTAAGGCTTGATCGACGTCAAAGTGACGCGATCAGGCGCAGGCCTTGCACAGCCCCCGGATCTCCAGCACCGGACGTTCCGCCTTGAATTCGCGGGCGGCGGCGATGGCGCGGACGGCGCGGCTCACCTCCTCGTCATCGACATGGGCCGCCTCGCCGCATTCGTCACACACCAGGAAAATGCAGTCATGCGCGCAGCCCGGATGGGTGTTGGCGAGATAGGCATTGGCGCTCTCGACCCGCAATGCGAGGTTGTTCGCCACGAAGACATCGAGGATGCGATAGACCGAATTGGGCGCCACCCGCTTGCCGCGCGCAGCCGAGAGATTGTCGGCAATGTCATAGGCCGACACCGGGCGATCATGGCGGGCCAGCTCGGTGAACACGGTCTCGCGCATGGTGGTCCACTGCTCGCCCGCAGCGGCCAGCGCGCGCGCGGCGGCTTCGATCAGGCTCTCGCCATGCAGCTCGCGGTGCGAATGGCTGGTTGCGTGGCTATGCGAATGTTGTCCCATAGCTGCGAATATAGGGGCAGGCGGCCGCTTCGCAAAGCCGGAACAGGCCTAACCTGCATCCTTCAAAAAGGCAGCGCGGTAAAGGGTCGGGAACATCGCCTTGAGCGCGGCCACCTTGGGCGCGTCCCAGCGCATGATGTAGCCGTGCTTGGGGTTCTTCAGCATGAAGTCCTGATGATAGGCTTCCGCCGGATAGAAGACCTTGTAGGCCTCGATCCGCGTGACGATCGGCGCTTTCCACACGCCCGACTTGCCCATCTGCGCGAGGTAGGCCTTGGCGACGGCGGCCTGTTCGGCGTTCACCGGCACCAGCGCGGCGCGATACTGGGTGCCGACATCGGGGCCCTGCCGGTTCTTGAGCGTGGGATCGGCCACCACCGAAAAGAAGATGCGCAGAAGCTGGTCGTAACGCACCACCGCCGGATCATAGGTGATGCGCACCGCCTCGGCATGGGCGGTGCCGCCCGAGACGATGGTGTCATACTGCGCCGTCGCCGCCGAGCCGCCGTGATAGCCCGAGACCGCCGAAGTGACGCCCTTCACATGGCTGAACACGCCCTCTACGCCCCAGAAGCAGCCGCCCGCGAAGATCGCGGTCTTGAGGCCTTTTGCCTCCTTGGCGACGCGGGTGGCGGCGGGTGCGTTGACCGGCTCTTCGGCAGCGATGGCGGGGCCGGCGCAGGCTGTGAGCGAGAGCGCGGCAGCGGCGACCAGCGTGGCAAAGGGACGCATCAACGGCTCTTTTCCGCCGGGATCGCGAACTCGCTGGCAGGCTGGAGCCGCTCGGCCGCGGGTTCGGCATGGGCGGCGGAGGAGAGATCGCCGGTGAAGCCATGCGCGTTCAGCCCCGCCACCATCAGCGCGCCAAGCGCGAAGCCAAATGCGAAGTTGCGGAGGAGATCGGGAGAGGGGAGGCGCATGGGAGGGCTCGTGATTCGGGTTTGTGTCTGTCCTCTCCCCCATGCCCGCCGCCGAATTGCGACGCGATGAACGGATCGGGCAGGCAGAAGCAAGGCTTGCGGCCGCGATGTAGATACGCAGACGGCCGCGAAAAGTTGCGTTTAAGAGGGCACAGGCCAGGCCGTGGCGCGGATGCGGCCAAGCGAGAGCAGCGCCCGCGCCGAGGGCCCTTTCCTACAGAACAGCCCCCGCGATAGGGTGCAAAGCGGCTGGAAAGCGGGCGGCGAGGTTTTTTGGGCGTGAAACATCGGGTGGCGCCGAAAAACTGTTCGATTTCAGAAGAATGACGCGGGAAATTCTATTTCCCAGACCCCCGCTAGCCCCCGTTTGACCCCGAGTTAGCGCGCACTTGACCCCGCGATGGGCCCGCTTTGACCCCCGCGAGGCATGCGCCAGCTAGCGCAGCAAATGTAGGATCGCGATGTTCGGGCCAAAGGTCCGCGAGCGCACGCGCGCGAGCCGCAGCTGCTCGATCCCGCAGGGATCGAAACGCAGCGAGGAGGAGGGCGCGGAGGCGCCCTCCCACACAATCAATGCCTGAAATGCCGCATCCCGGTGAAGACCATCGCGAGGCCGGCTGCGTCGGCGGCGGCGATCACCTCGTCGTCGCGGATCGAGCCGCCCGGCTGGATCACGGCGGTCGCGCCCGCTTCGGCGGCCGCGAGCAGTCCGTCGGCGAAGGGGAAGAAGGCGTCCGAGGCGACCGCGCTGCCGACCGTGCGCGGAGCGGGCCAGCCATAGGCCTCAGCGGCCTCGGCAGCCTTGATCGCGGCGATCCGCGCCGAATCGCGGCGGTTCATCTGGCCTGCGCCAATGCCTGCGGTCGCGCCGTCCTTGGCATAGACGATCGCGTTGGATTTCACGTGGCGCGCCACCGTCCAGGCGAAGAGGCAGTCCTTCAACTCCTGCGCCGTCGGCGCGCGCTTGGTGACGACCTTGAGATCGTCGGCGGAAATCGCCCCGGCATCACGCGACTGGATCAGCACGCCGCCCGCGATGGTCTTCATCGCCAGCCCGCCGCGACGCGGGTTCGGAAGCTGCCCACATTCGAGCAGGCGCAGGTTCTTCTTCTTCGCGAAAATCTCGCGCGCTTCGGCGCTCACCGAAGGCGCGATCACCACCTCGGTGAAGATTGCGGAGATGGCCTCGGCGGTGGCGGCATCAAGCTCGGTGTTGACGGCAACAATGCCCCCGAAGGCCGAAACAGAATCGCAGGCGAGCGCCGCTTCCCATGCCGACAGCAGCGAGCCGCCTTGTGCCACGCCGCAAGGATTCGCGTGCTTGACGATCACCACGGCAGGCTCCTGGCCCGCGAATTCCGCAGCCAGTTCCAGCGCCGCATCGGCATCGTTCAGATTGTTGTAGCTCAGCTCCTTGCCTTGCAACTGCGTGGCCTGCGGAACCCCGGCGGTGCCCGCCACCTGCGGCACGTAGATCGCCGCCGACTGGTGCGGGTTTTCGCCATAGCGCAGCGTATCGGCGCGCTTCAGCGCCATCGGCAGCGTCTCGGGGAACAGCGTCGGCTCGTCACTCGCAGCGGGCGAGAAGGCGAACCAGCTGGCAATCGCGGAATCATAGGCAGCCGTCCGGGCATAGGCCTTGCCCGCCATCCGCGTCCGGAAGGCCTGCGTGGTGGCGCCGCCGTTGGCATCCATTTCCTCGACGAGGGTGTCGTAGTCCGCCGGATCGGTGAGGATGGTCACAAAGCCGTGGTTCTTCGCCGCCGAGCGCACCATCGAAGGGCCGCCGATGTCGATATTCTCGATCACCTCTTCGCGGCTCGCGCCCTTGGCGACGGTGGCCTCGAAGGGATAGAGGTTGACCACCACCAGATCGATCGCGCCGATCCCGTGGGCCTCCATCGCGGCGACGTGCTCGGGATTGTCGCGCAGGGCGAGGAGGCCGCCATGCACGGTGGGGTGGAGGGTCTTCACCCGCCCGTCCATCATCTCGGGAAAGCCGGTGAGGTACGACACGTCCTTCACCGCAAGGCCCGCATCGCGCAGGGCCTTGGCAGTGCCGCCGGTGCTGACCAGTTCGACTCCGCGCGCCGCGAGGGCCGCGCCAAGTTCAGCCAAACCGCTCTTGTCGGACACTGAGAGCAGTGCCCGCCGGATCACACCTTCAACCATGATGGAATCTATCCTGTTTTCTTCAGCAGCCAGGAGAATTGTCCCCCGCTGCGCAATGCCAGTCCCTCGATCACCAGCTGCTCGGTGGCATGCGGGCGGCCTTCGCCGTCTACCCACAGGCTGTCCTCGGCAGACAGGGTGATCTCGCCGGCGCCCGCCCTATCGCCGCCCATCCGGAATTGCCAGAGCCGACCGTCAGGCAAAAGCAGACTTGCCCCGCGCCTGTCGCCCGAAAGCTGCACCTCGACCCCGCGCCCCAAGTGGAAGCGGATGGCGAAGGCGATCTTGCCGCGCTTGCCGTTCTTGGCGGCGGGGACGAGGATATCCTCGCCCGCCAGCTCGGTGCCGTCGGCCGAAAGCGTGAGGATGCGCTGGTGGGTGAGACCGAAGCGCGCGGCATAGCCATCATGCGCAGCCTCGATCCGCGTCGCCTCGCGCCCACGCGCGGGGACCATGCGGCGCTCCAGTTCCACCGTCTCGACCCCCTTGCCGAGCTGGCCGTGGAGCAGGACGGCGGTGGAATTGGCGTTGTCGAGCACCAGCGTCGAGAAGGCGGCGCTGGCGCGCAGGCCCTGCCCGATGCGCGCGGGCACCTGCCCTCCGGCAAGCGCCGCGCCGCCGCAATTGACGATCACCCGCGCCGGGCCGTCGGACAGCTCGAAGGCCAGCGTGGAGGCGCAGCCGGTGCGCACATGGCGGGCACGCGGCGGCGGGGCGGCATCGAACTGCACCAGCGTGTCGCCCGCCTTGATGCGCTGATAGCCCCAGCCCTGCGCGGTCGCCAGCGGACGGGTGCGCACGCCCGAAGCCTCGATCACGGCATTCACCCGGTCTGCCGGGATCGCCGCCTGACCCTGCCAGTTGCCGAGCGCGCCGTCGCCATGCCGCAGGGCAAGCAGCGGCGGCACCAGCAGCTCGCGCATCACTTGCAGCGCGGGCGGCGGCGTAACCCGCACCGCATCATAGCAGGCGATCAGATCGGTCAGCAGGCGGATCGCCTCAAGCTGCGCGGCGGGGCAGCGCGACAGCACGCCGCCATCCTCGCCCACCATGTCGCCCAGCGCCTTGACGAGGCCCGCCTCGCCATAAAGGCGGCGCGGCTTTCCGTGGGGGAGCAGCAATCCGGCTGCGACGATCCCCGCCCAGCCCGCCACCTGCGCCAGCCCCGGCGCCTCGCGGCCCGCGCGCTTGTCGAGCCAGCTGGCGGTCTCGCCGATTGCGGCGAGCATGCGCGACTTCAAACTCTTGTCATTGCCCGCCAGCACCAGCGGTGCGTGGACCAGCCAGGCGAGGAGGCGCAGGCCTGCGTGCTCGACCTCCCATGCGGGGCCCTTGCCGGGCTCCTTGTGGGCATGGAGCCAAAGCGAGGTGATCCGCTCTGCGACGGGAATCGCGTCGGCGCGCGGGGCGGCAGCGGCGAGATCGGCGAGCCAGCTGAAGGAATGGAGCACCCGCTCCAGCGCCGGCGCCGGACGGGCGGAGCCGGTGAAATCGAGCTGCGCGATCGGCAGGCGTGCGCCAAGGACGAGGAAGTGCCCCGCCCGCAGGGCCGTGCCCGCCGCGCGGTCGCCGCGATTGGGGCTTTCGACGGTCGCCAACACCCGCAAGGCCTGCGGGCGGCGGAAGGGCTGGCTCAAGGCGTGGCCGGGAATCCCGAGGCGATAGGCAAAGCGGATCAGCGCCTCGCCCGGGCCCGCGGGCGCGGCAATCACATCGCTGAGAGCCAGCGCGCGGCCCGGTTCTTCGGACAAGGGTGCGGGCGCCGCTTCAACCGCAGGCGCAGGGCTTTCGGCCAGCGTCAGCACCGGAACATCCACCACCCGCTCCACCAGCGCATCGGCCCGGCGGCCTGCGGGGGTGCGCAGCAGCGTTGCCATCACCCTATCCCCTTCAAGGCGGCGATATTGGCCGCATAAGCGTCCGGCCCGCCCTTGAACGTGGCCGAGCCCGCCACCAGCACATCAGCGCCCGCCGCAACACACAGGCGCGCGGTTTCGGCATTGACCCCGCCATCAACCTCAAGGTGGATCGGCCGCCCTTCGGCTTCGATCATCGCGCGGATGCGGGCGATCTTGGCGAGCTGCGAGGGAATGAAGCTCTGCCCGCCGAAGCCGGGATTGACGCTCATCACCAGCACCAGATCGACCATGTCCATGAGGTTGTCGAGCACCTCGACTGGCGTGCCGGGATTGATCACCACGCCCGCCTTCTTGCCCAATGCGCGGATCGCCTGGAGGGTGCGGTGGATATGCGGCCCGGCCTCGGGGTGGACGGTGATGATGTCCGCACCGGCAGCCGCGAAAGCCTCAAGGTAAGGGTCGACCGGCGAAATCATCAGGTGGACGTCGAAGGTCTTGGCCGTGTGCGGGCGCAGGGCCTTCACCACGTCCGGGCCGATGGTGATGTTCGGCACGAAATGGCCGTCCATCACGTCGATATGGATCCAGTCGGCACCGGCTGCGTCCACCGCGCGCACTTCCTCCCCCAGCCGGGCAAAATCGGCAGAGAGGATCGAGGGCGAAATCAGCGGCGTGGGCATGGTGCGGCGCAGGGCCTTTTGTGACGGCGTGTTAACTCCAATACGGGAGGCGCGAATCGGGGGACACCCGTCAGACCGCCGTTTTCCACGGCGGCGGCCCGCCAGATCGCGCAAATCCGCCGATGTTCGCATGATTAAGCCGCAATTCAGCCAGAGCCTGCCATTGCCCTTGTCTGCCAGCAGGGCGATAGTCATGCGCAAACCGAACCAGCGCCCGTGCCCCGGCCTCTCTCACCATTGTCTCAGGATCCGCCGATGAATGCCGCTATGACCACTCTTCTGCCGCTGGGCGCGCTCGCCGCGCTCGGGCTTGGTCTTGCCGGTGCCAGCCCGCTGGCCGCGCAGGCGCTCGGGGGCAAGATCGACAATGACATGAGCCTGTGCGCGGCGGGCAAGGGTCCGGCGGTGCGGGTGGAGATCACCGGGCTCAAATCAGCGAGCGGCAACCTGTTCGTGCGCACCTACCGCGCGAAAGAGAGCGACTGGCTGAAAAGCCGCCGCTACCTCCACCGCATCGACACGACCCCGCGCAAGGGCGCGATGAGCGTGTGCGTGCCGCTGCCCGCAGCAGGCGATTATGCGATCGTCGTCCAGCATGACGCCAACGGCAACCGCGAGAAGGATTTCTCGTCCGATGGTGCGGGCATGTCGAACAATCCGGAGGTGAAGACCTTCCTCGGCATCCCACGCGCGCCCGATCTCGCCAAGACGCGCTTTTCGGCAGGCGCGGGCGTCACCCGGATCGCGATCCAGGTGAAGTACCAGAGCTAGCGCGGCGGTGACGCCAGAGCGCCCACAGCACGCGGGGCGCGGCAAGCAGCGGGAAGCGTTCACTGAGCGGCGTCACTTCGAGCGGCAGGCCGGTGTGCCGCTCAATCTTCCACGCGGCATAGCGCGCCGCGCCTTCGAAGGTGGTGCTGGCCTTGACGAGGCGCAGCAGATTGAGCGGCTTGCCCATGCGCCGCCGCTTCGCCCACCATTTGAGGATGACGCCGCGCTGCAAGTGCGGCAGATCGGGCGACAGGCGCTCGCCCGCTGCACGCGGCGGGATCCCGCCCGCCTCCAGCGCCAGCGGCAGGAGGCCCGCAAAATGCGCCGCGTTGACGGCGAGGATATCGTTCTCGCGCCCGCCCTTCTCGACCCGGAATTCGGCAGCATAGGTGGCGCGGAACAAGCTGCGCCAGTAATCCTCCGCCGTGCCGCTATCAGGGCCGAGCGCCGCAGCGAGCCTTGCCGACGTGGTGCAGGCCGAGGCGATCGCGGCGATGACGGCATCGGCGGCACCGGCATCCGCGCTCCACACCAGGCCGCTCGGCTGGACGAAGCGCGCCCAGATGGTGGTGTCGGTGAGTTCACCCCCCGCCGCCTTGGCGAAGGTCTCCAGCCGCATGGTGGCGACCTTGGCGCGCAGGGTGATGCCGTCGGCGTGCGGGCGCTCGTGATAGCTCACCGTGGGCCAGATCCGGGGCTCGTCCGCAGCGGGGCCGGGCAGCAGGACATAGAAATCGAGCACCCCGTCGAGCGAGCGGGTGCGCAGGTTCGATCCGTAGAACAGCACGGCCCGCGCCCCCGCCGCCGCGCCGAGTGCCGCTGCAAAGCCCGCCACCGCCGGATCGGCCGGCGCGGCAAGCTGGTTGGCAATACGCTGGTGAAGCGCGCTATCCCGCGCGCCGGGAGCCACCGTCATGGGCTGACGAAGGCAAGCTCCGGCCCCTGGCCGACCAGATAGTCGCCCGCCGGAAAGGCCTCTCCGTCGAGGATGAACTGATCGTCGATCGACAGGGTGAACTGGCTCGCCGCGAGCTGGTGGATGCCGCGCTCACGCAGGCCCGACTGGATCTTGCCCGCCGCCGCCAGCGGGATCAGCGCCGTGGTGCGGCGCGAGATCTGGTCAACCGCGACGAGCTTCAGCCCGTTCTTGAGGAAGCCGAACGGCCGGATGCCCGCGGGCAGGCGTTCGAGCGTCGAGGCAAACAGCACCTGCCGCATCTCCGGATCGCCGTGGCCGCTATGCGCCATCGCCACATCGCCCGCACCAAGGCCGATGCGCATCTTCGCGCCGCGCCGCCACGGGTTGGAACGGCTCGCAAACAGCGATTGCGTGAGCGCCCAGGCCGCCGTCACCGCGACGGCGAGGCTGTTGAACGCGCCCAGCCGGTGCGCGCTCTGCCCGGCGCGGGTGGCGGTGGTGAAAGCCCCTGCGCCGAGAATAAAGCCGGAGACGCTGGATTCCGCGCCCTCGGGCGCGCCCTGCGGGGTGATCTCGATCGGGCGGCGCCACACACGGTTGCCGTGATCGAGCGCGTTGATCGCGTCCTGCAGCGTCCAGTTATCAGGAATGCCGAGATCGACGGTGAGCGCGTTGGTCTTGCCCTTGGGCAGCACCGCGATGGCGGGCCAGTCATCGCCGAAGATCGGACGCCCGCAGGTCAGCACGTCGCGCACTGTCCCGTCGCCGCCGTTGATGACCAGCAGATCGATCCCGCGCGCGGCAAATTCCGCCAGCGCGGCAGGCAGTTGTGCGCGCGCACCGGGCTGGGCGATGTGGACATGGGGCGACAGGCCGCAGTCGAAATCGGCGCCGAGATTGCGGTGGCTGCGCGGGTTGTAGATCACGCCGACGACCGGCGCCTCGCCACCCGCACGCGGCCGCTCCTTGCGACTGCGCACGGGATCGGCGGGATCGACCCGCGGTATCTGCGCAAACTCGTAGATCGGCGTCGGCATGAGCGTCCTATAGTAACCCCGCCCCCAAACTTCCACTGCGATGTTGCACGCAAGGGGCCCGGCGCCCTGTGGCAGCGCCGCCCTGTGCCAGAGATGAACGGGCGAGGCCGCACACGAATTTGCTTGCGTGATCGCTCACATTGTCATCATTGTCACATCTGCAACGGCCACAAGGCCCTGCGGTCGCACAAGCAGAACAAGCGGAAGAGAGCGCCGGTGGGACGAGGCATCACCATCGAGGACGTGGCCAGCGCGGCAGCCGTTTCGCGCCAGACCGTGTCGCGCGTCATCAACCGCAGCCCGCGGGTCAGCCCCGAGGCCAAGGCGCGGGTCGAGGCCGCCATTGCCGCGCTGGGCTGGGTGCCGAGCGCGGCCGCGCGCAGCATGGCGGGCGGGCGCAGCCGCATCCTGCTCGCCGTCTTTGCCGCTCCGGCTGAAGGCCTGCCCGCAGCCCAGCCGCTGGGTCAGCTGCTGCTGGCGGGGACCACCGCCTGCAACGCCCATGGCTACCGCCTGATCTTCGAACAATTGCCCGCCGAAACCGAGGCGGCGGCAGGGGTGGCGCAGCTTGCCGCAGCGATCGGCGCGCTGGAGCCCGAAGGCGTGATCCTGCTCCCCCTGCTTGACCGGCGGCGCGATCTGGCGGCGCTGGTAGAGAGCCGGAACCTCCGGCGCGAGACGCTTTCCGGCACGGGTGCGAGTGTGGTGGCCGGCAATCCGGGCGAGGCGGCGGCGCGGCACCTCATGGCATTGGGCCACCGCCAGATCGGCTTTATCGCAGGCGCAGGCGATCAGGCAGTGAGCCAGGCCAACCTTGCCGGATACCGCCGCGTCATGGCCGATAGCGGCAGCCGCGCGCATCACCACTTCACCGCCGATGTCGCCGCCGATCTCGGCGCGACGCTGGAGCTGGCGCGGGCATGGCTGGTGCCGACCATCCGGCCGACCGCGATCATCACCGAAAGGGCCGCAAACGCGCTCGCCGTGCTGCATGTCGCGGCCAGCCTGCGGATTGCCGTGCCGCAGGCGCTCTCGCTCGTCAGTCTGGAAGATGATCCGGCGCTCGCCGCCTGCCAGCCGCCGCTGGCCGCGCTGCACATGCCGGCAGGCGCGCTGTTCGCCGCGGCCTGCACCCGCCTGATCGCGAAGGCCGAGACGCCCGGCGAGGCCGCGCTCCAGCCGCCTCCGTCACTCGAACTGATCGAACGCGCCAGCCTCGCCCGCGCGCCGCGGGGGATCTGACAGACCGCGCTAGGTGACGACCCAGACCGAACGCGAGTAGCTGATCACCGACAGCGGTAGCGTGACACCGGGGATGAAGTTCTCGAGCGTGTAGTTGACGGTCAGATCGATCTCGGTCGCGCCGGTCACGCGGCTCGCGCCCGACCGGTCGACGGTGATCTGCACCCGGTCGGTGTCGAGCAGATATTGCTGGCTGGTCGCACGCGACAGCAGCACTTCGCGGATCTGGTCGTTACTGAGCGGATTGTTCTTCTGGTATTCGATCATCACAAAACGCGCGCCGTCGGAGGCGAGCGATTGCACCGCGTTGAGGTGCTGCATGTAGAAGGCGACCTGCAGCATCCCGAACACCAGCATCAGGAACACCGGCGCCAGCAATCCGAATTCGACCACCATCGAACCACGTTCATCGCGCAGCAGAGCCGAAAGCACCGGACGGCGGGCCATCACGACACCTGCACCGTGCGCTGGACCGAGAAATTGATCGCCCGACCGAGGCCGTAGGCATGCCAGATCGGCTCATGCTGGTCCGTGATCGAAATGGTCATGTAGGTCGAGACCGCTTGCCCGGTGGTGCAGCTGCTGCGCGCCGTCACCAGCTGGGCGCTGGTGCCGCAGCGGAAGCGCTGGCTGATGGTCAGCTGGTTGGCGTTGACATCGACCGAGGAACGGATGATCGCCGCCAGCTGGTCCGGCGTCACCGATGCCCCGCGATTGGTGGCGACTGCGATGATCGCCGCTTCGTTGGCGGCGGTCTGCAATTCCTGCTGGCGCGCCACCATGGTGCTGACCTCGAAGGCGCCCAAGGTCATCATGATCAGCGTCGGCGCGACAATCGCGGTCTCGATCGCCATCGAAGCACGGGCGTCCAGCAGCAGGCGGCGAAGCATGGCGCGGCCCATCATGCCACCAGCCTCACGTCAGCGACCGAGGTGCCGGCGCTGGTGGTCTGGCTGATCGGGCACAGGGTTTCGAGGAAAGCCCCGCCCCGGATATCGATCGTATAGGCCGAGATCTGCAGGCACTGCGCCGCCACGTCAGCCGTGCCGTTCACGCGCAGGTTGCCGTCGGGCAGATAGATCAGCCCTTCGATCAGCGAGTTCGAATTGCCGTTGAAGATGTGGTCACCGCTGGGATTGTTGTTGCGATCCTCGAACACGAGAATACCGGCAAGGTTCGCCGCCTGGCTGGCATAGGGTGTGCCGGCAAAGTCGGCCGCCACCATCGGGGTGAGGTTGATCGCATTGGCATTGCCCATGCCACCCAGCCGCATCTGCGCGCCGTTGCGCAGCACGAACATCACGCCGTTGCCGACCATGGATGCGTTGAAGGTGAGATCGAGCAGGCCGCCGTTGATCACATAGATCCCGCGCGCCAGCACAGTGTTGCAGCTGATCACGAGGCTGCTGTAGGTGCCCGGCAGCAGCGAGGCCTGACGGTTCTGGCCGCGGCCCGTGCATGTGACAGAGCGCGGGGTGTTGTTCACCGGCGGCACCAGCGAGGCATAGGCATCGCGCAGGCCGATCACGTCCTCGACGATGATGTCCTCATGATCCGGATCGGTGGAGCTGACCGTGCCGCAGGCGGCGATCGAATCGGTCACCACGGTGGCCGAGCCATCAATGACGATCGCGTCCTCGTCGCAAGACAGCGCGGCAAGGCCGCAGCGCGCGCGCACCTCGGCATTGCCGCCGATGCTGGTGCCGGTGCCGCTGTTGCGCAGCGAGATGAGGCAGGCGTTGTAGTCCTCGCCAGCGCGGAAGCTGGCCTGGGCGCGGGCGGTGATGGTCGCCGCGGCGCCGGTCAGGAAGCTGCTGAAGGGCAGGCGGCGCGTGGCGCTCGATGTGACGACGACGGAGTTCTGGGTGCCGTTGCCGTAATTGGCGATCGCGATCACCGGCGCGGTGTCGAAGGCGGCCACCTTCGAGACGTTGGCGTCATATTCCTGCTGCGCACGGGTGGCGTAGGTGTTTTCGCTGGTGGGATTGGCGCGCGCCCAGGCACCGGCATAGGCCGCCTGGTCGACTGCATATTGCAGTTCGCGCTTCCACATATACCACTGGGCCACATCGACCGCGAAGCCCGCTCCGCCGACCAGCACCGGCATGCCGGCTGCCACGAGGACGAGAGCGTTTCCGGAGATATTCCGGGCTATCTGCGAGAGCAGCTGCTTGATCTTCTTCATAGCTTACCCCCCGACACGTTTTGGCGCGCCGGACCTTCTCATTCGGACCGTCGCCAGAATTGAAGGAAAAAGGTAAACAAAGCTTATCAGCGCGACCGGTTGATACCGGAATGTGACAGGCCATTTCGGTGTAATTGCGGGGTTCTTCGAGCGCGCCGCAAACACTGGTTCTGCGCGTCGGAAGGGCGGATTAACCGGCTTTTCCGGGACAAGTCCTGCAAGCTCAAGATGATGGCCCGCGGGCACTGGAAGACGAAGAGCCAATCATTAACCGCTGCGGCCTGACCCGAGAGCTCTGTCAGGATTTAATGGGCTGCGCGGTTCTTCCGGAGAAAGCGCAAAAGCATTGGCGCACCCGAAAGGATTGCTGCGCCGCTACGCGGCTCCGCCACCTGCGCGCTGCGCGCTCCGGTTCCGAACAGGATTCGAATCTGCCCGGACAGAACCGACAAGGCCCGCCCCCTTTGCAGGGAGCGGGCCTTGTTGGCGCACCCGACAGGATTCGAACCTGTGACCTCTGCCTTCGGAGGGCGGTTGTTTATCAATATAATCTATATTTTATAAAGTGTTGGGGTGTATAAATCAGATATGTGCACGATTTGTGCATCTGTTTTTCTCGGGCAGGGAAGACCCGGAATCCAGCCATTCCTAAGCTTAGGCCGCGATCGGCTTCGCCGTAAAGCTCCGCCTAAAGTGCTGCCCAGACCCAGTGCAGACTACTCGGACCCGCTGCCCAGCAAAGGCTTTCAATTTGCCATTGTCCGTCGTCAGAACATTTGGCACAACTCGCGGCGTAGATTAGCGGAGTGCGGACCTCGTCTTGGGGTTGGTTTTAGGCGGCGAGCTTGCGGTGTTGCAAGCGCCGATGTTCGATGGTGTGTCGCTTGATCCTTTCGCGCTGATTGAGGAAGGAAGCCGCCCTGCCGAAGTAGGCGTCGGCGGGCGTCACGTTGGACAGCGCTTCGTGATAACCCTGGTGGTTGTAGTGCTCGACGAAGGCCTCGATCTGGGCCTCGAGGTCACCGGGCAAGAAGTAGTTTTCCAGCAGGATGCGGTTTTTCAGGGTCTGATGCCAACGCTCGATCTTGCCCTGGGTCTGCGGGTGCATCGGGGCACCGCGCACGTGGCTCATCTTCCGGGCCTCGATGTATTCTGCCAGTTCCCCGGCGATATAGCTGGGACCGTTATCGCTGAGCAGCCGTGGTTTGTGCAGCACCGTGGCACTATCGCAGCCCGAGGCTTTGAGGGCGAGGTCCAGCGTGTCGGTGACGTCCTCGGCGCGCATGTTGGTGCACAGCTTCCAGGCGATGATATAGCGCGAGAAGTCGTCGAGCACCGTCGACAGATACATCCAGCCCCAGCCGATGATCTTGAAGTAGGTGAAGTCGGTCTGCCACATCTCGTTCACCCGCGTGGTCTTGGTATGGAACTGATCGGCGGCCTTGATCACGACATAGGCCGGACTGGTGATCAGGTCATGGGCCTTCAGCAAGCGGTAAACCGTAGCTTCCGATACAAAGTATTGGCGTTCATCGGTAAATCGCACCGCCAGTTCGCGCGGTGACAGCTCGGACTGCTCCAGCGCGAGTCCGACGATCTGATCCTGCACCTCGGGCGCGATCCGGTTCCACACCCGGCTCGGCGCAGATGGCCGATCCTTCAACGCCTCGGGGCCGCCTTCAAGGTAGCGGTCATACCAGCGGTAGAAGGTCCGGCGGGCGATGCCGAGCTGATCCAGCGTCCGCTTGGCAGGCAGGTGCGATTGCTCGACGATACGGATGATTTCCAGCTTTTCGGATGCGGGATACCTCATTCGTCGTCGCCCCCATCCGCGATCATGCTTTTTTTGAGCAAACGGTTTTCCAGCGTCAGGTCGGCCACGCATTCCTTCAGGGCGCGGGCTTCGCGGCGCAGATCCTGCACCTCGCCAGTGGTCGTGGCACGGGCGGTATCACCGGCCAACCGGCGCTTACCTGCCTCCATGAACTCCTTCGACCAGGTGTAATACAGGCTCTGGGCGATGCCTTCCTTGCGGCACAGCTCGGCAATGCTGTCCTCGCCGCGCAAGCCATCCAGCACGATGCGGATCTTGTCTTCAGCCGAGAAATGACGACGGGTTGCTCGCCGAATGTCCTTCAGCACCCGCTCGGCAGGGGCCTTCTTGGGGGGCGATTTCTTCAAGGAGGGTTGGGGCTTCATCTTCGTTCCTTCGTCACTACGACGAAGCCCCAACCCTCCTTAAATCACAACCTCAAATCTGTGCCATTGGTGCTGACGGGGGACATACGTATCCGTTCTGCATCGGCTTTCCCGGAGCGATGTAATGCCACGCCACTCCACGCCACTCTGCGCCACGCAAGCGAACACGGCATTGCTGGTGAGCTCGGTTCCATTGTCGTTGAAGATCATGCCAGGCTTGCCGCGCTAAGCGATCAGCCGGGCCAGCTCGCGCACCATATGGTGCCCCTGCATCGAGGTGTCCGGCACCGCTGCCAGGCACTCCCTGGTCACGTCGGTTCAACAATTAGAAATAGCAACAGTCGGATATCTCCTAATCGCGGCTCGCAAGCACTTCCCTAAAATCAGCGGGGGGAGAGTTGGCACGCTTCAATCTTGCATCCGGAATCAAGGCTTCTTGGTGAGGCACCCCCCCAAGCGCTCAACTGAGAATTGCGGTTCCAGCTGTAGATGATCGTGACGACTCTCTCTTCAAGCAAAACTCTGGACATGGGAAAATATTTATGAAAATTTTGGCAAAACTCACAGCATTCACTGTTGGCTCGGTTCTTCTTGCTGGTCCCGCAATGGCTGGTGATTCAGAGTCCTACGTCATCAACCTTGAAGGATCGGTTGAAAGCAATTGTGAACTCGTGCCTGAGGGTTCGACCAATGCCAATGTCGATATGCTGGAGACTGGCAATCAAGGTTTTCTGGTTGTCGCCTATTCCTGCAACTCGCCATACGAACTGACCCTTTCTTCGCTTAACGGCGGTATGGAGCATCAGGAAAGCGGCGGCGCAGTGAATATCGACTATGACATCGAAGCGACCTTCGGTGGCTTCACCACGGTTAACTCGGTAGCCGCTCAGGCAAGCCCGCAGGTCATCGCATCCGACAATGATTGGACCAACATTCTTCTCAATGGGGGTGTTCGGTCGGGTAATCTGGATCTGAGCTTTGACAGCTTGGCCGAATATGCCGTTGCCGGCACCTACAACGATACGCTGACCATCACACTGGCCGCTGTCGGTATCTAATATCGTTGAGCGTATCGTGAAATGCGGTCGGAGGCCCCAAGATGGTCTCCGGCCGCCTTTCGCTCAGAGTTGAGAGAGCGGGGAATTTCATGAACATCACCAGCAAGTCGCTAGCTTTGGTCGCTGTCCTGATCACCGGAATAAACAGCAATCCTGCCAATGCGTATGATGTGCGGCCAATCGTCATTCAATTGTCGCCGGAAGGAGCCGGTTCGACCCAGTCGGTCATCATTTCAAACAGCCACGACGAACCGATCGCGATCGAGGTCCGAGCTTATCACCGGGTGCAGAAGCCTGATGGGACCGAAGATAGGGAGCCAGAAGACGACGATATCATCATCACGCCCCCACAATTGGTCATCGCGCCTGGTGCGAGCCAGGCCGTGCGCGTGCGCTGGGTGGGCGACCCGACCCCTCCGCGCGAGCTTGCTTTCCGCTTGGTCACCGAACAATTGCCGATCAACCTGACCACACAGCACCGTGAAGATTTCACTGCCAATGTTTTGGTCAATTATCGTTACGAGGCGGCGCTATACGTGACGCCGCATAATGCCAGACCCGAAGCTCGGATCGATCGCGCAGTCCCTGTGACGGGTGAAGACGGCACTCAGCTGCTAGAACTCGAAATTGTCAGCGAGGGCACCCGGCGAGCTTCGCTCGATAAGCCCAAAGTTGTTTTGACCCCGATTGGCGGTGGTTCAAGCATCATTCTTGAAGGCGAGGCTGTCGCCGGGCTGAACCAGATGGTGACCTTGGCCGGCAGCCGCCGCATCGTTCGTATTCCTTGGCCGCCAAACGTTGATGTCGGGCCCGTGCAGGCCGAACTACGTGCCCAATACATAGTGCTCCAGTGAACGAGCCGGGCGAGCACCCCGATGCACCCCCAAATGATCCATCTGGCGAGCCTTCTGGTATTAATGGGCTCCGCTGAGCCAACATCAGCGGCAGGAACCATTGCGTACAGCTGGGAAGGCATAATTGACAACTATCCGCTGGCTCAGGGCAAACTCGAACTGCCCGCGCCACAGAGCGCCATAACAAAGGCTGTCGAGCCATCCGGCTCCGGTCCACAGCCGCCCGTTCGAACAGACGCGCGGTCGATCGATCAAATCTATCGCGATGTGTTCGGTCGCGACCGTCCAGCCGCGACGCAAGATGATTATCCAATCCTGATCGACGGCATCAACGTTGGCGTGTTTCGTGTCCGGCCTGACAGCGATACGCAGGACGGATCTGTCGATAGCGATTTCGTGGCGAAAGTCCTGGCGCCGCTGACAACCGACGAGGCTCGCGCCACTCTCGAAGATCTCAGCAAACAGCAGGAAGTGACGTTCAGCCAGCTTGGTGTGATAGGGATCATCGCGCAGTTCGATGCAAACAATCTCGCCATGATGATCGAGATCCCTCTGTCGATACGGGGCATACGGACGCTGGACCTTCGAGGCCTACGGTCACGCAGCAATGTCGAGTTTGTCGAGCAAGCCAGATTCTCGGCTTATCTTTCTGTCCGGGCAGGCGTGGGCCTGGTCGAGGATTCCGCGTTCACAAAGCCTGGTTTTGACCGACTGGCGGCCGATTTCGATTTGGCTATGAATGTGCGGGGGCTCGTTCTGGAAAGTGACCTGAGATATGACGAACGTCGTGCCAAGCACTGGACACGCGGTGACACGCGATTGACTTATGATTTGCTCGACAGCCTGATCCGGTTCGAAGCGGGCGATCTATCAATCGGCCGGCGAGCATTTCAATCGTCGCCTCGAATTGGCGGCATTGCAGCCTTCCGAAACTACAGCATCGATCCTTATCGCAATGTCCGGCCCGTCCCTGACCAGCTTTTTGAACTCGAAGACCCAGCCCGTGTTGAAGTTCTAATCAACGGTATTCCCACGCGGACTTTTGATCTGCCACCCGGCAGGTTCAGCTTGCGCGACTTCCCGCTAGTCCCATCGGCCGCGAACGACATCGAATTGCGCATCACCGATGCCAGCGGTCGGGTTAACGTGGTGTCATTTCCTGCCTTCTTTGATCTGGATTTGCTCGCCCCGGGGCTGCTCGATTTTGCATTCAATTTCGGCCTCCCCTATGAGACACGCGACGGGTTGCGAGTGTATGATGATAAAAATTATAATAGCGTAGGCTATGTAAGATACGGATTCAGCAATACATTTACCGCCGGCCTGAACTGGCAGGGCGATGAAAATTTCGATCAGATTGGCGCCGATATCCTCTGGGCATCGCCGGTCGGGACTTTCGGTGCCAACGCCGCAACCGATATCCGCAATCCCGGTCAAGACAGCAGTCAGTTGACGCTGCAATATCGGTGGAGAGACACAGACCGTAAGCGCAATCGGACGATCGACGGGCTCATAAATCTGACGGGACGAGACTTTCGCACCCTCGACCAATTGTTGTCCGGAAACTTTATCGCGCGGCAAGCCCGATTGCGCGTCGGCCAGAACTTCGGACCAAACGCCAGTGTCCAAGCCTTTGCCGGTTATGAAAGCCTCCGTGGGGGCCTCGGCGAAAGCTGGTTTTTGGGTGCCAACTACACCCACCAGTTTCGGTTCGGCTCCATATCAGTCGGCGCGGAATATCGCGATACAGTCGATCGCAACGACATTGTCGTCACTGCCGCATTTTCGGTCCCGCTCGGGAGAGGTTCACTCAACGGCAGTGCGTCGAGCGAAGGCAACACGGCCCGGGTCGAGTATAATCACTTTGCTCCAGTCGGTGTCGGCGCGCTCGGGTTTCGTGCCAGCGCCGAACGGCGTGACGGATCAGATCGGCAGCTGGTGCAGGCGAGTTATACCGGCAACCGCTTTGAGGCGACGATCGGCCAGCGGTCCGACAATATGTTCAGCGATCAGGCCCGCCGAGATTTGCGCTCTGAGTTTTCTATCGGTTCTGCGATTGTGGTGGCCGATGGACATTTCGGCCTGTCCCGCCCGGTCCGGAATGCGTTCGCCATTTTTGCCCCTCGGCGCGGGGTTGCCGACTATAAAATCGCGGTAGAGCCACGGACCGGCTTTGGTTCAAATGAGACCCGCTACTCGGCCAACAGCGGTGCGCTGGGTCCAGCCGTCGTTCCGCAGTTGCCGGCCTATCTCAATCGGTCGTTGCAGGTTGACGCGCCAGGTGCGCCCGCGGGGATATCGGTTGGCGGACAGGTGTTTTCTGTCCGCCCCGGCTACCGCGCCGGATACTACTTACCCATTGGCAACGAACGCAATGTCTCGATCGTTGGCAATCTCGTCGACAGAGATGGCGACCCTATCGCTTATGCAACAGGGTCGATTGCCGAAATCGGCCCGGCAAACGCAATCGAACCTTCCGCGATTTTCAGCAACGCGGTTGGAAGGTTTTTCGTGGAGGGTGTCGGAGCGGGCAAAAGCTATCGCATCTCTCTGACGATCGCAGGCACGCAAACTTTCGCGACGATCAACGTACCTGCCGAGCTCAGCGGTATTTTTACCCTCGATGCCCCCCTAACCTTCGACGTCGACGTCCCAAATTCAACCAGGCAGGAGAATGGGTCATGAATGCTTTAATAAAGCCGAGCCTCGCTGCATTGGCGGCGCTTCTGGTGACATTCAATTCCGAAGCGCGAGCACAAATGGACGTGCTTTCTGCTACCGGACCCTGTCAGCTGGAACTGAGCGGTGATGGCAGCATCGAATGGCGAGGTCTCTATGGCCGCGGCTATGAAGTGACCGGTTACGAAAGTGATTTTGAGACAATCTCGGTCACGATCCGCCACGAAGGCGAGGGCTGCGACTTTATGCTGGTCGCCACCCCGAATTCCGGCGGCGAAAATGTGCTGATTGGTGCCGGAGATAGGCTTTATTGGGATATTCTGAGCCAGCCCAGTGGGCCTTCGATCGTCAGCAGCGACTTTTTCGGTAATCAGGATCGGCAATTGATAGGCAGATTCGGGCCGGGCGGAGGCGCCCAGCCGATCACGTTGTTTTTCACCATTCCCCCCGGTCAGTTCGTAAGAGGAGGGCAATATAGCGGCCAAGCACTGCTGCGTCTATTTCGTGTAGTCGACGGCGCACCGGAGTTGGTGTCGGAATTGCCGTTCGCCCTTATCGCTCCGGTGCCATCCATTCTCCAAGTGCGATCCGATGATTTCCCCGGAGGTGTCCATGAAGCCCGGATTGACCTTGGCGACCTTTCTAGGCCGTCTCGTTGTTCCGTCAATTTTGATCTTATTAGCAACGCGACAATCGGGGTCAGCTTTGTTTCAAAGAACAATGGTGTTCTGAAGCATCAGTTCGATGCGCCCGGAGTGCCTTATGATCTGCGTTTCAATGGGTCTGATCTGTCGCTGGTCGGAACAGCGCGGCAGCGCTTAGACATGGCTGCGCCGGATGGGAGCCGGGCCGCGCAGATAGAAATATCAGTGCCGCCACAGCGATATGCCCTCGCTGCCGGAAGGTATACTGATAGCCTCACCATAACATTCACCGCCGATCCATAAGATCGGCCCTATTGGAACGATCCGACAGCCCAATTTCGATGGTGGATCACGTGATGGCGTTGACGGCCCCTGCACCAGCTGGACACCCGTAATAACCGCGACTTTGAGCGAGACCGAACGTGAGGCGCTCGGACAATCGGTCGACGTGATGGCAGAACGCGGTCTCAGAGTGCTGGCTCTGGCCGATGCTCATTGGGACGCGGAGGAACTGCCACCCTCGCAGCGTGATTTCAGCTTCGTTTACCGCGGGCTGGTTGGCCTCGCCGATCCGCTGCGCGCTTCTGTACCGGCTGCCGTGCGCCAATGCCGCGACGCAGGTATCCGGGTGATGATGATTACCGGGGACTATCCGCAGACCGCGCGCGCCATTGCCCGCCAAGCCGGGATCGAAGCGGAAGAGGTGCTTAGGATACTGGTCCTCTCACGGCGCAGGGTCCCGTTGGATGGTCGAGACCGATTGTAGTTGGATTTCCGCCAGACCCAGAAGTCGGCAAACTCTTTAGGACCGATGGTGTCGATCTTCATCTGACCGAAGAACTTCACGGCGTAGGTCTCGATCCGATCGATGGTCGCATCCCATGATCCGCCCTGCCGAGTATGCCCCATCGTGGCGACGTGCTTCTTCCATTCCTCGAACACCTGCTTGAAGGTCCGAGACTGGATCGACCCACCTGATTTCACGTGAAGGTAGAGGTCCTCGTAGAGGTCGAGGGCAAACCGCTCTGCCTCTCGCTGATCATCGGTCTTGGCACTGACGATCTTGTACCCCGTGGCGTTGGGGACCCTAATTCTGACCTGCCACTTAGGGTTCTTCAGGTCGGCACGTTTGTAGATGACGACCCGACCATCGCCTCTGACATCAACCTGTTCGGCGTATTTGGACATACGGAGGTCTCCAAGACACCTTCCCTAGGTATATCAGAGGGATGGTCTTGGACGCCGTTTTTTGTCAACGTTTTGTCAATGGCAAAAATGGACAAAATGGGACCATTCGAGTTTTTGCTAAACTCGCAGATTATTGGTTTTGTTGGGAAAGTTTGGCGCACCCGACAGGATTCGAACCTGTGACCTCTGCCTTCGGAGAGCGGTGACCAACCAGATATACGTTGTATTTTCAATAGCTTATATGGCACAAATCGGATTTGTATAGGTTTTGTAAAACTTTTTGTTCATGCTCGATAGCCATCGTCTAGCCCAGAAATCCAGGCGTTCAGGACACTTATCGGGCATTAGACTGTGCCTTTTCGCAATGCTTGGGCTGATTTTTCTGTTTTTGCCCTCCTAGTGCCGCCGGCTAAGCTAGTCGGATAAGCCCTTTGCAATTTTGAAATTGCCTTTTATCGTCTCCCTGAGCTGGTTCTCGTGCCCTCCTACTAGCGGGCGCAACTGACTGAAAGCGCGCGTATGAGGGGGTGCACATGAAAAGGGTTATAGCCGCCGCCATTGCAATGTCGGCATCGGCATGTGGCAGCGGCGGTGATGCGGACACCGATCGGCAGTCAGCCATTCCGCAACCATCACAGCCGACGACTATGGCTACTGTAGCCCAAGCTGTTGCGACAAACACACCTAGCGCTGCTGCAGAAAGCAGTCCTTCGAGCAGTGATGCAAACGGCACATGGGATTGCACAGGCACTGGCTGGTCTGGACGATTCAAGATCACGGGGCACAAGAGCGACGAAGCTGCCATTGCAAGAGGCGAGGCTGCTTACGGCTTTGCCGAACAAGCCAAATTTGAGGTTTCGCCGTCCGCTGGGTGGACAATGCAAGGGCTTCGTGAGGAGTTCGGAGCGACTGCGCTTTCGGGTAAAGTCGATATCGGAATGGGTTGTCCTGCCTCAAAGTCTGATTGCGCTGGTTTTGAGCGCGTTGTCCTGTGGACCTTCCCGATGGGATATTTCCCATCAGATGGTTTCGAGCAGGTGACCGATAAGACAGGCAGATTGACGCTGCAGCTCAATCAGCTTGATTATCAGGGTAAGCCGATTCAGTCGTCCATCTGCAAAAAAATGTGACCTTATACAGGCGTGTAAACAGGGAGTCGTGTCATTGAAAAAATCAAATATTTTTACAAAGCGATCCTATTCAGTGCGCTGTTCGCTCTAGCCGCAACAACACCGTCTGCCGAGGCTCAAGCTCCCGCAAAGCCCGCTCCATGGGATGGCTTTTGGGAATGTACTGTGCCGGTTGAGCCGCTCAGATTGGAAATCCGCAACGGACGCTACTCGATTAGAGGTGCAGGCACGCAAGCGCCACGCAACCCTTTCGGTGGTCCGCCATCAGGAGCCATCACCCCACTCAAAGGACATCAGGGGGGGCGAATACTGTCAATTCCAGGGCTGACCAGCAAACGCAATCCAGGCATTTGGTTCTGGGACTATGGCGATCGTCAATATCGCCAACCTGCAACTCTGACATGGTTTATAGGTGACGGCGATGGCGAAGGCGCCGAAAGGACGTGTCAGCGACTAGGTCAGTGACATCGTTCAAACGGATCGAGGCATTAAATGAAAAAAAATATTTTGACTTTCATAGCAGTGTCGTCGGCGCTGTCATCTGCTAGTCACGCGAATGTAGCCGATCCGTGTCCGAACGAATACATAAAGCCGAATGAAAATAATAAGATGGTTTCATATGTCTATGTCTTAAAGGCGCCCCCTCGCATAGATTCGCGATCCATAGAATTGATATCATATTATAATAAAATTTCCTCTGAGAGGAAGCCGACCTATGAATGCGAGTTTTTCAATGTTGGTTCAGGAAATTACTCAACTAACTACAATGAGGGATCTTGCATAAACATAGAAACTAATAGGAAATTTTCGGTTTTTGGCGGTGAAGGAATCGAAATAGCGGAAGATGGTAACACCCAAAGAGCGGGTGGGTGCTTCAGTTCCAGCGATTACTGCTCGTTCATTGAGGACAGCAATGGCACCAGGATTAGAATTAACGGTCCTAATCTTACAAGACGAAATTATATGATTAATTGGAATAGAGATTTTAACGATAATTACGTTGTTTTATCCGATTGCAGATCAGGGAAAATTGATTCTTTGACTATTTTCAAAGCATTTCCTGGCTATGCAATTATACAAAGATCAGTCGAGACGGGTTTTGTTGATACGTATAAACGGCAGCCTGAGATAAAATTTTAGTTAAGGTTGAGGCATCGCCTTTCACCGATCGAGGGTTCGGTAGAAGATAAATGGGTATGGCACTCCCCCAGATCCAATCCCGCCGCCAGCACATTCGCCTCTGGTTCGAGTTCTACAAACTCGCCTTGGATGATCCCTCATTGCAGGACAACCTTGCCAAAGTCCGGACCTTCTATGAGCCCTGGAGTGACCCGCGCGGAGTGGACTTCAACGATTGGTGGAAGGATCACGCCTACCTGTTCGGCACCACGCAGGTGGAGGAGATCGCCAAGGTCTCAAAGGCTCCAAACGTCCTGAACGTATCCATCCCGCTTAACCTGCCTGCGTCGAAAGCGCTGGCGGAGGTGAAGGCGCTTATTGAGACAAAGCAGCGCGAGCGGTTGGCGGATCTCGGGCTTGACCCCAAGGCATCTAAGTCCCTCAAGGCGGCATTCGGGACCTACGAGATCAACGCAAAAGAGCTCCGTGGAAGACCCCTCCACGAAGCTCATGTTGTTTACCGAATGTGGCTCGAAATGGGGAAGCCGAAGGTAAATTCTGACTTCCTGCAGGCGGTCAGAGACGGGCTACTAAACCGCCCGAAGGCGAAATGGCTACCGAGCTTTTTGCTTCGAGAGTCTCAGGCTGATCGGAAAGGGAACCTCCGCTTTGCCGAAGAGCAAATTCGGCAAATGCGGAGGTCTATCAAAAAAGCGGACGAGGTATGCGTTGCCGTCTCGAAAGGACGGTTTCCTCTGTGAAATTTAGCAACGCATGATGTCGTATGATGTTTCCAAGCAGCGGGATCTCGGGTCATATCTGCGAGATATTCTAATCAACCGAGACATAGCATATTGGGGTTTTCCAAAAATAAGGGATAGCTCCTTATTTGTTTTTTGTCCTGATCGGATCAATTTATAAGCATTAATCTGCCCATTATGATCAAAAATTCCCATTTTTTGCAAAAGAGTTTGGACGATCAACTGAGCGAATACCTGATTTTTATTCATGTCCGCATCACCCTTAAGCTGCAGCTTTCCACTCAGGCTGGATCACGCCGTTGCGGCAGATTCCCCGGAACTCTTCGATGCTTCTGATGCCGAGGCGTTTGGTGACGGGGTGACTTTCCCAATTGGAACAAACTTCTTCTGGCACCGAAATGTCGTTGACCCTGAGAACTCGAAACTCTGGATCAAATTTCGTGACATCTTTGTCGACCATTTTGAGGATAAACATGTATCCGGCGATGAAGCTCTTCAGATGAGCCCGCTTCTTGCGGTTCCCTCGCATCATATCCCAAACGCTGTTCACTATGTATTCGCCGTACTGGTCGACGAGTTTTGCACGCATGGCAGCAGACTTATCGATAGTTAGGGAAGCCCAGATGTTGGTGACAGCGCTTGCCAATTCTCGAGCGGCAAACTGGTCGAAGGAACCAATGCGGTGGTGAATCAGCCGCATGACAATTCCAAACCCTTCCACCACATCAATGCCCTTGAATTTCAAAGTTGCAGATTTTCCCGGTCGATCTGAAATGACGTATGAAATGGTGTAATCCAGATTAAGGAAAATTCCATCAGTAGTGTTTTGGAGAATAATATATTCCCCATTACTAAATGAATTGACGGTATGTGTGATTTGCCCATTTTCAGTGATAATCATTGTGTATCTCCATATGTTCGGACAAGAGTTTATTCCCTTTCCGTAACTTCGTTATGGATGATTATCGAATTTTAATTTAGGACTGAGGTCTTCCTGAGATTTGTCCGGATTTCGATCAAAATCTTTTTATCAACACCACAGTAACCGGCTTGAGGTCCTTGCCAATGAAGGTCTCCATCTCTCGGCTCACCTGTTTGGCATCTGCCAACTGCTCGACCTGATATGTTGCGTAGGTTCCGGACTTTATGGCGGTAATCATTGACCTCAGGCTGGCAAGGTTAGCGGTCGGCTTCTGTATGACCTTCATCGCTGTGTTAGCCACCTAGATTGACGATCCTGCTTCTGGTCCTGATCCAGTACCAACAGGATGCCACGGCGAATGATTTGGCTCAGGTTAAGGTCCTGTCGTTGCCCATAGGATTCTGCTCGTTCCTTGAGTGGCAACGGCAGTCGACAAGCGACTAATGTATTTTGGATATGATTTGATTTATTATCGGTCATCATTCAACTCACTTTAAGTATCTATATTATTTATAATAATTTATATTGAATCATGATCAACAAGATAATTGCCTACGGCAACTCGAGCTACGCTCGAGGATCATTATATTGTATTTTTACGGGGTCGATTTTGAACACAATACTCCTTCCGTAAGGAGCATCATGTTCAATCGATCTTACGGTAATCGACTTTCACACATTCCATAGGGGCAACCTCGGTCGAGGTAAGGGCGGCTAGCCTGTCTCCTTTTACGCCCCGCTACATTCCAGCGGGTCCATCAACGGCGCTATGGAACGACGACCCGTCGATGGTGGCAGATGCTTGTTCTCAGAGCTGCCATCGTGCTTTCCAGCGCATACGCGCCAGTCCGCTTCGGTTCCCAAGCAGCCACTGGCTGCAAGGAAATTCCAACCGCCCTGACCCGGTGGATTTTCTCGCCACGTCTCGTTTTCGCAGCAGAGGGACGGATATCTCGGCGTCCAACCTTGGCATGAGCCTTCAGGGTATATGGTATTTATACGCCGGAGGTGGGACCAAGCCGGATTCGGTGAACATTTTTTCTAATCAAATAACTGATTATAAACTGATAATTCGATAACCAGTTGCCCTATGCCATTGATCGAGTGTGGTTATATTTTCACCCTGCGGCGTGTACGTCTTTTAGTGGTTATATTACTGTAAAAACAGGACAAATTATAACCAATCGAAGGCACCCGATGGCTCTCGGCAAACAGGCAAAAATTCTCAACCGCCAGCAGGTAGACGCATTGCTCCATCATGTCGGAAAGCGCCGTAACGGGCTCCGCAATCAGGTCATCATCCTGCTTTCAGTTCGAGCGGGGCTTCGAGCAAAAGAGGTCGCCAGCCTGCGCTGGTCGATGGTCGTCGATGCCGATGGGGAGGTAGGAGACTTCATCCACCTGACCGATAACGCATCCAAGGGGCGGTCGGGGCGAGTGATCCCGATCAACCGGCAGCTGCGGGCAACATTGATCGATCTGTATGGTCAAGAGAGGACCGCGCCGTTCTTCGATCCAGATCGAAACTGCGTCATTCGCACTGAGCGGTCTGATCGAACCTCGGCACAGGCTGTCGTGAACCTGTTCCAGCGCTGGTATCGTGACCTGGGGTTGATCGGCTGCTCATCCCATAGCGGGCGGAGAACCTTCATCACAAATGCCGCCAAACGGATTTCAACCGTTGGCGGCTCGCTGCGTGACATACAGGCGTTGGCAGGACATTCCTCGCTCCAGACAACCCAACGCTACATCGAGGGTGACAGTGAAGCGAGGAAGCGGGTGGTCGATCTGATTTAACGACTAGATGTCAGTCAGGGCGATGTCGCACAGCACCTTGTAGAGATCATCAGCCTCATCCTCGATATAGAACATCGTGAAGCTGAGCTCGCCCTCGTACTCGGCTGTTTCCTCGACCAGAAAGCGGGCGAGGCGATGGTAAACTCTTGCGCTTCCGGATGATTTCGACGCCTTTGGGAAAACCTCTTCGAGAACCCACATCAGCCTTTTGATGTACAACTCTTGATATTGGTCATGATCTATGATGTATCCATCACGATCTCGATACGACCTCTCAATTTCTTCCCACTTCATCTGCGCGTTACGACAGGCAGTATCAAAATGTACTGGATTCAATATTGTATTATCATTTGTCATTTCTGCTTTTCCTTTCTTGATCCGAGGATTTTCTCGGTAATCAAGATTTAGCGGATTGCGGAAATACAACCTAGGATTTGAGATTATTTGAGATTTGTCCTGTTTTCGTCTCAGGAAGGACTTCTGGCATCACTCGAACGGGTATGCCTTCACCCGCTGGGTCGGCTCGTTGGTCCTATGCAACTCCGGAGGGACGCAAGGAAGCGGGTGTTGACCTCGGTTGGCAGGCAATCGTATGGCACGCGACGTCTAGTGAGCTACGGGCAGATTAGCGTTTCAGCCCTGCACGGACTGCTTTGAACAAAAGGAACTAGGTGTCGATGTTCCGTATAGCCATCATTGCGCTGCTGTACTTGTCGCTTCTGAGCACTGGTGCGAACGTTTCAGCACAGGTCTATAGCCCAACCAGAAGTGATCCAGAACGAAAAGCGATTTTAGATGCTATTCGCCCCCATGCGGAACGTGACCTCGGTCCACCGGTGGAGTTTGTGATATATGAGCTTAATGTATCTGGAGCTTTCGCCTTCATGTCTGGGAATGCTCAAAGACAAGGCGGAAAGGCTATAAATCCTCGAACCACGCCTTATGCCAAGCGATATGGCTTAGATGAACTGGAAATGTGGGATTGCTGCCATGTAGAGGCAGTGCTTCAGAAAAGCGGCAACGGTTGGCGGGTCCTAGAAACCCATGTGGGATCGTCAGACGCATGGTTTGCAGGGTGGTGCGATCGAGTACCCAAGCGCCTAATTTCAATTTGCAGATAGGAATTTTCCGAACAAACCTTTACTCGAACGGATATGCCTTCACCCGCTGGGTCGGCTCCTTGCTCCGGTTCGCCTTGGTGATCTGCGCCGCCAGTTCGGACGAGACCGTCTGCCCGTAGAACTTTTCCAGCATCTCGACCGACGTTCCCATCTGCTTCGCCAACAGGAACGGGCTGGTATCGTGCGACAGACGCATCGTGGCGTAGAAGTGCCGCAGGGAGTAGATGGTCCGTGACCCGCCATTGCGCTCGATAGGTACGCTCGCAAACTTGAGCAGCGACTTGAACGCCGTCTTCATCGTGTGGATGGATGATCCATCCTTGTGGCAGAAGATCACCTCGTCATCGGGTGGCGGAGCGCCCAACTCCTCTACCCGAAGATCGTAAATCCGCTTGATGTAGTCCTCGGCACCGTCCTGAAACACGACCTCTCGGATGCCCGTCTTGCCCCGAACCTCGGCAACGAGACGGGTCCCATCATGGGTCTGGACCGTGCGAAGGTCGCTCCAACGCAGACCGCGCAACTCTCCAACCCGCAAACCCGTGTTAGCCAGCACCAAAACATACTGCTGGGTCATGAAGCGTTGGCGATGCGTTGCCAGCGATTCGCCCTCCTTCACCCAAGCCCGTGCCTTGGTGTAGATTCGTTTCCATTCGTCCTGAGTGAATGCCGGACGCCGCTCGGCTGGCGCTTTGGGCGGTTCCGTCTCAGGCATTGCCTGAATGTAGCCCCGTGACAGGGCAAACTTGAACACAGGTAGGAGGCAGGTCCGTTCCCGCCTAAGCGTGCCGTTCGATGGCTGGCGTCGGTTGAAGTTGGATTTCCGCCAGACCCAGAAGTTGGCGAAGTCGGTCGGACCGATGGCATCGACCTTCATCGAACCAAAAAACTTGGCAGCATAGGTCTCCACCCGGTCGATAGTCGAATCCCACGAACCACCACGCCGGGTATGTCCCAAGGCGGTGACGTGTTTCTTCCACTCCTCGAAGACCTGCTTGAACGTCTTGGACTGGAACGAACCGCCCGACTTCACATGGAGGTAGAGGTCTTCGTAAAGGTCGAGGGCGAACCGCTCGGCTTCCCGCAGGTTGTCGGTTTTGGTGGTGACGATCTTATAGCCGTTGGCGTTCGGAACCCGAATGCGAGCCTGCCACTTGGGATTCTTCAACCCCTCACGCTTGTAGAGGATGATCCTGCCATCCCCACGGACGTCGTGACGTTCCTCGTTCAATTCGACCGCAGTCGCCATCAAGCCTCCCGATCCACATTGGCTAGATATACCAACGGGATGGGTCTGGAAACGCCATTTTTGTAAAGGTTCTGTACATCCCCATTTTGGACAAAACGGGGCGATTCGAGTTTCTGTTAAACTCTCAAACCGTTAATTTCATTGAGAAATTTTGGTGCACCCGACAGGATTCGAACCTGTGACCTCTGCCTTCGGAGGGCAGCGCTCTATCCAGCTGAGCTACGGGTGCGTGGTGCCCTTGGGCGGGCATAATCATCGCGTGCGGCGGGGCGCTTAGCAAGAGCGCCCGCACCGCGCCACACAATTATGGTCACTGGCGGCTCACCCATTGGGGCGCGCTTAACCAATCGGCAAGGAACCGTGCCTAGCCTCCCCCTCATGGCCAGTCTTCCGCCCGAACCGATTCTCTGCCCGCCCGCCGCTCCGGCGACGGATGCAGCGCTTTCGGCGCAGTGGGAGAGCCTGCACGCCCGCGCCGCCGAGCTCTGCGCTCTGACCGGGATCGCTCCGGAAGGGGCGCCCGAACCGCTTGCACCGCTGCTCGGCTCCGCGCGCGAGTGGCAGCGCAATCTTGCCGCACAGGGGCTCGGCGATATCGAGGCGATGCTGGGCGCGGGGCTTGCCGCGCTCGCCACGCTTGCCGCGCGCGGACAGGAGCCTCACGCTCCGGCACTGGCGTTGTGGCGCGAATTCCATGCTGCCCGCGCGAGCGTGCTGGCCGCGCTGCAACCGCTCGAAGTCGCCTGACCGCCGCCCTTTGCGCGCCGGACGCTTGACTGCGTTCACATTATGTTCCAGCCAGCGGGGATGAGCGCACAGCCCCTCCCCACCAGCGATTCGCACACCGCCCGAGATGTCGCGCGCGGGATTGCCCGGCTGTTTGCGCGCAATGATATCTGGTGCCTTGCCGAAGTGCCGATCCGCAATGGTCGCCGCGCCGATCTGATGGGGATCGATGCGCGTGGGCAGGTGGTGATCGTCGAGATCAAGGTGGCGCGCGGCGATCTGCTCGGCGATGCCAAGTGGCCCGACTATCTCGACTTCTGCGACCGCTTTTTCTGGGGCGTGCCCCCGGGGCTCGATCGCGCGCCGCTGGAGACCGAGGCCTATCGTCCGGCCACCTGCGGGGTGATCGTCGCGGATGGCTATGATGCCGAAATCCTGCGCCCCGCCGCACTCGAACCGCTGGCGGCCGCACGGCGCAAGACGCAGGTCGAGCATCTCGCCCGGATCGCGATGCGGCGGCACACCGCGCTGATCGATCCGCTGTGCGCCGCGCTCGACATGACGGCCTGATTCGCGCCGCCGATTGAGGCTGTCCCCTGAAGCGGAATTGCGTCATACCTGCCTGCGCAATGCTGCCCGCCGATCTGCCCGTTCCGCTTGCCCTGCTGATCGTCAGCCTTGCGGTGACGCTGGTGGTGGCGCTGCGCTATTTCCTGTCGAGCGGGCTTTTCGCACTGATGACAGCCCGGATGCGCCCCGGCCTCTATGCCGGGCGGGGCCAGCAGATCGCGCGCGAGATCCGCTGGTCGCTGCTCTCCGCCGCGATCTACGGTGCGCCAGCAGGAATCGTGCTGTGGGGCTGGAATCACCACGGCTGGACCTGGATCACCGCCGATTGGGCGAGCCTGCCCTGGTGGTATCACTTGGCTTCGCTGCTGATCTATCTCGCGGTGCAGGACACCTGTTTCTACTGGAGCCACCGCTGGATGCACCGTCCGAAATGGTTCCGCATCGCCCACGCCGTGCATCACGACAGCCGCCCGCCGACCGCGTGGACCGCGATGAGCTTTCATCCGATCGAGGCCGTGACCGGCGCGGTGGTGGTGCCCGTTCTGGTGTTCCTCGTCCCCATCCACCTTGCGACGCTCGGCCTGGTGCTCACCATCGCGACGGTGATGGGGGTGACCAATCACATGGGCTGGGAGATCTTCCCGCGCTGGCTGGTTCACTCCCCGTTGGGGAATTGGCTGATAACCGCCAGTCATCACGAGCGGCACCACGAGGAATACAAATGCAATTTCGGGCTCTATTTCCGCGTCTGGGATCACCTGTGCGGCACCGACAAGGGATTGTCGCGGCGGATCGTCGCCGAGGCGGGGCACGCCGCTCCGGTACGGGCCGCGTGAGAGCGGCGCTGCTGGCGCTGGCGGGGCTCGCCGCCGCCTTCGGGGCTGCGCCTGCGCTGGCGGGCGAGGTGGTGATCACCGTCACCGATCTCAGAAGCTCGAAGGGCGTGGTGCGCGCCTGCATGACCACGCGCGAGGATGTGTTCCCCAAATGCGCGAAAGACCCGAACTCGCATCGCACCGTGGTGCCTGCCGGCCCGAAGGTGGTGATCCGCTTCACCGGGGTGAAACCCGGCAATTACGCGGTCGCGCTGCTGCATGACGAGAACGATAACGGCAAAGCCGACCGCGCGATGGGGATGATGCCCAAGGAAGGCTACGGCTTTTCGCGCGATGCCCCGGTGAACATGGCCCCGCCCAAGTTCAAGGACGCGGTCTTCCCCTCCGCCGACGGCAACGGACGGCTGACCATCAAGATGCGCTATTTCCTGTAACCACCTCCCCGAACAACGGGTCTGCCGACTTAACGTGATGTTTACCACAAGGCTTCAGAACGGCCCGGTTAACAGTCACCAAGGGGCGGATTACAGCCATGGACACTCTGCGCGGCCCATTCGATTCCGGCGAACCCGCCGATCGCGGCTGGGATGCATCCGACGACGAGAGCCCCGAGACCTATGGTCACCGCGAGTTGCCGCCTGAAGCCATCGGCCAGGACGAGCGCCGCATGCAGGTGCGCGCCTATAATCACTGGGCGGGCCTGCTGGGCGACCGGATGTTCCCTTCGATCGACGATCTCGATCCGGCCAATCTCCACGATTTCGGCCCCTATTCGGTGCTGCTCGATTTCACCGCCGGAATCGAGAACCCGGCGGTGCAGTTCCTCGGCGCCAAGCTCGCGCAGGAATGTGGCGGCAACGGGGTCATCACGCACCTTTCAGACGTGCCGCCGCGCTCGCTGCTGAGCCGCATCACCGATCACTACATGCAGATCCTCGCCAACCAGGCGCCGATCGGCTTCGAGGCCGAATTCGTCAATCTGCACGGGGTGGAGATCCTCTATCGCGGGATCCTGCTGCCCTATTCGAGCAACGACGAGACGATCGACTTCATCTACGGCGTGATCAACTGGAAGGAGATGGCCGACCAGCTGATGGCCGACGAACTCCTGCTCGAAATCGATCAGGCGCTGGAACTCGGCGCCGATCTTGAACTGGCCGAGGAACCGGCCGTGCGCGCCGCCGATCCGGTCACCGACTGGGCGGATTCGCCCGCGCACGAAGGCAGCGCCGAATTCGGCGACGGCTTCAGCGGCATCGCCCCCTATGATCTCTCGCACGCCGAGGAAGAGGACGAGGAAAACGAAGCGGAAGAGGGCCTCTCCTTCGCCGATTTCGCCAATCTCGGCTTCGACGATGAGGAAGAATATGACGAGGACGAGGGCGAGGAGGAAAGCGGAAGCTACTCCTTTGCCAGCCTCGCCAGCTATATCGAGGCACCCGCCAAGAAGGCGATCGATCCGGCCGAACTGCCCTATGATCCCGACGCGGATGTCGATTACGAGATGGCCTATGATCCGGCCTATGACGCGGGTTACGAAGCCCCGCTCGAAGCGCCCTTCGCCCCCGAACCGGCCGTGGCCGAGGACGAGGTCGAAGACGAAGACGAGGATGCGCTGACCGCCGAGGCAGCTGAGGACGAGGTCGAGGAGACCGAGGAGGCCGAAGCGGCCGAAACCATCCTCGAAGACGTCTACGAAACCGAAGGCGACGACGTGTTCGAGGACGAGGACTTCCCCGTCTCCGAAATGCCGGAAGAAGCAGGGCTTTACGACTGGCTCGCCGCCGCGCGCGAACTCGCCCATGCGGTCGGCGCCACCGAAGACCGCAGCCGCAGCGCGCTCTATGCCGCAGTCAGCCGCGCCTACGACTTCTCGCTCGCCGCACAAGCCGCGCCGGAAGACTATGCCGAACTGCTCGCCGATAGCGGGCTGACGGTGCAGGAGCGCGCGCCGATGACCCCCGTGGTCAAGCTGGTGTTCGGGCATGATTACGACAAGACGCGCCTCACCGAATATGCCGCCGTCCTTAGCCATGCCCACCGGCTGGAGCTGGAGCAGGGCAGCCTTGCCGACTTCCTCGGCCAGACCGAGGGCGGGCTCAAGGCGGTGGTCAAGGCCGAACGCCGCCTGCGCCGCGAGGAGCAGGGCAAGCCGATCGAGGATGCCTCGGCGGTACGCGAGGCGCTGGCCGAAAAGCTGCGCGAGCTCGAAGCGATCACGCTGGAGGCGCTGGACGGTGCAGGCCCCGAATTCGCGCTGGTGCTGATCCGCCGCGACGAGGTGGGCTGCGCGGAACTGGTCGCAGAACTGCCCGAGGATATCGCCCAACTGGAACGCGCAGCGCGCAAGCTGGTGGGGTAATTGGGCGGGGGGCGTACGCCTTCCCCCCTTCCCTTCAGTTTGCGTTCAGCCGCGAGTCCGGTAGGAAGTGCGCGATGCGCGCTGCCCGTTCCCTGTTTGCCCGAGGCTTGGCCCTGCTGGCCGGAACGCTGATGGTCGTCCAGCCGGTCGCGGCGCAATCGGTGTTGCGCGATGCCGAAACCGAAACGCTGCTGAACGATCTGACCAATCCGTTGATCGAGGCGAGCGAGCTGGAGCCCGGCAATGTCGAGCTGGTGCTGATCAATGATGGCTCGATCAACGCCTTCGTCGCGGGCGGGCAGGCAATTTACGTGCACGCCGGACTAATCAACGCCGCCGACACCGCCAACGAGGTGCAGGGCGTGCTCGCTCACGAGTTGGGCCACATTACCGCCGGCCATGTCATCCGCTTCGAAGAGCGCACCAAGGCCTCTACGGGCATCACCATCCTCTCGCTGCTGCTGGGCGTCGGCGCGGCGCTGGCGGGAGCGGGCGATGCGGCGATGGGCGCGCTGATGGCGGGTCAGCAGGCCGCGCTCGCCAGCTTCCTGTCCTACAACCGCGATCAGGAAGCAGCCACCGACCTTGCCGGTGCACGCTATCTCGCGGGCGCAGGCATTTCCGGCCGCGGCATGATCACCTTCTTCGAGAAGCTGCGCAATTACGAGATCCGCCGCGGTTACAGCCAGTCGGACGATAGCGCCTATATGCGCACCCACCCGCTCTCCGGTGACCGCATCCAGACGCTGCGCAATCTGCTTGCCGAAAGCCCGGCGTGGAACGCGCCCGATGATCCCGCGCTGCAGGAACGCTTCCTGCGCGCCAAGGCCAAGCTTTATGGCTATCTCGCCGAGCCGCGCCGCACCTTCGCCTTCTTCCCGGCGAGCGACACCAGCATCCCCGCGCGCTATGCCCGCGCCTATGCCTATCACAAGGAGGCGCGGATGGATCTCGCTCTGGCCGAGACCGACGCGCTGCTCGCGGCCGAGCCGGACAATCCCTATTTCCTCGAATTGAAGGGGCAGGTGCTGCTCGAATCCGGGCGGCCCAAGGAAGCGCTCGATCCGCTGCGCCGTGCCACCGAGCTATCACGCGCCCATCCGCTGATCGCCGGCCTGTTCGGCCATGCCCTGATCGCGACCGAGAACACCGCCAATTACCCCGAGGCCGAACGCGTGCTGCGTGCCGCCGTGTCGAAGGATCGCTACAATCCCTTCGCGTGGTATCAGCTCGGCGTGGTCTATGCCGCCAACGGCGATATTCCCCGCGCGCGCCTTGCCAGCGCGGAACAGCTGGTGATGAACCGCCGCTATCCCGAGGCGCTCCAGAACGCGCAGGCCGCCGAGGCGAACCTGCCCTATGGCTCGGCCGACTGGATCCGCGCGCAGGATGTCGCACTTGAAGCGCGGGCCGAACTGGAACGCATGCGCGACAAGAAATAGACTGGCGGCCCTGCTGCCGATTGCTACGGAAACCACCGAAGCCCTTATGTCATCCTCCGATCAGACCCCGCCGCTCCGCCACACCATCATGACCGCGCTCACCGCGCTGGTGTTCGGCTTTCTGGGGGCAGCGATCTGGTCCTATGCCGGCCTTGCCGACAACCGCACCCGCACCTTCCTGCTCGATAATCCCGACATGCTGCCCAAGATGGTCGAAGCCTACGAGGCGCAGGAGGCCGAAAAGCGGCTGGCGGATATGGGGAACGAGGTCTTCACCCCCTTCCCCGGCGTGGTGCTGGGCAACCCCAAGGGCAAGACCGTGCTGGTCGAGTTCACCGATTATAACTGCCCCTATTGCGAGGCGAGTCTGAAGGACGTGAACCGGCTGGTGGCGGAGAACCCCGATCTGAAGGTGGTGATCCGCGAATGGCCGATCTTCGAGGGCAGCGACGAAGCGTCGCGCATGGCGCTCGCGGCGGGCATGCAGGGCAAGTATGCCGCCTTCCACGATGCCATGTTCCGGCTCGGCGATGCGCGGGCGGCAGCGGCCGAAGCCGGGCTCGACATGGCGCGGGCCGAGGCGGATGCGGCATCGGACGCGGTCACCGCCGAGATCGCCAGCAATCTCGAACTCGCCCGGGCGCTGGGCTTTACCGGCACCCCGGCATGGATCGCGGGCCGCAAGCCGATCGGCGGCGCGGTCGGCTATGACAAGCTCAAGGCTGCGCTCGCCGGAGACGAGGCGGGATGATCCGCGCCGGATTGGCGGGGGCTGCGATGCTGTGTCTGGCAGCGCCCCTCGCCGCGCAAGCCAGCATCGATTACACCGCCGAGCGCGCTGCCATCGGCCGCTATCAGGACGCCGACCAGCGGCTCCAGAATGTCGGCTGGCAGCTGGCGCGGGGCAATCTCGGCTTCTGCCCCAAGGTCGTGCCCTCGATCGGGCTGCAATTGCAGGACATGGCGAGTTACGGCGCACCCGGCATCGCCCGCAAGGCGCTGGGCCTGGCCCGCGATTTCGCGGTGCAGACCGCCGCCGCAGGATCTCCCGCCGCGCTCTCGGGCGCCTTTGTCCGCAACCGCGAGGTCACCGCGCTCGACAAGCTCGACCCCAATGGCTGGCCGGCCAAGCCCGCGATGGACTGGACCCGGCTGGTCTGGGCGCATGATCACGTCGAGGCGCTGCTGGCCGAGCATGGCGGCATCGCGGTCACCTTTGCCGATGGCGAGACGGTGCGCCTCCAGCCGGTGGAGGTCTGCGCCAGCCGGTTCGAACTGATGGGCGAAGGCGGCAAGGCGGTGGCCGATGGCAAGCGGGTGGTGATCGGGATCGATTTCCCCGCCTTCGATTATGCCGAGCCCGAATTTGCCGCGCTGGTGGCGCATGAATTCGCGCATAATGTGCTGGGCCATGATGCCTGGCTCGATCGCAATGGCCGCAGCCGCCGCCACGTGCGCCGCACCGAGCGCGAGGCCGACCGGCTGATGCCGTGGCTGCTCGCCAATGCCGGATATGATCCGGCCGCCGCCGCACGCTTTTGGCGGCAGTGGGGAAAGAAGCACGATTCCCAGCTGCTGATGGTGCGCGAGCATGATGGCTGGGACGAGCGCGAGGAATTCGTCGCCGCCGAAGTGCCGATCATCACCCCCTTGATGGCACGCGAAGGACGGGCCGACTGGCGCGTGCATTTCCGCCGCGAGATCGATCCCGAAGGCGGCCTCGTCCCGCAATCCAAGCGATGATCCGTGCCTGCGACGCGGCGGGGGCAGCAAATTGCCGTGCCGTTTGCGAGGAAATGGGTTAGACCCTTCAGCCTATGTCAGTGCTCCAGATCCAGCCGGCACCGTTCTTCGCCAGCAAGAACCGCGCATTCTGGAACCTCCAGCTGGCGGGCTGGGGCGCGGCTTTCATGCTGCGCGCGGTCTCGGCGCTGGCCAACCAGCAGCCCTTCGATCTGCTCGCGCTGATCCTTGTCACCACCATCACCGGCTTTTCGATCAGCCTGATTCTCTCGGTGATCTATCGCAAGCTGATCCACCAGCAGCCGCTCATCACCTGGGGGGTGACCGCGCTGGTGCTGTTCTTTGCGGTGCTGCTCCACGCCTCGATCGATGCCTGGGTGCAGGGCGTCTATTACGGCGCCGCGCGCGAGACGAGCTTTGCCCAGCGCGTGATCGGCCTGCTCTATCTGCCGCTCACCCTGCTCGGCGGGTGGAGCGCGCTCTATTACGCGATCAACTTCTTCCTGACAGTAGAGCGGCAGGCCGATCGGCTGGAGCGTCTGGAAGCCCAGGCCACCGCCGCGCAGCTGGCGATGCTGCGCTACCAGCTCAATCCGCACTTCCTGTTCAACACCCTCAATTCGATCTCCACGCTGGTGCTGCTGAAACAGACCGAGCCTGCCAACGCCATGCTCACGCGGCTTTCGGGCTTTCTGCGCCACACCCTGATTGCCGAGCCCGGCAGCCAGGTGACGCTCGCGCAGGAGATCGAGACGCTCCAGCTCTATCTCGATATCGAACGGATGCGCTTCGAAGAGCGCCTGCGCACCCATTTCGAGATCGAGGATGCCGCGATGGACGCGCAACTGCCCTCGATGCTGCTCCAGCCGCTGGTGGAGAACGCGATCAAATATGCCGTCAGCCCGCAGGAAGAAGGCGCGCGCATCTCGCTCACCGCGCGGGTGATCGGCGGGCGGCTGCGGCTGATGGTGGAGGACACCGGTCCGGGCGCAGACGAGCCGCTGCTGTTCGACCGGCTCGATGCCATCGCCGCCCGCGCCGAAATGCGCGCCGGTCACACGCCCGGCCAGCCGGTCTCGACCGGGGTCGGCCTTGCCAATATCCGCAACCGTCTGGCGCAGGCTTACGGCGATACCCATATCTTCGAGACCCGCTCGGAACCGGGCGGCGGCTTTACCGTGCTGATCGAGATCCCCTTCACCAGCGCGGCCGAGCCTGAATTGCATCCCGCGCCCGCCCCTGCCCCCACCCCTTCGGGCAGCGCGGCGGTGATCCCCCTCAATCCCCCGCAACGCACTGCCGGAGGCTCCGCATGACCATCAGAACCATCCTTGTCGATGACGAGAAACTCGCGATCCAGGGCCTGCAACTGCGGCTCCAGCCGTTCGAGGATGTCGAGATCATCGACACCTGCGCCAACGGCCGCGAGGCGATCCGCAAGATCAAGACCGAGAAGCCCGATCTGGTGTTCCTCGACATCCAGATGCCGGGGTTTGACGGCTTTTCGGTGGTCAAGGGCGTGATGGACATCGAACCGCCGCTGTTCGTCTTCGTCACCGCCTATGAAGAACACGCGATCCGCGCCTTTGAAGCCAACGCGGTCAATTACCTGATGAAGCCGGTCGACGAGCAGAAGCTCGCGGACACCATCGAGCGGGTGCGCCAGCGCCTTGCCGAGAAGAAATCGGCCGAGGATGCCGGGCAATTGCTCGACGTGCTGGCCGAAGTCGCGCCCGATCGCGCCGCCGATTTTGTCGAGACCACGACCCCCGCCGCCGAAAGCGCGGACCGCTTCGAAAAGCTCATCAACGTGAAGGATCGCGGCCAGATCTTCCGCGTCGAAGTCGATTCCATCGAGCATATCGAGGCCGCGGGCGATTACATGATCATCTCCACCGGCGACAATTCGCTGGTGCTGCGCGAGACGATGAAGGACCTGGAGCGCCGTCTGGACCCCCGCAAGTTCCAGCGCGTCCACCGGAGCACCATCGTCAACCTCGATCTGGTGCGGCAGGTGAAGCCCCACACCAACGGCGAATGTTTCCTGGTGCTGGAATCGGGTTCGGAGGTGAAGGTGAGCCGCAGCTACCGCGATGTGGTGGCCCGCTTCGTGCATTGATGCTTCATCCGTTCGTGCTGAGCTTGTCGAAGCACCGCTTTTTCTTCTACCGAAGTGAAGAACGGCCCTTCGACAGGCTCAGGGCGAACGGAGTTAGCGTGTGACCTTCACCCTCCCCGGCTTCGACCTCACCACGTTCATCCGCACCACGCTTGCGGAAGACCTCGGTGAAGGCCTGCCCGGCGGCGGGCGCGATGTCACTTCGGAGAGCGTCATCCCTGCCGATGCGCGCTTCACCGGCGTCATGGACAGCCGCGACGCAATCGTGGTCGCCGGCCTCCCGCTGGCCGAGGCGTTCTTCCGCCACCTCGACCCTGATTGCACCATCGAACCCCTCGTCCGTGATGGCGACAAGGTGGCCGCCGGAACCGACCTCATGCGCATCGAGGGCAAGGCGCGCGCGCTGCTGACAGCCGAGCGCAGCGCATTGAACATCGTCCAGCACCTCTCAGGCATCGCCACGCTCACGAGAGTTTACGTGACCGCGATGCGGGAAGGCAGCGCGACCTGCACCCTGCTCGACACGCGCAAGACCATCCCGGGCCTCAGGTTCCTCGAGAAATACGCAACGCGGCAGGGCGGCGCGCAGAACCACCGGATGGGGTTGTGGGACGCGGCGATGATCAAGGACAACCATGTGGCGGTCGCGGGCAGCGTCGGCGAGGCGGTGCGCCGCGCGCGTGAGGCGGGGGTGGAAAAGATCATCTGCGAGGTCGACCGGCTCGACCAGATCGAACCCGCGCTCAGTGCAGGCGCACATCACCTGCTGCTCGACAATATGGATCCCGCCACGCTCACTGAGGCAGTGGCCATGGTGGCCGGCCGGGTGCCGACCGAAGCGAGCGGCGGGGTGAACCTCGACACCATCGCCGCGAAGGCCGCGAGCGGGGTCACCTACATCTCGGTCGGCCGCCTCACCCAGAGTGCGCCGGCCGCCGACATCGGGCTGGATTTCAAGCCGCTATGATCGCGCTCTCACGGCGCAGGCCGGTCAGCATCACACTGTTTGCGGTGCTGTTTCTGGGGGCTGCACTGATCGCCTTCGCCGACGGGCTGCGCGATCTGTCCGCGCAACAAGCCTACCTCGCGCGCACCATCCCCCAGATCGCATGGTCGCGCGATGCGGTGATCGTGATGCTCAACGCGCGGCTCTCGATTGCGCTGATCCCGATCGCCATGGTGTGGCTTTCGGGCGTGCGCTTTGCCCGCTGGATGGTGACCATCATGGCGCTGGGCAAAATCCCGAGCGCGCTTCCCGCCATCCGTGCCCTTGCACAGGATGGAGCCGTCGATCTGGCCTATCTCCTACCGCTGGCGCTATCGCTGCTTGCCGTTGCACTGCTGTTCACCCCCGCCAGCCACCGCTGGTTCGCGCACAGGGGAGAGGATGATCCTGCGGTCTTCGCCTAGCATGCTGGCCGCGCTGGCCCTCGCTGCACCCGCCGCTGCGAGCGCGCAGGCCTATCAGTGTCGCGCGCCGCAGGTGGCGAGCGTGCCGAAGGTCGCCCCCGATGGCCCGCGCCGCACCCTGCCTGTCACCGGCTACACCCTCGCGCTGAGCTGGAGCCCGGAGTTCTGCAAGGGCCGCGCAGCCAAGGGCGCCAACGCGCTGCAATGCGCGGGCACCAATGGCAGCTTCGGCCTCGTCGTCCACGGCTTGTGGCCCGAAAGCGGGGAGAGCTGGCCGCAATGGTGCGCTCCGCAAGCCGCGCTCACCCCCGCCGATATTCGCGGGGCCATGTGCATGATGCCGTCCGACTATCTGGTGGCGCGCAGCTGGGCCAAGCACGGCACCTGCATGGTGAAGCGCCCCGCGAGCTACCTCAAGGTCACGCGCATCCTGTGGCAATCGCTGCGCATCCCCGATTATGATCGCATCGCGCGCGAAGAGGGCCTCACCGCGGGACGCATCCGCGCTGCCTTTGCCGATGCCAATCCCTCGGTTCCCGCAAGCGCGATAGGAGTGAAGCTCAATGCCCGCGGTTGGCTGGAGGAGGTGCGGCTGTGCTACGCTAAGACCTTCCGCCCGGTGCGCTGCACGCCCTCGCGCTTCGGAGCGAAGGACAGCGCCCAGGCGAAAATCTGGCGGGGCTTATAGGCGGTTCGCCACCAGCCACAGCCGCACCGCGCTGGCAAGGCCGGGCGGGGTGGGCGACTTGATCCGCTCGGCATCGATCCGCGCCACCAGCGCCGCCACCGCCAGCCCCTCAGCCTGTGCAGCGGCGCGCAGCATCTCCCAGAACAGCGGTTCGAGGCTGATCGAGGTCTGGTGCCCCGCAATCGCGAGCGAGCGTTTGACCGGCGGGTGATAGGGCGTCGTCACAAGCCCGCGATAGCCGATCACGCGCCTCGGCGGATACGAAAAATTCGGGGTGGAGGGGCGCGCGCCCTCTGCATAGAACCGCGTTGATGAGCCCGAGCGCCGCCCTCACCGAGAAGGAAAAGCAGACCCTGCGCCTGATCCTGCGCGGGCATGACGCCAAATCGGCGGCGCGCGAGCTTGGCCTCTCGGTGCACACCATCAATGAACGGCTGCGCGATGCGCGGCGCAAGCTCGGCGTCACCAGCAGCCGCGAGGCCGCGCGGCGGCTCTTGGCGGAGGAGGGCCAGAGCCTTGAGGCACCCCCTGAAACCTTGGGGGACAAGGCTTTGGGGGATGCGCTGTCCGGGGTTCCGGCGGCAGGAATTGCGGCATCCGCCACCCGGCGGCCGCTTGTCCTTGCCACCATCGGAGTGCTTGCCATGTCGCTTGTCCTTGCCGCCCTGTTCCTGCCTGCCTCACCCCTGTCGCTGCTGGCCCCGGCCCCCGCGATCAGCGCCGCCGCTGCCGCCGAGAGTGAGGCCGCCGGAGCTGCCCGCGCGGCGGAAGATTTCCTCGAACTGATCGACGATGGCCGCTGGGCCGAGAGCTATGCCGCGACGAGCGCGGAGTTCCACCGGCTCAACACGCTGGAGCGCTGGAGCGCAGTCTCCGCGCGCCTGCGCCCGCCGCTCGGCAAGCTGGTGACCCGCGATCTGGTCGGCAACGAATGGGTCCCCGCCCCGCCCGCCGGATGCCGGTTGATCAAGTTCCGCTCGGCCTATGCGGGCGGAGTGACGCAGACCGAGAGCATCAGCCTCGCGTGGGAGGACGGCGCGTGGAAGGTGGCGGGGATCACGTTTGTGTGAGGGGTGAGGGGGCTACTGCACCTCTGCCGCAGCTTCGATCTCTACGCCCTCGGCCTCGGGATTGGGGTCGGCCATCGGGTCGGCAGTCTCCGCTTCCGCCTCGTCCTCCGCCTGCTGGCGGTCCCATTCGGCGCGCGGCAAGCGGGTGACGGTCTGGCGGGCGCGGGTGGTGCCGTTGGACAGCGAAGCGCCGGCGAGCGTGATTTCCGAGCGATCCTCGCGCCGCCACACCAGCCCTGCCGCGTCAATCTCGAAAGTGACGGTCAGCGTGCCGGAAGCGGTAATCCCGGCGGCCTTGGCTTTCGCATCCTCAAGGGTCAGCGTCTTGCGGGTGATTTCGGCCATCACCAGCGCAGCCCGCGCATCCTTTTCGCGGACGAAGGCGGGATCGACCGGGCCGCTGCCGGTCAACACGGTCCTTCCTTCATGCTCGCCGCTGCGGACGAGCACCACAGGGCCAAGCGCACCTTCGAGCGCGAAGGGCTGGCCCTCGGCGATCCGGCCGGGCTGCATCCCGTTCATTTCGACCGCCTCGATCGCGGCCTCGGGATCGCAGCGGACCTGATAGGCCGTCCAGCTGAACCCCCAGCGCGAGCACACGTCGCGGGTCCACTTTGCCTCGGCCAGCCAGACGGCGTTGCGGGCGAGGATTTCTTCGGTGTTGAGGATGGTCTTGGCGCCATCGGGCGCGATCAGCATGCGCGCGGGGAACATCCAGCGTTCGTTGCCGCGGATCTCCTCGGGATCGAAGGGGAGTGAGTATTCGACCTCGGTGCCTTCGGGCGTGACGGAAATGACCCTTTCGGCCATCGCCTGCCGCCCGCTGGCAGAGCTGGTGGACCCGTCTTCGTCGCCCTTCGTGTCGGTCTCGTATTCGAGCTGGAGGACATAGTCCTGTGCGGCGGCGGGGGCTGCAAGCAGAAGGGCGGTGATGGCGAGGGTGAGGCGCATGGGCCTGAAATAGCAGGGAAAGGGCCTGCGGCCAAGCCGCCGGCAGCCGTCAGACGGGTTCGGCGGACTGCGGTCCGCCGCCCCGCTGGCCGCGCGGCGCGCTGCTGCCTCGTAGCTGCGCTACTCGGCTGCGCGCCTCAATACATATGTTGCCCGCCGTTGATGCTCATGGTCGAGCCGGTCATGAAGCCGCCGTTCTCGCTCGTCAGGAAGGCCACCCCGCGGGCGATTTCCTCGGCCATGCCGAGCCTTCCGACGGGGATCTTGGCGACGATCTTTTCGAGCACCGGGGCGGGCACGGCGGCGACCATGTCGGTGTCGATATAGCCCGGCGCAATCGCGTTCACCGTCACCCCGAATTTCGCGCCTTCCTGCGCCAAGGCCTTGGTAAAGCCGTGAATTCCGCTCTTGGCCGCAGCGTAGTTGACCTGCCCGTATTGCCCCGCCTGGCCGTTGATCGAGCCGATATTGACGATCCGGCCCCAGCCCCGCTCGCGCATCCCGGGGAAGGTCGCCTTGGCCATGTTGAAGCACCCGCCGAGGTTGATGCGCAGCACCTCGTTCCAGTCCTCGAAGCTCATCTTGTGGAGCGTGCCGTCGCGGGTGATGCCGGCGTTGTTGACCACGATGTCGACGGGGCCGAATTCCGCCTCGACCGCAGCGCATCCGGCGAGGCAGGCCTCGTGATCGCCCACGTCCCAGCGCCTTGCGGGGATGCCGGTTGCGGCGGTGAAGGCCGCGGCCTTCTCGTCGTTTCCGGCGTAGTTGGCGATGACCATGTGGCCCTGTCGCTGGAGCCGCTTGCAGATCGCCTCCCCGATCCCGCGCGTTCCTCCGGTGACGATCGCAACCCGGCCCATGGCAGTTCCTCCCCTTGATGCGTCCAGCAATTGCGCCAACCTAGCGGCGGGGCAGAAACAGGGGAAGGTCGGAATAGCTATGCCGCCCTCCGCGCCTGCCAGACGCAGGTCATCAGGGGGCTATTGCGGGGTCAACTCGGGGTCATCAGGGGGTCAAATCGGGGCTAAACCACCCCTGATTTTCGACGAAATCCCAATATTTCAGGGATTTAGCACAAATCAGAACTTGATTTGCGTGCCCACATAGACGGCCTGGCTGTCCTTGACCGAATTGGTCAGCGGATCGAGGCGGTCACGCTCCTTGGAGTAGCGCACGCCGGCCATCACGTTGAGGTTGGGCGAAAGCCGGTAGCTGCCGCCGACGCCCACCGTCTGCTGCCCGATCGAATCGAGCGTATTTGGCGAACGGCCGGCGATCTCGCGATCTTCCAGCTCGATGCGCGGTTGCAGGCGGCTCGGCTTGTCGTCGGCCTGCGGGTTCGACGGCTTGAACTGCGCCAGATCGGGCAGCGCCATGCGCCGCACCTCTGCCGGAAGCTCGAACGGACGGGCAAAGCTCTTGTAACCGCGCGCCGAGCCAAGCTGGAAGCGGCTCGCCTCGGCCCCGCCGATGCCCATGCCGCGACCGGCTGCCGCGTCGATCGCCTTGCGCACCGAAATCGCGCGCGCCGTGTCATTATCGACCCGCACCGCGACCGTCACCGTGCGCTCTCCCGCCACCGGCGTAGCGCCAGCGGGCGTGAAGCGGATGCCGCGCGCCCGCGCCTTGTCAGCCACGCGGGCCGCCAGCGCGGGATCAACCGAAGCGGGGGTGAAAACATCGAGGCCCATCGCGGTGAAGGAGGCCGCCGGCGAAGGCAGGCTCTTGCCGACCAGCGCCATCCCGGCGCTCGGCAAGCCAATCGCCACCGCACCGCACGCGAGCACGTTCAGCGCCAGAAGCGCCAGCTTGCGCTGACCCCGTCCCGTGCTGTCGGCCTTGCGTGCCATGGTTGCCTTCAATCCTTTTCTTCACCCGATCTGGCTGCTGCCAGACCACAAACGACATTAACCGCAGCTGAGTCGTTTGGATAACAGTATCATGTGATAGGGGCCGAAGTCCCCCATGCAATCCTGCGGGATTATACGTAGACGGATTCGCCCGCCACCTGTGGCTTCCATCACACAGAATCGCACAACCCCGAACCGCAAAACCCGGTTCAGGCACCGGAAAGCCCGCCTGTCCGAAGGCCCGCAGCAGGCCGCCTTCACCCGTGCCGTCCCCCGCTGGCTTGCATCCGTGCTTGCCGCGCGGGGCATGAGGGTTATAGAGCGAGGGCAAGACAGACGATGAGGATTTTCCGGCAGTGACACGCGCCAACTCCGCTCCCTTCCGCCCGGCCCTGAAGCGGGCTGTCACACTGGCCCTCACCGGCGCCGCGATGACGGCACTGGCCGCCTGCGGCGGTTCGGAGCGTCCGCGCACGGAACTGGCCGCCGCCCAGCTCAACACGATCGGCGTCAACGCCTATCTCTGGCGCGCCGCGCTCGACACCGTGGCCTTTGCCCCGCTGCTTCAGGCCGACAGCGCCGGCGGCGTGATCGTGACCGACTGGTATGCCAATCCCGCCAACCCCAACGAGCGCGTCAAGCTGACCGTGACGATCCTCGATCAGGATCTGCGCGCCGATGCCCTGCGCGTCGCGGCGAGCCGTCAGGTGGCCGAGGGCGGCAACTGGGTGGAAGCGCCGGTGCAGGCAGCCACGGTGCAGAAGCTTGAGGACATCATCCTCACCAAGGCGCGCGATCTGCGCCGCCAGGCTCTGGCTTCGTAAATACCGCCTCTCACGGATAGGCTTTCATGACTGAAACCCGTTTCGATCCGTCTGTCGCCGACGGACGCTGGCAGCGTGCATGGGAAGAAGCGGGCACCTTCACCGCCGATTCCGACAGCCCCAAGCCCAAGAGCTACATCCTCGAGATGTTCCCCTATCCTTCGGGGCGCATCCACATGGGCCATGTGCGCAACTACACGATGGGCGATGTGCTGGCGCGCTACCAGAAGATGCGCGGGTTCGAAGTGCTCCACCCGATGGGCTGGGATGCCTTCGGGATGCCCGCCGAAAACGCCGCGATGGAAAAGGGCGTGCACCCGGGCGGCTGGACGCGGGCCAACATCGCGCAGATGAAAGCGCAGTTGCAGCGCATCGGCTTCGCGCTCGACTGGACGCGCGAATTCGCCACCTGCGATCCCGAATATTACGGCCACGAACAGGCTCTGTTCGCTGACCTGTATGAGGCGGGGCTGGTCTACCGCAAGGAATCGACCGTCAACTGGGATCCGGTCGACATGACCGTGCTCGCCAACGAGCAGGTGATCGACGGCAAGGGCTGGCGCTCGGGCGCCGAGGTCGAGAAGCGCAAGCTGAACCAGTGGTTCCTCAAGATCACCGACTTTGCCGATGATCTGCTGGCAGGGCTGGGGGGCCTTGAAGACTGGCCCGAGAAGGTGCGCCTGATGCAGGAGAACTGGATCGGGAAGTCGCAGGGGCTGGAATTCAACTTCGACCTGTCTGACGGCGGCAAGCTGGCGGTCTATTCGACCCGCCCCGACACGATCTTCGGCGCGAGCTTCTGCGCGATTGCCGCCGATCACCCGATTGCCCAGGGGCTGGCGGGTGATCCGGATGTCGCCGCCTTCATCGACCAGTGCAAGAAGGGTGCGACCACGGCCGCAGCGCTCGAAACGGCGGAAAAGCTGGGCTATCGTACGCCCGTAACCGCCAGGCACCCGTTCACCGGAGCGGACCTCCCGGTCTTCATCGCCAACTTCGTGCTGATGGAATATGGCACCGGCGCCGTCATGGGCGTGCCGGGGCATGACCAGCGCGACTTCGAATTCGCGACCAAATACGCGCTCCCGATCATGCGCGTGGTCGCCAGCGATCCGGCCCGCGCGGACGAGCCCTTCAAGGGTGAGGCGGAAGCCGGCGACGGGGTGATCGTCAACTCCGATTTCCTCGACGGCATGAGCGTGGAGGATGCCAAGCAGGCGGTGATTTCCCGCGCCGAGGCCGGCGGCTGGGGCGAGGGCCGCACCGTGTGGCGCCTGCGCGACTGGGGCGTCAGCCGCCAGCGCTACTGGGGGACGCCGATCCCCTTCATCCATTGCGATAGCTGCGGCGTGGTGCCGGTGCCCAAGGACCAGCTGCCCGTCACCCTGCCCGAGGACGTCAGCTTCGACATTCCCGGCAATCCCTTGGAGCGCCATCCGACGTGGAAGCACGTCGATTGCCCCAAGTGCGGCAAACCGGCGCGGCGCGAGACCGATACGCTCGACACCTTCGTCGATTCCTCGTGGTATTTCCTGCGCTTCGCCAGCCAGCCTGCCGACCGTCCGTTTGACCCGGAAGAGGTCGCCAAGTGGATGCCGGTGCAGCACTATATCGGCGGGATCGAGCACGCGATTTTGCACCTGCTCTACGCGCGCTTCTGGACGCGGGCGCTGGCGCACATCGGCAAGATCGACGTGCGCGAGCCGTTCGCCGCGCTCTTCACGCAAGGGATGGTGACGCACGAGACCTATAGCCGCATCGATGCGAGCCGAGGCGTGCCGGTATTCTTTGGCCCCGAGGATGTGAACCGCACCTCGGATGGCGCGACGCTGCTGGCCGATGGCGGGGCGGTGGAAGTCGGCCGTGTCATCAAGATGTCGAAGTCGAAGAAGAACGTCGTCGACCCGGATGCGATCATCGCCCGCCACGGCGCAGACGCAGTACGCTGGTTCATGCTTTCCGACAGCCCGCCCGAGCGCGATCTGCCGTGGTCGGACGCGGGGATCGAAGGCTGCGCGCGCTTCGTGCAGCGACTGTGGCGCTTGTTTGCGGCCTATGACGCAGCCGCTGAGGGCGACGACAAGAGCCTTGATCGCAAGACCCACCAGACCATCGCCGCCGTCGCCTCGGACATCGAAGCACTGGGCTTCAACAAGGCCGTGGCGCGCATTTACGAGCTGACCGGCGCGGTGGAGAAGGCCGCGCCTTCGGCTAGCCGTTCGGCAGCAATCCGCGCGCTGGTACACCTTGCTGCGCCCATGATGCCGCACCTTGCCGAAGAGGCCTGGCAGGCGATGGGTGAAGGCCTGATCGCTGATGCGCCGTGGCCCGCAGTCGATCCCGCCCTGCTGGTCGATGACGAGGTCACCATCGCCATCCAGCACATGGGCAAGCTGCGCGACACCGTCACCGCGCCCAAGGGTGCCCCCAAGGAGGCGCTGGAGGCACTGGCGCTGGCTTCAGCCAACCTGCAGCGCTCGCTTGATGGCGCGGCGGTGCGCAAGATCATTGTCGTGCCCGACCGATTGGTGAATATCGTCACCTGATGCGCCACGCTCTCGCCCTTGCAGCGCTCCTCGCGCTTTCCGCCTGCGGCCTCTCGCCGATGTATGCGGGCGGGAGCAGTGCGACGGTGGCGCAGGGGCTGGCGGCGGTCGATATTCCGGCGATCCAGGGGCAGAGCGGGTGGCTGGTGCGCAATGCGCTGCAGGACCGGCTCGGCGCGGCGGGCAAGACGACACCGGTCTACCGGCTCGACGTGCGGCTGGACGATTCGCTTGAGGCGCTGGGCGTGCTCAATGACGACACGATCAGCCGCGAACGCCGGATTCTGCGCGCGCGCTACCAGCTGATCGAGCTGGCGACGGGCAAGGTCATTCTCGATGCCACCGCCGGATCGGACGCGGGGATCGATGTGGTCTCATCCGAATATGCCACCATCGCGGCGGAGCAGAAGGCGCTCGAGAACCTCGCGCTGAAGCTCGCCGAACAGATGGCAACCCAGGTCTCGCTGGCGCTGCGGACCCGCGCCGCCGCGGCGCAATGAAGGCGACCCAGAAGGAATTCGCCCGCGGCATTCCGGCAGGGGCCGAACGGCTGGCGATGTTCTTCTTCTGCGGACCGGACGAGGCCGGGGCCACCGCTGCTGCCAATCGCCTTGTCGCAGCCCTCTCTTCGCCCGGCGAACGCGTCGAGCTGACCGGCGCCGAACTGCGCGCCGATCCCGCCAGGCTCGGCGACGAGGCGCGCTCCACCTCGCTGTTCGGCGACACCCGCCACATCTGGGTGCGCGCCAGCGGCGACGAGGCGCATGACGCGCTCCAGATCCTGATCGAGACCGCCGAGGCCGGCTCGGGCGCTGCGGCCCCAGTGATCGTCGTCGCCACCTCCGCCACCGACAAGTCGCGCACCGCCAAGCTGCTCGAAAAGCGCAAGGACGCGCTGGTGGCGATGTTCCACCCGCCCGATCTCTCCCACGTCGCCAGCGCCGTGCGCGGCATGGCCGATGCCGCGGGCCTCAGGCTCGGCGGCGACCTTGCCGAACGCATCGCGCGCGCCGCCGGGCTCGACGTGCGCCTCGCCCAGTCCGAGGTCACCAAGCTCGCGCTCTATTGCGATGCCGATCCGCAGGCCCCCAAATCCGCCACCCCCGACGATCACGCCGCCATCGGCGCGGCGACCGAGGAGGACGGCTTTGCCCCGCTGGTCAACGCGGTGCTGGGCGGGGAGCTGGGCAAGGTCGGCGGCGAGATCCGGCGGATGCGCGAGCTGGGCCTCAATCCCGTCGGCCTCGCGCTGGCGCTGGAACGACGCGCAGCGCAGCTTGCCAACATCACCGCGCATCTTGGCCCGCGAGGGCAGTTCGACAGCATCGACAAGGGCACGGAAATGCGGCTCGGCATCTTCTTCAAGGAGAAGCGCGACATCCGCCAGCAATATGAGCGCTGGCGCCAGCCCGCCCAGCGCGGCACCAGCGCAACCCGGCTCGACCGCCTGATCCCGCGCCTCGCCCAGCTCCACCGCACCCTGCTCGCCAACAGCCAGGCGGCCGAATTGCTGCTGGCCCAGGAACTCGCGGAAATCGCCCGCTACGCCGCCAAGCGGTAAGAAGTGGGCCAGACGGGTCTCTAAATGTGACAGGCCACATTTCGCAGTCGCACAAAAGCCGCTTCCCTATGTAAAGTGACATAGGTAGTAAGCACCGGGTTGGTGCTGGGGACACTCTGAGCATGAACCGCGTGATGCCGAGACTTCTCGAATCGGCCAAACTCGCAAACGTCGAAACGAAAATGGTGCCTTCGCTCGAGCGGCGGCGCCTGCGGACCTATGCCCTCATCCTGCTGCTCGACGGACTTCTGTTCAATCTCGCTTTTGCCCTGGCCGGGCTGATCTGGGAAGGCTTCTGGGCCGAGCAGCGGGCGATGCTCGCCGCGCAGGTGATGCTGCCCGCCTTCTACACGATCGCGCTCTACAACAATTCCTACGGGCTGACCGCGCTCACCGACTGGATGTTCGCAGTGCGCAAGGCGATGGTGGCGCTGCTGGTTTCGGCGGGCCTCGTCAACTTCATCGCCTTCTACACCAAGTCGAACGACGAATTCTCGCGCGCCGGTGTCACCATCGGGCTGGCGCTGACCGCGATCATGATTATCGCGCTGCGCCGCATCATGGCGGCCGTGATCGCCCGCCGCTGGGGCGGCCGCGTCGCCAACCGGCTGGTGATCGACGATGGCGGATCGACCTTCCCTTATCCCGACGCGGTGTCGGTCTCGGCGGCGGAATACGGGCTTGATCCGGGTAGCCACGATCCCTTCATGCTCGATCGGCTGGGCAAGCTGCTGCGCAATCAGGATCACGTGGTGGTGAGCTGCCCGCGTGACCGGCGCGAGGACTGGGCCTTCCTGCTCAAATCGGCGGGCGTCTATGGCGAGATCGTGAGCGAGCCGGCGCACAGCCTCGGCGCGATCGGCGTGCATCGTTACGACGACCTTGATCGCACCACGCTGGTGGTCTCCACCGGCCCGCTGCGGCTGCGCTCGCGCATCATCAAGCGCGCTTTCGATACGGCAGTGGCAGGCACGGCCTTGCTGGCGCTCTCCCCGATCCTGATCGCGACGGCAATTGCGATCAAGCTGGAGGACCGCGGCCCGGTGCTGTTCGTCCAGCGGCGCCTCGGGCGCGGCAACCAGTTCTTCGACATGCTCAAGTTCCGCTCGATGCGGCACGAGAAGCTCGATCACGACGGCGCGCGTTCGACCGCGCGCGACGATGACCGCGTGACCCGCACCGGCGCCTTCATCCGCCGCACCAGCATCGACGAGCTGCCGCAGCTCATCAACGTGCTGAAGGGCGAGATGTCGGTGGTCGGCCCGCGTCCGCACGCGATCGGCAGTCAGGCGAACAACAAGTTCTTCTGGGAAGTCGACCGGATGTACTGGCAGCGCCACTGCCTCAAGCCGGGCCTCACGGGCCTTGCGCAGGTGCGCGGCCATCGCGGCGCGACCGAGCGCGAGGAAGACCTGACCGACCGGCTCCAGTCGGATCTCGAATATATCAACGACTGGTCGCTGCTGCGCGATATCGAGATCGTGCTGCGCGCCGCGATGGTGCTGATCCACCACAAGGCATACTAGCGCGCCGCTCTGCGCGGGGGGCTTGCTGAGGCGCTTACTTCTTGTCGCGCTGGGGGACGGCGAAGCTGCCGGTCACCCGTCCCTTGCCCGAAGATCCCGATACCCCCGGCGCACCGCCCGCCGCGCTGCCGTCAACGCTCGACAATCCGCTTTGAAGGTCGATGACCAGCCGCCCGCCATTGAGCGTATCGCTGCCGCGCCGCAGCCGGACATTGCCGGCCATGGTGATGATCCGGCGATCGAAATCATAGATCGCATTGTCGCCGCTGGCGCGTTCATCGCCGCGCGTGACCTCGACCCCGCCGGTGGCGGTGATGCGCTGGATGCTGAGCGAGCCCGTATCCTCGAAATTCACCAGGGTGCGCGCTGAACGCACCGTCAGGCCGGCCTGCTCGATCACGACATTGCCCGACAGGATCACGCGGTTCTCGCGGTCCTGCAGCTCGATCCGGTCGGCCGCGTAGTTCACCGGCGCGCTGGAATCGTGGCTGCTGATACCCTGCGCATTGAGCGTCATCCCGCCCGCCAGCGCACAGGTCAGCGCAAAGCCGCCAAGGCCCCAGACGAGAGCGGTGCGGCGCAATCCGCGCGAAGGGGTGGACTTTGTCATCACGGCATCCTCAGCTTGCCAGGGATCATGGTGAGCCGCGCCGCGCCGTCAAGCGTCAGCGTGCGCGCGGACAGATCGGCGCGGATCGCATTGGCCGAGAAGGTGCCGGCCGGGACTTCGCCCGAGACGCCATTGTCCCCGCGCATCAGCCGCGCCTTCAGATCAACCGAAACGCCGTCCGCCACCATGGTGTAGCCATCGCTGGCGGTGAGGCGCACGGGGCCGTCGACCGCGACGGTTTCGGCGTCGATATCATAGGTGCCGCCGCCGGCACTGAGGCGGGCGGGGCCATCGGTCAGCACCATCTGCGCCACCAGATCGCGCATCCGCACCAGTCCCTCGATGCTCGACCGCTGCACCGCTTCGCCCGCCAGCAGCGAGAAGGGGCGGCCCCGGTTGTCGCGCCCGCGATACATGGCGTTCTCGACCGAGAGGCGCTCGTCGATCAGCGCCACCTTGTTGCGATCGAGCAGAAAGCTCACTTCGCCGCGCGGGCTCAGGGGCGTGATCACCATCAGTGCGGCGACAATCCCCACCAGCATCGGCAACCCGCGGGCGAGAAAGCCGACCAGCTTGTCATGCGAACCGCCGGGCGCCGCGAAATGCTGGCGCCGGCTGCGCAGGGCGCGGGCCTCGCTGGTCTCCATCTCGGGGTGGGTGCTGACCATCCTTTGCGCGGCGCCCTATGCGTGGGCGAAGATATCGGTTTCGGGCCAGCCGGCGAGGTCGAGCGCGGCGCGGGTGGGCAGGAAGTCGAAGCACGCCTGCGCGATGGCGGTGCGCCCCTCGCGCTCCAGCCGCACGGTGAGTTCGGCCATCAGGCGGTGGAGGAAGCGCACGTCGCTCGCGGCGTAGTCGCGCTGGGCATCGCTCAGCACCGGCCCGCCCCAGTCGCTCGACTGCTGCTGCTTCGACAGGCTCTCGCCCAGCAGTTCCTCGACGAGGTTCTTGAGGCCGTGGCGATCGGTGTAGGTGCGGGTCAGGCGGCTGGCGATCTTGGTGCAGAACACCGGCGCTGCCACCACGCCGAGATAGTGCTGGATCGCGGCGAGATCGAAGCGGGCGAAGTGATAGAGCTTGATCCGCGAAGTGTCGGCCAGCAGCGCCTTCAGATTGGGCGCGTCATAGGTGCTGTTCGGGCCGAAGCGCACCAGATGCTCGTTGCCCGAACCATCGGACAATTGCACCACGCACAACCGATCCCGCGCGGTGACGAGCCCCATGGTCTCGGTATCAACCGCAATCGCGCCAGTCCCTGCGAGCACGCCCGCGGGCAGGTCTTCCTCGTGAAAATGTACAGCCATGGGCCACGCCCTACGCCGATTGGGGAAAGAGGGAAAGGGCAGAGTGGCGCGAGGGCGGGTGCGCGGGTAGCCATGGCGGCATGGCAGGCGATACCATTCCCGATAGCTGGCACAGCGTCCTGGAGCCCGCGCTGGCGAGCGCAGAAGCGCGCAAGCTCGGCGGGTGGCTCAAGGCCGAGGAGGCTGCGGGCAAGCAGGTCTATCCCCCGCGCGGGACACGGCTGGCCGCGCTCGCGCTGACCCCGCTCGATGAGGTGCGCTGCGTGATCCTCGGGCAGGATCCCTATCACGGGCCGGGACAGGCGCATGGCCTTGCCTTTTCGGTGCAGGCAGGCGTGCGGGTGCCGCCGAGCCTCGTGAACATCTACAAGGAGCTGGAGGCGGACCTCGGCCTGCCCCGCGCCGCCAGCGGCGATCTGTCGCGCTGGGCGCGGCAGGGCGTGCTGCTGCTCAACAACACGCTGACAGTCGAGGCAGGTCAGGCGGGCAGCCATGCCGGGCGCGGGTGGGACGCGATCACCGATGCCGCCGTCGCCGCCGTGGCGGAGCGCGATGTGCCGACGGTGTTCATTCTGTGGGGCAGCCACGCGAAGAAGAAGGCGAGCCGCATCCCCGCCCTCACCCGCAACACCGCGCATCTGGTGCTGACCTCGGCCCACCCCAGCCCGCTTTCTGCCCATAACGGCTTTTTCGGCTCGCGCCCCTTCAGCCAGACCAATGCCTTCCTTGAGGCCAACGGGCGCGGCGCAATTGATTGGGCGTTATGATTGGCCGCCTCCGGTGGCGCAGACCTCCCACCCCGCCTCCCCACCCGGCCACCATAACATAGTGGTACT
>CAIZNH010000040.1 GCA_903934325.1 uncultured Alphaproteobacteria bacterium | reverse complement strand
TCCCACCCTGTGCCAGCACGATCTCCGCTTCACGCAGCTTGCCGATGATTTCTTCCGGCTTGTGCTTCCTCGCCATTCCATTCCTCCTTCGTGACCAATTCTAAAATAGAAATTGGGCCACTCAGAAGGGGGCAGATCACCTCGAACCGGCCAAATCGCCGCTGGCCAGCAACAGGAGTATCCTACGTGACCACCTCTCTTTCCCGCCGCCTCGCCCAGACCCTTGTGATGGGCGTTTCCACCTTCGGCCTCGCCAGCGCCGCGCTGGCCGAGACAGCCGGCGATGATCAGCCCGAGCAGGGCAGCAGCATCGATGCCGAGGCCGAGGCCGAGGAACGCGAGAACGCTGAAAACGCCTCGGGCTGGCGGCTCGAACCCGGCCTGCGTCTCACCGCCCGCGGGATCACCGCCCGCACCACCGCACCGGGCGAAGACGAAATCATCGACGGCAATGCCTTCGCGATCATCGCCACGCCCTCGCTGGTGCTGACCAATGACGATGTCACCGTCACCCTGCGCAACGCCACCACGCGGCTCGAATTCGAGGATCCGAACCGGATCGACCGCTGGCAGAATGCGGCGCGGTTGAGCATCAGCTACAATCTGGCCGATGCGACCACCATCACCGCCTTTGGCGAGCGCAGCGACAACATCCTCGCGGCCGAATTCACCTCGACCGACGAATGGGAATATGGCGGCGAGATCCAGCACAGCTTCAACCAGGCCAACCGCCTGACGCTGGGTGCCAGCTGGCGCGAGCGTAGCTATGACGATGCCGCCGGTTCGACCGGCAGTGGCGTGCGCGTCGACGGCGAATACCGCTACCGCTTCGGTGCCAACAACTATGCGACCCTGCGCGGGCGCTACGACGAGATCAATTCTGACGACGATCTGCGCCGCAACCTGTCGCGCTGGCTGGCCGAGGCGAGCTACCAGCAGCCGATCGCCAAGGACCTCAGGATGCGCGGCGAACTGAGCTACCAGAAGCTCGACTTCTCCGGCCGCACGCTGGCCACCGGCGGCAACCGCCAGGACGATCTGTTCTGGCCCGAACTCACCATGATCTGGAGCCCCGGCCCGTTCCGCTTCGCAGCCGAGGGGCGCTACATCGTGCGCAACTCGACCGATCCGGTCTTCGACCGTTCGGGCTACCGCGTCGAACTGGAGGCGAGCTATGCGTTCTGATCCGCTCCAGCTGCCTGGCGATCAGCTGATCAAGCGCTGCTTTCAGGCGCTGGTCGGTCTGGTGGTCGCCTCGTTTGTCGCGATCATGTGGTCGCTGTTCGATCCCGCCGATACGCTGGTCAGCAAGGCCGTCCATGCGGTGTTCGGCGATCCCTCGCGGCCCTGGGACCTGCCGCAGCTGCACCTGCTGCTGGCGCTGCCGATGGGGGCCGTGATTGTGGTATTCGTGCGTTCGGTGCTGGGCTGGAAGACCTTCGGCCTGTTCACGCCGATGCTGCTGGCGCTGGCCTATCTCCAGTCGGGCCCGATTGCCGGACCGACGATTTCGACCGCAGCCATTCTGGTCGGCATGGCCGCCGCGCCTGCCCTGCGCCAGCTGGGCCTGTCGCGGGTGGCCTTCCTCGGCACGCTGATCGCTATCGTGGTCACCGCGCTGGGCGCACTGGCGCTGCAGCTTGACCGGCTGGTGCTGATCAGCGCCTTCCCGGTGGTGGTGACGGCACTGGTGGTCGAACGCTGGTGGAATGCGTGGGAATCCGATGGGCCGAAGCAGGCCATGAAGATGACCGCGACCACGCTGGCCGTGGCGCTGATGATCCAGGCGCTGGTGGCCTCGCCGCTGATCGTCGCCGTCTCCAGCCTGCATCCGCTGGCAATCCCGGCCAGCGCCATCGTGCTGACCATCCTGCTGGGCCGCTACAACGGCCTGCGCCTCTCCGAAATGTCGCGCTTTGCCGCGGCTGCCAAAGGAAACTGACGATGCCTGTGCTCGGAATGAACCGCCGCAATGCCCTGATTGCCCGCCTCAACCCGCGTGAAGCGATCAAGGGGGTCAACCAGAAGTTCGAGACCAAGCAGCGGCTGGCAGAGGCCGGCGTGCCGGTTCCCCCGACCCTCGCGCTGATTGCCAGCGAAGCCGAGGCCGCCAGCTTCGATTTCGCCAGCCTGCCCGATGCCTTTGCGGTCAAGCCCAATCGCGGGCGCCGCGGCGAGGGGGTGATCCTGGTCGACGGGCGCAATGAAGACGGCAGCTGGCGCCAGCTCAATGGCGAGGCGCTGACGGTGACCGCCTTGCGCGCCCATCTCACCCGCATCATTGCCGGGGAATTGTCGCTGGAAGGCAGCAACACCGATGCGGCCCTGTTCGAGCCGCTGATCCGCACCCATGCGGGCTTTGCACGGCTGGTGCCCTATGGCCTGCCCGATATCCGCATCATCTGCCTGGGCGACGTGCCGCTGATGGCGATGACCCGCCTGCCGACGGTGGAATCGCGCGGCCGTGCCAACCTGCACCAGGGCGCGGTCGGCGCAGCGATCGACTTCCGCGATGGCGCGATTTTCCGCGCGGTGACGGGGCAGGAAGAGGTGTGGGAGCACCCCTCGACCGGCCTGCCGCTGATCGGCGAGCGGATCCCGCACTGGCAGGAAGCGGTCGACGCGGCGCGGCGCTGCTCTGGCGCGCTGGGCCTCGGCTATGTCGGGGTCGATATCGTGATCGATGCCACGCGCGGTGCGCAGGTGCTCGAATGCAATGCTTTCCCGGGGCTGGAGATCCAGAACATCAATGGCGCAGGCCTTGCCGGACGGATCGATCAGGTCGAGCGGCTCCAGCGCGAACGCCAGCGCGAGAACGAGAAGCGCCGTATGCAGATGCACAACCGCCAGACTGCCTCCGCGTCCCCCCGTCGCACATTGGGCGCAATGCTCGGCGCTGCGAGCGTGCGGATCGGCGAGGGCTGGGCCGTGGCAGCGGTGCCCGCGTAATCCGTCATCCCTTCTCCCCACTTCGGGATGACGGGGGAGGCTGGCGCCCGGAGCGGGTTGCCAGCCTCTCCATTGCTGCATTTGGGGTGCCGATTACCCCGAGATGACCCCGCCATGGGCGGGCCGAGCGCAATGTTTCACGTGGAACATTCCGGGGGTTTTCCGGGCCGGATGCATCTTTCCTGTTGATAGCGCCGCCCGTTCGAATAACGCAGGTGCAGCATTTGCCGCGCACTGGTAAGCGCGGCAGGCATGGGGCGCCCGGTAACCGGGTATTGACCATTCTTGGCTACGATTTGGCGAGGTTTCAGGAGGCGCAGAATGTCGCAGTTTGTGCAGACAGCATCCGGCTCTTGCGCGTTGTCGGTGGTGATCCCGGTCTATAACGAGGATGCCGGGCTCGACGCGCTGGTCGCCCGGGTGAGCGCGGCTGCGCGCGAAATCTTCGCCGAGGATTATGAATTCATCCTCGTCAATGACGGCTCGAAGGACGCCAGCTGGGCGCGGATCTGTGCCCATGCCGAGCGTGATCCGCGCATCGTCGCGATCAATCTGGCGCGCAATCACGGCCACCAGCTGGCGCTGACCGCCGGCCTCAATCACGTTCGCGGCGAGCTCATCTTCGTGCTCGATGCCGACTTGCAGGACCCGCCCGAGCTGCTCGGCCCGATGCTGGCCAAACTGCGCGAGGGGCATGACGTGGTCTATGGCCAGCGCATCAAGCGCCATGGCGAGACCGCCTTCAAGCGCGGCACGGCGGCGCTGTTCTACCGCATGCTGGGCAAAATGGTGGACACCCACATTCCGCCCGACACCGGCGATTTCCGCCTGATGACGCGCCGCGTGGTCGAGCAGTTGAATGCCATGCCCGAGCGTTACCGCTTCATCCGCGGCCTCGTCAGCTTCATCGGCTTCAGCCAGGTGCCTTACCCCTACGAGCGCGATGCGCGCTTTGCCGGGGAGACCAACTATCCGCTGCGCAAGATGGTGGCGCTGGCAATCGACGCGGTGACGAGCTTCTCGGTGGTGCCGCTGCGGTTTGCCTCGCACCTCGGCATGCTGTTCGGGCTGGCCGGACTGGTCTCGCTCGGCCTGATCGTGGCCGTGTGGCTGCAGGGCGGCACGGTGCAGGGCTGGGCCAGCCTTGCCGCGCTGATCCTGATCATGGGCTCGGTCCAGCTGCTGGTGCTGGGCGTGTTCGGCGAATATCTCGGCCGGATGTATATGGAGGGCAAGCACCGCCCGCTGTTCATCATCGCCGAAGTGCGCCGCCATCCGGTCGCCTCCGCCGCCGCCGATCCGAGCGAGGTGATCCGTGTCGCAAGCTGAGTTCGACGCCTATGTCGATGAATATGATGCCCAGCACGCAGCTTCGGTAAAGCTGAGCGGCGAGGACCCCGATTTCTTCGCCGCCTACAAGGCCCGCGAAGCCGCCCGCGCGATGGCCGCGAGCGGGCTTGCGCCGCAGCGGATCATGGATTTCGGCGCGGGGCGGGGCAATTGCATCCCGCACCTGCAAACCGAGTTCCCTGAGGCGCAGGTCACCGCGCTCGACGTATCAGCCCGCTCGCTCACCCACTGCGCCGCGCGCGCTGTGCGTCCGCTGGAGACGGTGTGCTACGACGGGCAGACCCTGCCGTTCGAGGACGCGAGCTTCGATCTCGTCTTCACAGCCTGCGTGTTCCACCACATTCCGGAAGCCGATCACATCCGCCTGCTCTCGGAAATCCGCCGGACACTCACGCCCGCAGGCCGCTTCATGCTGTTCGAGCACAATCCGTGGAACCCGGCGACCCAGCACGCGGTGCGCACTTGCCCGTTTGATGCCAATGCCGTGCTGATTTCCGCGCCCGAAATGCAGCGCCGGTTCCGCGCCGCGGGGTTTGAGGATGTGGAACTGCGCTGGACGCTGTTCTTCCCTGGCTTCCTCAGCGCGCTGCGGCCGCTGGAGCGTGCGCTCGGCTGGCTGCCGCTCGGCGCCCAATACTGCCTCGTCGCGCGCTGATCCGATGCTGGCACGCCTGTTCCGCTTCGGGCTGACCGGCCTTGCCAATTCGGCCGTGGGCTGGGCAGTGATCTTTGGCGGGCTGTGGGCGGGGATGAGCGGGCTGGCCGCCAATGCCGCCGGCTATGCGGTGGGGCTGGTTTTGTCCTTCACGCTCAACCGCCGCTTCGTGTTCGGCGTGACCGGCGCGGTGCGCGGGCGCGAGGTGGCGAAGTTCCTTGCTGCCTTTGCCGTGGCTTACGGGGCCAATGTCGCGGTGCTAAGGGCAGTGCAGCCGGTTCTCGGCGCGGACAGTCCGCTGGCGCAAGTGCCGGCGCTGGCCGCCTATATCGTGATCTTCTTCGTCCTCTCGCAGCTCTTCGTGTTCAAAGCCTCCACCCCGGAATGACCAACGCCGCCCTTTTCACCCCCGTGCCCTCCGGTGGCACGCCACAGGCGTTCGGCTGGCTCGATCGCTGGCCGGCGATGCTGGTCGTGTGCCTCATCGCGATCCTGCCTCTGCTGCTGGTCGATTTCCCGCCGCTGGTTGATCTCTACGGCCATCTCGGGCGCTTTGCGGTGCAGACCGAACTGGCCCAGCGGCCCGAGCTCCAGCCGTTCTATTCCTATGAGTGGAAGCTGATCGGCAATCTGGGCGGTGACATCCTGGTCGAGGTGCTCCACCCCTTGCTGGGGCTGGAGGCATCGGTCCATGCCTTGGTGATCCTCACGCAGGTCGTCGGTGCGCTCGGTCTGATGCTGGTCAGCCGCGAAGTCCATGGCCGCGTCACGCCCTTTGCGCTGGCGGCGATCCCGCTGCTTTACGGCTATCCCTTCAACTACGGCTTCATCAATTACTCGCTGTCGATGGGCCTCGCGCTGCTGGCCTATGTTGCATGGCTGCGGCTGCACCGGACGGGGCGCGAGGGGCTGGCGCGCCTGTGGCTGCTGGTGGCAGGCGCGGCGATATGGGTGTGCCACACCTATGGCTGGGCTTTCCTCGGCCTGCTGACCGGATCGACCATGCTGGCCGAGGTCTGGGCGGCAAGGATGCATCCCGTGCGCGCGGTTGCCCGCATTCTGGGCGCTTGCTGCCCGTTGCTGCTGCCGGTGGTGCCGATGGTGATCTGGCGCGCGGAAAGCTCGGGCGCGGGGCTTGGGGGCTGGTCGCTGCCATTCAAGCTGATCTGGGCCTATTCGCCCTTCCGCAGCGTGTGGAAGGTGCTCGATATCGGCGCGCTCGCGATTGTGGCGGGGCTGATTTACTGGGTGCGGCTGAGCAAGACGGCGCGGTTCGATCCCGGGGTCGGCATTGCGGCGGCGCTGTGTGTAGCCTTTTTCCTGATCCTGCCGAGCTGGGTGTTCGGCTCGGCCTTCGCCGACATGCGCCTGCTGCCCTATGGCATCGCTCTGGGGTTGGTGGCGATCAGCACCGCGCGGGTGGGCGCGCGCGAACTGAAGATTGCAGGCATGATCGCGCTCGCCTTCTTTGGGGTGCGCATGGCAGTGACCAGCGCGGGGTTTGTGGTGCAGGACCGCGCCTTCGCCGCCGCGCTGCCGGCGCTCGACAATATTCCCAAAGGCGCGCGGGTCGCCTTCTTCGTGATCAAGCCGTGTCAGGTGCGCTGGACCCTTCCCGTGCTCGATCATGCCGCCGGCGCGGCGCTGGCGCGGCGCAATGCCTTCGTCAATGATCAGTGGCAGCAGCCCGGGGTCAACCCGATGCGGGTGCACTACGCGCAAGGCGGGCGCTTCGTGAAGGACCCCTCGCATCTGGTGCTGAGCGATGCCTGCGGGCCGTCGGTGCTGCCTCCGGTCAGCAAGACCCTCACCAAGCTGCCGCGCAATGCCTTTACCCATGTCTGGATCGTCGGCTACCGGCCCGAACGTTACACCGTGCCCGAAGGCTTCGTGGAGGTGCCGAATAGCGGCAGCGGCAGGCTCTTCCGGATCACCCCCGCCAGCTGATCGCCCCGCCTATTGGAAGCGCCAGTGTCGCTCGCGCCTCGCCGCCCTAGGGTTGGCGCCAGGGCCATGATGGCCATGGAGGCAAGACGATGGGGATTCTCGACCGGTTCCGGCTCGACGGTGAAGTGGCGGTGGTGACAGGCGCGGGCAAGGGCATCGGGCGGGCGATCGCGATCGCGCTGGCCGAGGCAGGCGCGGATGTGGCGCTGGCTTCGCGCACGCAGGCCGATCTCGATGCGGTCGCGGCCGAGATCACCGCGCTGGGCCGCCGCGCCCTGCCGCTGGCGACCGATGCGACCGATCCTGACGCGCTCGAATATCTGGCCGAGCAAACCGTCAGCCAGCTCGGGAAGCTCAGCATCTGGGTCAACAATGCGGGCGGCATTCCCGATGCCACCCCGCGCTATCTCACCCGCACGCCCGAGGCCAATTTCGACGCGCAGATCGCGCTCAATCTGAAGGCGGTGTGGATGGGGGCGAGCGTCGCTTCGCGCCATATGGGCGAGGGCGGCGGGGCGATCATCAACATCTCCTCGCGCGCGGCTTTCGGCCCGCAGGTCAAGAACGGTCCCTATGGCGCGGCCAAGGCGGCGGTAAACAGCCTGACGAGCACGCTTTCGGTCGAACTCGCGCCGAAGATCCGCGTCAATGCCGTGGCTCCCGGCCCGGTGCCGACCGAGAATTTCGACGAGTGCATGGGCACCGATACCGACGAGAAGCGCGAGAAGCTGCTGGCGATGATCGGTATTCCGATGGGCCGCTATGGCGAGCCCGAGGATATTGCCGCCGCGGTGGTGTTCATGGCCTCGCCCGCGTCAAGCTGGGTGACGGGCCAGTGCCTTTATGTGACCGGCGGCAGATAAGAGGAGGCTGGCGATGGATCTGGGCATCAGGGGCAGGCGGGCGCTGGTCAATGGCGGCTCTGCGGGCATGGGGCGCGGCGCGGCGCTGGCGCTGGCGCGCGAGGGGTGCGAGGTGTTCATCTCCGCGCGCGGGAGCCAGCGGCTGGAGGAGACCTGCCGCGCCATCGCCGCCGAAACCGGTGCTACAGTGCACCCGCTGGTGGCCGATCACGCCTCGGACGAAGGGCGCGCCGCGATCCTTTCGGCGATCCCTGATCCCGACATCTTCGTCGCCACCTGCGCCCCGCCGCCCTTCACCGGCGATTTCCGGACAGTCTCGCGCGAGGAATTCGAGAAATCCGTGGCGACAGCGCTTCTGAGCCCGATCGACTACATCAAGGCGGTGACCGGCCCGATGGTCGAGCGCAAGTGGGGGAGGATCGTCAATATCAGCACCGGCGCGGCGAAATATCCCGCCGCCATGCGTGTCCTCTCCGGCCCGCCGCGCGCCGCACTCGCCAATTATTGCCACGCGATTTCCAAGGAACTCGCCCCGCATAACGTCACCATCAATTCGGTGCTGCCGGGGATGCACCACACGCCGGGGATCGAGGATGTGCTCGGCCCGCGCGCGGCGGCCAATGGCCGGACCTATGACGAGGAGGTCGATGCCTTCGTCAAGGCCGTGCGCCTGCCCGCCGGGCGCTTCGGCGATGCCGAGGACCTTGGCGTGCTGGTGGCGATGTTCTGCTCGGCCCAGGCGAGTTACGTCACCGGGCAGTCGCTGGTGGTCGACGGCGGGATCGGCACCTCGACCTTCTAGGCCGCAGCGCGATACCCGCTCCCACGCACCAGCTTGCCGGGGCGTGCTCCGGTGGACTGGTCGAAGCGGCGGATCACCTCGCCTGCCACAATCGTCGCCTCATAGCCGCTGGCGCGCTGGTGCAAGCGGCGACCGCCTGCGGGCAGATCGTGCACGACTTCAGGCAGGTGCAAGGTGAGATTGTCGAGGTCGATCACATTGACATCGGCCCGCCCGCCCACAGTCAGCGTCCCGCGATCGGTAAAGCCCACCGCGCGCGCCGCCTTCTGGCCGAGCATGTGCACCGCCTCCGACAGGTCAAGCTGCAAGGGGCCCTGCTTCTGGACGAACTGGGTCAACAGGTAGGTCGAATAGCTGGCATCGCAGATCGCTCCGTAATGCGCGCCGCCATCGCCGAGGCCGGGGACGCAATAGGGGTGGCGCAGCATCTCGTGCGCGCTCTCCAGCGAGGCGTTCTCGTAATTGCCGAGCGCGGCGAGGAACAGCCCGCGTCCCTCGGTCTCCAGCAGCCGGTCATAAGCGACCTCCTGCGGCGTGCAGCCGCGCGCGGCGGCTTGCCCTGCCATGCTCATGTGCGCGGGCGGAGCGTAATCGGGCGGATTGTCGAGCGGGAACAGCCAGCGCCAGTTGCGCGCCAGCTCGTTGAAGGGGTGGCCCGGGGTGAAATCCTCGGTGATCAGCGCCGCACGCAAGGCCGGATCGCGCATCGCGGCGATTTGTTCCGGGATCGAAAGGTGGGCGATCTTGGCCCACGAGGGGCACAGCACGAAGGGATGCACCGTCAGCTCCAGCCCGGCGATGAGGCCGATCGGGCGCGGCATGACCTGCGCATTGGCGATGCCGCCGCTCGCATTTGTGCGCTCCAGCATCTCCAGCACCCGCCGCCAGCGCGGGGGTGCATCATTGCCCGAGGCTAGCGTGAAGGTCGCCGGGCGGCCGGAGGCGGCGATCACCCGCTCGATCACCTGATATTCCTTGTCCCAACCGACAAAGGCATCGAGCACCACCTGGAACGTGCCCGCGCCCGCATCCTTCATGCCGCTGGTTATCGCTTCCAATTCGGCAATGTCGGTGTCGAAGGTCGGGATCGCCTGGCCATCTGCCGTCTTGTGGATCGACAGGCGCGAGGTCGCAAAGCCCAATGCGCCCGCGCGCATCGCCTCGGCCGTGAGGCGGCGCATCAGCGCGAGGTCATCCTCGGTGGCGACTTCGCGCGCCGCGCCGCGTTCTCCCATGGCATAGACCCGCAAGGGCGAGTGCGGGAGATAGGCCGCAATGTCGATGTCGCGCTTTCCGGCGGCAACCTTGTCGAGATATTCGGGGAAGGTCTCCCAGTCCCAGTCCAGTCCCTCGGTCATCACCACGCCGGGGATGTCCTCGACGCCTTCCATGACGTTGATCAGCATCTCGTGATCGCTTTTGCGGCACGGTGCAAAGCCGACCCCGCAATTGCCCATCACCGCCGTCGTGACGCCGTGCGAGGAGGAGGGGGAGAGTTCCTCGGCCCAGATGCACTGGCCGTCATAATGGGTGTGCACGTCGATGAAGCCGGGGGTTACGATCTTGCCCTTGGCATCGATCTCTTCCGCGCCCGAGCCGCTGACTGCGCCGATAGCCGCAATGCGGCCGCCGGCAATCGCGACATCGCCCGCGATCAGATCGCCGCCCGTGCCGTCGGCAATCGTGCCGCCGCGGATCACCAGATCATATTCTGCCGCCATGCCTCAGGCTCCCTGAACCAGTTTCACGATCCCGCCAATGAGCGAGCCGAGCACGAAGATATAGATGACCGGCATCGAGATATAGAGCGGGAGCCGCCGCTTGTCGGCCGCCTTGTAATAGCCGAGTGCATAAAGCACCCGCATCGGTGGCCAGATGATGCCGATCCCCGCCGCCCAATAGGGGCTCACCGCGTAGGCGAACAGCCACAAGCCGGGCAGGAACAGCACCAGATGTTCGAGCGTGTTGAGATGCGCGCGCACGTGGCGGATGTATTCCTCCGGCCCTTCATGCGAGGGCGCGGGCACCTTGAACTTTATCCGCGCAAGGCCAGCCTTCAGCAGGGTGAAGTAATAGGCCAGCAGCGCCAGCGCGCTGACGATCACGACATAGATATACGGATCCATTCCATCCCCTCGCGGGCCTTGTGACGCGGCCCATTCTCCAAGGCTGCCGCAGCAACGGGGCAGTGGGCAACTCCTACTTTTGCAGCCAGCGGCTTTACGCCCGCGCGATTTGCCTCAATGATGCGTACCAGAGAGAGTTGAGAGACCGGGAGGCTGTGCAAGCAGCCACGGGAAGGGATCACATGACAAACACCGATACGGCGGCAGCCGCAGGCTTCGGCTCGCCCGGATACCGCGCCTATGTGCTGGGCGCGCTGCTGATCGTCTATGTGTTCAATTTCATCGACCGCACCATCGTTAACATCCTGACCGAACCGATCAAGCAGAGCTTCGGGCTGGAGGACTGGCAGATGGGCCTGCTTGGCGGGCCGGCCTTCGCGGTGCTCTACACCTTCCTCGGCATCCCGATCGCGCGGCTGGCCGAGCGCCGCAACCGCGTGCTGATCATCGCGGGATCGGTGGCCGTGTGGAGCCTGTTCACCGCGCTGTGCGGGTTTGCGGCCTCGTTCCTGATGCTGTTCGCGTTCCGCATCGGGGTGAGCATCGGCGAGGCGGGGTGCACGCCGCCCGCGCAGTCGCTGATCTCGGACTATTTCGTGCCCTCAAAGCGCGCCACCGCGGTGTCGATCTATGCGCTGGGCGTGCCTTTGGGCGGGATGCTGGCTTCGGTCTTCGGCGGGCAGCTAGCGGGCCTCGACGGGGCGGCTTTCGGAGCATGGCTCGGCCGCATCGGGCTGGGCTGGATGTTCGGCAGTCTCGACTGGAGCACGGTCGAAGGCTGGCGCGTCGCCTTTGTGGTGGTCGGCGTACCCGGGATGCTGCTGGGGCTGCTGGTGTGGCGCACCATCGCCGAGCCGCCACGCGGCTACACCGATCCGGCCGCATTGCAGGGTCTGGAGCGGGCAAGTTTCGGCGAGGCACTAGGCGTGCTGATCCGCAAGCCTGCCTATCGCCAGGTGGTGATCGGCGCGACAGTCGCCTCCTTTGCGGGCTATGGCATCGGCCAGTTCACCACATCCTTCATGATGCGCACCCACAAGCTCGCCATTGGTGACGCTTCGCTGCTGAACGGGATCATTCTGGGGGTGATGGCGGCGCTCGGCGTGTTTGCCTCGGGCTGGCTGTCGGATCGCCTGTCGCGCCGCTGGCCGGGCGCCTTGTCATGGCTGCCCGCAGTGGGGATGGGGGCCTCGGTGCCGCTTTATGCCTTCGGCTTTCTGGCGGACAGCCTGTGGCTCGCCATGCCTGCGCTGATGATCGCGGCGATGATCCACTATTTCTATTTGGGGCCGATGTATGCGGTCTCGGGCGGGGTGGTGGACAGCCGGATGCGCGCGACCGCGGTGGCGATCACGCTGTTCGTGGTGAACCTGCTCGGATACGGTCTTGGCCCGCTGGTGATCGGCATCCTCTCGACCGTGCTGAAGGCGATGTTCCTTGAAAACATGGCGCTGGGCCTGACGCTTGAGGCGTGCAAGCCGCTGATGGCGCTCGCGCCTGACGCCAAGGCGGCGCTTGCCGGAGAGGCGCTGACGAGCCTCAAGGCCTGCGCCGGAGCCGAGGCGCAGGGGCTGCAATGGTCGATCGTGATCTTCGCCGGCGGCTATGGCTGGGCGGCGCTGCACTATCTGCTTGCCGGGCGCACCTTGCAGGCCGACATGATCGTCAACGCCGCTCCGGCCAAGGGCTAGGCGGTAGCGGCAGGGGCAGGGTTCAGCCGACCTTGAAATTGACCACGCCGCTCACCGCGTGGCCATCCTTGCCGGTCGCCTTCCAGCGCACTTCATAGGTGCCTTTGGGCAGGGCGCTTGCGAGCTTCAGGGTCATCGTGCTCCGGTCTTGCGACCAGCTGGTGGTGTAATTGCGCATCAGCATTTCGCCATGGTTTGGCATTCCCGGCATCGCGGTCATGACGATGCTGACGGCGGCGCTTGCCTGATCGACCGGCGTGTTGAACGCGATCGACACGGTCTTGGGGGGCTTGACGGTGCTGCCTTCCGCCGGAGCCGAGGACGCGACAGACACATGCGCCAAAAGCGCGGCGGGCGCTCCGAGGGCAAGGACGGCGGCAGCAAGCAGGGCAGGGATACGCATGGGCGAAGAACTCTCCGTGTCAGAACCAGAAACGCACACCGGCAACGAAGCTCGTCACCGAAGGATCCTCGCCGCGTGCGCGGGCGAAGGTGGCGCCTTGGCCGGTGCGCCATGATTGCTCGACGCCGATATAGGGCGCGAATTCGCGTTTCAACTCGTAGCGCAGGCGTGCGCCCACCTCGATCTGGTCAAGCCCCGCGCCAACGCCAAGCAGGGGGATGTCCTGCGCCGAGAGATTGGCCTCGATGCGCGGTTGGAGGATCAGGCGCTGGGTGATGCGCTGGTCGACCTCGGCCTCGATACGGGCGGTGATATCGCCCCTGTGCGAGACGAACAGGGCCGCGTCGACTTCGAACATATAGGGCGCAAGGCCCTGCACGCCGAGCGCGAGGTGGGTGGTGTCCGGCCCTGCGATATCGTGACGCAGGCCTGCCTGAAGGTCCCAGAAGGGCGCAAACGCCTTGGCATAGAGCGCCTGCACCTCGGCGTCGTCGGGCGCAGCGCCCCATTCGCCTTCACCCTCGCTCTTGAACCACAGGCGCTCGGTCGGCCCGCCGTAATAGCCCTGGATATCCCACAGATAGGCATCCGTGCCCTGCCGCACCTGTGCCTCCATCCGGTCGCCCTGAAACCAGAAGACCGGAAAATCGCCGTGGGTCTTGCGCAGGTCCTCGCGTGAGGCGGCCATGGCTTCGGCGCCCCATATCGCGTCTGCCGCACGCGGTGGACCGCTGCCGGCCGATGGCGGGGGCGGGGTTTCCATGGTCGGGCCGGGGGAATCCGCCTTGGGCTGCGCGGGCATGGTGTGTCCGGCGTGCGGGTCCTGCGTCGGCGCGGGATCGTGGTGCTGGTGCCCCTCGTGGCTCTGCGCCGCGACCTGCGATGCCGCCAGCAGCGCGATCAGGCCGATGGCGTGCCTCACTTGCCCGCCTCCGGCCCCATCACCGTCACGGTCTGCATCATCCCGCCGTGCATGTGATAGAGCAGGTGGCAGTGGAAGGCCCAGTCGCCCGGCTCGCCCGCGGTAAGATCGAACTGTGCGCTCGCACCCGGCTGCACGATCACCACGTTCTTGCGCGGCTGGTGGGCGGCATCCTCGCCGTTGACCAGCTCGAAGAACATCCCGTGAAGATGGATCGGGTGCGCCATCATGGTGTTGTTGACGAGCTTGACCCGCACCCGCTCGTTCCACGCAAAGCGGATCGGCACGTCATGAACCGCGGAATACATCTGGCCGTCGAACGACCACATGTAGCGTTCCATATTGCCGGTGAGGTGCAATTCCAGCAGTCGCGAGGGCGTGCGGGTGTCGGCATTGGGCTCCAACGCGCTGAGCATCCGGTAATTCAGCACGCGGTGCGGAACGTCGCGCAGACCGATGCCGGGATCGTCGAGCTTGTCGACCGGAGCCATCGAAACCATGTCGATGCCCGGGCCAGTCTTGACGTCAGGCGGCAGCAGCAGGGTGTCGCGCATCTTCATGCCGTCCATGCTGTGGCCGCCGTGACCGCCATCGCCGTGGTTCATCCCCATGTCGCCCATGTCGAGCAGCGGTGGCGGGCGCAGTGCGGGGACAGGCGCGCGGACGCCCGGCGCGCTTGCGAGCATCGCCAGCGCCATGCCGGAACGGTCCATGCTCTCCGCAACGATGGCATAGGCCGCCTCGGCGCGCGGCTCTACGATCACGTCGTAGATTTCGGCCGCCGCGATCTGGAATTCGTCGACCTCGACGCCGCGAACGTTCTGCCCGTCAGCCGCGATCACCGTCATCGGCAGGCCGGGGATGCGCAGGTTGAAGAAGGTCATCGCCGAGCCGTTGATGATGCGCAGGCGGATGCGCTCGCCGGCGCGGAACAGGAATTCCAGCCCCTCTTCCGGCCCGCGTCCATTGGCGAGATAGGTGTAGGTAGAGCCCGTCACATCAGCGATGTCGGTCGCGGGCATGCGCATTTCGGCCCACATCCGGCGATCTGCGGCAGACAGCTTGTAATCATCGCTCCAGCTGGTCTGCTGGTAGTTGAAGTAGCCCTCGCCCTTGCGCAGCCGCTCCATGATCGCGTGCGGGTGGAGCGGGGTGTAATCGCTCAGCAGCAGCACATAGTCGCGGTCATATTCGGCCACTTCGGGGCCATCGGGCTCGATAATCAGCGGGCCGTAATGCCCCTGCTGTTCCTGCAGGCCGGAATGCGAATGATACCAGTAGGTGCCGCTCTGGCGGATCGGGAATTCGTAGGCGAAGGTCTGCCCCGGCCTGATGCCCGGAAAGCTGATCCCCGGCACCCCGTCCATGTGGAAGGGCAGCAGCAGCCCGTGCCAGTGGATCGAGGTGTCCTCGGCGAGGGTGTTGGTGACATTGAGGCGGACGTTCTGGCCCTGGCGCAGCCGGATCAGCGGCCCCGGCACAGAGCCGTTGACCGCAATCCCGTGGCTCTTGCGGCCCTGCACGACGCGCGGCCCTTCGCCGACCACGAGATCGATCACCTCGCCCGAGACCTCGTCAAAGCCGGCGCGGATGGGCGCGCCACCATGCTTGCTGCGGCGGTGGAGGCTGTGACCCTGCGCCCAGGCAGGCATGGCCGCCAGTGCCGAAGCGGCACCAGCGCCCAGCATCAGCCGGCGACGGGAGAGAAACATCGGGTCCATGACGTCCATATACGCAAACCCGGCCCGGTTTTCCGCAAAACCCTCGCGGAAAAAACCGGTCCGCCTTGCTCAGCCTGTTACTGCGCGGCGGTGCTCACCGGCTTGCCGTCGATCACCACGCCCACGGTATGCGAGGCAAATTCGAAGGGATCGCCGTCAAACAGCGCGACATCCCCGTCCTTGCCGACTTCGAGCGAGCCGACGCGGCTGTCCATGCCGATCACCCTGGCCGCATCGATGGTGATGCTGGCGAGCGCGTCGTTCCAGGCAAGGCCGTTGGCCGCGGCCACGGCGGCCTCGAACAGCACCACGCGGGTCTTGGGGACATAGCCTTCAAAGCCCGACTGGTAGGCGAAGGGAATCCCCGCCGCCTTCAGCACCGCGCCGGTGGTGAAGCTGGCGTTTTCATATTCGCCATATTGCCGCGTCATCGGCGGGTGGAGGATCACCTTCACGCCTGCCGCCTTGATCTGGTCGGTCAGGAGATAGGCTTCCGCCGCGCCGTCGAGCACCAGATCGATCCCGAATTCCTGCCCCAGCCGCAGCGCGCTCATGATGTCCTGCGCGTGGTTGGCGGTGATCATCAGCGGCAGCTTGCGCGCGAGCACATCGCGCATGGTCTGCACTTCAAGGCTCGGCGGCTTTTCGGGGCCGGCCTTGGTCTCGCCCTTCTTCGCAGGCGGCTTCTCTTCCGCCTTGGCCGAGATCAGCGCTTGACGCAGCATCGCCATCTGCTTGGCACGGGTGCCGGGGGCCTTGCCGCCCTCGGCCAGCGCTGCCGGACCGAGATTGGCCGCGACCATTGCCTGCGGCACGATCACCGCCTGTTCGGCCGTGGTGCCGACGGTCTTGGCCACCAGCGTCTGGCCCGAAACCAGCGCGCCCGGACCATGCCCGGTGTGGATCGTGGTGACCCCGAAGCCGCGCAGCCACGCCACCAGCACCTCGTTGGGGTTGTAGGCGTCGATCGCGCGCAATTGCGGCTGGACCGGCGCGCTTTCGTCAAGCTGGTCCTGATCGTGCGGCTGGTTCATGTAACCGGCAAGGCCGACGACGCTGCGCGCATCGACCAGGCCCGGGGTTACCACCTTGGCGGTGAGCACGGTCACGCCCGCCGGGATCGGCGTGCTGGCGGCGGGACCAACCGCGACGATCTTGCCATCGTCGATCACCACCACCCCGTCGGTGATGGCAGGGCCGGCCATGGTGTGCACGGTCTCGCCCCGGATCGCGACGTCCTGGGCGTGGGCCGGGGAGCCAAGCGTGAGCACGCTGGCGGCGGCGAGGAGCATTGCAGTCTTGCGCATTATTCCAGCCCCTCTTCTTCGGCCAGTTCCCAGTGGTGGTGCGAGGCATCCATCGGGCTTCCCGCGCCATAGCCGCCGGTCGCCATGATCAGGTCTTCCGGGCGGCTGCGATCGAACAGCTTGTCGCCTTCGACCCAGGTTTCGAGAATATGGGTATAGGCCGACAGCGGATCGCCATCGAGCACGAGGAAATCGGCATCCTTGCCTGCCTCCAGCGAGCCGACCCGCTTGTCGAGCCGCAGCTGCTTGGCCCCGTTGATGGTGAGCGCCCGCAGCGCCCCGTCGCTGGTCATCCCGCCGCGCACGGCAAGGCCTGCCTCGCGCAGCAGCATGCGCGAATCGACGATGGCATCGTCCGAATGGATCGACACCAGCACGCCCGCGCGCTCTAGGATCCCGGCATTGTCCATGCGCAGATCGATCGTCTCCAGCTTGCCGCCGGGCGCATCGAGCGTGATGTTGGACACCGGCACGCCCGCCGCGGCGAGCTCGGCGGCGACCTTGTAGGTCTCTGTGCCGTGCTGGATCAGCACGTCGAAGCCGAATTCCTTCTTCAATCGCAGCACCGTCATGATGTCGTCGGCGCGGTGGGTGTGGAAATGCACCAGCCGCTCGCCCGAGAGCACTTCGCACAGCGCGTCCTTGGACAGCTCGCGCTTCTTCTTGTCGCCCGCGCAATAGGCCTTGGCCTCGGTGAACACCTCGCGCACCAGCGAGGCCGACTTGGCGCGGGTGCCGGGGAAGCCGCTGCGGCCCATCGGATTGGTGCCGTTGGCCATCTTCATGCCGCCGATCGCCGCGCCGTTCTTCATTTCGAAGGCGATATCCTCGATCGTGCGGCCACGGCGCAGCTTCATGTAGAAGGTCTGCCCGCTCATCAGGTGGCCGGAGCCCGGCATGATGTTGACCGTGGTGACCCCGCCCGCGCGCGCCTTGCCGATGCTGGAGGCGAGCGGATCGATCGAATCCATTGCGCGCACTTCGGGCTGGATCGGGCCGGAGCCGTCCGCACCTGCGACCTGGCCGATATGCGAGTGGGTATCGACGATGCCGGGCATGATCACGCGGCCCTTGGCCTCGATCCGTGTCGCATCGGCGGGCACGGCGACATCGCTGCCGACCGCGAGGATCTTGCCGTTCTGGATCACCAGCGTGCCGTTATCGATCGGCTCGCCCGCCATGGTGAGGATGCGCGCGCCGGTAAAGGCAATCGCACGCTCCTGCGCGGCGGCGGGGGCGGCTGTGCCCCCGATGGCGGCGGCAATGGCGGCTCCGGCCAGCCACAGCGCCTTCGACTTCGCCTGGATCACGAAGCGTCTCCCCTTTTGTGTTGCTCTCATCACCGCCTGTCCTAGAGGGCGCGGCGCGCAGCGCACAAGCGAAAAGGGTGCAACTATCGGGGAGTGATCAGGCCGAGTGGCGGATCACCAGTTGCGGGGGCATGACAAGGCTCTCGGTCTCTTCGCCTGCAAGCCGGCGCAGCAGCAGTTGCACGAGGCCCCGCGCGCCTCCGGCAATGTCCTGCCTCACGGTGGTGAGCGGGGGCACGGTCTGGCGGGCGATGGGCAGATCGTCGAAGCCGACGAGGCGGATGTCCTCGGGCACCCTGAGGCCGCGAGCGCGCAGTTCGGTAAGGCAAAGGGCCGCGAGGGTATCGGTGGCGGCGAAGATCCCGTCGACGCTGCCCGCCACCCGGCCAAGGTGGCCCGCGATCTCGGCGCTGGCGCGGTCTGGCGAAAGGTGGGTGGGCAGCGCAGTGATCGGCACGCCCAAGCGCACGGCGACATCCTGCGCCCCCGCAAAGCGCGCGGCAAACTCCATCGGGCCGGTATCGCCGAGGAAGGCAAGGCGGGTGGCGCCCGCCGCGATCAGGCGCTCGGCGGCAAGGCGGCCGCCCAGGCGGTTGTCCGTCCCGACCACGCAGTGGCGCTGGCCTTCGGTGTGATTGCCCCACACCACCATCGGGCGATAGCCGTCGGCCACCTCCTCGATCCGTTCGAACTGGTCGGACTGGCCGATCACGATCACCCCGTCGATCATGCCCGAACCGATGAAGCGGTCGAGCCAGTCGGCATCGTCCTCCGGCACCACGCGGCGCAGCATCAGGTCGTAGCCTTCGTTGGTGAGCTCGTCGGCAAGGAAGCCGAGCAGGGTCATGAAGAAGCTGTCGGAAATCTGCTGGCGCGCATCGTGGCCGAGCGGGATGACCATGCCGATGACGCCGGTCTTCTGGCGCCTCAGGCCGCTCGCCATCTGGTTGGGACGGAAGCCGTGTTCGCGGGCGATGGCCTCGATTTTCTCGCGGGTCTTGGTGTTGACGAGGCTCTTGCCCGCCAGCGCGCGGCTGACCGTGCCGGGCGAGACGCCGGCAATCCGCGCCAGATCGGTGATGGTGCGCACCGATCCGCGCGTGGTCCGCTCGTCATCTGTCGCCATGCTATCCCGTCACCAGCCCCTCGGCGCGCGGTGTCCTGTGTCCGGCGTCCACCATCAGCGTAGCCAGAGCGCCCGCCAGCATCAAGACACCTCCCAGCATCAGCACATGGCGCGGGTCGCCGCCCAGCAGCGGGCGATAGATCAGCGGCATGGTGAGCGTCTGGATCAGCATCGGGATGACGATGAAGAGGTTGAAGATTCCCATGTAGATGCCGTTGCGTGCCGGGGGAATGCAGTCGGCGAGCATGACATAGGTGTTGCCCATCATCCCCGCCCAGCCGATGCCGATCCCCAGCATCAGCGCGAACAGCGCGAGAGGCGTCGATGCGCCCGGGATCAGCAGCATGGCGATGCCCGAGGCGGCAAGGCACACCGCGTGGGTCTGGCGCGCGCCGAAGCGGCGCACCACCGGGATCAGCGCAAGCGCGCCCAGAAAGGCGACGAAATTGTAGAGCGCGCCTGCCTGCTGGGTGGTGAGGGTCGCCGCGCGGAAGGCGGCGCTTCCCGCATCGCTGGTGTTGTACATCGTGCGGCCCACGGCATAGGTGATGTACTGCCAATAGGCGAACATCGCATACCACTGGCACAGCATGGCGCCCCCCAGCTGCTTCATCGGGCGCGGCATCTCGCGGATCGCAGCGCTGATTTCGGCGAGGGTCGCCGCCGCGGTGAGCGGCTTTGCCGCGAGCTCGGCCTGTTCCTCGTCAGACAGCGGTAGCTCCGGCACCCGCCACACCGACCACACGATGGTGGAGATCGACAGGATCGCGCCGATCACGAAGGCAATCCGCACGATCACCGGAATGCCGTTCGCATCCAGCGCATCGCGCGCGACGACAGCGGTCAGCAGGCTGGGCGCGAGATAGGACAGGGTTTGCGCAAGGCCGGTGAAGGCGCTCTGGGTGAGAAAGCCGGTCGAGCGCTGCTCGGGGGCGAGCCGGTCCGCCACATAGGCGCGGTAGGGCTCCATCGTGATGTTGTTGCCCGCATCGAGGATCCACAGCAGGCTCGCGGCGATCCACAGGGCGCTCGAATAGGGCATGGCGAATAAGGCGAGGGTGCAGATCACCGCGCCGATCAGGAAATAGGGGGTGCGCCGGCCCAGCTTCGTATTGGTGCGATCACTCATCGCGCCGACGATCGGCTGGATGATGAGGCCCGTCATCGGCCCGGCCAGCCACAGGAGCGACATGGTCGCCTCGTCCGCGCCGAGGAAGCCGTAGATCGGCCCCATATTGGCCTGCTGCAATCCGAAGGAGAATTGCAGGCCGAAGAAGCCGATATTCATCTCGATGATTCGCAGCAGCGAAAGTCGCGGCTTGTGCGACATGGGCTATCCCTTCCAGCAATCCTGTCCCGTATCATGGTCTAAGCCATGCTGTGGCGTAGAAGTGACACGTTTCCACGCCATTTGCAAACGATTGCAAGATTCCTGTTGCAATCGTTTGCAAGAAAGCTACGCAGAGCCCCGTCGTCGCCACAGAAGCGCGAATTCCTAGAGGGAGAGTCAGTCATGAAATTGCGGACCGCGCTTTGCGCAAGTGTAGCCCTGTGGAGCCTGGCAAGCCCGGCTCTGGCGCAGGATGAAGTGGCAACCGACGCCGCGGCCGAGGCCGAAGGCAGCGAAATCATCGTCACCGCCGTTGCCCGCGGGCAGAACCGGATCGAAAGCTCGGTTTCGGTCAGCACCATCGGGGCCGACGCCATCACCAATCTCGGCGCGCCGTCCTCGGCCGACCTCATCCGCCAGATCCCGGGCATCCGCTCGGAAGCATCGGGCGGTGAAGGCAACGCCAACATCGCCGTGCGCGGCATCCCCGTCTCGACCGGCGGCGCGCGCTACATCCAGCTTCAGGAAGACGGCCTGCCGATCCTCGAATTCGGCGACATCATCTTCGGCAATGCCGACAACTTCCTGCGTGCCGATCGCTCGGTCGCTCGCGTCGAAGCGGTGCGCGGCGGTTCGGCCTCGACCTTCGCCTCCAACGCCCCGGGCGCGGTGATCAACTTCATCTCCAAGACCGGCGAGACCGAAGGCGGCGCGATCCAGGGCAGCGTCGGCCTCGACTTTGAAAGCTACCGCCTCGATTTCGATTACGGCGCCCCGATCGGCGATGATCTCAGCTTCCACATCGGCGGCTTCTACCGCACCGGCGAAGGCCCGCGCGATATCGGCTACAACGGCTATGACGGCGGCCAGATCAAGGCCAACATCACCAAGCGCTTCGATGGCGGCTATGTGCGCCTGTCGGCCAAGTATCTCGACGACAAGACCCCGACGATCCTGCCCCAGCCGGTGTTCGTGGGCGGCACCAACGCCAACCCCGATTACAACGCCATCCCCGGCTTCAACCCGCGCACGGACGCGCTTTACAGCCCGTTCCTGACCCCGCAGGTCACGCTCGACGGCAACAACAATCCGGCCTCCTACGATTTCCGTGACGGCCTTTCGGTCAAGAGCCTCGCCTTCGGGATCGAGAGCGAAATCGACGTCGGCAGCGGCTGGACGCTGACCAACCGCTTCCGCTTTGCCGACAATTCGGGCAGCTTCCAGTCGCCCTTCCCGGCGAGCGCGGGCGCAGCGCAGGGCATCGCCAACGGCATCGGCGGCGCGGGTTCAAGCATCGTCTTTGCCAGCGGCCCGAATGCCGGGCAGACCGCCAACGCGGCCACCATCGGCGGCAACGGCCTGCTGACCAATGTGGTGGTGTTCAACACCCGCCTCAACAGCCTCGACAACGTCACCAACGATTTCCGCGTCAACAAGACCTTCGACATGGGCGGCGGTTCGGCCAACTTCACCACCGGCTTCTACCTGTCGCGGCAGGACATCAACACCGACTGGCTTTGGACCAGCCATGTCCAGACCGTGCAGGGCGACGGGCAGGCGGTGCTGGTGGATATCCGCAATGCGGCCGGCCAGCTGGTCACCCAGAACGGCACGGTGGGCTTCGGGGCGATTTTCTTCGGCAATTGCTGCCGCCGCAATTATGACGTGGCCTACAGCACCTATGCGCCGTTCGCCTCGCTCTCCTTCGAGCTTGACCGCCTGACGCTTGACGCCAGCATCCGCTATGATTTCGGCGATGCCAGCGGCACGATCACCGGTTCGGACAGCGGCTTCGGCGTTGGCGTTGGCCGGTTCGACTTCAACAACAACGGCGTCATCAGCACCGCTGAAGCCCAGACCGGCGTCCTGCCGCTCGGCTCGGCGCGTCCGGTGAACTATTCGTTCGACTATTTCAGCTTCTCGCTGGGTGCGAACTACCTCCTCACCGATGATCTGGGCATCTTCGCGCGCTACAGCCAGGGTGGCCGCCACACGGCTGACCGCAGCCTGTTCTCGCCTGCCGTCAGCACCACCGACGGCAGCCTGCCGGGCGGCGATGCGGGCGTGATCGCCCGGGTCGATCAGCTCGAAGCGGGCGTGAAGTACCAGTCGAACGGCCTGTCGCTCTACGCCACCGGCTTCTTCGCCAAGACTGCCGAGACCAATGTCGAACTCGCCCCGCTGGAGCTGTTCGACACCGAATACGAGGCTTTCGGGATCGAGCTTGAAGGTGCCTATCGCACCGGCAATTTCACCTTCTCGGGCGGGGCAACCTGGACCGACGCGCAGATCAAGGACGCGCTCGATCTGACGACCATCGGCAACAAGCCGCGCCGTCAGGCCGATCTCGTCTATCAGGCGACCGCGCAGTACGACACCGATGCCTTCACGCTGGGTGCCAACATCGTCGGCACCACCGACAGCTTCGCGCAGGACAGCAACCAGCTGGAGCTGCCGGCCTTTGCGCAGGTCAACGCCTTCCTCGCGTTCCGCCCGATCGACCGGGTCGAGGTCGGGCTGAACGCCCAGAACCTGTTCAACGCCGCCGGTTTCACCGAGGCGGAAGAAGGTTCGATCCCGGCCAACGGCATCGTGCGCGCGCGCTCGATTGCCGGCCGGACGGTGCTGGCTTCGGTGCGGTTCGACTTCTAAGGACCGCTTGCCGAACATCAGGGCTGGCCGCCAACTCCCCCCGGCGGCCAGCCATTTTTTCCGCCAGCCTTTTTTCACGCCGCACAAACTGGGATCGACTGCTGTCATGACAAGCGTCTGGAGAGCCGAGCACGTGGGCCGGGTGTCGCCGGGTGCGGGAAGCCTGATCCCTCCGGTGATCGCGCCCGATCGGTCCGGGCTCGATGCCGGACGGCTGTATTGGGACATGTGGCCGGTGCAGGACGAGACCGGCCACGGCGTGACGCTGGGGGGTCGCCAATTGTGGATGGCGCTGACCGCGCCCGATCGCGGCGATCCGGCGCTCAGGCATTTCGAGGCCAAGATCCATCTGATCGAACGGCGTTCGGGCGCGTGGTTCGATCTCGGGCCGGTGCTGCCTGACATGGCGGTGCCTTACGAGCGCGAATGGGCCGGCTCGGCGCTCTACCGCGACGGGGTGATGACGCTGTTTTTCACCGCTGCCGGAACTGCGGCGCGCGCAGGCGGCTACCAGCAGGAGCTGTGGGCGACCAGTGCAGCGGTTTCATCGGACGGTTTGCCTGGCACTTGGTCGGCTCCTAGCGCGCTTATCGCAGGCTATGAGCCTTACTATATGCCGGCCGATGCGCATGAGGGCGAGGCCGGAAAGATCAAGGCATTCCGTGATCCGGCGTGGTTCCGCGATCCCGCCGATGGCAGCGAATATCTCGCCTTCACTGCCTCGCTTGCCGGCTCTGCGAGCGCTTTCAATGGTGCCTTTGGCCTTGCGCGCAAGGTCGGCCCAGACTGGGTCTTGACCCCCCCTTGCCTCCACGCAGAGGGGGTTAACAACGAACTTGAGCGCGCGCATCTGGTGTTTCACGTGAAACATTACTACGCCTTCTGGTCGACCCAGACGGCCACTTTCGCACCAGGCCTCGGGCATGCGCCGGGGGGGCTTTACGGGATGGTGGCGACATCGATGCAGGGTCCGTGGGAGCCTCTGAACGGCAGCGGACTGGTGCTCGCCAATCCCGCCGATCGCCCGCTCCAGACCTATAGCTGGTTTGTCGATGCCGATCTCAATGTGTGCAGCTTCGTCGACATGCTGCCCGATGGCAGCTTTGGCGGGGTGCCCGCGCCGCTGCTCAAGCTGGAGCTTGACGGCAACCGGGCGAGCATCCGCGCTAGCGCGCCGGAGAGCGCAGCCTGATGCTGGGCGCGATCGAGGCAGGCGGCACCAAGTTCGTGCTCGCAGTCGGCCCGTCGCCGCATGAAATCACCGCGCGCCACACCATTCCCACCCGCGATCCGGAAACGACGCTGTCCGAGGCCGCGCAATGGTTCGCCGCGCAAGGGACACTGACCGCGCTCGGCATCGGCAGCTTCGGGCCGGTGGAGCTAGACCGCGCATCGCCCCGCTGGGGCTTCATCACCAACACGCCGAAAGCCGGCTGGGCGGACTGCGACATCGCCGGCTTCTTCGGCAAGGCGCTGGGCGTGCCGGTGGGCTTCGATACCGACGTCAATGCAGCAGCCCTCGCTGAGTATCGCGCCGCAGCGCCCGAGGGCTGCCGCAGCCTTGCCTATCTCACCATCGGCACCGGGATCGGCGGCGGACTGGTGCTGGACGGACAGCCGGTGCACGGCATTGCTCACCCCGAAATGGGCCACATCTTCCCGCGCCGCGCTGCCGAGACCCGCGAGTTCGCCGGCATCTGTCCGCATCATGGCGATTGCCTCGAAGGGCTGGCGAGCGGCCCTGCGATCATCGCCTGCTGGGGCGCGTCGCTCTCCGAGTTGGCGCCTGATCACCCCGCCCACGGGATTGTCGCCGACTATATCGCGCAGGCCTGCCACACACTCTTCGCCACTATCGCGGTGGAGCGGGTGGTGATCGGCGGCGGTGTGGCCAAGACCGCAGGGCTGGCCGAGCGGATCGCGGCCCGCACGGCGCTGCTGGGGGCAGGCTATCTCCCCGGCGGTACGCGCCACCGCGTGCAGTCTCCGGCACTGGGCGAGAACGCGGGGATCACCGGCGCTATGATGCTGGCCGAGGCGCTCGTCTGACAGCATCAACCGCCGTTTCGCATCGACGAACGGCGGCACTCTCGATCAACTGCTTGGCGGCGCCGCCGAAGGTGGCTTTTCCTGCTGACGGGAACCGCTAGTGTGCGCCTGTCAAAACAGGGGATTACCATGCTCGAACTCAGCGGCGTCAGCCATGTCTATCCGAACGGCACCCACGCGCTCGACAATGTGACTTTGTCGATCCCCAAGGGGATGTTCGGCCTGCTGGGCCCCAACGGCGCGGGCAAATCGACGCTGATGCGCACCATCGCCACACTCCAGGCGCCAACAGCGGGCTCGATCCGCTTCGGCGATATCGACGTGCTGTCCGAGCCTGATCGCCTGCGCCGCACGCTGGGCTATCTGCCGCAGGATTTCGGGGTCTATCCGCGCATCTCCGCGCAGGCGATGCTCGATCACATGGCGGTGCTGAAGGGCGTCAGCAATGCGGGCGAGCGCCGCGACATGGTCGAACACCTGCTGAACCAGACCAACCTTTGGGCCGTGCGCGGCAAGGCGATCGCGGGCTTTTCGGGCGGGATGCGCCAGCGCTTCGGGATTGCGCAGGCGCTGATCGGCCAGCCCGAACTGATCATCGTCGACGAACCCACCGCGGGCCTCGATCCGGAAGAGCGCAACCGCTTCCTCAACCTGCTGGCGGGCATTGGCGAGAACGTGGTGGTGATCCTGTCCACCCACATCGTCGATGACGTGGCCGATCTGTGCCCGCGCATGGCAGTGCTGGCGGGGGGCAAGCTACGCCTCGAAGGCGCGCCGCATGATCTCATCGCCTCGACCAAGGGCCGCGTCTGGCAGAAGACCGTGCCGCACACGCAGCTTGCCGAAATGCAGGCGCAATACGAGGTGATCTCGCACCGCTTCTTTGCCGGCGAGATCGTGGTCCACGTGCTCGCCGACAGCCAGCCCGAAGGTTTCGCGCCGGTCAGCGGCGGGCTGGAGGACGTCTACTTCGCGACGCTGGCCGAAACCCGCCGCGCCGTTCCCGCCCAAGCCGCAGCCTAAGGGGGGGAGGGGCCAATGCTGACTGCTCGCCTCGCAGCCTTCGAGCTGCGCTACCAGCTCAGGAACCCGGTGTTCTGGGTGTCCGTCGCGATCTTCTTCCTGCTCGGCTTCGGCCTTGCCGCCAGTGACAATGTCAGCTTCGGCTCGCCCGGGGCGGTGCATGAGAATTCGCCCTTCACTGTGACCTTCGCGCTGGGGCTGTTCGCCACCTTCTACCTGTTCGTCATCACCTCCTTCGTCGCCAATGCTGTGGTGCGCGATGATGCCACCGGCTTTGGCCCGATGATCCGGGCGACCCCGGTGGGGCGGACCAATTTCCTCGCCGGACGGTTCGTCGGCGGCCTCGCGATCGCGACGCTGGGCTATGTCGCAGTGCCGCTGGGGATTGCGGTGGGATCGGCCATGCCGTGGGTCGATCCCGAAACCGTCGGGCCGGGCGGCTTCATGACCTACGCCTGGCCGTTCCTGGTGATCGCCGTTCCCAACCTCATCCTGTCCTCGGCGCTGCTGTTCAGCCTTGCCACGGTGACCCGTTCGATGCTGGCGAGCTATATCGGGGTGATGGTGCTGGTGCTGGGCTATCTCACCATCAACATCATTGTCTCCAGCGATCCCTCGTTGCAGGACACCGTCGCGCGCTACGAGCCGCTGGGCGTGGGCGCGATCGGCGAGGTTTCGCGCTATTGGACGGCCGCGGAGATGAACAGCCGGGCGATTCCGCTCGAAGGCAATCTGCTGTTCAATCGTATCTTCGTGCTGGGCCTTTCGGCGGTATTCCTGGCCTTCGCCTGGGCACGCTTCAGCATGACCGAGCGTGCGCCCTCGCGCTGGCGCCTGCGCCGTCTTGCCAAGCAGGCGGCCAAGACAGCCAAGGCCGGCAGCGTGCCGGCGCGCACACTCACTGCGCCAGTGACGCGCAGCTTTGGCGCGGGCCATGCCTGGGCGAGCTTCGGCGTGCGTCTGAAGGCCGAGGTTTTGCAGGTGCTCAAGAGCCCCGGCCTGATCGTGCTGCTGCTGCTTTCGCTCGCTTTCACCGGCCTCAACCTGGCCTTCTCGCAGACGACATACGGCACCGCGTCCTATCCGCTCACGGCCGGGGTCATCACCACAGTGATCGGCTCCATGAGCCTGTTCACCCTCATCGTCGCGGTGTTCTATGGCGGCGAGCTGGTATGGCGCGAGCGCGATGTGAAGATCGGCGAGATCATCAGCGCCACGCCGGTTCCCGCATGGGCCATGTTCATGCCCAAGATCCTCGCGATCTTCACCGTGCTGCTGGCCATGTCGCTGTCGGGGATGTTCACCGGGGTGCTGTACCAGATGGCAAAGGGCGCGCCGGATATCGACTTCGGTCTCTACCTCGTGTCCTTCGTCCTGCCGCAGAGCATCGATCTGCTGCTGATCGCTGTGCTGGCGGTGTTCTTCCAGGTTCTGAGCCCCAACAAATATATCGGCTGGGGGATCATGCTGGTGTGGTTCGTGAGCCGCATCTTCCTGTCGAACCTCGGCTATTCCAACATGCTCTACCTGTTCGGCGGCGGGCCGGGCGAGCCGCTGAGTGACATGAACGGCACCGGCGACTTCTGGGTCGGCGGGCTGATCGCGCGTGGCTACTGGGGCTGCTTTGGCGTGCTGCTGCTGGTGCTCTCGCACTGGGCCTGGCCGCGCGGCACGGTGGTGGCGGTGCTCCCGCGCCTCAAGGGCATGGGCAAGCGCATCAACCTTGCCTCGGGTAGTATCGCGCTGGCTGCGGTGGCGGGCATGGTCGGCACCGGACTGGTGATCCACAACAACATCAAGGTGCTCAACAGCTACGAAACCGAAGACGAGAGCGAGCAGCGCCTCGCCGCCTACGAGCGCGACTATCTCAAATACGAGAACCTGCCGCGCCCGGTGGTGACCGACGTCGCCTTCGATGTCGAAATCTTCCCCGCCGAGCGCCGTCTGGTCGCCAAGGGCAATTACATGCTCCGCAACGACAGCGGGGTTCCGATCACCGAGCTGCACGTGCGGCAGGGTGACGAGAACGTGACCTTCAGCCGGCTCGAGGTCGCAGGCGCAAAGCTTGCCAGCCATGACAAGCGCTTTGCCTATCGTATCTACCGCTTCGCGACGCCGCTCGCCCCGGGAGCGAGCACGCGGCTCGATTTCACCTCCGAGACATGGCGTCGCGGCTTTGCCAATAGCGGGGCGGCGACCGACGTGGTCGAGAACGGCACCTTCGTGAACAACAGCGTGTTCGCGCCGATCATCGGCATGGACCGCCGCGGGCTGCTGACCGATCGCACCGCGCGCCGCCGTCAGGGCCTGCCCGACGAGCTGCGCACCGCCAAGCTTGAGGACACCGCGGCACAAATCCGTAACTACATCGGCGCCGATTGGGTCAATTCGCGCATCACGATCAGCACCGATGCCGATCAGGTGCCGATCGCGCCGGGCAACAAGCTGTCCGACGAGGTCAAGGGTGGCCGCCGGGTCGCGGTGTTCGCCAGCCCCGCGCCGATCCTCAACTTCTTCTCCGTGCAATCGGCCCGCTATGCCGAGGCCAAGGACAGCTTCGGCAACGTGCAGCTCTCGGTCTATCACGATCCGCGCCACGCGTGGAACGTGCCGGCGATGCTGAAGGCGATGAAGACCTCGCTCGGCTACTTCACCGCCAATTTCGGGCCCTACCAGTTCGGCTATGCGCGGATCATCGAGTTTCCGGGCTACGACAGCTTCGCGCAGGCCTTTGCCGGGACGATGCCCTATTCGGAGAGCATCGGCTTTGCCGCCGATGTGCGCGATCCCGAAACGATCGACTATGTGTCCTATGTGACCGCGCATGAACTGGGCCACCAGTACTGGGCGCACCAGATCGTGGGCGGCGACATGCAGGGTTCGACCCTGCTTTCGGAAACCCTCGCGCAGTATTCGGCGCTGATGGTGATGAAACAGCTCTATGGCGAGGACAAGATCCGCCGCTTCCTCAAGTTCGAGCTCGATAGCTACCTGCAAGGGCGCAAGGGCGACGTGCTGGGCGAACAGCCGATGATCCGGATCGAGAACCAGTCGTACATCCATTACCGCAAGGGCAGTCTGGTGATGTACCTGCTGCAGGAGCGGCTGGGCGAGGATGCGGTCAACCGCGCGCTGTCGCGCCTGGTGGCAAAGTTCCGCTTCAAGGGTGCGCCTTACCCGCGCAGCCTCGATCTGATCGCCGAACTGCGCAAGGAGGCGAAAACGTCCGCGCAGCAGGCGCTGATCAGCGATCTGTTCGAAAGGATCACGATCTATGATCTGAAGGCCAAGGCGGCGACCACGCGCAAGCTTGCCGATGGACGCTGGAGCACCCGCATCACCGTCGAGGCGGGCAAGTTCTATGCCGACGCGAAGGGACGCGAAACCCCGACGACGCTGGCCGAGAACATCGAGATCGGCCTGTTCACCGAACGCCCGGGGCAGGGCGCCTTCGAGCGGGCCAATGTGCTCTCGATGAAGGCCATGCCGGTGCGTGCGGGCAGTCAGGTTATCGAGGTGGTGACCGCCAAGAAGCCGCTGTTTGCCGGGATCGATCCCTACAACTTCATGATCGACCGCAATTCGGACGATAATGTGATCGAGGTGGAATAGTCTCCAGAGCACTTTCCGGCCACTCCGACCCGCTCTGACGGAGCCGATTTTGGTTCAGCGCAAGGAACGACGAGCGAGCCATGCCAAAGCATAGGGAGCGAGAAGAGACGCCGCGCTGGGCCAAAATCGGCCCGCCCCGCAGGGGTCGCGTCAGGAAGCCCGCTGGCTTCGTCGCGACGCTTGCCCGGGGGCCCTATGGGCCCGCGCTGCGCGCCACTCCTGTCCAGCGGGCTTCCTGACGCGATCAGGGTGGGTCGGAGTGGCCGGAAAGTGCTCTAGCGGTAGCGTGACGGCTTGAGGTCGTATTTCGCCAGCTTGTCGTAGATGGTCTTGCGCGGGGTTTGCAGCATTGCCTGCAACCTCGCGACATCGCCGCGGCACTGGCGCAGGGCGTCTTCGAGAACGGTGCGTTCGAAATCGGCGACGATCTGCTGCAACGGGCGCTGCCCGGCGACCGGGGCAGGCGGCGTGCCGATCTCCGTCAGGCCCAGCACAAAGGCGCGGGCATAGCCGGCCAGTTCGTGGAGATTTCCCGGCCAGTCATGGCTCTGGACGTGGCTCCACTGCATCTCACCGATGGCGGGCACGGCCACCCCAAGTTCGCGGGCGTGGCGACTGACGAACAGGCGGAAGATCTCTGCCACATCCTCGCGCCGCTGGCTCAATGGCGGAAAGGCGATCTGCACCGCGCCGAGCCGATGCCACAGGGGATCGCGCAAGGATGGCGCGGCGGCGTCCGGCCCGTCCGCGTCGAGCCGCGCGATGATGATCCGCAGGTTGAGCCGCCGCGCGGCGGCCGCCCCGATGGGGAGCACCTGCCGGCTTTCCACCAGCGATACCAGCCGCGCGGTCAGCACCGCATCGGCGGCGGCAATCTCGTCGATGAACAAGGTGCCGCCATTGGCGCGTTCAATGAGGCCGGTGCGCGACAGGCCCGCGCCTTCGCGCGCGGCGGCGGGATCGCGTCCGAACAGCAGCAGTTCGGCATCCTCGTGGGCGAGCACGCCGGCATCGACTGTCACGAAGGCCCGCCCGCGGCGCGGACTGAGATCGTGGATCAGGCGGGCAGCGTGGCTCTTGCCGGTGCCATGCGCGCCGGTCAGCACCACGTCGATCTCCGAGCGGGCGACCCCCTCGATCACAGAACGCAGCCGCTCTGCCGCTGGCGAATGGCCGGGAATGGCGCTCGCCGAACTGCGCCCCGCCTCCTCGCGCAAGGCGCGGTTTTCGAGCGCCAGAGCGCGCCGTTCGGCTGCCGCGCGCACCGCCCGGAACAGATCGGCCGAAGAATAGGGCTTCGTCAGGAAATCGGCCGCGCCGTCCTTCATCGCCGCCACGGCCATCGCGATGTCGCCATGGCCGGTGGTGAGGATCACCGGCAGATCGGGATCGATCGCGCGCAGGGCCGCGAAGAAAGCGATCCCGTCCATGCCGGGCATCCGCACATCGCTGACGATCACCCCGGGATAGTCCGCGGTCAGCCAGCCGAGCGCCGCGCGGGCATCGGGGAAGGCCGTCACCTCGGCCCCTTCAAGCGTGAGCGCCTGCATCGTGGCGTCGCGCAGCGGCTCCTCGTCCTCGACCAGCACGACCTGAAGGGGCGGAGCGGCGCTCATGCGGCAGGGATCGTCATGATGAAGCGCGCGCCATCCGCGCTGTCGCTATGGGTCAGGTCGCCGCCGAGCTGGCGCATGATGTCCCGCGCGATCGCAAGGCCGAGCCCGATGCCCTCAGCCTTGCCGGTGACGAAGGGCTGGAACAGCGTGTCGCGCAGGGCGGGTGGAACCCCGGGGCCATTGTCAGCGACACCGAGGCGGACGACACCGGCGCCGGGCGATATCTCCAGCACGATCTGGCCGCCCTCGCCGCAGGCCTGCACCGCGTTCTGGAGCAGATTGACCAGCACCTGTTCAAGCTGGACATGGCGCGCGCGCACCATCGCGGCGCTCGCCTCGGGGGCGGGCAGGGTGAGGGCGATGCCTTTCTGGCGGATCTGGTCGCGCAGCAGGAGCAGCGATCCGTCGATCACCTCGCCGAGGCGAATATCGCGCGGTTCTTCCACCTGCCGGCGGCTGAAATGGAGCTGTTCCTCGGTGATCTCGCCGATCCGTCCGGCAAGCCCGGCGATCTTGCGGAAGTTTTCGGCGGCCTCACCCTGGCGGCCCGCGCCGAGCAGGCGTTCGCCGGTCTCCGCATAGACCCGCATCGCGGCGAGCGGCTGGCGGATCTCGTGACCAAGGCCTGCGGTGATCTGGCCGAGGGTCGCGAGCCGGTTGGCCTGCTGCAACTGCTCGCGCAAGGTGGCGGTCTGCGCGGCGACCTCGGCCGCGCTGCGCGCCTGCCGCTGGCGTCGCCACAGCACCGCGCTCAGCCCTGCCAGACCGAGCGCCACCAGCAGGCCCAGCCCCGCCAGCCGCGCATTGGCGACCGCGACCGAAAGCCGCGCGGAGGGATCGGCCAGCAGGTGCAGCTCCCATCCCGCCGGAGCAATCGGCTGGATCTTCTCGATCAGCCGCACCGTGCGGCTCGCCCCGTCGCCCGCCGGCAGTTCGAAGCGTTCGATCCGGCTCACACCGAAGCGCATCGCATCGCGCGCCGGATCGCGCGCAGCCGTGCCCTCGCTTGCCCGGAACCGCCATTGCGGGTTGCTGGCGAGCAGCACGATCCCGTCGGCATCGGTGACGAACACGCCGTCCTCGGCGTCCCGCCACTTGCGCTCGAGCCCGTCGAACTCGACCTTAACCGCGACCACACCAAGCGGGCGATCTGCCGGGCCGACCCGCTCGGCAAGATAAAGGCCCGGGCGGCGGCTGACGGTGCCGAGCGCGAATTCGGTGCGGGTGCCTTCCCGCAAGGCACCTGCGAAATATTCGCGGAAGCCGTAATTCGATCCGATGAAGCTGTCCGGCCGGTCCCAGTTGCTCGCCGCCAGCGTCAGGCCGCGCGCGTCCATCAGATAGATCGCTGCGGCATTGGTCTGATCGGCCAGCGCGGCGAGACGGCGGTTGAGCAGGTTGCGCTGGCCCGTGTCGCCTGAAAGCAGCGCGGCGACTTCGGGATCGACTGCCAGCACGCGCGGGACGAGGGTGAACTTGTTGAGCTCGCTTTCCAGCCCTGCGGCAAGGATGGCCGCCTGCCCTTCGGCCGCAGCGCGGGTTTCGTCGAGCGCCCGGACCCGCATCGCACGCTCGAGCCCGAGCATGGCAAGCCCGGCGATCAGCGCCGCGCCGATCAGCGCCACGCTTGCCAGATACCACCGCCCCAGCCTGTTCTGCATGATCGGCCTCTCGCTCCTCCCGCAAGCAGGCATGTGCGCTTTTCCGCACTGGCTGCAAGAAATTTGTGCGGATTTCCGCACGAATTTGCCCGCGTTCCGGGATAAGCCTCTGAAGAAACGCGCGAAGGCACTCCGGCCCTGCAAGGCTTGCGGTGCTCTCCCCAAGCGCCGATGGTGCGCCCCGAGAGGTTAGAGCCGGGGAAGCCGCCACGACATGGGTATGCACACAGCTGTCACGGCGGCGCCGCAGGGTGCGCGGGCGCGCGTTCCGCTTTATCGCCAGCTCTATGTGCAGGTGCTCTGCGCCATCGCGCTGGGTGCGACGCTCGGCCACTTTGCCCCCGATCTCGGCGTTGCCTTGAAGCCGTTGGGGGATGGCTTCATCAAGCTGGTGAAGATGATCATCGCGCCGGTGATCTTCGTGACCGTCGTCACCGGAATTGCCGGAATGCGCGACTTGAAGGCGGTGGGCAGCGTTGCAGGCAAGGCCTTTGCCTACTTCCTCACCTTCTCCACGCTCGCGCTCGTCATCGGCCTTGCCGTGGGCAATATCGTGCGCCCGGGCGAGGGGCTGAATATCGATCCCGCCACACTCGATACCGGTGCCATCGCCGATTACGCCGACAAGGCCGAAGCGACCACGATCACCGGTTTCCTGCTCGGCATCATCCCCGACACGCTGTTCAGCGCGGTCACCGACGGGCAGATTTTGCAGGTGCTGCTGGTGGCAATCCTCGCCGGGGTAGCGATTGCCGCGACCCGTCCGGCCAGCGACCTTGTGACCGACGTGCTCGCCTCCTTCGGCGAGGTGGTGTTCAAGCTGGTGGGCATGCTGATGAAGCTTGCGCCCATCGGCGCTTTCGGGGCGATGGCCTTCACCATCGGCGAGTTCGGGATCGGCAGCCTTGCCAATCTCGCTGCACTGATCGGCACCTTCTACCTCACCTCGCTCTTGTTCGTGCTGGTGGTGCTGGGGCTGGTTGGGTGGTTCAACGGCTTCTCGATCTTCGCGCTGATCCGCTATCTGCGCGAAGAACTGCTGCTGGTGCTGGGAACCTCCTCTTCCGAGGCTGCCCTGCCGAGCCTGATGGAGAAGATGGAGATCGCCGGGTGCCGCAAAGCGGTTGTCGGTCTGGTGGTCCCGACCGGCTATTCCTTCAACCTCGACGGCACCAATATCTACATGACGCTCGCCGCGCTGTTCATCGCGCAGGCCGTGGGCGTGGAGCTGAGCCTTGCCGAACAGCTGACGCTGGTGCTGGTCGCGATGATCAGTTCCAAGGGCGCTGCCGGGGTCACCGGATCGGGCTTCGTGATCCTCGCCGCCACGCTCTCGGTGGTCCCGAGCGTGCCGGTGGCGGGCATGGCGCTGATCCTCGGCATCGACCGCTTCATGAGCGAGTGCCGCGCGCTCACCAATTTCATCGGCAATGCGGTGGCGACGATCGTCGTGGCGAAGTGGGAAGGCGCACTTGACCGCGATCGGCTGACGGCAGCGCTGGCCGGTGCACCGCTCGAACTGCCGGCGCAGGATATCGAGCGGCACGAACGCAGCGGACCGGTGAGCGAGAAGATCGCCGAGGTGCTGGAGCACACGCCATGATTGCGCAGCGCGGTCTCATTGTGCGGGTTCTGGCCTGCTTGCTGCTGACGGGCTTTGTCCCGGCGGCGGCTTTCGCCGATACGGCGGGGGCTGCTCAGGCCCACGAGGAGATCATGCTGTGGCCCGGCACCCCGCCGGGCGCTGGCCGGGTCGAAGGCCCGGAGGTGATCGGCACCGAAGGCGCAGGCCTTGGCGCGGTCTCGAAAGTTTCGGTTCCGCGCATGCGTGTCTACCGTCCGGCCAAGCCCAATGGTGCAGCCGTGCTGGTGGCGGGCGGGGGCGGGTATTTCCGCATCCAGCTGAAGAAGGAAAGCACGCCCGCAGCAGGGTGGCTCCAGTCGCGCGGCTTTACCGTGTTCGAACTGATCTACCGCCTGCCCAATGACGGCTGGGATGCGGCGGCGCCCTTCATGGACGCACAGCGCGCGATGAAGATCATCCGCGCCCGCGCGGGCGAATTCGGTGTCGATCCGGGGCGCATCGGCATCATGGGTTTTTCGGCAGGCGGGCATCTGGCGGGCTTCACCGCCTATCAGCCTGCCCGCGCGCTCTATGCCGGGGCCGACCGGTTCGAAGCGGTCTCGGCGCGGCCCGATTTTGCTGTGCTGCTGTTCCCCGTGGTGACGCTGCGCAAGCCCTATGACACCACCCGCACCCGGCGCGAGATCGTGGGCGAGAAGGCCAGCGCGGCGGCCGAGACGGCATGGTCGCTTGATACCTATGCGGCCAAGGATTCGCCGCCGACCATCATCTTTGCCGCAGCCGATGATCCGACCACACCGCCGGGCCACGGGTTGCTCTTGTTCGAAAAACTGGTGGCGGCAGGTGCCAGTGCCGAGTTACACCTGTTCCGCGACGGCGGACACGGTTGGGGTTTGGGCAACCCCGATCAGGTGATCAGCCAATGGCCCGCTTTGTTCGAAAAGTGGGCGCAAACACTAAAGATTGTTGAAAAACAGGGAGAATGACAATGTCGACGAAGCTTCTGGGCAAGCTGGCCCTGATGTGCGGGGCGAGCCTGATCGCCGCTACCGCCGCCCATGCGCAAGACCCGGCGGCGAGCGCTCCGGTGGATGTGACCACCGCCGATGGCCAAACCTCCGAGCGCGAGATCATCGTCACCGGCACCCAGATCCAGGGTGCCAAGATCAATGACGTGCTCCCGGTGACGGTGGTCGACGAGGTCGATATCCAGAACATCGCCGCCTCCTCGGGTGACGAACTGTTCCGCGCGATCCCGCAGGCCGGCGCCGTCGCCTTCAACGAACAGAACGACGTCACCTCGAACAACGCGCGCGGCGACGTCGCCTCGATCAACCTGCGCGATCTCGGCACCGGCAACACCCTGCTGCTGATCAACGGCCGCCGCATGGTGCTGAACCCCGGCTTCCAGACCGAGCTGCTGGTGCCGGTGGTCAGCCCCGACACCAACGAAATCGCCCCGGGCAGCGTGCGCCGCCTCGAAGTGCTGCGTGACGGCGCCTCGGCGATCTATGGCGCCGATGCGGTCGCGGGCGTGGTCAACACCGTGCTGCGCGGCAACCGCAAGGGCGGCTTCATCGAAGGCGAATGGCGCGCATCGGACGGCACCAGCCTCTACAGCACCCAGATCAACGGCGGCTACGGCTTCGATTTCGCCGACGGCCGCGCCAACCTCACCATCTATGGCGGCTATTTCTACGAAAACGGCCTGCCCGCTTCGGAGCGCGCCTATTCGCGCGATGACGACAAGCGTCCGCTGCTGGTCGGCACTCCGTTCGAGAACGACACCCAGTTCAACAACCGCAACACCTTCGGACCCTTCGGGCAGTTCGACATCCAGATCACCAACAACAACCTCACCCCGATCCGCGACGATGACTTCTACATCCAGCCCTCGACTTTCACGGGCTGCCGCTTTGATCTGGGCAATGGCCTGTGCGCGCGCAACGGTGACAACCCGGCGGCCGAAGTGCGCTACAACCGCGCATTCGGCACCACGCTGATCAGCGAGAAAAAGCGCTACAACGCCGCGCTGCTGTTCAACTACGAATTCAGCGACAATATCGAAGGCTATTTCGAAGGCACCTTCTACCGCTCGGAAAGCAGCCGCAACATCACGCCGGCGGCGATCCTCAGCGCCGTGCCGGTCGGGATCTCGCGCAACGCCTACTGGAACCCGTTTGGTCCGGTGACCTTCCCGGGCGGCGCTGCCAACCCCAACCGCCGGCCGGGCACCACCATTCCCACCGGCGGCGCAGACCTCATCATGGAGCGCTACCGCTTCGTCGATGCGGGCAATCGCACGGTTGACGTGGACAAGGATTCCTACCGCCTCGTCGCCGGCCTCAAGGGCAATTTCGGGGCATGGGATTTCGACACCGGCTTTGTCTATTCCGAAGCCAAGTCGACCGACCTTGAAGGCAACCGCGTCTCGCTGACCCTGCTCCAGCAGGCGATCAACCGCTCGACGCCGGACGCTTACAACCCCTTCAACGGCGGCTGTATCGACAATGTCGGCAATGGCGATTGCACGCCCAACCCGCAGAGCTCGATCGATCCCTTCCTGATCGACGTGTTCCGCAAGGGCAAGACCACCCTCGCGCTCGCTGACTTCAAGGTCAGCAACAACGCGCTGTTCGGCCTGCCGGGCGGCGATGTCGGCATCGCGGCGGGGGTCGAGTGGCGGCGCGAAACCTTCATCGATGATCGCGATCCGCGCATCGACGGCACGATCACCTGGCGCGACAGCGTCACCGGCGTGTTCGACGGCAGCGATGTGGTAGGCACCAGCGCCTCGCCCGATACCAGCGGTTCGCGCGAGGTCTATTCGGCCTTCGTCGAAACCTTCGTCCCGCTGGTGAGCGAGGACATGGATATCCCGCTGATCACCGCGCTCAATCTCCAGCTCGCCGGGCGCATGGAGCACTTCAAGGATATCGGCGAGACCGCCATCGTCCCGCGTGCTGCTGCTTCGTGGACCGTGGTTCCCGGCCTGATGGTGCGCGGTGCATGGTCGCAGGGCTTCCGCGCGCCGAACCTCGTGCAGGTCAATGACGAGGGCACCACGCGCTCGAACACCCGTGACGATTTCGTGCGCTGTCAGGCGCAGGTCGAACGCGGCCAGCTGGCCAACCTCGGTCTGTGTCCGGGCGAGGGTGTGATCAGCTTCCGTTCGGGCACCGATCAGCTCCAGCCCGAGGACAGCGAGAGCATCAACCTTGGCATCGTGCTCGAACCCAAGTTCATCCCGGGCCTGACGCTCACGGCCGACTACTGGCGCGTCAAGCAGACCGGGCTGGTCGGCACCTTCGGCGATGACAACGCGATCGCGCTCGATCTGCTGCTGCGCCTCAACGGCAGCTTCAACCCCGCCGTGATCCGCAGCGCGCCGACGGCGGAGCAGATCGCGCTCTACACCGGTACCCGCCTGCAGCCGGCGGGCGACATCATCCGCGTGGAAGATCCCTATCTCAACCTCGACAGCCGCGTGTCGAAGGGCTGGGACTTCGGGCTGGCCTACAATGTCCCCGATTTCGGTGCGGGCGATTTCCGCCTGCGCTTCAACGCGGCACGGCTCGACAGCTTCGTCCAGTCGGCAGGGGCTGACGGGCAGGAGCTGCTCGATGCGGTCGCCAGCGGCCAGCTGCCGCCCGAAGTCCGGATCGAAGGTCTGGGCCAGCTGCTCGAAATCGAAGGCCGTCCCAAGTGGCGCTTCAGCGGCGCGGTCAACTGGGGCAGCGGTCCGGTCGATGTGGCGCTGTTCGCCAGCTACGTCGGCAAGGTGTGGAACACCAGCGTGACCCGCGACGTGCCGATCGTCTCCACCGATCCCAATGCGAACTTCTTCCGCATTGACGACATGCTGACGATCAACACCTCGGTTAGCTACACGGTCGATAACGACACCGCGCTTGATGGCCTGCGCCTGCGGTTCGGGATCAACAACCTGTTCAACGAGGATCCGCCGCTGGCAGACGACACCTACGGCTTCCTGAGCCAGCTGCATTCGCCGCGTGGGCGGGTGTTCCGCGTCGAAGTGCGCAAGCCCTTCTGATGATGAAGCGCCAGCAGCGGTTTGCCCTGCTGCTGGGGCTGGGATGGGCAACGGGGGCGTGCGTGCAGACGCCGCCTCCGGAGCCTGCCCCGTCGCCGGTTGTCGCAGGTTCGGCGTGCCGGACGGCGACGGCGAGCCTCCATTTCGATTTCGACGGAGCCTCGGCTTCGTCCTGTTCGGTGACGGGCGAGCGTGACTTCACGCTGCTGGTCACGCCCGAGCATTTTCCGCCGATCAACCCCAGCCCTTGGTATGCCTTCCGCTATCAGGCCGAGGGTGATGCGCCGGTCACTGTGACGCTGCGCTATCTTGGCGGTTTTCACCGTTACGCGCCCAAGTGGCGCAGCGGGGAGGAGACCCGCGATCTTGCGGCCGCAGTCAGCGACAATGGCGCAAAGGCCGTGATCGCCCTGCCGCCGGGCAGCGGTGTCGTCTCGGCGCAGGAAGTGATCGCGCCCGGCGATGCGGCCGCCGATCTCGCCCGCTGGAGCCGGCTGAGCGGTGCGCCGGTGTTCACCATCGGCTTTTCGCATGATGCGCGGGCGATCGGGGCTATCCGTTTGGGGCGCGAGGATGCGCCGCGGCTGATCGTGCTGCTCGGCCGCCAGCATCCGCCCGAGGTGACCGGTGCCATCGCGATGCGCGCCTTTGTCGATGCGCTTGCGGCCCGCGCGGACACGCTCGGCGATGTGCAGGTGCTGGTGGTGCCGATGCTCAACCCCGATGGCACGGCGCGCGGCCATTGGCGGGCCAATCGCGGCGCGGTCGATTTGAACCGCGATTGGGGCCCATTCACCCAGCCCGAAACCCGCGCCGTCAAGGCGTGGCTTGATGCCCTGCCTTCAGGGGTGCGCCCGGCGCTGATGGTGGATTTCCACTCGACGGGGCGCAACCTGTTCTACGTGCAGGGCAAGGGCGAGGCGAGCGCAGGCCAGCAGCGCTTCCTTGCCGCATGGCTCGAAGGGCGCGAGACGGCGCTGGCGGGCTATCCCTTCACCATCGAGCCGCGCAATGCCAATCCCGGCAGCGGCACGGCCAAGAACTGGTTTCACCAGACCTATGCGATCCCTTCCTACACCTACGAGGTGGGCGATGATGCGGACCGCCCCGCCACTGTCGCCGCAGCCCGGGCGCTGGCAGGCAGCCTGATCCCGGCGCTGGACGCTGCCAAGGACTAGCCGCGCGCCCTCAACAAAGCGCCCGCTCGCGCGCGATCATCGCGGCGTGGGTGCGGTTTCTGGCATCGAGCTTGCGGCAGATGGTCTTGACGTGGAGCTTGATGGTCGGCTCGCGCAGGTTGAGCTCGCGCGCGATTTCCTTGTTCGCATGGCCCGCACACAGGCCCGCCAGCACTTCGAGTTCGCGCCGCGAGAGGCCCGCCGGAGCGCCGCTTTCGGGTTGGCGCGAGGGGCGGTGCAGATCAAGCGGCATATAGACCTCGCCCGCCGCCATGAAGCGGATGGCATTGACCAGCGAGCGCGCCGGGAGGGTCTTGGGTAGATAGCCTGCCGCGCCGGCTGCCAGCACGCGGTCGGCCACGCCCGCAGGGGCAAGGCCTGACATCAGCGCCACCGGACGCCCGCCGCTCGCGGCCATGGCGCGGTCGCGCCCCTCATAGCCGTCCATGCCCGGCATCCCGTAATCGAGCACCACCAGATCGAAGGGCGCAGGTGCTGCGGCAATCGCGGCGAGCGCCTGCGGCAGGTCGGCCACGGTCTCGACCACGAAGCCGCCTTCGGCTTCGAGATAGGAGCGCAGCACATCGCGCAGCAGCTCGTGGTCGTCGGCAATCAGGATGTGCATAGGGGTGTGCTCCTTGCCCGGGCCGCTTCGATCGCGGCGGCGGCGGCAACGGCCAGCTGGGTCGTTCCGGTGGGCTTGCCGATGACGCCGTCGAACAGCCCGATCTGGTTCTGGTGCAGTTGGTGGACGCGGGGCAGGGCGGTAAGCAGCAGGATCGGCAGATCATCGCGCACCTTGCGCAAGGCCCGCGCCAGCTGCGCGCCGTTCATCCCCGGCATATCGTAATCGGTGATCACCAGATCCCACGATGCGGCATCGTCACTGAGCGCGGTGATCGCGTCATGCGGATCGATGCAGGGACCGACTTCGGCGCCCACTTCCTCCAGCATCGCCACCAGCGTATCGGCCACGGTGGGATTGTCGTCCACCACCAGCACGGTCTTGCCGGCAAGCACGTTGCCGGCTGCCAGCATCGTGCCGGGCGCGCCTTGCGTATCGGCATCGGCTGGCTGGAGCGGCCACCAGACCTCGAAGATCGTGCCGCAATCGGGCCAGCTCTGGATCGCCAGTGCGCCGTCATTGCTGGCGATCACCCCTGCCACCACGGCAAGGCCAAGCCCGGTACCGGCCTCGCCCTTGTGGGTGAAGAAGGGTTCGAACACGCGCTTCAGATCATCGGGCGCGATGCCGCAGCCGGTGTCGCTGACGCGGATCACGGCGGCAGGCACCTGCGGCAGGGTGCCGACCACGACTTCGCCGCTCGGCCGGTATTCCTGATTGGCGATCACTTCGAGCTTGATGCGCCCCACCTGCCCGGGCGGCAGCGCGTCGCGGGCATTGAGCGTGAGGTTCAGCACCACCTGATTGAGCTCGGTATCATCGGTCAGCGCCATCAGCGGGGAGGGCGGCAGCTCCAGTTCGATGCGGTGGAGCGGATCGGTGAGGCTCGGGGCGACCAGATCGCGCACGTCCCACAAGGTGCGGCGCAGATCGACAAGGCGCGGATGCGGCACGCGGCGGCCCAGCGTCAGCAGCTTCTCCACCAGCCCCGCCGCCGTCGAAGCGGCCGACTGGATGCGCAGGGCATGGTGGCGGACCTTTTCGTTCTCGGTGTTGCGCAGCAATTCGGCCGTGCCGGAGATCGCGGCGATGAGATTGTTGAAATCATGCGCGATGCCGCTCGCCAGCTGGCCCACGACTTCCTGCCGCTGCGCCAGCATCAGCTGTTCGCGCAGGCGCGCCTTCTCGCGCTCCGCCACCCGCCGGTCCCCCACATCGCGGGTGACGCACACGATCCCGCCCTCTGGCGAAAGCGAGAGAGCGATTTCCTGTTCGATCGGCGAACCGTCGCGCTTGCGACCCTGGGTCTCGCCGCGCCACTGGCCGGCGGAGAACAGGATCGGCATGGCCTCCTCGCGGATCCGGTCAGCCTCGAGCGGATCGTAGAGTGCGCTCCATTGGCGGCCGATCAGGGGCTCGGGTGCATCATAGCCGAACATGGTGGCGTGGGCACGGTTCATGAAGATGAAGGCGCCATCGGCATCGGTGATGGCGATCCCGTCGTCCGAAGCCTCGATTGCGGCCACCTGCCGGGCGAGCCTTGCCTCGGTGACGACACGCTCGTCCTCGGCCTGTTTGCGCGCGGTGATGTCGCGGATGATCGCAGCGAAGCCCTCGGGCCCGCCAGCACCATCGCCCTCGGCCGGCCACATGGCGAGCGAGAGTTCGACCGGGATTTCGTGACCGGCCTTGCAGATGGCCGGCACCTCGACCGTCCGGCCCACGAGCTTGATCGGCCCGCTTGTCCGCAACCGCGCCACGCCCGCATGGTGCCCGGCGCGGTGGCGATCGGGGATGATCATGTCGAGCGTCTGGCCGATGGCTTCTTCGGCGCTCCACCCGAACATCGTCTCGGCGGCGCGGTTCCACAGGGTGATGCGGCTGTCGGCATCGGCACAGACGAAGGCATCGGTCGTGGTTTGCGCGATCAGCTGCGAGATGCGCTGGTCGTGCCGGATGCGGCGGCTTTCGAGCAGGGCGACGACCTGGCCGGCCATCAGCGTAAGGATGTCGGCATCGCGGCTGGTGAAGCGCGCGCGGGGGGCCCGATCAATGACGCACAGCGTGCCGATGCGGTGGCCATCGGCCAGCACCAGCGGCGCACCGGCATAGAAGCGGATGTTGGGATCGCCGGTCACCAGCGGGTTTTCGGCAAAGCGCGGGTCGCTGGAGGCGTCGTGCACCACCATCACGTTGTCGCTCACGATGGTGTGGCCGCAGAAGCTGTGGCGGCGGCAGGTCTGCCTTGCCGCAAGGCCATGGCGCGATTTGAACCACTGGCGGTCGGCATCGACCAGACTGACGAGCGCGATCGCGGTGTCGAAGCGGTCGGCTGCCAGCCGCGTGATCACGTCAAGCTCGCTGTCCGGCGCCGTGTCGAGCACGCACAGTGCTTCCAGCGCGGCGAGGCGTGTGGGCTCGTCGGGAAGCACCGGGGGCTGGGAGGGATCGGGCGGGGTCATGGCAGTGGCTGGTCCGGCAATAGTCTGGGTTTGGTTTCAGATTCCCTGTTTCACGCCCGCAATGCGCGCGCAATCCGGCCTTATGGGCATGAAATCCTATCCTTTCGTATACGTCACCCCCTGCCTCCGTAGGCATACCTATGTCTCTGGCTGAAGCTCGCTAACCATCCGGCAGCGCGACCCCTGCTTGCGCGCCGCCGGATATCCCCTCGCGCCAATGACAGGGCGGGCGCGGCCCGGCATCTGGAGTTCAGCCACGGCACAACGCCGCTGGACGAGACCAACCAGAAAGGACCTACCCAATGAACAAGCTGTTTGCCGGAGCCGTCGTGCTCGCCTCGCTCGCTGCCGCCACCTCGGCCAATGCCCAGTCGGCTGATGCCGGCGCCGGTGCGAAGATCATCGCCCCGCTCGAAATCTCCAACGTCGCCGATCTCTACTTCGGCACCATCGCGCCTTCGACCACGGTTGCCGACCGCGTCGTCGTGCTGGCCGACGGCAGCCGCAAGTGCGGCCCGGCGCTGACCTGCCTGACCGCTGATCACACCGCCGCAGCTTTCGCCGTGACCGGTGAAGCCGACGCCTTCTACACCATCTCGCTCCCCACCGAGATCAAGATCGCGAACGAGAACGGCACCGCCATGCTGGTGTCGGAGTTCAACGGCTCGAAGTCGGGCGGCCAGCTGCTCAAGGGTGAAGACAGCTTCACCGTCGGCGGCACGCTCGATGTCGGCGTGCGTCAGGAAGCCGGCAAGTACACCGGTAGCTTCACCGTCGCTGTCGAATACCAGTAATCCAGCTCCTGGCAGGGGGGAGGGAGCCGCGCATCCCCCCGCGCGGCTCCCGACCCCCACCCGCCAGACCCCCAAAGACCAACCCCTGCCATTGTAAGGTCTTTTCCCATGATCCGTTTTCCCGTCCTCGCCGCGGCTGTCGCGGCGCTCGCCGCCCCTGTGCCTGCCGCTGCCGAACTGCTGGTCGCCCCCACCCGCGTGGTGCTGACCCCGGACGCGCGCTCTTCCGAACTCGTGCTCGTCAACAAGGGCGCCGAGACCGCCGCCTTCCGCATCGCGATCGAAAACCGCCGGATGCGCGAGGATGGCAGCCTTGAAGAGGCCGCCACCCCGCAACCTGGCGAGGCCTTTGCCGATGACAAGCTGCGATACTCCCCGCGCCAGCTGGTGCTTGAACCCGGTGCGCGCCAGGTGGTGCGGATTATGGCCAGCGCGCCGGGCACGCTCGCGCCGGGCGAGTATCGCTCGCACCTGCGGTTGATGTCGGCCCCGGTCAGCGCCGGCACGACCCAGCTCGCCGGAGAGGCGGGCAGCGACAACAGCCTTTCGATCGAACTGGTCGCGGTCCGCTCGATCACCATCCCGGTGATCCTGCGCGTCGGCAGCCTTGATGCCAGCGTGACGATGGACACCGCCGCGATGGCCGAAGACGCGCCCGAGCAGCTCGTGGTCCACCTCACCCGTTCCGGCACCCGCTCGACCTATGGCGATGTCAGCCTGACGGTCGAAGGCGAGAAGGAGCCCGCCTGGCTGGTGCGCGGGGTGGCGATCTACACCCCCAACACGGCGCGCGACGTGATCCTGCCGCTGCCGCCCGAAGTGCGCGCCCGGCTGAAGGGCCAGCGGGTGCGGATCGACTATGTCTCAACTGACGCTGCCGCTCCCGCCGAAGCGGGCAAGCGCCTCGCCAGCCTCACCGCGGCGCTCTGAGCCCATGACCTGCCTCGGTACGCACCCATGTCCCGCCGCCCTTTCCGGCCGCAGCGCTTGCTGTCCATACTGTTGTTCTGCGCAGCCGGACTCCTGGGCGCAGTCCCTGCCCCGGTTCGGGCGCAAGATAGTGGCCTGTTCGACCGGTTGTTTGGCACCGATCCCGCGGCCGAGCGCGCCGGTCAGGCCGCTGACGGGCTCGCCCTTCCGGCCCTTTTCGCCGATGGCAAGCTGATTGCCGACACGATCCCCTTGCAGGATCTGGGCGCCGATGGCGGGCAATGCGTGGCGATCGCACCGCTGCTCGATGCGCTGGAACTGGCGTGGGAGCAGCCGCAGGCGGGCGCGGATATCGCGATAACGCTGCCCGATCCGCGTCGCACCGTCATCCTGCCCGCCGCCATGCTGCTGCCCAGCCCCAGCGGGGACTGTCTGCCGCTCGCTGACCTGCCCGATGTCCTGCCGCTCTCGCTGTCGCATGATAAGGTGAGCCAGCGCCTTGTGCTTGAGGCGCGGGCGAGCCTGCCGGTGCTGATGCGCCTTGCCCGGGCAGAGCGTCAGTCGCGGCTGCGGCCCGAGACCCTGCGGCCCGATTTCCCTTTGCTTGCCCGTCCTGAGGCTGCCGTGCGGTTGTGGAGCGCGGATGTGGCCGCCGCAATGGCGCTGGGCGCACAAGGCCGGCAGATATCCGGCTCGGTGCTGGCGAGCGGCGAGGTTTTCGGGCTTGCCGGACGGCTCAGCCTTGCCGCCACCAGCGACGGGCGCCTGACCCCCGGCTTTGCTCTCACGCAGGCGCGTGACACGCCCGATTTGTTGGGGCCATTGGGCGCGCGCAGCCTGGCGCTTGGCGATATTGCCGCGCCGGCCCAGCCGCTGATCGCCGACAGTCTTTCGGGACGCGGGCTGGTGATCTCCTCGCGCGCGCCGTGGAAGGCTGACTTGCTCGACACGATCACGCTTTCCGGCCCGCTGCCGCAGGGATGGGAGGCCGAGCTTTGGCACGAAGAACGGCTGGTCGCCGTAACGCGCGAAGCCGATGCTGCGGGCAACTGGGTGTTCGGAGAAATCCCCTTGCGGATCGGCGCAAACCGCTGGGAGGTGCGGCTCTACGGCCCCAATGGCGAGAGCGAGAGCCAGGTCTTCACGCGGCTGGTGGGCACCGAGATGAATGCCGAGAACGAGATCGGCTACAGCTTCGGCGTCGTCGATGGCGGACGGCCGCTGCTGGGTGCGGTGCTGGCGGGAGAGCCTGCCGGGCCGACCGCCTTTGCCAGCCTCGACTGGGGGATGAGCCCTGCGGTGACCGCGCGGCTCGATCTGCGTGCGGGCCTCGACGGCGCGCCCGCGCTGGCGCTCGGGTTCAATGGCGCGCTGGGCGGCGGATTGTGGGCGGTCACGGCTGCGCGGGATCGGCTGGGCGGCATCGGCGGGGCGATCAGGCTCGCCCGGCGCATCGGTGCGCAGGACATCACCTTCGATCTTGCCCGTCACGGCCGCGATAACGGGCCGGGCCTGCCGCAACCGGTGCGGGAATTTGCGCAGGTCGTCTCGCTTGGCGGGCAGGGGCGCATCGGGATCGGACGCCTGAGCCTGCCGTGGCAGGCGCGGATGCTGAGCGGCGATCTGCGCCGCGGGGGCAAGCGGCAGGCGCTGGCGGCGCGGATAGTGCTGCCGATGGCCGACTGGCAGGCGAACCTTGCGCTGGGTGCGGTGCGCGAAGGCAGTGCGCCATGGCAGGGCACGGCCGCACTCGGCCTTACCGCAAGGCGCGGGAGCTGGCGGCTGCGCAGCGGCCTCACCGCAGCCGATCGCGAGGGCTGGACGCTGGAGGGCGCAAGCCTCAGCGCCGCGCGCAATTTCGGCGAGGGCGCGCTGGCGCTCGATCTCGACTGGCAGGCGCAAAGCGGACGGCTGGGCGGCGGCGTGACGTTCAGCCAGCAGCTCGGCCCCTTCGGTCTCAGCGCCAGCGCCGGGCGGCAGGGCGATGGCTGGCGCTTCGGGATCGGGCTGACGATGGGGCTGTGGCGCGGGCCGGAGCGCTGGGCGAGCGCGCCTGCGGGGATCGCCCGCAGCGGCGCCATCATCGCCGAGATGTTCGTTGACGATGATGGCGATGGCGCGCGCGATACGGGTGAAAACGGCGTTGCGGGCGGGCGCTTCGTGGTCGATGCGGCGCTGCGGCGCGAGACGACCGACGGTGCCGGGCGCGTGCTGATCCGCGGAGTTCCGGCAGGGCCGGATGTCGATATCGAGACGCAGATGTCCTCGCTCGAGGATTTCACTCTGCGCCCCGCGCGCGCCGGAGACCGGCTGTCGCTGCGCCCGGGCGAGGTGCGCCATGTAATGGTGCCGCTGCGTCCCACCGGCAGCATCGAGGTGCAGGTGCTGCTGGCAGTCGGTGACCGGCAGACTCCGCGTTCGGGCGTGCCGGTGGTCTTGCGCGATGCAGCAGGGCGCGAGGTGGCGCGCGCGATGACCGATTTCGACGGCTTCGTGCTGTTCGACGCGCTGCCTTTAAGCGCCAGCTTCCAGGCCGAGGCGCAGGGGCAGGTCTCGGCCCCGCTCGCCCTGTCGCGCGAGGCACCCGACGGGGGCACGCGCCTGCTTCTGCCCCCGGCAAATGGGGCGTGACAGGCGGCAATTCATATATCTACAAAAGAGAATGGTTTTGAAGATATATTGAATTTTTCAGACAGGAACGGCTCGTCTAGACCGCGCTCCGCAAGTGCCAAGGCGAAAGGTCCTGATCGTGGATAGAGCCAGTTTCCAACCCCAAGCCGTCTCCGACACATCCGGGAGCGAGGCGCTGCGCGCTGTGCCCAAGGCGCCTTCGCCGCTGCGGGTGGTGGGCGGCGGGTTGCGTCTGGCCGAGCCTGTTGCCGCGCCCGATCCGCAGTGGGACGCAGGCTTTGCGGCCCTGCGCGATTGGCTCGGCATTGCGCTTGATCCGGTTGCCGCACCGCGCGCTTCGGGACTGCGCAAGATGGCCGATTGGGCGCGCAGCCCCGCTTCCGCGATCATCCCGCAATTCGCCCCGTGGGAGGTGTTCTCGCCGGTCACCCTGCAGCCCGGTGCATCCGCCGATGGCCCCCGTGCCGATTGGATGGTGAGCTATATGTTCGAGCATGGTCCGGGCAGCGCGGTGCGCGCCGGGACGCTCGATTTCGCCCTGTTCTCGCCCCATCCTTCCGCCTGCACGCGTGACGAGGAAGGCGCCCTGCCATTGCCTCGCCTCGCGGTGATCGAGGCGATGCTGCACGCCGCCCGCGCCGAGGGTCGCACGCGGATCGCGATCCTGGTGTCGGCCTCGCAGCGCAATGCCTTCGCCAGCCGGTTGCTACGGGCCGACCGCAATCTCACCCGCGAGGGGATGACGCTTGAAGTGCTGGCGATCGAGGCGGCCCTTCCGGGCCTCGCCGGTTCCAGCCCGCGCTGGGACGCGGTGATCGTCATGCCCGAATGGCGCAGCATCGTCTTCACGCTGGTGGCGACCGCCACGGGGCGCAAGGGCCCCTGGCCGCTGCTGTGGTTCGCCAATGGACAGGCGCTGGTCCGGGCTTCGAGCGAGGGTCTGGTCGAGGCGGGTGGGCGGCTTGCGCTCGATGCCCCGGTGCTGATCCAGACGCTCGCGCTGACCCTGCATCATTGCGGCATGGCGGTGGCCGCGCGCCGGTTGCACGAGGCGGCCACCCGGCTGCGCGACAGCGGCATCGTGACAGTCTCGCGCGGATCCTCGGTGCCCTATGCCCGCACGCTCGAGGATGCTGATTTCCTTGAGCTAGTCTGCGCCGGCATGGGCGAAGGCCACCGAGCCGCGCCGCATTGGCAGGCCCTTGCGGCGAGCCTTTCCTGCGGAACAATCGCGGCCCCGGCGCGTCTTAGTCTTATTGCGTCCAATGCCTCCCCCCTGACCGCTCATTCCTGAAAGGTTCACCCCGATGCCAAGCCGCAAGATCGTTGCCAATGAATTGGCCAATGTGCTCCGCCAGATCTCGCATCCGGACCGGATCCGTCTGCTGCTCAAGCTTCAGGCGGGGGATCTTACGGTCAACGAACTGGCCGACGCACTGGAAATTCCCGCCACCCGCGTCTCGCAGCATCTGGGGGTGCTGCGCGCCATCGCGCTGGTGGAGACCGAGGCTCAGGCCCAGAAACGGGTCTACCGTCTCAACCAGCCCGAACTGGCCGACTGGCTCATCGACGGTATCGATTTCATCGCGCACCGGCTTGGCCGTGCCAGCGAAGCGGATATCGCCACGGCCAAGGAGCTGTGGCACCGCGAGGCGCTCGAACCGGTTCACTGAACCGGTCCGTGCAGCCCCGCTCCCGTTCAGGCGGCGGGGCGGCGCATCAGCGCGGGGATGTCGGTCTTGCTCGGATCCTGCGAGCGCCGTCCGTAACGCTGCACCAGTTCGTTCCATTCGACGATCAGGCTCCCGCCGGTGCTCTGGTGCAGCTTTTCCCACGAGGCCAGCATTTCGAGGCAGGCGTGGTCGATGTAGTCGAGCTTCTCGACATGGATGTGCACCTCCGATCCGCGCGGCGCCTGTTCAAGCGCGCCCGATAGCTGCGGGATCGAGAAGAAGGTGGCCGAGCCCGTCATCAGCACATCGGTGCGGTTGGTGTCCTGCTCGTGGGTCACTTCGATCGAGAGGTGCGAGAAAGTGTAGACCAGCTTCAGGGTTGCCAGCACGAAGCCGAGGATCACGCCGGTCAGCAGATCGATCGCGACCACGCCGATCAACGTGACGAAGTAGATCGCCAGCTCCTGCTTGCCGAATTCGGCGATCTTGCGGATCTGCGCGATGTTGACCAGCTTGTAGCCGGTGAAGACGAGGATCGCGGCGAGCACCGCGGTCGGGATCTCGTTGAGCACGAAGGGGAAGGCGACCACCGCCAGCAGCAGCCACACGCCGTGCATGATTGCCGAGATGCGGGTGGTTGCGCCTGCTTCGACATTGGCGGCCGAACGCACGATCACGCCGGTCATCGGCAGCGCACCGAATGCGCCGCAAATCAGATTGCCGATGCCCTGCGCGCGTAGTTCCTTGTCGTACTGGGTGCGCACGCCGATGTGCATCTTGTCGACGGCCGTGGCGCACAGCAGTGTTTCGGCGCTGGCGACGAAGGCGAACACGATTCCGAGCGTCAGGATGTCGGGATCCATCGCGCCCTTCAGCGCGTCCATGGTGGGGATGTTGAGCGCGTCGGTGAGGTTGGCGGGGACGGCCACCAGCGTGATCGGCAGCGCGAAGATGAAGGCGAAGATCGTGCCGACGATCACCCCCAGCAGCGGCCCGGGCAGCAGCGCGAGGCTCTTGGGCTTGAACTTGTTCCACAGGGTGATGGTGGCGATGGTGATGATCCCGGCCATCGCGGCAAGGTGATGGACCGAGCCATCGGCCGGAAAGACCTTGATGATCGCCTCGGGGATCGCCGCGAGATTGGCAAGGCCGCCAGAGCGCGGCGCATCATCGAGCATCACGTGGAACTGCGAGGCGAAGATCAGCACCCCGATCCCCGCCAGCATCCCGTGGATCACCGAGGGCGAGATCGCGCGGAACCATTGCCCCAGCTTCAGCACCCCGGCGAGCAGCTGCAAGGCCCCTGCGATCAGCCCGATCACGCCGAGCATCATCAGCCCGTGTTCCTGCACCGCCTGGTAGACCAGCACCGCCATCCCTGCCGCCGGGCCGCTCACCTGCAAGGGCGAGCCGGCCAGGCTGCCGACTACCAGCCCGCCTACGATCCCGGTGATCAGACCCAGCGCCGGCGGGGCGCCCGATGCGATCGCGATCCCCATGCACAGCGGCAGGGCGACGAGGAACACCACGATCGAGGCGAGAAAGTCTCGTCCGACGATTGCGGATGACATTGTGGACGTGGCGGGCGAGGTCATGGGCAGGGGTGCTCCGGGGAAGGGGGCGGAAGAACGGGGCGCTGGCGCCTCAATGCGCGTGATGGGCCACCGCAGCTTCCGCGAGGTCGGCGGCATAGCGCTCCTCGACGGTGATCCACGTGCCGGTCACCTCGTCATAGGCCGAGACCTCGCCGGTCTTGATGTCATAGACCCAGCCATGCAGCTGGACTGCCTTCTGAGCGAGCGCGACGGCCACAGTCGGGTGAGTCTTGAGATGCTGCAACTGCAGGATGACGTTCTGTTCGAGCAGCATGCGCATCTTGGCATCGGGATCGAGCCCGGCGCCAAGCGCCTCGGTGATATCGACTGCGCCCTGCGAATAGCCCAGCCATTCGCGCACGTGCGGCAGGCTTGTCAGCCCGTCGCGGTTCATCGCGCCCTTCATTGCGCCGCATTCGGTGTGACCGCAGATCACGATGTGCGGGATGTGCAGCGCGCCGATGGCGAATTCGATCGAGGCGGTCATGCCGCCGGTCTGGTTGGTGTGCGGGGGCACGATATTGCCCGCGTTGCGGCAGATGAACAGCTCACCCGGATCGGTCTGGGTCAGCATGGCGGTCTCGATCCGGCTGTCCGAGCAGGTGATGAACAGCGCCTCGGGGCTCTGGCCGGTGCTCAGACGCTCGAACAGCGCCTGCTTTTCGGGGTAAACCTCGCGCTGGAACTTGATGACGCCGCGGGCAAAGTTCGACATTGGGATATTCCTTCTAGCTGGAAGTCGCAGGGGTGCCGGTGGTCCACAGCTCGCGCACTTCGTTGATTTGCAAGCTTTCACCCATGCGGTGACGGACCTCGACGAATTCGAGTGCCTCGACGATCCATGCGGCGATGCCGGGATGGGTGAGGCGGTAGAAATGGTTGCGGCCCTCGCGCCGGTCTTCGACGATGCGGTGACTGCGCAGCAGGGAGAGGTGCTGGGAAATGCGGGTCGCGGGCAGATCGAGCGCGAGGGCGATGCCGCCGACATCCTGTTCGCCGAGCCGCAGCTCCTCGATCAGCCGCAGCCGATCGGGATGGGCGAGCAGCTTGAGCAGCTCGGCCAGCTCGCGCGATACCATGATCCGGCTCGGCAATATGTCCTCCCACATATGCATATCTTTGCAGATATTCATATGACAACCTATGTAGGAAACCTGAGTCGGTCAAGACCCGAGCCTTGCAATCTCCGCCTCAGGGGAGGAGATTGGCTCGGGCGCAGCCGGAGTCTTGTCCGGTTACTGGAGACATCAGCCATGCCGAGACCGAGCGCACATCCCGATGATCCGCACTATGTCCACCGCACCGGCTGGCTGCGCGCCGCGGTGTTGGGGGCCAATGACGGGATCGTCTCGGTCTCCTCGCTGATCCTCGGCGTGGCGGCTGCCACGCCCGATCCCGGGGCAGTGTTGGTGGCGGGCGTGGCCGGGCTGGTGGCTGGCGCGATGTCGATGGCGGCCGGCGAGTTCATCTCGGTCTCCTCGCAGGCCGATAGCGAGCGGGCCGATATCCGCCGCGAGAAGCAGGCGCTGGTCGATACGCCCGAGCACGAGCTTGAGGAACTCACTGCGATCTATCGCGCGCGCGGGCTGTCGGAGGAAACCGCGTTGACGGTGGCGCGCGAATTGAGCGCCAATGATGCGCTCAGCGCCCATGTGCGCGACGAGCTGGGGCTCAGCGAACATCTCGCTGCCCGGCCCTTGCAGGCGGCGCTGGCTTCGGGGTTGACCTTCAGCGTGGCGGCGGCGGTGCCGCTGATCGCAGCATGGCTCGCGCCCGCGGGCCTGATCGTCGCGATGGTGCTTGGCGTGTCGGTGGCAGTGCTGGCGATCTTCGGCGCGCTCGGCGCGCAAGCTGGCGGAGCGCCGCTGGTGCCGGCGACCTTGCGCGTGGTGGGCTGGGGGATCTTCGCCATGGCCGTGACGGCGGCGATCGGTTGGCTGTTCGGCGTGAGTGTCTAGGAGAGTCCCTGCCGTTTTTGACATGGCCGCGCCCCGGCTCGGCTGCTAGAAGGCGCAATCGCAAAACACGGGGCAAGGAGCCAGACGCGTGGCAATCGGTTTTTCGGTCAATGGCAAGGATGTGAGCGTTTCGGCTGAGCCCGATACGCCGTTGCTGTGGGTCTTGCGTGAGGATCTCGCGCTCACCGGCACCAAATTCGGCTGCGGCATTTCCGCCTGCGGGGCCTGTTCGGTGCATGTCGACGGGCAGCTCACCCGCTCGTGCAGCGTGCCCGTCAGCGAGATTGCCGGCAAGGCCGTCACCACGATCGAGGGCCTGAAGGGCGAGGACAGCACGCTTCACGCGGTGCAGCAGGCCTGGATCGACGCGCAGGTGCCGCAATGCGGCTATTGCCAGTCGGGCCAGATCATGGCCGCCGTGTCGCTGATCGAAAGCGCCGGCACGCCGTCCGATGCGCAGATCGACGAGGTGATGACCAATATCTGCCGCTGCGGCACCTATCCGCGCATCCGCAGCGCAATCCTTGCCGCCACCGGCCGCGCCGCGGCCACCGTGCAGGGAGAGGCATGATGGCTGATAATCCCAACCCCAATCTCGAAGAGATCGAAACCGGCCCGGCCGAGACTGCGCCGGTCAAGAAGAAGGGCGTGAAGCGCCGCATCTTCCTTGCCGGGTCCGCGCTGCTGGTGGGCGGCGGCATCTTCGGCGTGTGGTGGACCGACAAGTCCGCCAAATCGACCGCCAAGGCGCTGATTGCAGGCGAGGGCGAGCACGCCTTCAACACCTGGATGAAGATTGCCGAAGACGACACGGTCACGGTCTATTCGCCGCATATCGATTTCGGTCAGGGCTCGCACACGGCCCTGGGCCAGATGCTGGCGGACGAGCTTGATGCCGACTGGACCAAGCTCAAGATCGAACAGGCTCCGGCCGATTTCGCCTTCGCCAATGCGGACCTTGCCAAGGGCTTCCTGCCCGAAATGGCGGGTGAGACGCTGGCAGGCCTGCTGCCCGATGCCGTCATCGGCATGATGGCGCGTTCGATGCCGATCATGATCACCGGCGGCTCCTCCGCGATCCGCTTCACCGGCGAGGTTGGCATGCGCACAACCGGCGCGGCGGTGCGCGCGGCGCTGATCGCCGAAGCGGCGGACCGGCTGGGCGTGCCGGAAAGCGAGCTGACCACCGCCGACAGCAAGGTCACCCATGCCGCATCGGGCAAGTCGCTGCGCTATGGCGAGCTGGCGGCAGGCGCTGCCGGGCGTTCGCTGGCGAGCGATCCGGTGCTCAAGACCCGCGATCAGTGGAAGCTGATCGGCAAGCCCGTGCCCCGGCGCGATATCCCGGCCAAGGTCGATGGCTCGGCGGTCTACGGGATCGACTTCACCCTGCCCGAAATGCGCGTGGCGACCATTGCGGCCGCGCCGGTGCGTGGCGGCATGCTGGAATCGGTCGACGAGGCCCCGGCCATGGCCGTCGCTGGCGTCGAGAAGGTGGTGAAGCTGCCCGATGCCGTGGTGGTGATCGGCAAGGGCTACTGGGCCGCGACCAAGGGGCTCGCCGCGCTTACGCCCAAGTTCACCGACGGCGGCCATGCGGCCGTCTCGACCCCGGCCATCTATGCCGCGCAGGCCAAGCTGCGCGCAGGCGGCAAGCCCGATAACGAAGGCGGCGAGGGCGATGTCGATGCGGCTTTCGCGGCGGATGGCGTGCAGATGGTCGAGGCGGAATACCGCGTCCCCTTCATCCACCATGCGATGATGGAGCCCTTCGCGCTGACTGGCCATTTCAAGGACGGCAAGCTGACCATCTGGGGCGGGTTGCAGGATCCGCTCAGCACCCGCAATCGCGCGGCCAAGGCGGCCGGGCTCGATGTCGAGAGCGTGATCTTCAATCCGATGATCATGGGCGGCGGCTTCGGCCGGCGCTTCCCCGACGTGGTCGAGATCATCGACCAGATCGCGCTCGTCGCCAAGCAAGTCCCCTATCCCGTCAAGCTGGTGTGGAGCCGCGAGGAAGAAGTGCGGCACGGCACCTATCGCCCGCAGTCCTCCGCCGGGCTCAAGGCCTCGATCAAGGATGGCGCGATCACCGCGATGCGGATCGATTATGCCCAGAGCGGCAACGCCGAGGGCGAGGTGCCCTTCATCTACGCCATCCCGGCCACCTCGCGGCGGCACTTTGCCTATCAGTCGAACCAGATCGACGGGCCTTGGCGCTCGGTCAATGCGACCCAGCTCGGCTTCTACACCGAAAGCTTCATGGACGAGCTGGCGGCGGCTGCGGGCGCGGATCCCTACCAGTTCCGCCGCAAGCATCTGGCGCAAGGCTCGCGCCACCAGAAGGTGCTCGATACCGTGGCGCAGCGCTCGGGCTGGGGCAGTCCGCTGCCCGAAGGCACGGGCCGGGGTATCGCGATTGTCGAGAGTTTCGGCACCATCGTTGCCGAGGTGATCGAAGCGACCACCAAGGAAGACGGCTCCCCCAAGGTCTTGAAGGCCTGGGCGGTGGTCGATTGCGGCACCACGGTGAACCCCCTGAATGCCGAAGCGCAGATTGCAGGCGGCCTCATCATGAGCCTGTCGGCGGCGATTGGCGAGGCGATCACGCTCGACAAGGGCGCGGTGGTCGAGAGCAATTTCGGCGATTACCCGATCCTCAAGCTCGCTGACGCGCCGCCGCAGATCGATGTCCACTTCATCGAGAGCGGCGCGAAGACCGGCGGGATCGGCGAACCGGGCACGCCGCCCGCGACCCCGGCGCTGGCCAATGCGCTGGCCGCGGCGACGGGCAAGCGCATCCGCAACCTGCCGCTGCTGACCCAAGCCAAGGCTTGATCCTGCGCGGCTGGTCGGCGCTGGTGCTCGCTGCCGGGGCGGGGCGACGCTTTGGTAGCGACAAGTTGCTGGCGGATTTTGCGGGTGCGCCGGTCATCCGGCGCACTGTGGAGGCGGTGCTGGCGGGCGGATTTGACGCGGTGCTGGTGGCGACCGGCGCGGCGCACCCCGCAATCACGGCGGCGCTCGCAGGCTGTGACTGCCGCATCGTTGAGGCCCCCGATTGGGAGGAAGGCATAGCCGCCTCGCTCCGGCGCGGGCTGGCTGCGCTTTCTCCCGAGTGCAAGGGCGTGTTCGTGTTTCTCGGCGATATGCCGCTGGTGCCGGTGGGGCTGTGCGGCGCGCTGGCGCAGCTGGCCGAACAGGCAGGCTATGCCGCAAGGCCACGTGTGGCAGGCCAGCCCGGCCATCCGGCAGCCTTCACCCGCGCTGCCTTTGCCGATCTCGCACAGCTTACCGGTGATGTCGGCGCGGCGGCCCTGCTCAAAGGCCTGACCGAAGGAGTCGCCTATCTCGATACCGAGGAACGCGGCGCAGTGCTTGATATCGACACCCCGGCCGATCTTGCCGAGGCTGCCCGCGCATGGGCCGCCTGCGCCACTTCCGCCACCAGCGACAGCGCGATTTCGCGCGGGGACTTGCCGAAGCCCTGAAGCCCGATCGGCGCGTGGAGCCGCGCGATTTCCGCCTCGCTCACCCCATGCCCGCGCAGCTTGGCGAGCCGCGCATCGAGCCGCGCCCGCGCACCGATGGCACCGACATAGAAGGCGGGCGAGGCGAGCGCTGCGGCGAGCCCGCGTTCGTCATCCTCGCGGTCATGCGAGAGCACCGCAATGGCGGTCCATTGGTCGATGCCGATGGTCGCCAGCGCCTCGGCGGGGGCGCAGCGATGGTAGATGATGCCCGGCAGCGGCGGCGGTGCATCCGGCCCGCCGGGGGTGACGAGCGCAACCTCCATCCCCGCCTCCAGCGCAATCGCTGCGGCAGAGAGCGCCGCGCCGTCCTCACCGATCAGCACCAGCCGCGTGGTGGGCGCGAACAGGCGCGCGTAACCGCTGCCGTTCCATGCAAAGGCGCTCGCTTCCCCCGCAGGTTCGACACGGCGCGCAGTCCCGTCGCTCGACCAGACCACGGGGCGGCGTTCGGCATGGCTCGCCACCAGCGCTGCCAATGCCGCATCGCCCGCCGCGACTGGCTCCACCAGCACATCGATCCCGCTCCCGCAGGCTAGCTTGATGTCGATCCACGGACTGCCCTCGCCATAGCGCAAGGATCGCGGGGTGCCCTCGGCCATGGCTTCGCGGCCATGGCGGGCGACATCTGACTCGATGCAGCCGCCCGAGAGGAAGCCCCAATATTCGCCCGCCGTGACCAGCATCTGCGCGCCCGCATCGCGCGGGGCCGAGCCGTCGACCGCCACCAGCGTCGCAATCGCGCAAGGCTCTCCCGCCGCCAGCACCTCGGCAAGCGGGCCTCTGATATCGTCAATCGGGGCGGTCATTCGCCAGGAGGTCATGCGCGGGCGTTTCCGGGAAAGCGGGTGATCGGCTGTAATCCCCGCTCGGGCCGCGCGCAATTGCCTTGCCCGGTGGCCAAATGGCGCAGGGCTGTTATTTTCGCGGCAAACAAAACCTTGCGGGGAGTGGGATCATGGCACGTTTGCTGACCTTGCTGATGGCGGTTCTGGCGCTGGCGATATCCCCCGCCATGGCGCAGGATGGTGGCCGCACCATCGAATACGAGCGCGTTCCCGCTGCTGGCCTGCCCGATCAGCGCCTCTCGATCTGGCTGCCGCCGGGCTATGACGCGGGGGGTCAGCGCTACCCGGTGCTCTACATGCATGACGGGCACAATCTGTTCGACGTCAAGAAGTCGAACTTCAACAAGATCTGGGCTGCCGACACAGCGATGCTGGCAGCGGCGGCGAGCGGCAAGGTGGAGCCGCATATCATCATCGGCATCTGGGCGCCCGGGCCTGACCGGCACCGGCAATATCTCCCGCGCAGCCTCTATGATCTGACATCGGGCAATCTGCGCGCGCAGATGGACGGGATGACGGCGGGCGGCGTGATCTCGCAGCACTATCTCGCGTGGATCGCCGGGCCATTGAAGAGCTGGGTCGATGCGAGTTTCCGCACCCGTCCGGGACGGGATGATACCGCGATTGTCGGCTCCAGCATGGGAGGGCTGATGAGCTGCTATGCCTTTCTCGAACAGCCTCAGGTGTTCGGGCGCGCAGGCTGCGTCTCTTCGCACTGGCCGGCGGTCGATCCGCGCGCGATCGATGCGGCGCAATTGCAGGGCCTGTGGGACACATGGTTTGCTGCGCGACTTGGCCAGCCCGATGGTCGCCGCGTGTGGATGGACCACGGCACGGCAACGCTTGATGCCTTTTACGCGCCCTACCAGCAGGTGGTGGATGCGCGCATGGTGGCGCAGGGCTGGCAGAAGGGCGGCGACTTCGAGAGCCGCGTCTACGAAGGCGCAGAGCACGAGGAAAACGCCTGGGCGGCGCGTCTGCCCGAGATTTTCGGCTGGCTGCTCGCCAAGCGCGACTAACGCAGCGCGAAGGCCTCGCGCGCGAGCTTTTCGATCACCGGCTTGTCGGGCGCGCCCTTGGGGGAAACCCAGCTGCCGCCCACGCACAGGACGGGATCGAAGGCGAGCCATTCGGGCGCGTTCTCAAGGCTGATCCCGCCGGTCGGGCAGAAGCGCACATTGCCGAAAGGCGCGGCGAGCGCCTTCAGCGCCGGAAGTCCGCCTGCCGCCATGGCCGGGAAGAACTTGAACCGGTCGAGCCCGAGATCGAGCCCGCGCATGATGTCGCCCGCATTGGCGATGCCGGGGAGGAACGGCACGCCTGCCGCAACCGCCGCCTTGCCGAGCGGCTCGGTCAGGCCGGGCGAGACGATGAACTCGCTTCCCGCTTCCAGCGCCGCATCAAGCTCGCGCGGGTTGGTCACCGTGCCTGCGCCGACGATTGCACCTTCGACCGCCTTCATCGCAGTGATCGCTTCAAGCGCGGCCGGGGTGCGCAGCGTGACTTCGAGCACGCGCAGGCCGCCTGCCACCAGCGCCTCGGCCAGCGGCACCGCATGGGCGACCTCGTCGATCACGATCACCGGGATGACCGGCGCGGTGCGCATGATGGCGTCGATATTCATCGCTTACATTCCTCCGGTGGCGAGCATTGCGCTGGCACCTTGTTCGGCGCCGTCGGCAAAGTGGCGCATCATGCCGAACAGCTCGCGCCCGGTGCCGCTTTGCCCTTGCGGATCGGGCGCAGCTTCGCGGGCGGAAAGATCGGCGGTGGTGGTGAGTTCGCAGGTGACCGCGCAGACCTTCACCATGTCGCCATCGCGCAGCCGCGCGAGCGGGCCGCCGCCGAGTGCTTCGGGGGTGCAGTGGATCGCGGCGGGCACCTTGCCGCTCGCGCCCGACATGCGGCCATCGGTGACCAGCGCGACCTTGAACCCGCGATCCTGCAACACGCCCAATGCCGGGGTGAGCTTGTGGAGTTCGGGCATGCCATTGGCGCGCGGCCCCTGGAAGCGGACCACCACCACGACATCGCGGTCAAGCTCGCCTGCCTTGAACGCGGCGGCGACGGCGGCCTGATCCTCGAACACGCGGCACGGCGCTTCGATGGTCCAGCGCTCGCGGTCCACCGCCGAGGTCTTGAAGCAGGCGCGACCGAGATTGCCGGTGATGAGGCGCATGCCGCCATCGGGCTTGAACGGATTGCTGACCGGGCGGAGCATGGTGTCGTCCATGCTGGGGCCAACCTCGCGCCACACCAATGCCTCTCCATCAAGGCCGGGTTCGCGGGCATAGTCGCTGAAGTCCCCGCGCCCGACCGTCAGGATGTCGCCATGGGCAAGGCCGCTCTCGAGCAGCTCGCCGATCACGTAACCCATGCCGCCCGCCGCGTGGAACTGGTTCACATCGCCCGAGCCATTGGGATAGACCTGCGCGATCAGCGGGACGGCGCCCGACAGTTCGCTGAGGTCGTCCCAGTCGAAGATCACGCCCGCCGCGCGCGCCATGGCGGGCAGGTGGATCGCGTGATTGGTGGAGCCGCCCGTGGCGAGCAGGCCGACAGCGGCGTTGATCACCGCCTTCTCGTCCACACACAGGCCGAGCGGGCGGTAGTCATCGCCCTTGCGGCCGATCGCCGCGACCCGGTGCACCGCCTCGCGGTCCAGAGCCTGGCGCAGCTGCGTGCCGGGCTGGATGAAGGCGCTGCCCGGAATGTGCAGGCCCATCATCTCCATCATCATCTGATTGGAGTTGGCGGTGCCGAAGAAGGTGCAGGTGCCGGGCGAATGGTAGCTTGCCATCTCGCTCGCCAGCAGCTCGGCGCGGGTGGCCTTGCCTTCCGCATAGAGCTGGCGGACGCGCTGCTTTTCCTTGTTGGGAATGCCGGTCGGCATCGGGCCGGAGGGCACGAAGATGGTCGGCAGGTGACCGAAGCGCAGCGCGCCCATCAAGAGGCCGGGCACGATCTTGTCGCAGATGCCCAGCATCAGCGCGCCGTCATACATCGCGTGGGACAGCGCCACCGCCGCCGACAGCGCGATCACATCGCGGCTGAACAGCGATAGCTCCATGCCGACTTCGCCCTGCGTCACCCCGTCGCACATTGCCGGAGTCCCGCCTGCCACCTGCGCCGTGGCGCCGATTTCGCGCGCGTAGATCTTCAGCCGGTCCGGATAGCGGCCATAGGGCTGGTGGGCCGAGAGCATGTCGTTGTAGCTGGTGACGATGCCGATATTCGCACCGCGCCCGGCCACCAGCGCGGCCTGATCTTCCAGCGCCCCGGCATAGGCGTGGGCGAGGTTCGAGCACGAGACGGCGCTGCGCTCACCCATGTTGTCGCCTTCGCGGCGGATCAGATCGAGATAGGCGCTGCGGGTCGGCTTTGACCGTTCGATCACCCGCTGGGTGACGCGGTGAAGGGTGTCGTTGAGAGTGCTCATGCCAGTTTACTCATGCCACGTTACGCCGTCGCGTTCGGCCAGCGCGATGGCCGCGCTCGGGCCCCAGCTGCCGGCGGTATAGGTTTTGGGGGTGAGGCCTTCGCTTGCCCAGCCTGCGCGGATCGCATCGACCCATTCCCACTGCGCCTCCACCTCGTCACGGCGCACGAACAGGGTCTGGTCACCCTCGACCAGATCGAGCAGCAGGCGTTCATAGGCGATGCGCCGCACCGCGCCGGTGAAGGCATCGGGCATGGCGATGTTGAGCGGCACTTGGCGCAGACGGATGCCCTCGCGGTCGAGCCCCGGAACCTTGGTCATCAGCGACAGGGTGATGTTCTCTTCGGGCTGGATGCCGATCACCAGGCGGTTGGGCTGCATCGTCGCCCCGCGTCCGGCGAAGATCGAGTGCGGCACGCAGCGGAACTGGATCACGATCTCGGTCACGCGCTTGGGCATGCGCTTGCCGGTGCGAAGGTAGAAGGGCACGCCCTTCCAGCGCCAGTTATCGACATGGCCCTTGATCGCGACGAAGGTCTCGGTGTCGCTGTCCTTGCCCAGCTCCTCGTCATAGCCCGGCACGGCCTGCCCGCCGATGGCTCCGGCGCGGTACTGCCCCGTCACCGTCTCGCCCGCGGAAACCGGGCGCAGGGCGCGCAGCACCTTGACCTTCTCGTCCCGCACCGCGGTCGCATCGAAGTGGGCAGGCGGCTCCATCGCGACGAGCGCCAGCAGCTGGAGCATGTGGTTCTGCACCATGTCGCGGATTGCGCCGGCATCATCGTAGAAGGCAACGCGCCCTTCGAGGCCCACCGTCTCGGCGACAGTGATCTGCACGTGATCGATGTGGGCGGCGTTCCACAGCGGCTCGAACATCAGGTTGGCAAAGCGCAGCGCGAGGAGGTTCTGCACCGTCTCCTTGCCGAGATAGTGGTCGATCCGGAAAATCCGGCTTTCCGGGAAGGCGCCCGCCACCGCATCATTGATCTCGCGGCTGGAGGCAAGATCGGTGCCCAGCGGCTTTTCGAGGCACATGCGGACATTGTCGCCCGTCAACCCGGCGGACTGGAGCCCCTTGATGGTCGGGCCGAACAGGCTGGGCGCGGTCGAGAGGAAGATCGCAAGGCCGCGCTCGGGCGTGCCGACCTTCTCGGCCAGCGGGCCGTAACCTTCCATCGCGGTCGCATCGAGGGTCTGGTAGGCGAGGCGATTGAGGAACCCCGCCATGCTCCCGCGCCGTTCGGCGGGCAGATACTTCTCCAGCGCGGCGCGGGCGAAATTGCGATATTCGCTGTCCGACATCGCGCTGCGGGCGGTGCCGATGATCTTGATGTCGGGCGCGAGCAGCCCGTCGGCATCGAGCGCGAACAGGCTCGGCAACAGCATGCGCTGGGCAAGGTCGCCGGTGGCTCCGAACAGCAGCAGGCGGTCAGCGGTGAAACCCATGGCGGATAGCCCCTTGTAACGTCGCGTCCTACCTAGGCGCGCGACGCTACAACTGCCAGTTCAGCGCATACTTATTCAAGCCACACTATGCCCTACGCGGGCTTTCTGGCGTAAAACCCGAAGCCTGCAATAATCGCATAACAGGAAATTGGCAGGATCATCGCCGTGCCAAGGCTGCCGCTGGCGTCTGCAAGGATACCCGTCAGCAGCGGGATCACCGCGCCGCCGAAGATGGCGATGTTGATGATCCCTGATCCGTCTGCCGCCTGCGCGCCCAGCTTTTCGCAGGCGAGGCTGAAGATCGTCGGGAACATGATCGAATTCATCAGGCCCACGGCCAGCAGGCTGTAACCCGCTGTCGTTCCGGTGGCGCTGGTGGAGAACAGCACCAGCGCAATCGCGCCTGCCGCAACGCCGGCCAGCACCATGCCGGGGCTGACGAAGCGCAGCACCGCCGAACCGATGATCCGCCCCACCAGCGCGCCGCCCCAATAGATGAAGATGAGGTCGCCCGCGGCTCGTTCCGTGAGGCTCATGACGCTGTCCTGCATCAGATAGCCGACGATCAGCGAGCCAATCGCGACTTCCGCGCCGACATAGAGGAAGATGCACAGCGCCCCGAAGGAAAACCGGGTGCGGGTTAGCAGCGGGTTGCCCCACAGCCAGATCGCCGGACCTGCGATCAACAGCGCGATGCCGGGCAATTCCATGCCCTGAATAACCATCCAGCCACCGGCGATGATCGGTACCAGTCCGGCCACATAGCGTCCGGGCGTCGTCAGCGCGGCGTCTCGGGCGGCAGAGGCATCATGCGGCAGCTTGTTGCGATAGACCCACACCACCGCCGCGATCACGGCGAGCGCCACGGCAAGGCCGATATAGGTCGAAACAATCGCCGCGCTTTCCGCTGTGCGATAGGCGTCAAGCTCGGCCCCGCTCAACTCCTTGGCGGAAACCCCGGCCAACCCGCCGAGGATCAGGCCCGAGCCAACGCGGGGGAAGATCGTGGTGCCAAGGCTGTTGAACGCCTGCGCAAAGGTCAGGCGGCTGTGCACGGTCTTTTGCGGCCCCAGCAGGCTGATGAGCGGATTGGTGACAACCTGCACCACCACAACCCCGCTGGCGAGAATGAACAAGGCGCCCAGAAACAGGCCATAGGTGGCCGTCTGGCTGGCGGGGATGAACAGCAGGCAGCCGGCCATCATGGTGAGCAGACCCACAACTGCCCCGCGCATATACCCGACGCGTTTGACCAGCTCTGCCCCCGGGATGCCGATCAGCAAATAGGCGGTGAAGAAGCAGAACTGCACCAGCATCGCTTCGGTGTAGCTGAGCGTGAAAAGTTCCTGCAGCTTGGGCAGGATCACATCATTGAGCGAGGTGATCCCGCCGAAGATGAAGAACAGCGCGAAGACGAAATAGTTGAGGCCCGGTGCGTCGACCTGCGGCGTATCGCCTGCCCCTTGCGCATAATCCCCCGCCGCGCCTGCTCCCGGTGCCATTGCCATCGCTGATCCCTCTCCCCGCGCGCGGTTGCTCCGCGCAGCTGTGTTGCGAACGTTCACAATTCGCGCGCACATGTCAACTTGCAAGAGACCTGGATGGTTTTCCAGTGCGAATAGCAATGCAAGCCAGCCTTGCGCGGGGATAAGCTTGCGCCCTAGAGAGGAACCCATGAACGGGGGACCCAAGAGACGGCCGACATCCTTCGATGTGGCGGAGCGGGCGGGCGTCAGCCAGCCGACCGTCAGCCGTGCGCTGTCGGGCAGTCCCGCGATTGCCGAGGCGACCCGCCGCAAGGTGATCGAAGCGGCTGAAGCGCTGGGCTATTTCGTCGATGAACGCGCGGCGCGGCTGCGGCGCGGATCGACCGGCACGCTTGCGGTGGTGGTGATCTGCCGCGAGGGCGACAATGCGTCGAGCATCAATCCCTTTGCCTATGCCCTGCTCGGTTCTGTGTGTGTGGCGGCGTCGGAGCGCGGGTTCGAGACGCTGGTGAGCTTTCAGGCCCGCCCCGACGATTTCTTCGGCCACTATCAGGAACAGGGCCGCGCCGATGGCCTTGTCGTGATCGGCACCACCACCAATGCGCCCGCATGGGAGTATTTCCGCTCGCTCGAGGACGAGGGCCGCAAGGTCGCCTATTGGGGCTCGCCGTTTGACGAGCTTGACTGGGTGCGATCGGATAACCGCGCGGCCGGAAGGCTGGCGGTCGAGCATCTGCTGGCGGCGGGTTACAAGCGCCCGTGCTTCCTTGGCGCGCTGAACACGCCGCAGGTGCAGTTCACCGAGCGCTATGAAGGCTATGCCGAGGCGATGCGCGCCGCCGGGCTGGAGCCGTGCCTAGTCCCCACCATCAATGCCGAGACCCGCGAGGAGGAAGGCCGCCGCGCCGCGCGCGGGCTGATCGAGCGGGGGTTGATCGAACAGGGCGATGTCGATGCGGTGTTCGCCGCCTGCGATGCCATGGCGCTGGGCGCGATCGAGGCGCTGGCCGCGGCGGATATCGGCGTGCCGGACGCAGTCGGCGTGATGGGGTTCGATGATCTCGTCGCTGGCCGCTTCAGCCGCCCGCCGCTCACCACCCTCGCGCCCGATCCGGCCGAAGCCGGCGCAGCGCTGGTCGAGGCGGTGCTGGACGAAGATGGCACCAAGGCGCGCCGACGCGTGCCGGTCAGCCTGATCCGGCGGGGCAGCACGGCGCGCTGAAAATCGCCAAAAGCGGCAAATTTACACCCCCTCTAGCCTCGCTTTGACCCCGAGATGATGTGCAGTTGGCAGGCGAGGGGCAATGTTTCACGTGAAACATTGCGGCCCTTGCGAGCCCTCAACCATGCGCTCCGAACTCGTTGGCGATGGCGGTCGAGATCCTCAGGCTGAGCTCCTGTGCGGTGGCAATCGGCGTCATGAAATCACGCTCGATCGCGCCGTAGCCTTCCTCGCCGCCATCGGGATAATCGGAGGGTTCGTCCAATGGGAAATCGCGCGGCTCGGGCACTCTTACGGGGAAGGCACGGCGCAGCTGGGCGAGTGCCTCGTCGACGCGCAGGGACAGCACCATGTCGATCACGTCGCGGCGGCTGATGTCGTTGGCGCGGCTGAAGGCGGGGACGCCCACCGCCTTGAGGAACATGTGCTGGAGCAGCGCCAGTCGCAGCGCCTGCAACACCCCGATCCGGCGGCGCACCGCCTCGCGGTCCTGCGACGGGGCCTCGTCCGGCACCAGATCACTGAGGCGGTGGAACTTCAACGCGTCGATCCGGAGGCGCGAGGCGAGGCGGCGGAACACGCCTGTCCGGTCATCTCCGACGAGATATTCGGCCAGCGCCGCGCAAGGCCCCGCAAGGTGATCCTCGGTGCCGCGATAGGTGCGGCTCGCCCAATAGGCCGAGTTGAACAGCTCGCCGTAAGCCGCCACGGTCTTGATGCTGGCAAGCCCGTTGGCGGCCCGCACCAGCCGCATGATCTGGCGCCCGCGCGGGCTATCGGTCAGCAGAGCGGCGATTTCCTCGCGATTGCCGTCGGCCGCGCTGCCGATCCCGGCGATGACATTCACCGGATAGCCCAGCTGCTGGAGGATCGCATTGTGCGGGATGGCGCGGATCTGGCGCAGGCTCATCTCGCGGTCGGCATTGATGTCGCTCTGGCGGCGCGAAACGCGGCTGCCGGTGGGGTTCAAGAGCCCGAGGCCAAAGGCCGTCACCGCACGGGCATAGGTGCGGCTGGCCAAGTGATCGCCCTGATGCTCCTTCACCGCGCGATAGAAATCGAGGCTCAGATCGGTGCGGTGGTAGAAGGGATCGGCGGGCGCTGCGATATCGGTTTCGGCCGGACGCAGCTCGGCAATGCGCGAGAGGGTGGCGAGTGCCAGTTCGGGCGTGGCAAAGAACAGATAGCCGTCCCCGCCCTGAAAGCTCACCTCCGGCTCCAGCCTGATCCCGGCCCGGGCAAAGCGCCGCCGCGCCCAGGGCGACAGCGGCCATTCGAGCCGGTCGCGGAACGAGGCGGGGTGCGCGCCGCGGCCCATGCTCTCGCCGTGGGTGTTGAACACCAGCGCGGCAACATCGCCGAGGCCGTTGGCCGCCATCGCTTCGGCGAGGCGGCCCTGAAGGCGCTCGATGGCGAGCGCGGCGGGCACCTGCCCGACGAACCGCCCGGCATCGGAAAAGCCGGTCTGCACCGCCACCCGCCCGCGTGTTTTCGCATAGGCGCGATAGGCTGGCTCGGCCAACAGCGCATCGAGGAAGCGGCCGCCATGCTCCAGCGCGGTCTCGGTCTCGAATAAAGGCGAGACATCGACCTTGCCCTCGACCCCGAAGAGCTTGGCGAAATAGAGCGCGGCGAGCACCGTGGCGGGCTGTTCGCACTCGGCCACCAGCATCCGGATCGGCGCGTCGGCATCGATGTGCTTGAGGATCTGCGCCATCGCGAGGAACTGACGGATCGCGGTCGAGCTTTCGGTGGCGAGCGCGGCGAAATTGGTGCGCAGCGGTTTGGCCTCTTCCACCAGCCTGCGCAGGGTGGCGATGGCCCCCTTGCTGGCGAGGTCGATGGTCTCGTGGTCGCCCATCCGGCGGCGGACCGCGTTGTGGAGCTGCTTGGCGTTCACCCGGAAATGGATCCACCCCATGCCCAGCCCGTCTGCGCGCATCGCAGCAGCGAGGGTCAGCAGCCTGATCGCCCGCGGCGGTGCGGCGCTGGCCGCTTCGTCTTCAAGGGTAGCGATCAGCGGGGTGAGCGAAAGCAGGTTCTCCGCGCTCGGCATGGTCAGGCGGTTGGCTGCCTCGGCCAGCGCTTCGGCGCTTGACAGGTCGCCCGCGAAATCCGCGGCCCGCGTGGCAGCGAAAGCGGTGGCGGGGCGCAGAACCCCGAGCAAGGCATGGGCAGGATCAATCGCTTCAAGGCTGGCGGTGTAGCGCGCCAGCCGCTCGGCCTTTTCAGACAGGCGGAAGGCGATGGATGTGTGCCAGCCGATATCGGTGCGCCCGTCCATGTCATAGCCGACCCAGCTGGCGAAGCGGAACGGCAGCGGGCGCAGGGACCGCCATTCCTGCGGCCAGCGGCTCTGCGCCTGCTCCAGCAGCCGGGCGACGATCACATCGCGTGCGTCCTGGACGCGGGCCATGGCACCCAAGGCGGCGCGGTGTTCGTGTTCGAGCGTTACGCCTGCTCGGGTCGGCGGAACTGCGCAGACCACGTCGCCCGCGTCTTCGCCAGCCGAAGCCGAGGCCGAAGCCGCAACCGCCTCGCTCTGCGCAGGGGTGAGCAGGAAGGTGGGGTGGGCGGTGAACACGGCGTGGAGCTGCGGACGCTCCCAGCGGGCAGCGAAATCCGCGAAGTCCTCATCTTCACCGGCGAGCGGTGCCGCCGGGCCTTGCGGCGCGAGCAGGCGGCGCAGCTTGCCCGCGCGGGCCTTGAGGCCTTCGCATTCCAGCTCGGCCACCAGCGCACCCATGTCATCAAGGCTGATTTCACCGCCTTCCAGCGCGCGCGACAGATCGAGCGAGAGCTGGAACACCGGATTGAACAGCGGCGTCTCGCGCGTGCGCTGGTGCAACTCGCCGAGCCGCGCGTCGAGCGCTGCGATGGTCTTCACGCGGGGGCTCCCGGCGGCGGCAGGTGCTCGGAAGCATAGGCGGCCGCCGCGCCGAACAGGCCGGGCTGCGGGTGCACGATCAGCTTGACCGGGATCGAGGCCATCAGGCTTTCGAACCGCCCCTTGGCCTTGAACCTTTCGGCAAAGCCGGATGCGAGCAGAGTGTCGCGGATGCGGTAGCCAAGCCCGCCGGCGATCACCACGCCTGCAAAGCCGCCCTGCGCCAGCGCCAGGTCGCCCGCCACCGATCCCAGCGACAGGCAGAAGCGATCGATTGCGGCAGCGGCCAGAGAGTCTTCGCCGCTGGTACCAAGCGTCCAGATCTCGATCGCGTCACGTTCCGGCACGCTGCGCTGTTCGAGCGCGGCGAGGGCCTGATAGATGTCGACGATGCCGGGGCCTGCCACCACGCGCTCCACTGAGACACGGTTGTGGCGGCGGCGCAGGCGGGCAAGGATCGCATCCTCGATGGAATCGAGCGGGGCAAAGTCGATATGCCCTCCCTCGGTTGCCTGCACGCGGTAGGCGCTGCCCGAGCGCCAGAGATGGGCAACGCCAAGGCCTGTGCCCGGCCCGATGACGCTGATCGTGCCGTCATGTCCAAGGGGTTCGTCCGGCCCTGCAAGGTGGAGGAACTGGCTGGCATCCGCGCGCGCCACAGCATGGGCCACGGCAGCGAAATCATTGACGATTGTGAAGCGCTCGACATCGAGCTTTTCGGGGATCAGCGGCGGGCGGATGATCCACGGATTATTGGTGAAGCGGATCACCGGATTGAGGTTGCCGGGGCTGCCCACCGGCCCTGCAATCGCCATGCTGACCGCGGCGGGCAGGGTGCCGCCCATGCGCTCGCGGAAGGCTTCCCATGCGGTCTGGAAACTGGCGTGATCGGCGGTGTGGAGCGTCTCGGGCTCGCCCAGCGTGATCGCTCCGTCCGCGGCAATGCTCGCGATGGCGAAACGCGCATGGGTTCCGCCGATATCGACCGCGACAACTTCGTGCATATTCGTCTCCCCGCGAGGCTGGCGAGGATGTTAGCAGGCGGCGCGCGGGATTCCCACGCGCCGCATACTTATTCAGATTTTACTTGGTCTCGACGCCCATTTCCTTGAGCAGACGCTGCGCGCCGTCGACCTTTTCCATGGTCCACAGCATGAAGCGGCTGTCGACGTGGATGGTGCGGTTGATCTTGGGATCATACATCCAGTCGCTGACCACGCCCTCGATCGTGCCGTCGAAGGCGAGGCCCACGAACTCGCCCTTGGCATTCAGGGTCGAAGAGCCCGAATTGCCGTTGGTGATGTCGACGGTGGAGAGGAAGTCGACCGGCAGCGTGCCCAGCTCAGGCGAAGCCCAGCGGCCGTAATCCTTGGCCTTGATCAGTTCGATCATCTTGTCGGGCGCGTCGAATTCGCCGCGGCCGGTGTGCTTGGCGACAATGCCCTCGGCAGTGGTGAAGGGGGTCCACACCTGCCCGTCGACTGCCTTGCCGGTCACATTGCCATAGGTGAAGCGCAGCGAGCCGTTGGCGTCCGGGTACATGGTCTTGCCGAGCGATGCGGCATAGGCAAGGCGCGCTTCCATCACGCTCGAACGGGCCTTCTGGACCCGGCCCGAGCGTTCCTTTTCCGCCGCTTCGCTGGCCATTGCCTCGTCATAGGTGGCAATCGCAAGCTGGATGAAGGGATCATTCGATGCCTTGAAGTCGGCAACCGACTTGCCCATCCATTCGAGGCGCTTGGCGGTGTTGGCGAGTTCGCTGCCGGCGTATAGCGAGGCAAGATCGCGGCCTTCCATGAAGGCATCGAAGCTCTTGATGCGCTGTTCGGCGGGCAGGGTGCGGTATTCGGCAAGGCCATCCGCCCAAAGCACCTGATCGATCGCTTCGACATAGCGGCGCTCGATGCGCTGCATGCCCTGCGTCATGAAGGCGCGGTCACGCTCCTGGAAGCCGGGCTCGCGCTGCTTGTCGGGCTTGGCCTGTTCGTTGGCCCAGCGGTAGAGCGAGCGTGCCGCACCGTAAAGCTGGCCGCGGCCGAGCATACCGCGCTTGGCATCGGCGAGAGCTTCGGCGTTGCTTTCGGCTACCAGCTTGTCGAGCTCAGCCAGCGCCGCGCCATAGGTCGCCTCGCGCTTGGGGTCGGCCTTGATCCACGCGCGGAAGCCCGCCTCGTCGGCCTGCTTCTTCTCGACCAGCGAGATGGCATCGGCCCCGGCCATCTGGCCGGCGATCTTCTTCTCGTAGTTCTCGATGCCCTGCAGCGTTGCGGCATAGGCGATGGTGGCGGCCTGATTGCCCGCGGTCAGCTCGTCGATGCGGTTGCCATACTCGGTCAGCATCGCCTGCTGGTAGGGGTAGAGTTCCTCGTAATAGAAGCGCGCTTCTTCCGCCGAGCGCAGACGCTCGGTGGTGCCGGGGAAGCCGGCGACCATGATGAAGTCGCCGTCCTTCACGCCTTCCTTGGCGATCGGCAGCCAGGCCTTGGGCTTGAAGGGCACGTTGTCCTTGCTGAACGCCGCCGAGGAGCCGTCGGGCGCGACATAGGCGCGGTAGAACGAGAAGTCGCCGGTGTGGCGCGGCCACATCCAGTTGTCCTTCTCGCCGCCGAAATTGCCGACTCCGCCAGCCGGCGCGTAGACCAGGCGCACGTCCTTGATTTCGAGCTGCTGCTGGAGCCAGTACTGCTGCCCGCCGAAATAGGCGCGGACATCGCAGCGGCGGTTGGCCTGCCTCTCGCACGCCTCGATCAACGCGGTGCGATTGGCCTGCAGCCGGTCATAGCGGGCGCGGCCTTCGAGCTTCTCGGCACCCTTGAGCATGTCCTTGGAGACATCGCGCAGGTCTTCGATCACGTAGACGCGGCTGCCGGGCGCTGCGGGCAGCTCGTCGGCCAGGGTCTGGGCGAGGAAGCCGTTGGTGAGGTAGTCCTTCTCGGGCGAGGAATTGTACTGGAGCGAGCCAGCCACGCAGTGGTGGTTGGTGGCGACGAGGCCCTCGGGCGAAAGGAAGGCGGCCGAGCAACCGCCGAGCGAGGCGATGGCCGTCAAGGGTGGGCGCTGGAGATCGCCGAGGGTCTTGGCATCGAGCTCAAGCCCGGCGGCCTTCATCTGATCGGCAATCGCGCCGGTCTGGCTGGGCAGCCACATGCCTTCATCGGCGAGCGCCGCGGCCGGAATTGCAAGGGTCAGGGCACTGGCCCCGGCAAGCAGGAAAGTTCTCGTCACTAGCATCACCCTGTCATGGCGCCGGGCTCCGGCCGATGGCGGAAGCGTCGTGCGCGTGTTGTCGCCCGAACGGACGGAAGCCGCGCTGTTAGGCCAGTTCGCCGGTTCCTGAAAAGGGCGAATCTGGCCGTTCGACGAAAGGCTTGGCTGACGGGTTCAATACCAGCAGCAGCCGCGTGGCTCCCGTGCCCGCAATCGGCGGAGAGCGATGGATCGCGGGACGCTCGGTCGCAAGCTTGCCCTTGAACAGGCCGACATCGAAAGCGGCCATGCGATTGATCCTGCGCGGCTCGCCACCAGCGGCGAGATGGGCGGCTTCGGCATCGTCGAGCCAGTCCGTCCCGGCCCCGACATAGGTCGTGATCAGGCGCGCGCTGACATAGTCGGCGTGGAACTTGCGGCAAGAATCGGTGCGCACCACCTCGAGCCGCAATTCGATCCGCGCCAGATCCATCGCCGCGCAGAACCGGCGCGCGAGCTGGGCGGCGTCTGCCACCAGAATGTCCCACAGGCCGGCTGCGGCAAAGCCGTTTTCAGCAAGGGCTGCCATGAGCTTGGCAGGCAGATCATCCGGCGTGGTCTCGAACCGGATGTCCTGCGGATCGCCCTCGGTCAGCGGGGCGAAATTGGCAAAGGGCGTGCGCTCCCAGATCGCAAGGTTGCAATCCTCCTCGCGGATCGCGTCCAGCACATCAGGCGCATTCGCCAGGCGGGACTGGCAGGCGAGCAGGATGGTCATGAAAGGCGGGTGCTCCACAAGAGATATTATCACATAACCTATCGGGCGGGGGTGAAGCTGGCAAGTGCCGCGCGTCCGAAAAAGGCCACTTGCGAATGATTATCATTTCCGTCATGACGCGCTCCACTTTTCCATTCCACCCAAGGATTCCTGCCCGATGAACAGCAAACTCAAGCTCTGGACCCAGCTCGGCCTCGGCACCGCCATCGTGGGCGGTCTGCTCGCTGCCTGCGGCGGCGAGGCTGGCGGCGAAGGTGGCGGCGAGGCTGGCGGCGAGGCGGCTGCGGTCGCTCCCGGCGGAGAGGGCGAAGGCGGCGCCGGCGGCGAAGGCGAAGGCGGAGGGGCCACAGGTGGTGAGGGCGAGGGCGGGGTTGCCGTCGCCAATGCCGCCACCGATCCGGTCGCCTATGGCACCGCGCTTGCTGTGACCGAGGCTCATGTTGTCGCTGCGCGCGATGCCTTTGCGGCGGGCAAGACCGATGCCGCAGCCGAAATGTTCGCGCACCCCGCGTCCGAAGTGCTGGTGGAAATGGACCCGGTGTTCATCAAGCTCGGGGTCAAGGACTTCAAGCCGCTTCTCACCGATGCCTCGGTCGCGGTGATCGAAGGCAAGAGTGCCGCCGAAGTGGGCAAGCGCTACGACGCGATCATCGCCGCGCTGCGCGCTGCTGCGACCAAGGCCCCCAAGAGCGAAGCCAGCGAGGCCAAGATTGCCGCCGCCGTCATCGCCGACCAGATCGAGCGGGCCAGCACCATGTATCGCACCGCCGCCAAGGGCGATGCCTACGAGCCCTATCTCGACGGATACGGCTTTGCGCGGGTGGCCGAGAGCGCCTTTGCCCGCAGCGGCAATGCGATCAAGGCCGAAAATCCCCAGCTCCACGCCGGCATCACCGCGGCGCTGGCTGTGCTGAAGCAGGCCTATCCGGGCGCTGCGCGTCCGGCCAAGATGGCGGTGGAACCGGGCGCGGTTTCGGCGGCATCCTCCAAGGTCATGCTCGCTGCGGGCAGTTGATCAGGAGCGCTGCTCCAACCCCGACACCACCCGTGCTGAGCGCGGGCTTGTGCAAATGCGACAAAGGCGCACTCTCCCCGCGTCTTTGTCGTAAGGGCGCTTGTGTTTACTGGCTGCCGCTGTAGCTTTGTAGATAAAGAAGGGGTAGTTCCGGCTGGGGCAATGCATGGCGTCAAAACGTAAGCGGCTTCGGTGCGAAAAACACGAATGTTTTGATGTGGGTGGCCAGGTTTGGTCGTCTGTCGAGTGAACGGTCTGGGGGAAAATTTGTCGGTTAATCGCCAGGAACCGCAAGGTTATGTGCAACCTGATTCGCGCGTATCGGGCCGTGGTTCCTCTTCAAGCTCAGCCGTCGCTCTGTTGCGCGGGGCGGCTTCGGCCATGGTCTTGGGGCTTGGCGCGATGCTGGTTCCAGTCAGCGCTGCATCGGCCCAAGCGCAGATAACGCCGCCTAACCGCACCGATCTCGTCCCGCCCGAGTTGCGCCGCGAGGAGCAGCGCCCCACGCTGACCATCGATGGCGACTTCGAACGTCCACCTTGCGCGCTCGACCGGCCCGAGTTCGCCGATATCAAGTTCACCGTCGCCGGAGCGCAATTCAACGGGCTCGACCGCGTTCCCGGCCTGTCGCTCGAAGACGCCGTTGCCAGCTACAAGGGGCGCGAGGTGCCGGTATCGGTGCTGTGCGATATTCGTGCAGAGGCCAACGCCATCCTGCGCCGGCAGGGCTATCTCGCCACGGTCGAGATCCCCGAACAGAACCTTGCCGACAACACCCCCGATTTCAGCGTGGTGTTCGGCCGTCTGACATCGGTGCGGGTGCGCGGCGATGCGGGGCCATCGGAAAAGGTGGTCGGCAGCTACCTTCAGAAGCTCACCGCGATGAGCGTCTTCAACACGAAAGAGGCCGAGCGCTACCTGCTGCTCGCTGATGACCTGCCGGGAATGGACGTGCGCCTCTCGCTCAGGCCAGCCGCAGGCGGGGCTCCGGGCGATTTGGTGGGGGAAATCGCCGCTATCCGGCGGCGGGGATCGCTCGACTTCAATGTCCAGAACCTCGGATCGCGTGCAATCGGCCGGTTCGGCGGAGTCCTGCGCGGCGAGGTTTACCATCTCACCGGCCTTGGCGACCGTACCTCGATGTCGCTTTTCAGCACGCTCGATTTTACCGAGCAGCAGACGGTGCAGCTGGGCCATGATTTCCGCATCGGCAGCGAGGGGCTGCGCGTGGGTGGCCAGCTGACCTGGAGCACGGTCAATCCTTCGGTGGGCCTTGCCGGAATCGACGTCGAATCCGAAACGTGGTTCGCCAGCCTGTTTGCCAGCTATCCGCTGATCCGCTCGCGTCGCTCGAGCCTCGTGGCCGCCGCGGGACTCGACCATGTCGATCAGGATGTGGCGCTCAACGGCTTCGGGCTGACGCGTGACCGGGTGCGGATGGCATCGGTTCGGCTGTCGGGCGACATGACGGACGAGGCGTCTATCCAGAGGGTGGGGAGTTACTCGCCTTTCGAGCCGCGCTTTCGGCTCAGCTACGGTGCAGAGTTGCGGCACGGCCTGGACGCCATTTCCGCAAGCCCCGATTGTCGTCCCAGCCCGCTCGCCTGCCTGCTCGGCGGCGCTGTGCCTCCCAGCCGGATCGAGGCTGATCCCACGCCGCTTCTCGCGCGCTTTAATGCGCGGCTGGAATTCCGGCCCACGCCCTTGATCGCGCTCGCGCTTGATAGCCAGGCGCAGATTTCCGGCGATCCATTGCCGGCCTTTGAAGAGCTGGCCGCAGGCAGCTTCTCGATCGGGCGCGGTTATGATCCTGGCGCCGTTCTCGGGGATTCAGGCATCCTGTCATCCTTCGAGGTCCGCTACGGGTCCTTTGCCCCGACCGAAGTCAGCGGCTGGGCCCTGCAACCCTATGTCTTCAGCGATGTCGCCTTCGTCTGGAACGAGGATCCCAGCCGCCGGCCCGGCAACCCCGATCGCCTCTGGTCAGCCGGCGGCGGCGTGAGAGTGAACTGGAGCCGCGGCTTGCAGAGCGACTTCGTGATCGCGGTGCCGCTCGAACGCCCGGACCTCGCCCCCGCCAAGGGCGATGTGCGTTTCATGCTGTCGCTTATGGCCCGCCTGCTGCCCTGGAGTTTCACGCAATGAGCCCGTCTGTTCTCAAGCGTTCGCGCCTGCTGGTCGGTTGCGGGAGCGCAGCCCTTGCTCTCGGGCTGATGCTGGGCCCCGATCCGGTTGCGGCGCAAGGCATCCAGGCGCAAGGCAATGTGGTGTCGGGTTCGGCCCAGATCAGCGGCGGCAGCAACAGCACCACCGTCGACATCTTCTCGCCCACAGTGGTGATCGACTGGACTCCGGATCAGGACGCCAATGGCAATGCGCTGACCTTTCTGCCCGCCGGTTCGATTGCGAACTTCCAGACCCCGCAGCTGCCTGATTTCGCTGTCCTCAATCGGATTCTGCCATCCGCCAACGGCAATGTGGCGGTCATTGATGGCGCAGTCATTTCGCGCGTGCAGAACATGTCGGGGCAGCTTGTCCCCGGCGGTTTCGTCGCATTCTATTCGCCCACCGGGATCCTGATCGGCAGCACCGCCACTTTCGACGTGGGTCGCCTCTTGCTCACCACGCTCGACACGAGTCCAGCCAGTTTCCAGAGTTTTGCTGAGCAGGGCGGCTTGCTCTCCTTGGTTGGTGCCCAGGGGTCGACAGCGAGAATCCAGATTTCGCCCGGTGCGCAGATTCTTGCGACACCGGAAAATGCCTTCTTTGCGGTTGTCGCGGCAGACGTCGAAATGCGCGGTATCGCCCGCGTCAACGGAAGCCACGCCTATGTCGCAGGCGAAGTCGTAAACCTCAACTTCTCGAACGGATTGTTCGACATCTCGGTTCCGGTCGGTACGGCTGCGGCAGGCGAAGTGGTGACGCTCGATGGTACCGTGGGCGGTCCGTCGAGCACTGGCAGCACCGGTGACAATCACATGATCTATGCCGTGGCGCGGGCCGCGGCCGATCCGATCAGCATGCTGTTGCGCGGCAATCTCGGTTTTGATCCGGCGCAGAGTGCCGGGATCGTCAACGGCGAGATCATCATCTCCGCGAACCACAATGTGTTCGGCCGCTTCGTCGATGGCGGCAGCATTTCGGACGGCGTGAACGCGGTGTTCAATGCCAACAGCGCCACTTCCAGCGTGCGCGCCGATATCAATATCGAGGATTTCAATATCTCGAGCAGCCTGCTGGCGATCGGGACACACGTGACACGTGCGGCGGCCACCAATTCGGCCAGCTCTGTTACCGGGAACCTGATACTTGTCGGGCGCGAGCGGGCGGAGCTTGTTGCAAGCAATAACCGGCTTCTGGAAATCACCGGCAACGTGATGGTCTCGGCCGAGGATTACGGGACCAATCTTTTCTCTCCCCAATCGCCGACCTCGACCACACCCGCCGCGCAGGCCGGGATCGCACGGATCGAAGCCGCAGGCGGCAATATCACCATCGGCAGACAGGCGAAGGTGCTTGCCAATGCCTTTGGTGCGCTGGATTTCAGCACCTCGACTGCCGGATCGACGCTTGGCGGGCAGGCGCAACTCGGCGCGTCTGGCGGCGGCACGCTGACCGTCGGCAACGGGGCGCTCGTCAGCGCAAACGGCTTCGGTGCCAACGCGCAAGGCATCCTCGTCGGCGCATCGGCGCGCGGCGGGATGGCCGAGCTTTTCGCGCGCTCTGGCGGTTCGGTCACCATCACCGGCAATGCAGCCGTCGAGGCCCTTGGCTTTTCCACCAACGGATCGCTCGACCTGGCTTCAACGCGGTCCGATGCGTTCGGCGGTTTTGCCTCGATCAGGATATCCGACGGCGGCGGAACCATCCGCGTGACCGGCTTTGCCGAGGTCAACGCAAGTGCCTTTGCCGGTAGCTCGAACATTCAAGGCGACGGTGGCTTGGCGGACGCCGGGGAAGCCAAGGCTGTCATCGACGGACCGGGTACGATCACGGTCGATGGCAACCTCAGACTGTCTGCCACGGCCCGTGGTGGCAACAATGCCGGCGGTATCGGAGGGGGCGCGCGTGGCGGCCGAGCCTCGGCCTTCACGCAATCCGGAGGGACGATCAACGTCGGCGGCGATCTCGACGCCGATGCCTCGGCGCGGGGCGGCGACGGAAATGCAGGCGGTGACGCCGCCGGCGGTATTGCGGGGGCTGTGGCCAATATCGGCACCATCGCAATCACCGGAAGGGCTTTTGTCAACACCGACGGCTTTGGCGGTGTGGCCGCCTTCGGCTTTGGCGGGAACGGTGGCACAGGACGCGCTGGCAATTCCGCACTACAGGCAACCGGCACGCTCACACATAGCGCACGGGTGACTGTCGGACAGGATGCCTTCGTGACCGCGCGCGGCATGGGCGGGCGCGGCGGGGCTGCCAATGCCGACAGCGGCATTGCTGCCGGACGCGGGGGCGATGGTTTCGGCGGACAGTTCACGCTCGCCAACCAGGCCGATCCGCTCTTCAACAGCGGTGCCTTCATTTTCGCGGGCGGAGACAACGGGACCGTCGAGATCACCGGGCCTTCCGTGGTCCGGGCGAGTGCCTCGGGCGGCGAAGGCGGACTGGGCAATGGATCGTTTGCGGGTGGTGCGGGCGGCAACGGCTTCGGCGGTCTCGCGCAGGGCGGACTTGCGCTGCTGGGACAGAATGGGTCGCTGGGCCAGGGCGCAGCCAGGTTCGGCAACCTCCGTATCGAAGCCGACGGCTCCGGAGGCGATGGCGGTTTCGCAGGCGAGGGGGGGCGCAGCGGTGCCGGTGGCAACGGGACCGGCGGCAATGCCTTCCTCACAGTCCGCGCTGGCGACATTACCGCGGGCTCCATCGAACTCTTCGCCAGCGGGTTTGGCGGCCGAGGCAAGCCAGGCGGTGCCGGAGCGGGGGGACAGGCGGCGATTTTCGGCTCGTTTGGCGGCACGCTCACGACGAGCGGTCTCAATATGGTGTCGCGGGGCTTTGGCGGGGATAACCACTTCGAGGGTGCGGCCGGGAATGGCACCGGCGGCCTCGCCGCGATCGAGGGTGATCGCATCACCGTCACGGTCAACGGCAATGTTTCCATCGACACCGCCGGCTTCGGAGGATTCGCGCAGAACGGGGCGGCCGGTAACGGCACCGGAGGCGAGGCCTATATCGCCACCCTCTCCGCCAATAACGGCGGCATCATCAATGTCACTGGCCATGCGCTTGTTTCCGCGTCCGGCAACGGCGGCGGAACGCTCGGCAGCTTCGCCGGCGGGACCGGCACGGGCGGCCTTGCCTATGTCGATGCGCTTGGCGGCGGCAACATCACGCTGGGATCCGTGCAGCTTCAAGCCTACGGCTTTGGCGGATTTGCGCAATCGCACGAAGGTGGCGACGGATTCGGCGGCACCGGCCGGTTCAATGCAAGCGGCACGGGAAGCCGCTTGACGATCCAGAACGTGCAGGCTGAAGGGACGTCCCTGATCGATGCCGGAGGCATCGGCGGCTCCACATCGGGAGGCGACGGGATCGGCGGCCAGGGGCGCGGCGGCACCCTCGAACTCATTGCCGCTCAGGGCGGAACCCTCACGCTACCGGCGAATACGGCGAACTTCTTCTACCTGTTCGCCACAGGCAATGGCGGCGGGTCGTCCGTGGAGGGCGGTACCGGCGGGGTCGGGACCGGCGGCAATGCCACGCTTCTCGTCGACGGTGGCACGCTGTCGGCGGGCCGCCTTGCGCTTCTGATTGCTGGCCAAGGTGGCAGTTCGGCCAATTCGGACCGGAATATTGCCGGGGGCAATGCGACCGGTGGCAACGTTTCGGTGCGCGTCATCAACAGCGGTACCTTCAACCTCGACAGCGGTAGCCTGGGATCGGACGTCTACGGAGGCAGCGGCTCTGGAACCGGGGCTGGCGGCAATGCCGTTGCCCAGTCGATGCTCATCGAAATCATCAATTCGACCGCAAACTTCACTGGCAAGGCATCGTTCTTCAACCAGTCGCGGGGCGGCATCGGACAAAGGGGCGGCACCGCGCAGGGCGGATCGGTCACTTTCAACGCCAGCAATGCGCAGATCAACCTGACGCCGGACTCGGCTGGGAATTCCGGCCTCTGGTTGAACAATTTCGTGCAGGGCGGCAACGGCGTGGAGGCCGGCGGCAACGCGCAGGGGGGGCTGACTCTCGCAACGATCAATGGCACGCAAATGGGCGGCGGCGCATGGAGTGCCCAGTCCACCGCATTTGGCGGCACCGCCTCTGCGGCCACCGGCACCGGCGGCAATGTGACTGGCGGGAACGTTCAGGCCACGATCACCAACTCCACCCTGAATCTGATCGGATCGGCGTCCTTCGGCAGTTTCACCGGAGGAGGCACTGGCGGGACGAATGGCGCTGGCGGCAGTGCCACCAGCGGCGCTGTGGATGTCGATCTCGTCGGCTCGACCATCAACGTTGCCGTCGGCGGTGCGAACAATTTCTCGAGCTTCGACGTTTACACCCAAGCGAGCGGCGGACAGGGGGTGACGGTCGGCAGTGCGAACAGCGCGCGCAGTTCGCTCACTCTGACCGGCAGCAGCATATCGGCCAACAACGTGGAGGTGTTTTCCACTGCGGGAGCGAGCGCAACGGGTCCTGGCCGCACGGGCGGTGCTGCTGTCAGTCAGGAAGCACGACTGCTCATGTCCGGCGTCAGCGGTGTCACTGCCAACTTCGTCAGTGTCAATGCCAATGCCTCAAGCTCGCAAGGCGGCAGGGCGCGCGCCGGACTTGCGCTGTTGCAGGCGAACAGTGGTGCGACCGCGACTGTCACGGCCTCGCAGGTCAACGTGTCGGCAGATGGACTCGCGACGGCCGGGTCCGGGGACACGATGGCGGCGGCGGTCGAGGGCGGGCGAGCGATAGTGTCAGCCGATGGCGGCAGTCTCGCGATCAACGGCAGTCTGTTCGCGCTGGCACGCGGCCTCGCTCTCTCCTCGGCTGAGCTTCAGACGGGCGCGACGTCCCGTGGCGGGCTTGCGCAGCTCTCTGCGCGTCTCGGCGGCACGGTCTCGCTGAGCGGCAACCTTACCCTCGATTCGAGCGCCATCGGTGCGAACGGATCACTGAGCAGTGCGTCGAGCGTTTCGAATGCTTTCGGGGGCGCGTCGATCCTTAACATCGGAGATAACGGCGGAACGATCACCATCGGCGGCAATGCCTTTGTCGGGGCGCAGGCCAGCGGTGGCAGATCCAACAATGCCGGGGCTGGCTCGCTCGCCGATGCCGGTATGGCGATCATCAACCTCAATGGGGCGGGGCTGATCAACATCACCGGAAGCGTCAAGCTCGACGCCACTGCCAGGGGTGGAACCAATGCCGGCGGCATAGGCGGTATGGCGCTCGGTGGCCGCGCTTCGGCGACGACGTTCACCGGAGGCACGATCCGGACTGGCGCCTTCACTACCGATACGTTCGGTTTCGGCGGCAATGGCCGTTCGGGTGGCGATGGCTTTGGCGGTATCGGTGGGGCGAATGCCATCCTCGGAGAGATCGCGATAATCGGCCCGGCCTTGGCCATCAGCCGCGGTATCGGCGGGAACGCCACCTTCGGGGTTGGCGGTAACGGTGGAACCGGACGCGGCGGCAACGCCTTCTTCCAGGCCAATGGCAATCTCACCCAGACGGCGCGGCTTTCCATCACCGGCACGGCCGGGGTCTTCGCCGAGGGCCAGGGCGGCAATGGCGGGATCGGCGATGCCGCAACCGCCGGCGGTCGTGGCGGCGACGGGTTCGGGGGCGGTCAGGGCAATGTGCCCAACCAGGTCGATCCGGCCTTTGGCAGCGGGGCTTTCCTGCTGGCAGGTGGCGATAACGGCACGCTGGTTATCGGCGGCGACGCAACGGCGATCGCCTATTCGAGCGGCGGGCGCGGCGGCGACGGGGGCTCCGGCACGGCCGCAGGACGCGGCGGCGACGCGATTGGCGGCTTGGCACAGGGAGGGCTCGCCCTGCTGGGGGGCACGGGCGCGCTGGGTGCGGGTTCCGCGCAATTCGCCCGCCTGTTCCTGCAGAGCGATGCGGTTGGCGGCAATGGCGGCACGGCCGGCACCGCTTCGCTGCTTGGCACCGGCGGGGACGGCCAGGGCGGCACAGCGGCGCTGACGGTGCGCGCGGGCGAAGTCACCGCCACCACGATCGACATGCGTGCTTCGGGCTTCGGCGGAAGCGGCGGCACGGGCGGCAACGGCACGGGCGGCTTTGCCGCAGTGTTCGGCAGTCTTGCCGGCGGGCTGAGCGCTGCGCAGCTTTCGGTGGTTTCCAACGGGATCGGGGGCGCGAGCACCGGCAGCGGGGTCGGCGGAACCGGACGCGGGGGCGAGGCCTTCCTCGATTTCTCGCAGACAGAGACGAGCATTTCCGGCGATGTGCTGATCGAGGCGACGGGCTTCGGGGGCACAGCGGCGACGGCGAACGGCGGGAACGGCTTCGGCGGCAGCGCACGCATCGGCACGCTCGGGACGGCTCTCGGCAATGGCAACATCGCCGGCAACACGCGGGTCTTCGCCAACGGTGTCGGCGGCGCAGCCCAGGTGGCCGCATCAGGCGTGGGCGGGAACGGCACGGGCGGCCTGGCCGAGGCTCTCGCCCTCAACGGCGGAATCTCGCGCTTCGGCTCGCTGCAAGTCAGCGCGGGCGGCCGGGGCGGAGCCGGCACCAGCGCCAGCACTAGCACCAGCACCAGCGGCACATATGTCGGCGGCAACGGCAGCGGCGGCACCGCCAACCTGCGCGCGAGCGGCACTGGCAGCCAGCTCATCGTCCTGCGCAATACGCCCAACACCGCCAACTTCAGTCTGAACTCCGGTTCGATCCTCGCTGCGCTTGGCTTAGGCGGCGACACCACGGGCGGCAGCGGCGTGGGCGGCACCGGGACCGGTGGCTCGATCAACGTGATCGCGCAAGGCGGCGGTCTGCTCAGCCTGCCGGCGACGCCCCTTGCGGACCCGGGCAGTATCGGCTTCAACCGCCTTTTCGCGCGCGGAATCGGCGGGGGTTCCTCGGTCGATGGCGGTGCCGGAGGCATCGGGATCGGTGGCACAGGAACGATGCTGGCCGATGGCGGCACGATCCGCATGGGCGAGACGGTGTTTTCCGTCATCGGACAGGGAGGATCCTCGCTGGATCCCGCCCGCAACGTCACCGGCGGTGCCGGCGTCGGCGGCAGCCGCGTGATCCGTATCATCAATGCTGGTGTGGCCAATCTCCATTTTGTCGGCGGCGTGTCGGGCGGCCAGGGAGGCAATGGCTCGGGCACCGGCAACGGGGGCGATGCGGTGGGGGGCACGGGCCTCGTCGAGGTCACGGGATCGACACTCAACATCGTGGGCGATTTCATCGTCGTCGACCAGTCGACCGGCGGCACGGGCCAGCGCGGCGGCAATGCTGTCGGCGATGGGCCGAACGGCCCCCTGCGCTTTATCGCCAATGATGCGACCATCAACATCACGGCCGATGCCAATGGCTTGGCGAGCATCCTGATGGGCGGTTCCACCTCGGGCGGGCAAGGTGTTGTCGCGGGTGGCAACGCCTCGGCTCCGGGAGTGACCCTGAGCCTCAACAATACCCGCATCAACGGTGGAAGGCTGCGCGTCGAGCCGGTTGCAAGGGGCGGGTCGGCAACGGCCGCCGATGGCATCGGCGGGACGGCAACCGCGGGCCTTGCGCGCACCGAGATCACCGGCTCCACCCTTGCACTGCTCGGCGAGAGCATCTTCCGTTCGGAGGCGGTCGGCGGCGGGGGTGGCGCGACCGGACGCGGCGGGTCGGCCAGCGCGGGCGCTGCCGATGTGATTGTCACCACGAGCACGATCGGGATCTCGGCCGCCGGCGCGAGCTTGCCCGGGATCCTCAGGGTCCAGTCGAATGCCACGGGAGGGCTTGGCGGGACGGTCGGCAATGCGACCAGTGGCCGGGCCATTCTCAGCCTCACCGGCAGTTCGCTCAATGTCGACCAGATCCTGGTCTCTGCAACCGCTTTCGCCGATGGCGGCACCGGGCAGACCGGCGGCGCGGCGACCAGCGGCGAAGCATTGCTATCGCTGGCCGGGAACAGCCTTGCCAATGCGCCGCTGATCGAGATTGCCGCCAATGCTCTGACGTCCGCGGGCGGCACCGCGCGGGGAGGCACCGCCTCGCTCCAGCTTGCCAATGACAGCACCGGCTCGGTCACCGCAGCGCAATTGCGGCTTCAAGCCAATGCCAGCGGCGCGGCGGCGGGAAGCTTTGCCAACACCGCCGGCCAGTTCTCCGCGATCGTCGGGGGCGGCAGCGTGAATGCCGGCAGCCTGATTGCCTCGGCCACGGGTGACAACCTGGCCGCGAGCCTGCCGTCCTCGGAACTTGCCGCTATCGGCGGGAACCTTAATGTCAGCGGCGCTCTCAATGCCACCGTGTTCGGCGACATCCTGCTCCGCACGGCGCAGGGCAATATCATCGGCAACGGGGCCACGACCAACAACGCCGCCGTGATCAGGGTGCAGTCGGGCGGTACGATCCAGACCCTCGGTGACGGCAGCGCGGGGAGCGGATTGGTCGGCAATGCCATTGATCTGCTCGCGGGCCGCTCGATCCTTCTTGGCGGCAATGTGACCGGGCACGGCGGGGCCATTGCCCTCCTTGCCAACGGCGGCGGGGGTCAGGCTCTCGGCCAAGCGCCGGCTTCAGTCATCACCATGGCGCAGGGCTCGCGTATCGATGCCGGTACCGGAGCGGTAAAAATGCGCCTGCTCGACGGCGCGGGCGATCCCCAGCGGGTCAATGGTGCGATCACACTCGCCAGCATCAGCGCAGGTCGCATCGACGTGCGCAATCTCGGAACCAGCGCTGGCACCAACATCTCTGTCCGGGCGGAGGGTGTGCTGACTGCTTCGGCCAGCGGACGGGCGATCGATCTGGCGTCGCTCGGCGGCGAAGTGATCAACCTCGCGGGCGATGCGGGTCTCGTGCTCACCGGAGGCGGACATTACGGCATCTTCGCCGCGACGCCGAGGGGATCCCAGATCGGCAGCTTTGCCAATTATGCCCGGCGCTACAACGTCGCCAATGCGGCTGCCTATGATGCGCTCAACCCCGGCGGCAACTTCGCCGCCTTCCGGATTGCGCCTGTCATTACAGTGACCGCGAATGATGCCAGCCGCTTGTACGGCAGCGCCAATCCGCTGTTCACCGCGAGCTTTGCCGGCTTCATGCCGGGCGACGGTGTCAGCAACCTCTCGGGCACCCCGCTGTTCACGACCCCGGCGACGGGCACATCCAGCGTCGGGACCTTCGCGATCAATGCCGCGCTCGGTTCATTGCTGAGCGAGCAGGGTTACCAGTTCAGCTTCAACCCCGGTGTCCTGACGATCACCGCACGCCCGATCACCGTGACGGCAAATAACCTGACGCGGATCTACGGCAACGCCAATCCCGCCTTGACCTTCAGCGTCGGCGGCTTGGGCCTCGTCAACGGCGACGAGCTGACCGGGGCGCTTGCGACCGCGGCGGGCGTCACGACCGGGGTCGGGAACGTGGCTATTACGCAAGGCACGCTCGCGGCGAGCTCCAATTACCTCCTGACCTTCGTCGACGGGGTGCTCGCCATCACCCCGCGTCCGATCACTGTGACGGCGGACAACCTGTCTAGATTTGCCGGCCGCAGCGATCCCGACCTCACTTTCGTGATTTCGGGCGATGGGCTGGTCAACGGCGACCAGCTTTCGGGCGGTCTCGCGCGCGATCCCGGCGAGACGGTCGGCCCCTTCGCAATCCGCCAGGGTACCCTCGCGGGTGGACCGAATTACGCCATCACCTATGTCGGCGGCGTGCTGACCATCAACGCGCCGCCGACACCGCCCGAAATCGCCAGTTCGGCATCAATCGCGGTGACCAGCCAGGCCGCTGAAACCTCGACCGCCGCTGCCGCTGCCGATGCGGAAGCCGAAGAAGAAGGGAGCGGCGAAGAGGAAGACAGCTTCGGCATGGACTTCCCCTCGCGCGCCGACGTTCCGCTGATCTCCGAGGACACGGCCCTCGATGATCCGGTCTCGAGCGGCGGGGATGCGTCGCTCTATTCGGGCGATATCGATCCTGCGCCGGGCAACGGAGGGCATTGAGATGAACGCGGCGATCAGGATCATGCGCGGTGCTCTGGCTGCCAAGGCGGTGCTTGGCCTTAGCGCGTTGCTATCGGCTACGCCGGGGATTGCGCGGGATCAGAAGCAGGGCAGCATCGCCTTGCGCGATACCTTCCCGATCGGTTCGAACGGGCTATGCGAGGCGCAAATTCTCGCCCCCGAACAGGGCGCGGGGCTGTTCGACCGGCGCTATTCGATCATCTGCCGGGATGCGGCGCGGCCGGTCGGCACGCTATGGGTCGTCAAGACAAAGGAAGGCGACAGTGACGTCCAGCAGTTTGTCGGCAAGGATCTGGCCTGTAAACCTGAGGAGGCAGCCGCGGCTGATTTGCCCGGTCTGAATGGCACGCGGCGCTTTGCCTGCGCGCGGCAGGGCAGCACAATCCGCAACGATCTGCTGATCGGCACGCGCGGTGGGCGGATTTATGCTGCAACGGGCCTTATGGCCTATGCCAAGGCGCTCGAACTCGGGCTTGCTTCTCTGGCCGGCGATAAGGTGGTGCCCGGCGCGGTTGAGATCCCGCTCACCAACGCGATGGATGATCTCGCCTTTGCCCGCCAGCAGGCCGAAGCGATCGATACCGATCAGGCCTTGGTGGAGGCCTATCGTCTCAGCAATGCCGGCAATTTCGCCGAGGCGGCCGAATTCTTCGCCGTGTCCTCGGCGGCGCTGGTCGGACCGGGCGCGATCGAGGCGCGGCTCAACAGCGCCTTGCAGCAATCCAATCTCGGCAATTTTGCCGAGGCGCGCCGGCTGTTTGCAGCCAGCCGCGCGGAGATGGCGGCCAGCCCCGTGCTGTCCCGTCAGCTGCGCAACTACGAGGCGATGGACGCGCTCAACCAGCGCAAGGCCTCCGCGGCGCTCGCCATTCTTGACCGGCCGGTGACGGCAAACTTCACGGATGTCGAAGACCTGCGTTCTCTGCGTATCGGGGCTTCGATGGCCGGCCAGCTGGCAAGCGAGAACGAGCGGATTGCTGGCGCCTTCAGCAGCGGCCTGACCCCGCCCGAGCGCGCCAAGCTGCTCGATGGCCAGCATGCCTATCTCAAGGCGACGACGCTGCGACTGCTCGGCCGCCCGGGCGAGACGACCGCGCTCCTGCGTCAGGCCGAAGCGACGCTGGGCGAAGTGCGCGGTGGCCGGGTCGTGTCGATGGCCTGGCTGCGCGCGCAGGTGCTGGGCGAACTGGCCGAAGTGTCCGAACGATCGGGCCAGTCGGCCGAGGCCGAACGCCTGCACCAGCAGGGCATCGCGCTGCTGGCCGCGACCTATCCCGATGCTCCGGTGCTCGACAGCGCCCGTGCCCAGCTCGCCGGCTTCTATGCCCGCGGCGGCCGGCGCGATGACGCGCTGGGCATCTACCGCGAAATCGTGAAGGGTGCGCGCGGGCGGGCGATGCCCTCCTTGCGCAATCTGCTGACCCCCTATTTCGCGCTGCTGACCGACGGCAAATCGCCCAGCGGCGAGGCGGCGAGCGATCTGTTTGCCGCCAGCCAGCTGCTCCTGCGCCCGGGCCTTGCCCAGACCCAGGCAGCGCTCGCGCGCGAACTTTCGGGCGGCAGCGACGAGGCGGCGCAGATGTTCCGCACCGCCACCAACCTCGGACGCGGGATCGAACAGCAGCGCATTGCCTTGCTTGATCTGGAATCGGCGCCGCAGCAAACCGCGCAGCAGACCGCGCTGATTGCCGATCGCCGCCAGCGGCTCGAACAATTGCAGCAGCAGCAGGCCGAAGTGCTCGAAAAGCTCGCGGCCTTCCCCCGCTACCGTGCGGTGACCGAGCAGGGCATCACGCTCGCCGACCTGCAGGGCGTGCTGAAGCCGGGCGAGGCCTATGTGAAGCTGGTGACGCTCGAGCGCGACACCTACGTCCTTTATGCCACCACCGGTGACGTGAAGGTGTGGCGCGCCGATGCCACGCCGGCGGAACTGGAAGCGCTGGTGGGCAAGATTCGCGAGAGCATCGCGGTGATCGAAGGCGGTCAGGTGCTGACCTATCCCTTCGACGTCGAACGTTCGCGCGAGCTTTATGTCCGCCTGTTTGCCCCGGTGGGCGAGCAGCTGCCCAAGCTCCAACATATCGTGTTCGAACCCGACGGCGCGCTGCTCAAGCTGCCGATCAACCTGCTGGTCACCGATGATGCCAGCGTCGCGGCCTACAAGGCGCGGATGGCCGGCAAGAACCCGGACGAATATGACTTCCGCGGAACGGCCTGGCTGGGCCGGACGGCGGAGATCAGCACCTCGGTGGCGGCCTCGGCTTTCCGCGATGTGCGCGCCGCGCGTCCGTCCAGTGCCAAGCGCGCCTATATCGGGCTTGGCGAAAACGCGCCGGTCGGCACGGATTCGCCGGGCGCTGCACGGATGGCGGCGGCTGTGGCAGCGGGCGACAAGTGCCAGTGGTCGCCCAATATCTGGGCCAATCCGATCAAGGCGACCGAGCTGCGCGAAGCGGCCACGCGCTTCGGCGAGACCGCCAGCGTGCTGACCGAGAATGCCTTCTCCGACACCGCGATCATGGGGCTGGGCGAGCTTGCGAACTTCCGCATCCTGCACTTTGCCACCCATGGTCTGGTGACGGCGCCGCAGCCCGAATGTCCCCCGCGTCCCGCGCTGGTGACGAGCTTCGATGCGGCCGCAGGTTCGGACGGCTTGCTGAGCTTCTCGGAGATCTTCGGCCTCCGGATCGATGCTGACCTCGTGATCCTGTCGGCCTGCGATACCGCCGGTAGCGCCACGGTCGGCGCGACCCGCGAGGCGGGCGTCACCAGCGGCGGCGAGTTTGCGCTCGACGGGCTGGTGCGCGCCTTTGTGGGTGCGGGCGGGCGCACGGTGCTCGCCAGCCACTGGCCGGTGCCCGATGATTTCAATGCCACCGGGCGGCTGATCTCGGGTCTGTTTGCAGGCGACGGCACGGAGACCGCCGAAGCGCTGCGGGCCTCGCAGGTCGCGCTGATGGACGATCCGGAAACCTCGCACCCGTTCTACTGGTCGGCTTTTGCCGTGGTCGGTGACGGCGCGGCCAAGCTTGCGCGCTGACCGGATCGAGGGTCGCACCTGATGAACGAGGCAGCGCGAGGCTTTGGCTGGCTGCGGCGCGGCTGGCGCAATGTCCGCGAGGCGGGCGGGGTGCAGCTGCTCGGCACCTTCCTCGTCATCATCGCCGCGTTGTTCATCGCGCGCTTCAGCTGGGTGCTGCCGGACGGCTCCACGCCCACACCGCTCACCAGTGAGGCCGAACGCGCCTTCTACGATCTGCGCGCCTATTACGTTGCCGATCTGGTCGAGCAGGACGCCCGCGTGGTGCTGGTGGTCTATACCGATCAGACCCTGATCAATGCCCGCAAGCGCTCGCCGCTCGATCGCGGGATGCTCGCCCGGGCACTGCGCAATATCGATGGCATGGGGGCCAAGGCGATCGGGATCGACATTCTGTTCGATCAGCCGCAGGACGAGGACGAGGAACTGATCGAAGCCCTGCGCTCGATGCAGACCCCCGTCGGGGTCGCCTATGCCAACCTTGCCACCAACCGCGACGATATCGTCTACGAACAGCAGCAATATCTCGAAGCCTTCCAGAACGAACTGGCCGGCAGCAAGTCGCGGCGCGCCTCGATCCGGCTCGACAACACTTTCGGCGCGACGCGGGTGTGGCCGGGCATTGTCGAAGGCCTGCCGCCGCTGCTGGGCCGCGCTTTGCTGGCCGATGCGGGGGAGAGCGCACCGGCCTTCGAGGCCTATGAAGGCGCGATCGATTACCGCCGCCCGAAATTCGTCGACTCGCCGCTGTTTCCCTCGCTCCAGATTGATCTTTTCGCCGATCCCGATCCCGAGGTTCTGCCGTTCCTGGCCGAGCAGATCAAAGGCAAATACGTCCTGATCGGCGGCGACATCGTCGACTATGACCGGGTCGAGACAACCTTCACCTCGGTCAATGGGGAGGTGCCGGCGGGGATCGCGGTCCATGCCGAAATCATCTCGCAGATGCTCGACAACCGGATGCTCACCCCGATTCCCACCTGGATGTTGTGGGCGATGGCGGTTCTGGTGGTGCTCACCGCTGCGCTCACCGCGCTGCTCGAATGGCCGGCACGGCGGCTTGTGCCGTTTATGGTGGTGCTGTTCGCCGGTTTCATCGGCACGCCGCTGGCGCTTCAGCTGCGCGATGTCGACACCTATGGCTTGCCCGCGTTCGGCTGGCTGATCGGCTGGATCATGGCCTTTACCGCCGTCACATCCGCCGCCCGTGCGGCTGGCGCGGTGCAGCGCAATTTCGCCGCCAGCGCGCTCGGCAAGTATATCCCGCGCGACATTGCCCAGGCGATCATCGACAAGCCCGAGCTGCTTTCGCTGGGCGGCGAGAAGCGCGCGATCTTCGTGTTGTTCAGCGATCTTGAGGGCTTCACCAAGATGAGCCACGCGATCGCGCCGGAAATGGTGGCCAAGCTGCTCAATCGCTACCTCGAGATGCTGAGCCAGGTCGTGCTCGATCATGGCGGGGTGATCGACAAGTTCGTGGGCGATGCCGTGGTCGCGTTCTGGGGCGCGCCGATCAGCCGTCCGGACGATGGCGAGCGCGCTGCGCGCGCGGGCTATGCCCTGTGGCAGGCGGGCGAGGCCTTCCGCGCCGAAGTCGCCGCGATGGACCCTGATCTGCCCAAGATCGGCAAGACCCGCGTCGGCCTCCACTATGGCGAGGCGGTGATCGGCAATTTCGGCGGGGCAACCCGCATCCAGTACACCGCATTGGGCGACTCGATGAACACTGCCGCACGGCTCGAATCCGCCAACAAGGCGCTCGAATCCAGCGTCATGGCGAGCCGCGAGTTCGCCGAGGCCTCGGGGCTGGTCTGGTGGCGCGAAATGGGCCGCGTGGTCCTGCGCGGCCGGGCCAAGCCGGTCGATCTGTTTGAACCTGCGCCGGAATTCCCCGATGCCGACAAGGCGATGCTGAGCGAGGCATGCGCCCATGCGGTGGCCGGCTGGCGCGCGGATGCGGTCCGGCTTGCGCAAGAGGTGGCTGATCGCCATCGGGATGATTCAGCCTTGCGTAATCTGGTAAAGCGGATGCAGGATGGCGATGATGGAGGAACCTATGTTCTCGGCTAAATTGAAGCGGGTTTGTGCGGCGCTTGCGCTTGGCAGTGCGGCTCTGGCCCTGCCGGTCGTGGCGGTCGCCGGCGTGGTTGTGAAGTCCACCGGGCCTTCTGCGGTCAGATATCCTGTCGGCACCAAGCTCGATGACAATGCCTCGATCACGCTGAAGGCGGGCGACGTGGTGACCGTGCTCACCGCCGAAGGCACGCGCGTGATCAAGGGCGCGGGCACCTTCCGCGTCGGCGATCGTCCGCAGGTCGCCTCGGACCGCTTTGCCTCGCTCACCCGCAAGCGCGCCGCGACCCGCGTGCGCACTGGGGCGGTGCGCGGCGATACCGATGCCGTCCCGAGCAATCCCAACCTCTGGTATGTCGATGTGAACCGCTCGGGCACGATCTGCCTCTATGATCTGGCGACCGTGCGCCTGTGGCGGCCGGGGACCGAGGGCACGGCGACCTACCGCATCGCTGCCCATGGCGCGACGCCGGGCACAGAGGCCGAGGTGACCTTCGACGATACCGTGACTGTTGCCGCGCTCGATCCGGCGCGCCTGCCGATTGCCGAGGGCAGCCACTACATGATCACCGCCCCCGACGGCGCCACCAGCGCGCAATTGAGCTTTGTGTTGCTGGCCGAAGACTACGCCGCGCCCGATGCGCTGGCCGAGGCGCTGATCGCCAAGGGCTGCACCGTGCAGCTCGAAGCGCTGGGTGCGAGTATGGAGGCTTCGGCCGAAGCGGCCGGTTAAGCGCAGCTGCGCGCGAAAAAGCGCGGATTGCCTGTTGCATCGGGCCCGCACAATTGGGACAAGGGGTGCGGGTCGGCTTGACGGGGGAGTCGAGGCTCGGGTTTATTCCTGACGCGGCTCTACAAGCGCGGGTGTGCCGGGCTTGCTAGCCTGCACGGCGTGCGATCCGGCTCGCCGGATGGTTTGGCGGTAAGGCATCTCGGGGGGGATGGGATGACGGGAGTTGTCGCGAAACGGGTCGCTGGCCTTCTTGGCAGGCCGCAAGTTGTGCGTCTGCTTGCGGTTCTCGGCCTTGCCGTGCTCTATCCCGCTTCCACCGCCATCGGCAATCCGACCTTCGAAGGCGTAGCCAGCTGCGCGGGTTCCACCTGTCACGGGAGGGCCGAGGGCAATGGCGCGGTTGTCCGGCAGGACGAGATCGCGACCTGGCAGGAGCCGTCTTCGGCCAGCGGCGCGCACAGCCGTGCCTATTCGGTCCTTGCCGGTCGCCGCGGGCAGCAGATCGCCGCGAGCCTCGGGCTCGGTAATGCCACACAGGCCCCGGCCTGCCTCGGCTGCCATTCCACTTTCGCTCCCGCAGACCAGCGCGGTCCCAAGTTCACGCTGACCGACGGGGTCGGCTGCGAGAGCTGCCACGGCCCCTCGGGTGGCGGCTGGCTGGCCGAACACTATGCCCTGCCGGCCACCCATGCCTCCAACATCGCTGCCGGCATGACCCCGCTCGACAATCCCAAGGCGCGCGCGGGAGTGTGCCTTGATTGCCACTATGGCTCGTCCAAGCCCGGGCAGTTCGTCACCCATTCGATGATGGCCGCCGGCCACCCGCGCGTGTCCTTCGAGCTCGATCTGTTCAGCGCATTGCAGCAGCACCACAATGTCGATGCCGATTACACCCGCCGCAAATCGGCGCCGAGCGCGGTGCGGTTCTGGGCGGTGGGGCAGGCCGAAGCGGTGCGCCGCGCCACCTCGCTCTTCGCCCAGCCCAAGTTCGCGATGCAGGGCGCCTTCCCGCAGTTCTATTTCTACGACTGCCATTCGTGCCACCGCACGATCACCGATGGCCCGCAGCGCAAGCTGACCTTCGAGGCCAATCCCGCGCGCCCGATCCCCTTTGGCAACCCGCCCTTCAATGACGAGAACATCATCATGTTGCAGGCGGTGGCGAGTGCGCTGGTGCCGGGCGAGGCCATGGCCTTCCAGGCGGCTGCGCGCGACTTCCACAAGGCGATGGGCGCTGGCCCGGCCGAGGCCCGCACCGCTGCGCAGACCCTGTCTGCCCGCGCAGGCGCTCTGTCCGATGCGCTCTCGGCCCGCAACTATGGCGGGGCCGAAGCCTTCAAGGTCGTCGGCATGATTGCCGGCGAGGCGACTTCCCCGCGCTTTACCGACTATGCCGGATCGGTGCAGGCGGTGATGGCGATCGACACGCTGCTGAATGCGCTGGTCAAGGAAGGCCGCGTCACCCAAGGCGCGGCAGCCGGGATCCGCGGCGACATCGCCCGCGCCTACAAGGCGGTGGAGGAGCCCAACGCCTATCGTCCGGCCGACTTCCGCACCGCGCTGAAATCGGCAGCGGGCGCGATCGGAAGGTTGCAATAGCGATGCGCTGGGGGGCGAGGACAGGCTGGATTGCGGGCGCGGCGCTGGTGCTCGGCTCTTGCGGGGGCGGGGGCAGCAGCAGCGGCGGCGGATCGACCGGGGGCGGAACCACGCCGCCTGTCACTCCGCCGACGGCTGGCGTCTTTGCCGTGCCGGCAGCCGAAAGCCTCTCGACCACTGAAGTCGGCCAGATCATCGCCCAGGCCGCCGCCGAGGCGCGTGCGCGCAATGTCGCGGCGACCATCGCGGTGACCGACCGGGTCGGCAATGTCCTTGCCGTCTTCGCCATGCCGGGAGCCGCGGCGACGGCGCGCATTTCCAATGCACCCAATGGCCAGAACATCGACGTGCAGGGGCTCACCATCCCCAGCGCCGGGGCGGCCATCGCGAAGGCGATCACTGGGGCCTATCTCTCGAGCGGCGGCAATGCCTTTTCCAGCCGCACGGCAAGCTTCATCGTGCAGGAGCACTTCCCGCCCGCGCCGACCACGCCCGGGCTGGAAAGCGGCCCCCTGTTCGGCGTGCAGTTCAGCCAGCTGCCGTGCTCCGATCTTGCCGCGCGCGCCAGTGACGGGCTGATCGGCCCCAAGCGCTCGCCCCTCGGCCTCGCAGCCGATCCGGGCGGCTTTCCGCTCTACCAGAACGGCGTGGTGGTCGGCGGTATCGGCGTGATCGCCGACGGGGTCTATGGCTTCGATCCCAATGTGCTCGACCGCGACAATGACGTCGACGAGGCCATCGCGCTGGCCGGGACTGTCGGCTTTGAAGCGCCGGTCGGCGTGCGGGCAGACCGCATCACGGCGGACGGCACGAGCCTGCGCTACACCGATGTCGAATATTCCCAGATCGGCAATGTCGCGGGCGCGACCTTTGCCGGTACGGCTGGCGCGCTGGTGCCGGTGACGGGCTATTACACCGGCGCCGGGCTGGTTGCAGGCACGACCTATGGCACCGAAGCCTCGGGCGTGCGTGCCTCGACCACGGCCGAGTTTTCCAATCGTGATGCCTTCATCCTCACCAATGGGGCCGGGACGAACCGTTTCCCGGTGCGCGGCGGGACCGATGCGGGCGATGTGGCAAGCCCGCTGACCTCGGGCGAGGCGCAGGCGATCCTCGAGGAAGCCTTCACCATCATGAGCCGCGCGCGCGCGCAGATCCGCCAGCCGCTCGACAGCCGCGCGCAGGTGACGATCAGCCTCGTTGATACGCGCGGGCGGGTGCTGGGCATCGTGCGTTCGCCCGATGCGCCGATCTTCGGTATCGATGTGTCCTTGCAGAAGGCCCGCACGGCCAATTTCTTTTCCGGAACGTTTGCCGCGAATGATCTGCTGGCGGCGGGCGGCGAAGTGCCGCAATTCGTCAGCCGTACGCGCACGTTCCTTGGCGATCCAGCTGCGCTGGGGGGCGCATTCGGGATCGCCAACCGTTCCGTGGGCAACCTTGCGCGGCCCTATTTCCCCGATGGCGAGCTGGGCCAGGCCAATGGCCCGCTCTCGCGCCCGATCCAGCAGTTCAACCCCTTCTCGACCGGCCTGCAAAGCGCGCTGGTGCTCGGCAATCTCGCGCAGCACCTGGCTTTCGTGACCGGAGCGAGCGGCGCGGACACGCCCCGCAATTGCACCGGCCTGCCGCAGATCGCAGGCGGCAATTCGCGGCTGGCGAACGGGATACAGATCTTCCCCGGCGCGGTGCCGGTCTATCGCGGCGGGCAGCTGGTGGGCGGTATCGGCGTGTCGGGCGACGGGATCGATCAGGACGACATGATCAGCTTCCTCGGCCTCCACAATGGCGCAGCGCGGGCAGGCGGAGGCCTCGGCAATGCGCCTGCCGATCGCCGCGCCGACCGCATTCTGGTGCAGGTCGGCAGCCGTCAGGTGCGGCTGCGCTATGTCAATTGTCCCTTCGCGCCGTTCCTCGATACGGCGGCGCAGAACGTATGTGAGGGGCTATAGGCGTGTCCGCGCTGCTGCTCCCCGCCCTGCTGCTGGCCCAGGCTGCACCGCCGCCGCCCGAGGAGCTGGCGCCCCCGGTCGTGGCGCCGGGCGAGGAAGCGCGGGATAAGGACTGGGAAAAGGACATCCCCCCGGTCGATCCCGAGATCATCGAGGGGCGCGAGCGGCCCGGCTACACCGCCCCGCTGCCCGAGCGCATCGAGCAGCGCAACCAAGGCGCGATCCGTCCGCCCCCGCCCGAGGCCTTTCCGACCGACCAGGTTCCGATCCCCGATCGGTGGCGCCTGATCGAAACACTGGGGCTGGTGAAGGAAAACCTGTTCGATCCCTACAACCAGAACACCTACAAGGGTGACCGCCCGATCAACCGCGCCAAGGTGCCGTGGCTGCCGATCAAGGAAGACGACTGGTTCTTCGTCGCCAACCTGATTTCGGATTCGGTCTACGAACCGCGCACCTTCCCGATTCCGGTGGGCGTGCAGACCACCGAGGACCCGGGCCGCAACGACGTGTTCGGCAATGATTTCAGCCAGGTCTTCAGCCAGACCTTCATCGCCGGTTTCGCGCTGCTCAAGGGTTCGACCACCTTCAAGCCGCCTGCGATCGAATATCGCCTGACGCTGGCCTACAACGTCAATTATGTCGACGTGCCCGAACGCCGCGTGCTGTTTGTCGAGCCCTCGAAGCCCAGCCACCGCCTCGACCAGTTCCTCGGGGTGCAGGAAGCTTTCGTCGATTACCACTTCAGCCAGTTCGACAATGACCGGTTCGATTTCATCTCGATCCGCGCCGGCATCCAGCCGTTCCAGTCGGATTTCCGCGGCTTCCTGTTCAATGATCAGCAACTGGGCGTGCGCCTGTTCGGATCGCGCGACAACAACCGTTTCCAGTTCAATCTCGGCGCCTTCTGGCGGCTGGAGAAGGACACCAACAGCGGCCTCAACGCGATCCTGCGGTCCCCTCGGGATGATTTCGTGTTCGTCGCCAATGCCTATCGGCAGGACTTCCTGATCCCGGCGCTCACCAGCCAGATCACCGTGGTCTACAACCGCAACCGCGAGGCCGACGATATCCAGATCGACACCAACGGCTTCCCGGTACGCCCGGCGCTGCTGGGAACGCTGCGCGGGCGCGAATATGACGTCGCCTATCTCGGCTACAACATGGATGGCCGCATCGGGCGGGTGAACCTCACCGGCAGCTTCTACTGGGCGCTGGGCGAGGACCGGAACTCCTTCTTCACTGACCGCCCGGCTGATATCAACGCGCAGTTCGCCGCGGTGGAAGCCAGCATCGACCGTGACTGGATGCGCTTCCGCCTCTCGGGCGCCTATGCCAGCGGAGACAGCGATCCCTATGACAACACCGAGGGCGGGTTCGACGCGATCTTCGAAAACCCGGTGTTTGCAGGGGCCGACACCTCATACTGGATCCGCCAGACCATTCCCTTTGCCGGTGGCGGGCGCGCGATCAGCGTCAATGGTCGCAACGGCCTGCTCAATTCGTTGCGCTCCTCCAAGGAGCAGGGGCAGTCGAATTTCAACAACCCGGGCCTGATGCTGCTCGGGATGGGCGCGGATTTCGATCTGACGCCGCAATTCCGGCTTTCGGCCAATGCCAACCACCTGTGGTTCGAGAACACCTCGACCTTGCAGGTGCTGCGCAACGAAGGGTCGATCCCCAAGGATATCGGCTTTGATCTTTCCGCCGCGGCGATCTGGCGGCCCAAGGCCAACCAGAACCTCGTTTTCCGCCTTTCCGCCGCGACGCTGCTTGCCGGTGACGGGTTCCAGGACCTGTTCGACAAGCGCGGGGGCGGGCAGGAATTTGTCTCGATCCTTGCCAACGTGGTGCTGACCTACTGATGCTCAAGGCCGATCGTCTCTGGGGGCAACCCTTCGTCCGTCATCTGGTGCTGCTGGCCGCCGCGCTGGTTCTCGCGCTGGTGCTGTTTGCCGGTGACACCATGGCGGCAGGCGGGCAAAAGCCGGTCAAACGCGACTATTCGCTGGTGATCGCGCCGCCTGCGCCGCAGCGGCAATCGGTGGCCGAGATGCAGGCCAAGTCCGAAGGCTGCAACACCTGCCACGTCAAGTCCGACGCGCCGACCATGCACATGACCCCTGCGGTGCGGCTGGGCTGCACCGATTGTCATGGCGGCAATGCCAAGGTGCGCGGCAATTCGCAGCTTCCCCACGATCACCCCGATTATGTCGCGGCGCGTGATCAGGCGCATGTGCTGCCCAAATATCCCGACAGCTGGCACTTCCCTTCCTCGGCCAACCCCAAGCGCTCCTACGCGCTGCTCAACAAGGAAGCGCCCGAGTTCATCAAGTTCGTGAACCCGTCTGACTACCGCGTCGCGCGCGAGGCTTGCGGGGCCTGCCACGTGCAGGCGATCGAAAGCGCCGAACGCTCGATCATGGCGACCGGTGCGATGTTGTGGGGCGGGGCGAGCTACAATAACGGCATCCTGCCCTTCAAGAACTACCTGCTGGGCGAGGCCTATACCCGCGATGGCCATGCCGCGAAGCTGACCACGCCGGGCGCCGCGCCCGACGGCAAGCTGTCGCAGGACCAGATCGCGCGCGGCGTGCTGGCCGAGATGTATCCGCTACCGACCTGGCACGTCATCCCGCCGGGCGACGTGTTCCGCGTGTTCGAGCGCGGCGGACGCACGATCAACTCGCAGTTCCCGGAAATCGGCCTGCCCAACCCGTCGGGCTCGATCCAGCGCCTCGAAGAGCCCGGCCGGCCGGACTTGAAGCAGTCGAACCGCGGCCCAGCCACCGGACTTCGGGTGGCGATCCCGGCGCTCAACATCCACAAGACCCGCCTCAACGATCCCTTCACCTGGTTCATGGGCACCAATGATCAGCCGGGCGACTATCGCCATTCGGGCTGCGCGAGCTGCCACGTGGTCTATGCCAATGACCGTGAACCGCGCCATTCGCTCACCTATGCGCAATATGGCCGCGACGGGCAGACGATCACGGTCGACCCCACCATTGCCGCCAAGATCGAGCACGCGGCCGGATATGATAGTCACGGCGGCGGCAAGGCGGGCGGGCACGGCGCTCTGAAAAAGCCGGGCGATCACCACGATGATCACGGAGACGCGTCCGGTCCGGGCAAGCGCGATGACGACACGCTGACCTATGACGGCAAGCAGAAGGAAAAGGGCCACCCGCTCCAGCACGTCTTTACCCGTGCGATCCCGACCAGCCAGTGCATGAACTGCCACATGCACCAGCCCAACATCTTCCTGAATTCCTTCCTCGGCTACACCATGTGGGATTACGAGAGCGACGCGCCCAGCATGTGGCCGGCGCAGCAGAAATATCCCACTGCCGAGGAAGTGCGCGCGATCACCGATCGCAACCCCGAGGGCGCCGCGCCGCGCGGGCGCTGGGCCGATATCGACTTCCTGCGCAACGTCTATGATCTGAACCCGACGCTCAAGGACACCCAGTTTGCCGATTATCACGGCCACGGCTGGAACTTCCGCGCCATCTTCAAGCGCGACCGCGAGGGCAATCTGCTCGATGCCGAGGGCAAGATCGTCGATCCCGATGATCCGGAGAAATGGCGCCGCAAGGACGAGGGCAAGTTCGTGCCGGCGGGCGTGAACCCGGGCAAGGCCGTGCACATGATGGATATCCATGCCGAAAAGGGCATGCAGTGCGCCGATTGCCACTTCGAACAGGACAGCCACGGCAACGGGCTGATCTACGGCGAGGTTGCCAATGCGATCGAGATCACCTGCAAGGATTGCCACGGCACCTCCGATGCCTACCCCACCTTGCGCACCAGCGGCCCGGCCGCGCCGCCTGAAGGCCACAACCTCGCCCTGCTGCGCAACCCTGATGGCAAGCGCCGCTTCGAATGGATGGAAGGTCCGGACGGCAGGCGAAAGCTCGTCCAGCGTTCGATCGTCGATCCGAACCTCGAATGGGACATGAGCCTCGTCAAGGACTCGGTCGATCCCGCCACGCCCGAATTCAACGCCAAGGCCGCGCGCGCCAAGCTCGTCAGCCGCTATGGCGCGGAAACCGGCAATTTCGAATTCGGCATCGGTATTTCCGAAGGCGACCGTGCACACCGCGAGCCGGAGATGGCGTGCTTCACCTGCCACCTGTCGTGGACCACCTCCTGCGGCGGCTGCCACCTGCCGATCGAGGCCAACTGGAAGACCGGCGTCCACCGCTATGAAGGCGGCGAGACCCGCAACTTTGCCACCTACAACCCGCAGGTCGCGCGTGACGAGATGTTCCAGCTCGGCAAGCACATGACGACCAAGGGCAATCAGGTCGCGCCGGTGCGCTCGTCATCGGCGCTGGTGCTGTCATCCACCAATATCAACCGCGAACGCATCTATGTGCAGCAGCCGCCGATTTCAGCGATCGGCTTCTCCAGCCAGGCCTTCGCGCCGCACTTCCCGCACACCGTGCGCAAGACCGAGACCAAGACCTGCACCGATTGCCACCTCTCGTCCAATGACGACAACAACGCGATCATGGCGCAGCTGCTGCTGCTCGGCACCAACTACGTCAATTTCGTCGGGCTCAACGCCTGGACCGGGCTGGAAGGCGGGTTCCAGGCCACGCGGGTGACCGAATATGACGAGCCGCAGGCGGTGATCGGGTCCTATCTCCACCGCTATGCCTACCCCGATTACTGGAAGCTCCATGTCGACCAGAACGGGCGCGAGCTGAAGAACTGGACCCGCGGCAAGACCTTCGACGGCAAGATGTCGGGCGAAACCCAGCCGCTCGAACAGTTCCTCAACGTCCACGAAGGCACGCCCGATCGCGTGGGCTGCCTGCAGTTGCGCGGCGAATACATGTTCGTGGCCGAGGGCAAGGGCGGCTTTGCCGTCTATGATGTTGCCTCGATCGCCAACAAGGGCGTGTCGGAACGCATCCTCAAGGGGCCGTTCTCGGCTCTGGGGCATGACACCACCGTCAAGACCAGCAACGCGACCTGCATGGCGCTCGCCACCAACCAGCCGATCGCGCCGACCCGCAACACCGAGAAGATGCGGGAGATGAACCAGGAGCAGGCGTTCAAGCCGATCTACAACTACGCCGTGGTAACCGACGCGGTGGAAGGCCTGATCCTCGTCAACGTCAACGCGCTGGCGGATGGCGAATTCCGCAACAACCAGCTCCGCCGCAAGACCTTTGCCGATGGCCGCACGGCGTGGAACCCCGACGGGGTGCTGAATGGCGCGCAGCACATCACGCTGGCGGGCGAGGTGGCCTATATCACCGCTGCCAAGGGTCTGGTGGTGGTCGATCTCTCCGATCCCGACACGCCCAAACTCGCCGCCGTGCGCCCGCTGCGCGGGGCCAAGGCGAGCGCGGTGCAGTTCCGTTACCTGTGGGTCTCGGACGCTGACGGGGTGAAGCTGTTCGACGTCACATCCTTGCGCAATCCCGTGGTCGTGCCCGAGGCCACCGTGCCGCTGGCCGATGCCCGGCGCATCTATATCGCGCGGACCTATGCCTATGTCGCGGCCAAGGGCGATGGCCTTGTGATCCTCGACGTCAAGAACCCGCGAGCCCCGCGCATCTTCCAGAAGGTGACGCTGGGCGGCAGCCTTAACGATGCCGAGGACGTGATCGTCGCCACCACCAATGCCTCGCTGTTCGCCTATGTCGCGGACGGGAAGAACGGGATGAAGGTGCTGCAACTCACCAGCCCCGACAGCCAGCGCAATTTCTACGGCTTCAGCCCCGCGCCGGTGCCCGAGCTGATCGCCTGGGCCAAGACGCCCAGCCCTGCGATTGCGCTGTCGAAGGGTCTCGATCGCGACCGCGCGGTGGACGAGACCGGCGGGCAGATGGCGGTGTTCGGGCGGCTCGGTTCGCGGCCCTTCACCCGCGAGGAAATGGAGCAGCTGTTCATGACCCGCTCGGGCGTGCCGTGGAAGGTCTCCGACGAGGTCGACATGCTCCGCTGGGTCGGCCGCGCGTCGCAAGGCGCGCAACGGGCCGCTGTGCGCAAGTAGAGTGCGGGTCCGCCTCCGCGGCCCCCTCCTCGGCGCTGTTTCAATCCCTGCGGGATTGAGCGCCTGCGGCTCGCGCGCGTGCGCTCGCGGCCCGTCCGGCGGCGGGCCGATGAACGTCTATCTATCGATACAAGGTAGTACGCGGTGGCAGCAGAGCTACTACCGCTCGGCGAACATGCCTTCGATCATCGGCTGGAGGCCCGCGTGGAAGCGCGCCAGCACCTGCCAGTCACCCACGCGTTCGTAATGCGACACCAGGCTCTCCCCGTCCCAGCGGTGGAGCGCATAGGTCGGCGGCTCGGTGGTGATGAGCTCGCGGTCGTCCGGCACGTTCTGGTCGATGGGCGAGAGGTCCATCGCCACCAGCGGCGCGACCGAAGGGGTGACGCCGAGCGGGATGCCGGCGAAGCTGGTGGTGATCTGGCGGTGCAGGTGCCCGCAATGGATCGCCTGCACTTGGCCCTCCCCGGTCAGCACTTCGCGCAGCCGTTCGATCCAGGGCTCGTGCGGGGCCGGGTCCATCCAGTCGATCCCGGCAACCACCGGCGGATGGTGCATGAAGATCAGCGTCGGCTGATCGGGCGCTTCGCCGAGGCGATCGGCCAGCCAGCGTCCACGCGCTTCGCAGAAGGCCCCGCCATGGCGGCCATCCTCCAGCGTATCGAGGCAGATGATCCTCAGGCCGAGCGGGGCCTCGACGACATAGTGCAGGAACCCGCCGTCTGCCGTCTCGACCTGCGGGAAAGCGCCCAGCAGACCCTCGCGGCTGTCGTGATTGCCCACCATCGGCAGAATCGGGAAGGGCACATCGCGGATCAACTCGGCGGTCTTGGCGAAGCTTTCCGCGTCGCCATGATCGGTGATGTCACCCGTTAGAACCAGCATGTCGGGCCGGTTGGGGCCATCGAGCAGCCGGGCGAGTGTCGCGCGGAAGCGGGTGAGATTGAGCTCTTCGGGCTTTTCTTCAGGGGCAAAGCCGACGTGAATGTCGGTCATCTGTGCGATAAGCACGGTCCCGGAAGAGGTTGCGGCCCGTTTCATCCCTATTTCCTAGCGACCCCGCTCACCACTGCAACCCGTGTTTTTAACGGAGGTGGTGCGGGCACGCGTTTGGGTTCGCGGCCCGTGGGCGACCATTGGCCCGCAGGCACGTGGTAGGAATGGCACATGGCGCATTCGGAGGGGACGATCTTTTTGGTCTTCACCGCCGTCGCGCCAAGGTGGCAATCGCGGCAGGATTTGAGATCGGGGATCAGCAGATCGCTCGCCGCCTTGGAGGTGTCCGCGGCATGGCAATCGGTGCATTCTTCCTTCTTGTGCGCTTCGTGGTTGAAATAGCCGCTGGTGAGGAAGCGATCGGGCAGGTTGACCGGCACGAGATCGGCCTGACCGGTCTTGCCGCGTGAAGGCAGGTGGCATTCGGTGCAGATCCCGCCCGCCGATAGCGCGTTCGACAGGCCGATATAGGCGCGTACCGGACGGCCGAAATCCGCCGCATAGGCGCCGCTGCCACCAAACGCGCCGGGGCGATGGCGATTGCCGCCCAGCGTCCCGCGCGGGCCGCTGGTAATCCGCCCGAGGTCTTCGGCGAGGTGCTTGATGCTGCCGTGGCGCAGCTTGCTGAACCCGCCCGCGCCGCGGCCCGAGACCAGGCTGTGGCAGCTTTCGCAGGCGTTCTCCATCTCGACCGGCTTGAACCCGATCTTGTCCGCATTCAGACTGTGGCAGTCCTTGCATTCGAGCGGATTGCCATAGCGCGGCATGCTCACCGCCATGCGGGCCGCACCGCCGCGCGCGTCCATGTGGACATCATGCGGGAACTTGAGGCCGCTGCGCTCCACCGGCTTTGTATCGAGCGAGGCGCGCACCGGCTTTGCCGCACCGAAGCTGGCGAAATAGGCCGGGCGGAACTGCGGGTGGCCCTTGCCGAAGTCATGCGCATCGGCGAGCTTGGTGTCGGTCAGGCGGCTGTCGAGATCCTTGTGGCAGTCCGAACAGAAGGCCTCGTCGCCGGCCTTCTGGCGCACCGGCCCTTCGTGTTCCGAATGGCAGGAGACGCAGCCCAGCGGGCCTTCCTTGCCCAGCGCCTGTCCGATCCGCCATTGCAGCGCCTCGCCTGCGGGCAGGGGCGGCATGCCCTTGCTCTGGCGCGCCATCGCGGCGTGATCGGCGGTTTCCTTGTGGCAGCTGGCACAGGTTTCGTCCTGCACGCTTTCAAAGGCGGCGACGTGGCAGCTTTCGCAGTTGTCCTTGAGGCTGTGGTGCTTGAGCGACAGCGCCCCCGGATCCCATGCGGCATCCATCACCACCGTTCCCGGGGTCTTGCCGGTGGGATCGACCTTGGCCGGAGCGCGCATCAGGAAGCTCGCCACCGGCACCATCAGCAGCAGCAGAATGATCGCGGCAGCGAAGATCCAGCTCATCGCGCGCTTGCCGGGGAGCACGCTTGCAAGGGTGAAGCCGCGCAGGGCGTCTCCCTTGCCTTCATCCTCGGTGACCTGGCGGATGATGATCGCGATATTGCCGTCGCCCTCGCGGGTGATCGCCAGCCGCGCTGCGCCCAGAGCAATTTCGCCGCCGGTGCGCGGATCGATCGTGCCTTCGGTGACCACCCGCCCGTCAAGCCCGAAGCCCAATGTCCCGAGCGCGCTCGCCGCCAGCGTCCCGTCGGATTGCAGGGCGAGGCGCACGTGGTTCTGCTCCACCGCCAGATCGGGCAGGTGGATGTCGTTTTCGGCAGCGCGGCCGATGGTGAGCGCGGTCTGCTCCACCGTGCGATCGCGCACGATCTCGCGTCCGGCGGCGGTAAAATCGATGGTGCGGATCAGGAATGCCATCTGCGCCCCCTCACCAATAGAAGAACACGGAGATGACGTGCGCCGTCAGCGCAGCGATCAGGGCGATGGTGAGCGGCACGTGGATGTAGAGCCAGATCTCCAGCATTGCCCTGATGCGCAGGGCGCCGCGGATCTGGGCGAGCTGTTCGCGGCGCTTCTCCAGCAGCCCCGCGACCCGCTCGCGCACCTCGCCGCTGCCGGACATGCCGGCGAGCGCGCGGGCTGTGGCGCAGCCGGGATAGCGGCCCGTCAGCCGCGCGGCGAGACCGCCCGCAAACACATCCTGCCCCAGCGCTTCGATCACCAGATCGGCCTCGGCCCGGCCCAGCGGTTGGGCGGCGCTTTCCAGCTGGCGGTCAATCGCGGTCAGCGCGTCGAGCATCTGCTTGCGCGTCATCTCCTTGCGGTTGGCCGAAAGGCTCTGCGGCAGGGTGGCATAGACGACCACGCCATAGATGCCGGTGGCGATCACCAGCAGCATCAGCACATAGGCAAGCGTGTGGACGTTCCAGCCGATCTGGAAACCGGTGTGGAGCGTGCCGATCACCACCAGCGACAGGCCGAGATAGACATGGGCGGATGTCCAGGCCTTGAGGCTCCATGCGCCGGGATTGATGCGCCGCTTCCTGATGCCCAGCAGCGAGAGCCAGGTGATGAGGCCAAAGCCGATGGTGCCGAGCGTATAGCCATACCAGCTGCCGCCATTGGGGCGGGGCTGCTGGTCGATCAGCAGATAGCCCGCCGCTGCCGCGAGGCACAGCGCCAGCGCGATCCACGCCCAGCGGAAGCCCTTGTGGCGCAAGAAGCTGACGTGATCGGAATCGCGCCGTTTCTCGTCCTGGGTGAAGCGCCCGGTGCCAGGTGCCTTGCTCGCCATCACTCGGCGTCCTCGGCCAGTTTGGTGAAGGTCAGGAACTTGTCCGGGCTGACACGGATCGCCGCGCCCGTCGGGCAGGCGCGCACGCAGGCCGGGCCGCCGTCGATGCCGGAGCACATGTCGCACTTGATCGCCAGCTTGGCCTTGGCGACGCCTTCCTTCTCGGCCTCCTTCTTGCGCCAGCCATAGGGCGCTTCGCCCGGGCCGGGGCCCTTGCCGAACAGCATCCATTGCAGGAGGCTCGGCTTCTTGGGCGGCTTGGCATCCATGCGGATCACGCCGTAGGGGCAGTTGCGCTGGCAATTGCCGCAGCCGATGCAGGTCTCGTCGATGAAGACTTCGCCGTCCGGCCCGCGCTTGATCGCGTTGGGTGGGCAATCGGCCATGCAATGGGGGTGTTCGCAGTGGCGGCACGAGGTCGGCACATGGAGGTGGGCATAGGTGCGCCCGGCCTCGCGGTCCAATCGCGAGAGGCCGTCATGGCTGTCGGCGCAGGCCTTTTCGCAATTGTCGCAGCCCACGCACAGCTTTTCATCGATCAGCAGCACGTCGGTCGCCTCGCCGATGCCGTTGTCGACGAGGAACTGCGCGGTTTCCGAATAGAGATCCACCGCGCTCCCGAAGCTGTCCTTGCGGCTTTCGATGAAGGCGTTGGTGGCGCGCCGTCCGGCCATGTCCCTGAGCGCGCGTTCGCGCAAGGCGGGGTTCTTGTCGAGCAGCGCCAGGAAGCCTTCGCCCGGCAGGCGGATCACCTCGGACTTGATTGCGGCCTTCACCGTGGCGGTGCGGACCGAGCCGTCGATCACCGCCATTTCCCCGAAATAGCTCCCCGCCGGCAGATAGGAGAGGAACACCGGACGATCGCCGATTGCCTTCTCCACGATCATCGATCCGCGCCGGATGATGTAGACGTCCTTGTCGTCTGCCCCTTCGGTGACGATCACCTCGCCCGCGCGCTTTTCGAGCACTTGCGCGGCTTCCACCAGCGGCGCGACATCCTCGCGGGTCAGGCCCGATCCGAACATCTGAAGCAATTGCCGCTCGATCGAGATGCGCTCGATTGCCTTCTTGGCCGATGGCACCTGCGATTGCAGCTTGAGCGCGGCAAGGCGCGAGATTTCGACCACCACGGTGTCTTCGGCCGCGCGGATCGTGGCCCCGCGGCGGCGGCCGGAAATGAGGCCGACTTCGCCGAAGATCGATCCGGTCTCGATGGGAATCGTGATCGAGGGATCAGCCGGATTGACCTCCACCGCGACCGAGCCGCTGGCAATCCCGAACAGCGATGATCCGGGCGCATTGCGCTCGAAGATCACCTCGCCCTTGCGGAAGAAGCGCGCATCGGAATCGAGCATGAATTCGCGCATCTGCAACGGGTTCATGCCGTTGAGGATCGAAACATTGGCGCGCAGGAATTCTAGCCATTCGTCGGTCGAGCGATTGCCCGGCAGGCCGGCAAACTTGGCAGCGATGATCGGCTCGTCCGCGGGCTTCAGCGCGGTATTGCCGTTGATGAACTCGATGACGTCATAGCCTTGGTTCATGCAGTGCTTGATCAGCGGATAGCCCGCCAGTGCGCCGATGACGAAGATGCCGGGGGCGGTCGATTCGAACACCGGCGAGAGCTTGGGGAAAGCGGTGCGGTCATTGCTCGAAAACTCGATCCCGCATTCTTCCACGAAGGCGCGGGGCGGGGCAGAGCCGATGCGGGCGATGATTCGGTCGCAGGGGATGCGGATTTCCCCGTCGCGGGTGGTGAGCGTGATCCAGCCTGGCTCGATCGACTTGGTCTCGCTTTCGGTGCGGACCATCAGCTTGCCCGCCTCATGATCGGCCATCAGCGCGCTGACGTTGGCCGCCTTGGCGGTGGGGAAATCGGTGCCGCGATTGAGGATCGAGACGGTGTTGCGCTGCGCCGGGTCTTCGGCAAGGCCGCGCGCGTTCTCGATGCCGGCGTCCCCGGTGCCGACGATGACGATGTGCTCGTCGACATATTCAGCCGGATCGTCGAGCTGGTACTGCACATGCGGCAGGTCCGCGCCCGGGCAGCGCATGCGGTTGGGATTGCCCTGCGTGCCGATGGCGAGGATGACGTTTTCGGCCATCACCGTCTCGCCATTGGTGAGCTCGATGGCATAGGGCGGGGCGTGGCGCTGGATTTCGCGGGTGGTGGTGCTGCCGTCGCGGGCGCGGCTGACGAGCGTCTGTACCGATCCGGGGATAGCCTCGCCCGTGCCGCGGATCGCTTTCGCCTCGGCCATGTATTTGACGTTGACCTTGTGGCCTTCGATCTGCTCGTCCCAGGTGCCGAGGATCACCTCGCGCTTGCCCGCGTCAAAATCGATATCGCTGCGCAGCACCAGATTGGAGGGCGTCGCCATGACGTGCTTGCCCTTCTGGTATTTGTAGATCGTGTCCGAGAGGTGATCGGTCTTTTCGAGCAGGACATGGCTCAATCCCAGCGCCGCTGCACGCGCAGCCGCACTGAGTCCCGCAGGACCCGATCCGATGATCGCGACTTTGAACATCCCGCTCACCTATCCCCCCCCCCTTTGCGGATAGATCGCACCCCTGCAGCACACCATAATCAAAAGCGGCCCCGATGCCAGAGCGAATTGCCCGTTTTTGCGCGCGATGCTAGCGAAGGGCGCATGGGAACGACGGAACCATCCGCTGAGGGCGGATCATCGAAAGCGGGCTGGGTATTGCTGGGGGCAGCGCTGCTGCTGGCGGCGGGCTCGATCGGCTATAATGTCTACGAGGGGCAGGCGGGCGAGGAGGCTGCGCCTGCGGGCGAGGGCGGAGAGCCGAGCATCGAGCAATTGCGCGCTGCCGCCGAGGCCTCGACCAATGATGCAGGCCCGTGGAGCGACCTTGCCTTCGCCTATTTCCGGCAGGGCCAGTTCAACGAAGCATCCGACGCCTACCGCCGCGCGCTCGAAATCGCGCCGGACGAGGCGGTGCTGTGGTCGGCGCTGGGCGAATCGTTGGTGATGGGCAGCGCGCGCGATCCGCTCCCGCCCGAGGCGCTGGCCGCCTTCCAGAAGGCCCTGTCGCTCGATCCGCAGGATCCGCGCTCGCGCTATTTCCTCGCGGTGAAGAAGGATATCGACAAGGATCACGAAGGCGCGATCGCCGCATGGCTCGATCTGCTCGCCGATACGCCGCAGGGCGCGCCGTGGGAGGCGGACCTTGTGCGCACGATCGAACAGGTCGCCCAGATGAACAAGATCGACGTCGCCGCGCGCCTCGCCAAGGCGCAGGAAGGTCGCGGCCGGGCGATCATCGCACCGGGATCCGGCAGTGTCGCGGGCGATGCCGCCTCGCCCAATGTCCGCGGGCCGAGCGCTGCGGATGTGGCCGCGGCCAGCAGCATGAAGCCGTCCGAACAGCGCACCATGGCCGAAGGCATGGTCGCCCAGCTTGAGGGGCGGCTGAAGAGCCAGCCGAAGAACCCCGATGGCTGGGTGATGCTGATGCGCAGCCGCATGACGCTGGGCGAACCCGCCAAGGCCAAGGCAGCGCTGGATGCGGCGATCAAGGCCAACCCGGGAGAAGCGGAGGAGCTGAAGCGGCAGGCGGCGGCGCTGGGGATCAACTAGGCCTGGCCTTGGCAGACCCGCGACAGCGGTTTCAGGCTAACCAGCATTGGCATAGAGTGCCTTGACCAGTTCCAGATTGCGGGGATCACCGATCAGTTCGGTGCCCATCCGGTTCATGGAAAAGGCCACCCCCCAACCGCGATCCGGATCGGCAAAGGCGAAAGATCCGCCCCAGCCCGAATGGCCGAAAGCGCTGCCGCCCGGTCCGTAGGCGCCGGTGTTGCGCAGAAACCCGCAAGCCCAGCGAGTCGGGTGGCCCAGAACGGCATCGGTGCCTTCGAAACGCACCGCGGTCGCCGCCGCAAGCGTGGCCGGGCTGACCAGCCCGTTTACAAAAGCCCCGTACAGCGCCGCGATGCCTCGCGCATTGGCAAAGCCATTGGCGGAAGGGATTTGCGCGCCGCGCCAGCCTCGAGAGTTGGGCAGCAAAGGATCGAGCGGCGGATTGGCCAGCGCGGCGATCTGTGCCGGGGTCAGTTCATGAGCGAGGTCCGAAGAGGAATAGGTCGGCGGCGCGATCATCACGGCACAGCGCGCTTCCTCACCCTCAGGCAGGCCGAGGTGGATGTCGTGACCGGCAAATTCTTCCGCGAAGAACTGCCGGACGCTGCGACCATCAATCCGGCGGAACAGGCCATCGACGAGGAACCCCACCGCAATGGCATGGTAACCGGCGGTGCTGCCCGGCACCCAGAATGGTTCGGCAGCCGCGAGGCGGTCTGCAGCTGCAACGGGATTATAAAACGCTTCGATCGTCGCGGGATCGCGGAAGCCCGTCAGGCCGACCTGATGCGACAGCAGTTGCGCGATGGTGACCTCGCCCTTGCCGTGCGCGGCAAACTCCGGCCAGTGAGAGGCGACGCTGTCCTCGTAGCTTGCCAGACCACGCTCAACGATGAGGGCAAATGCAATCCCCGTGATCCCCTTGGTGGTCGACCAGACATTGGCAAGCGTATCCTGCTCCCACGGCGCATCGCTGGCGGGGTCCGCAACGCCGCCCCACAAGTCGACGACGGGCTGTCCGTCCAAAACCACACAAAAGGACGCACCGACATCGTCGTGCTCCCGGAAATTGGTCGCGAATGCATCCGCCACGCGCTCGAAGCCAGACGCAACTCTTCCTTTGACCGTATCGTCCATGCGTCGGCTCCCTCCCGTCACCATTTCCGGCATGCTTAGTCACTATGGACGGTTGGTGCCATAGCCGCTTCAGGCGACGCTCACCTGACGGCAGCTTTATCGTCCCGTTCCCTCACAGCATCCGCCCCGAACGCAAAAAGCCCCCGCGTCCATAGAACGCGGGGGCCTTTCTGTGCCGCCGGAGCAGCCCCGGGATTACACCACGCCAAACGCCAGCATCGCGTCGGCGACCTTCTTGAAGCCCGCGATATTCGCGCCCTTCACGTAGTCGATATAGCCGCCGCCCTGGTTGCCGTACTGGATGCAGGAATTGTGGATGCCCGACATGATGTCCTTGAGCATCTGCTGGAGCTCCTCCTCCTTCCACGAACGGCGTTCGGAGTTCTGGCTCATTTCGAGGCCTGAAACCGCCACGCCGCCCGCGTTCGAGGCCTTGCCCGGCGCGTAGAGGATCTTGGCGTGCTTGAAGGTGTGCACGCCGTCCAGATCGGTCGGCATGTTCGCGCCCTCGGACACCGCCTTGCAGCCATTGGCCACCAGCATCTTGGCATCCTCGCCCAGCAACTCGTTCTGCGTGGCGCAGGGAAGCGCCACATCACAGGGCACGCCCCAGGGGGTCTTGCCAGCGTGGAAGGTCGCCTTGCGGAAGGCCTCGACATATTCCTCGATCCGGCCGCGGCGGTGGGTCTTGTGGGTCTTCACCCAGTCGATCTTTTCCTGATCGATGCCGTCGGGATCATGGATGAACCCGCCGCTGTCGGACAGGGTCAGCACCTTGCCGCCGAGCTGCACGATCTTCTCCGCCGCATGGGTGGCAACGTTGCCCGAACCGGAGATGACGGCAGTCTTGCCCTCGAGGTTCTCGCCCTTGGTGGCGAGCATGTTTTCAAGGAAATAGACCGCGCCATAGCCGGTCGCCTCGGTGCGGATCAGCGAGCCGCCCCATTCCAGCCCCTTGCCGGTGAGCACGCCGGTGAAGTTGTTGGTGATGCGCTTGTACTGGCCGAACATGAAGCCGATCTCGCGCCCGCCAACGCCGATATCACCCGCAGGCACGTCGATATCCGCACCGATATGGCGGTAAAGCTCGGTCATGAAGGACTGGCAGAAGCGCATGATCTCGCGCACGCTCTTGCCCTTGGGATTGAAGTTCGATCCGCCCTTGCCGCCGCCCATGGGCAGGCCGGTAAGCGCGTTCTTGAAGGTCTGTTCAAACGCCAGGAACTTCAGCACCGATTCGGTCACCGAAGGGTGGAAGCGGATGCCGCCCTTGTAGGGGCCGATCGCATTGTTGTTCTGCACGCGCCAGCCGCGCTGGACGCGGATATTGCCGGCGTCGTCCTCCCAGCACACGCGGAACGAGACCACGCGGTCCGGCTCGGCGATGCGGCGCAGGATCTGCTGGGAGTGATATTCCTCCTTGTCCTGCATGAACTCGAAGATGTCCTCAGCCACTTCCTGAACGGCCTGGACGAATTCGGGCTGATAAGGATTGCGCTTCTTCACGCCCTCCATGAAGCCATTCAAGTCAACGTGATCGGTAACTGCCATAATGATCCTCCCCCCAATGAATTGCTATGCCTATGCGACCGATAGAGACTCCGCTTGTCGATTTGCGGCAAACTATCGGCGCAAAGTGCAATTCCTGCAAGGCGCTTGAGAGAAGGGTTGTGCTGTTGTCAGATCGCCGAGCTGAAACGGCGCTGGGTGACAGCGCGATAGGCGTCGAACAGCGAGGCGATGACGCGGGCATAGGGCAGGCCGTCATGCGTGATCTGCAAGCGGTTGCCTGAGAGGTTGGCGAGCCCGCGGGAGGTGAAGGGGGCGAGACGGTCTTCCACTTCGCCCAGAAGGCGCGCGGGCAATTCGGCTGCGCCGCGGCACAAAAGTGCCTCGATCACATCGCCGCGCAGTGCATCCTCGGGGGAGCGGGCAACCCCTGCAATGGCGCAGGACGGCGAGAATGACCGCGCCGGGGACATCCAGATCAAGCTCCTGGGCACCGCCGTGCTCCCTGACGGCAAGATCACCGACATCAACGTCAATCTGCCCGGTCTGCCCGCCACCACGCAGACCAAGGCCAGTGACAATTTTGTGCCCACCATTGCGGTGGAATGGTTCGTGACCGACAATGTCTCGATCGAAACCATCACCGGGACGACCCAGCACGATGTCGATGCCACCGCAGGGCTGCCGGCGGGCGCTGAACTGGTGTCGGATGCACTGCTGCTGCCGGCGACGGTGACGGCCAAGTATCACTTCGATCTGGGCGGCGTGCAGCCCTATGTCGGGGCGGGCGGGGCCTATTTCATGTGGCTTTCGGACAAGCCGGGCGCGGCCACCCTGCCGCTGGGTGTCACCGATACCGACTTGTCGGACGAGTTCGGCCTCGTGCTGCAGGCCGGGTTCGACATTCCGCTGGGCGATGACGGCTTCGGCATCACCTTCGATGCCAAGCGCTACTTCATCGATACCACGGCGCGCTGGCGGGTCGGCAACATGCTCGCGATCGAGACCGAGCACAAGCTTGATCCTTGGGTGCTCAGCGCCGGGGTCAGCTACCGCTTCTGAGCCTTCAGACCTGCTCTTGACCCCTCTAGATCCGCTCTAGAGGTAAGCCAGAGGCCCCGTCGGCGCCCCCCGCCGGCGGGGTTTTTGTGTGAAGCGGGGCGATTTCTAGCCTCGGTTTGATGCACAGTTGACCCCGAGATGACCCCGAGATGATAGCGGCGGGCGCAATGTTTCACGTGAAACATTTGCCCCTTTTGGCGGGTTTGGTAGACCGGCTGCGACAAGGGAGAGAGTTGATGTCCAATGCCGTCGCGCGGCCCGATCCGGCTGCGCCCACCCACTGCACCGCGTCCGACTATGCCGAAATGTACCGCCGCTCGGTGGAGGCGCCGGACGCTTTCTGGCTGGAACAGGCCGGACGGCTGGACTGGGTTTTGGCCCCGACAATGGGCGGGGACTGGTCCTATGATCCGGTCGCGATCAAGTGGTTCGAGGACGGGACATTGAACCTGTGCCACAACGCGGTTGATCGCCATCTGCCCCACCACGCCGGCCGCACCGCGCTGATTTTCGAGCCCGATGATCCCGCATCGCCGGGGCGCAGCCTCACCTATGGCGAACTCCACGCCGAAGTGGTGCGCATGGCCAACGCGCTGAAAAAGCTCGGGGTGATGCGCGGCGAGCGGGTGACGATCTACATGCCGATGATCCTCGAAGGGGTGATCGCGATGCTCGCCTGCGCGCGGCTCGGGGCGGTGCATTCGGTGGTGTTCGGCGGCTTCTCGCCCGAGGCGCTGGCAGGCCGGATCGAGGATTGCGGCAGCCGCTTTGTGGTGACGGCTGACGAGGGCCTGCGCGGCGGCAAGCGCGTGCCCTTGAAGGCCAATGTCGATGCCGCGCTCGCGCATCCGTCCACTGCGGTCGAGGGCGTGCTCGTGATCCGCCACACCGGCGGCGAGATCGCCATGGCAGAGGGCCGCGATCACTGGCTCGAAGCGCTCGCGAGCGATGAAGACTGCCCCTGCGAGGTGATGGGTGCGGAAGACCCGCTGTTCATCCTCTACACCTCCGGTTCGACCGGCAAGCCCAAGGGCGTGCTCCACACCACCGGCGGCTACGGCGTATGGACCGCGACGACGTTTCACTACATCTTTGATTATCAACCGGGCGAGGTGTTCTGGTGCACCGCCGATATCGGCTGGGTCACCGGGCATAGCTACGTGGTCTACGGCCCGCTGATGAACGCTGCGACCGCGGTGGTGTTCGAGGGCGTGCCCAACTACCCCGATCACGGGCGCTTCTCGGACGTGGTCGACAAGCATCAGGTCAACATCATCTACACCGCCCCCACCGCGATCCGCGCCCTGATGCGCGAGGGAGAGCACCATGTGACGAGCCGCAGCCGCGCCTCGCTGCGCCTGCTGGGAAGCGTCGGCGAGCCGATCAATCCCGAGGCGTGGCGCTGGTATTTCGACGTAGTAGGCGAAGGCCGCTGCCCCGTCATCGACACCTGGTGGCAGACCGAAACCGGCGGCTGCATGATCACCACACTGCCCGGCGCGCACGACATGAAACCCGGGAGCGCGGGCCTCCCGTTCTTCGGCATCCGCCCTGAGCTGGTCGATAATGAAGGCCATGTGCTCGATGGAGCCGCCGAGGGCAACCTGTGCATCACCCATAGCTGGCCCGGGCAGGCGCGCACCGTCTGCGGCGATCACGACCGCTTCGTGCAGACCTATTTCAGCACTTACGTCGGCAAGTATTTCACCGGCGATGGCTGCAAGCGCGATGCCGACGGATACTACTGGATCACCGGGCGGGTCGACGATGTGATCAACGTCTCGGGCCACCGCATGGGCACCGCCGAGGTCGAGAGCGCTCTGGTGCTCCACGCCAAGGTCGCAGAAGCCGCGGTGGTCGGCTATCCGCACGACATCAAGGGGCAGGGCATCTATTGCTACGTCACCCTGAACGCGGGCGAGGACGGCACCGAGGCGCTGCTGGCCGATCTGAAGGCGCAGGTGCGCAAGGAAATCGGCCCTGTTGCCACGCCCGATATCATCCACTTCACCGACGGCCTGCCCAAGACCCGTTCAGGCAAGATCATGCGCCGCATCCTGCGCAAGATCGCCGAGAACGACTTCGGCGCGCTGGGCGACACCTCGACGCTCGCCGATCCCTCGCTGGTCGAGCGGCTGATCGAGGGGCGGCAGAACCGCTAGGGTCTATTGGTCGATATTGCGGCGGAAGGTTTCGGGCAGGAACACGAGGCCGACCACCACGGTCAGCACGCAGACCCCGATGGGATACCACAGGCCGAAGTAGATATCGCCGGTGGCTGCGACCATCGCGAAGGCGGTGGTCGGCAGAAAGCCGCCGAGCCAGCCATTGCCGATGTGATAGGGCAGGCTCATCGCGGTGTAGCGGATGCGGGTGGGGAACAGCTCCACCAGCAGCGCGGCAATCGGCCCGTAGACCATCGTCACCAGCAGCACGAGCCAGGTGAGGATGGCGATCACCAGCGGCGTGTCGATTGCCTGCGGATCGGCCGAGGAGGGATAGCCTGCCTTTGCCAGCGCGGCCTTCAAGGCGGCCTGGAAGGCGCTGATGGCGGCCTTGCGGTCATCCCCCGTCAGCTTCGCCGGATCTGGAGCGGCGAAGGTCTCGCTACCGATTGTCACCTGGGCGATGCTGCCCGGCTGCGCCTCGACGTTGGTGTAGCTGATTGCGCCCTTGGCGAGGAACGACTTGGCAATGTCGCAGCTCTTGGTGTCGAACTTGTTCTTGCCGATCGGATCGAACTGCACCGAGCAGTCGCCCGAATGGACGATCACGCTGACCGGCGCGGTCACCTGCGCTTTGGCGAGCGCCGGGTTTGCGGCCTCGGACAGCAGGTGGAAGGCGGGGAAGTAGGTCGCCGCCGCCAGCGCGCAGCCGGCAAGGATGATCTTCTTGCGCCCAATCCGGTCGGACAGCCAGCCGAAGAAAATGAAGAACGGCGTACCGATGGCGAGCGCCACCGCGATCAGGATATTGGTGGTCGCGCCGTCCACCATCAGCATTTTCTCAAGGAAGAACAGTGCGTAGAACTGGCCAGTGTACCACACCACCGCCTGACCCGCGACTGCGCCCAGCAGCGCGATCAGCGCCCACCTGCCGTTAGCCCAGTTGCCGAAAGCCTCGGAAATCGGCGCCTTGGAATTGCTGCCTTCCTCCTTCATCTTTTGGAAGACTGGGCTCTCCTGCAACTGCATGCGGATCCATAGTGAGACCCCGAGCAGCAGCGCGGAGATCAGGAACGGTACGCGCCAGCCCCATTCCTTGAAGGCCTCTTCGCCGATCATGGTGCGGGTGCCGATCACCACCAGAAGGGCCGCAAACAGGCCGAGGGTCGCGGTGGTCTGGATGAAGCTGGTATAGAGCCCGCGCTTGTGGTCCGGGGCATGCTCCGCGACATAGGTCGCCGCGCCGCCATATTCGCCGCCCAGAGCAAGGCCTTGCAGCAGCCGCAGCGCCACCAGCATGATCGGGGCCGCCACCCCGATGCTGGCATATGAGGGCAGCAGCCCCACGGTGAAGGTCGCAAAGCCCATCAGGCCCATGGTGACAAGGAAGGTGTATTTGCGCCCGACCAGATCGCCCAGCCGGCCGAACACCAGCGCGCCGAAGGGCCGCACGGCAAAGCCTGCCGCAAACGCTGCGAGCGCGAAGATGAAGCCGGTGGTCTCGTTCACCCCCGAGAAGAACTGCGCCGAGATGATCGTGGCGAGCAGGCCGTAGAGGTAGAAATCATACCACTCGAACACCGTGCCCAGCGACGAGGCGAGGATGACGCGCTTTTCTGTCGCGCTCGCCTCGTGGTGCTTGGGCAGCGCGCCCCCGTCTGTATCGGTCATGATCCCCCTCATCTGCGATCGCGGCGCTACCATGCCGTTCCTGTGGCGCAAGGCAAGTCGCGGGGCCACAAGGCGCAAAAAAGCCGCCGGAGCGCGAACTCCGGCGGCTCTTTCAATCCATGAGACGGGCGCTCAGCTTTCGCGGGTGCCCGACAGCGGCATGGCGCCGAAAGCGCCGGCATTGACCGAACCGGTCAGGGTGTCGCCATCGATGGTCGCTTCGCAGTCGAGCGTCATCGGCATGGGGACAGTCATGTCCATCTTCCAGCTGATGGTGTTGCCGCTGACAGTGCCGCCGGCAATGTCCATCGAGCCGAGGCTGCCGACCAGCGAACCGCTGAAGGTGTCGCCATCGGGAACCACGGTGAGGGTGCCGGACTGGTCACCCATCGGGCTCTTCACGATGGTCTTGTAGGTACCTGCAACAGACATAATCCAACTCCTGTGCTTGGTGCGGACCTTGTCTGACCCGCCCTCCTGATCGCGTTGTTTACACTGATGTCAGCGCGCTTCAACCGGATTTGACGGTTGAAGCGCGCTGCGCATCCAGTGCCTTACTCGCTTGCCATCTCGCGCACTTCGACCGGCAGGCCGACCGCGTCGAGCTGTGCACGGACCTTGCTGGCATCGCCGACCACGACCCACACGAATTTGTCGGTGTCGATCGTCGCGCGGGCCACGGCATCGAGGCTTTCGGTCGTCTGCGCGCGGTAGAGCGAGGCGAGGGTTTCCTGATAGTTGTCGGGACGGCCGAACAGGGCATTGCCCTGGATCGCGCCGAGCACCGCAGGCGAGGTTTCGAACCGGCCCGGCAGCGCGCCGACTTCCGAGGCGATCGAGCGCTGCAGTTCTTCGGGCGTGACGCCCTTCACGGTCAGGAACTCGCTGGTATCGCGGATCATCTCGGACAGCGAATCGCCCGTACGGTCAGCCTGCACGCCGCCCGAAATGCCGTAGATCACGGCATTTTCGCGGGCCTGGGTGCCGCCACGCACACCATAGCTCCAGCCCTTGGTCTCGCGCAGGTTCATGTTGAGCCGCGCGAGGAAGTTGCCGCCCAGCGAGTTGTTGGCGCTGTTGAAGGCGACAAAAGCCGGATCGCCGGCATCCAGCCCCGTAACCTGCGCGCCGAAGATGAAGCTCTGCGGCGAATTGGGGCGGTTGACGAGGATGATGCGCTTGCCCTGCGCGGCGGCGGCCTGCTTGAAGGCCTTGGTGCCCTTGGCAGCCTTGGGCGCCGTCCAGTCGCCGAAGGCGGTGTTGAGCGCTGCCACGATCTCGGCCAGCGGATGGTCTGAGATGATGAACACCTCGCCATTGTCCGGCCGGATCCAGCTGTCCTTGAAGGCGACAAGATCATCGCGGGTGATCGCGCTCACGCTCGCCACGGTGCTCACCCCGCCATAGGGCGTGTCGCTGCCGAACAGTTCGGGCGTCAGGGTGCGCTGGGCGATCCCCTGGGGCGACTTCATCGCCTGCTTGATGCCGGTGACGGTCTGGGTGCGAACGCGCTCGAGGTCGGCCGGGTTGAACGCCGGCTCGCGCACGATCTGGCGCATCAGATCAAGCGACGGGGCAAGGTTGGCGCTGAGAGCCGAGAGGGTGAAGGTCGACCGGTCGTCCCCGCTGCCGGTGGAGATCGACGCCCCGAGCCGCTCGCCCGCTTCGGCGATGTCCTGCCCGGACAGCTTGGTGGTGCCTTCATCGAACAGCGCCATCGTCAGGCCTTCAAGACCGCGCTTGGCGACCGGATCGGCCGCGCTCCCGGCATTGAAGGACATCGAGACATAGGTCGCCGGAACCGCGGTGCGGCGGGCATAGGTGACCTTCATCCCGTTCTTGAGCGTGGCGCGCTCCAGATCGGGGAAGTCGAGTTCGGCCACGGTGTCGATCGCGGGCTTGGGGCGCTCGACCGTGACCGTCAGCGTTTCGGCGCTGCGATCGCGTTCCGAGGCGTTGGCCGCACCGCCGACCGAGGCGGCTTCCTCGTAGGAGGCATCGCGCGGGCCGGGTTCGAGCACCAGCGTCATGGCCGGCTTGGTCATCCACTTGGCCATCGCCGCCTTGACTTCGGCCGGGGTGACCTTGGCGAGGCGTTCAAGCTGGGTCGCGTAGAACCCGGAATCGCCGGCCAGCACTTCGCCATTGGCGAGGGTGACGGCCTTGCCGCCGAAGCCGCCGACCTGTTCGAGGCCGCGGATCGTCGAGGCAAGATTGCTGGTCGCCGCGCGGCGCACTTCGTCTTCGGTCGGGCCCTCGGCGATGAACTGCTTGATCAGCGCATCAAGCCGGGCCTCGACCACCGCCAGATCCACGCCCGGCTTGACCGTCGCACCGACGCTCAGCACGCCGACGCGCTGGAATTCGAAATTGCCGGCCGACACGCCAACCGCAAGCTGTTCGTCGCGCACCAGCACCTCGTCGAGGCGGCTGGAGGCGAGACCACCGAGGATTTCCGCGCCCACGCTGAGCGCGGTCAGATCGGCGCTGGTAATGCCCGGGGCGGGCCAGTAGCGGGTGACGCTGGTGGCGGCGACCTGATCCTTCATGACGACGCGCACGTCCTGCGCAAGGGTCGGCACCGCGGCAGCGGCCGGGGTGTTGACCGGGCCGCGCTTGATCGCGCCGAAATACTTCTCGACCAGCGGGCGGGCCTCGGCGGCGGAAATGTCACCGGCCAGCACCAGCGTGGCGTTGTTGGGGCCGTACTTGTCGATGAACCAGTTGCGCACGTCGTCCATCGAGGCGGCATCCAGGTCGGCCATCGAGCCGATCACGTTGTGGCTGTAGGGGTGGCCTTCGGGGAACAGGGTCTTGAGGATCTCGTAGAAAACGAGGCCGCCGGGCTGGTTGTCGCCCTGGCGCTTTTCGTTCTGCACCACGCCGCGCTGGTTATCGAGCTTCTCCTGCGTCACCGCGCCGAGCAGGTAGCCCATGCGGTCGCTCTCCAGCCACAAGGCGCGTTCCAGAGCGGGGCGCGGAACGGTCTGAAAGTAGTTGGTGCGGTCGAAATTGGTGGTGCCGTTGTAGTCGGTCGCGCCCATTTCCGCGAGGTATTGGAAGTAGTCCTGCGGCGCATTTTCCGAACCGTTGAACATCAGGTGCTCGAACAGGTGGGCAAAGCCTGTCTTGCCCTTGGGTTCGTCCTTGGAGCCGACATTGTACCACACGGCAACGCCCACGACGGGGGCCTTGCGGTCTTCGTGCACGAGCACGGTAAGGCCGTTCTCGAGGTGGAATTCGGTGTGCGGGATCTGCACCTGCGCCACCAGCGCCGGAAGATCGGCGGTTGCCTGCGGGGCAGCGCTGCTGGCGGCATGATTGTCGGCCAGCGCCGGGGTCAGCGGCGCAGCCAGCGCAAGGGCAAGCGCCGAAAGGCTCGCGGCAGCAAAACGATGGGTCATCAAGAATCTCCGGTCAGGGGATAGGGGTTGGAAAAAGAGAGGGTTGCTCAGCGGGCGTTGGTCACCGTGACGGTTTTGCTGGCATTCGCCAGCACGTCCTCGCGCCAGAAATGCACCGGCTTCAGCTTGTGTTCGACGAACAGCCGCATCTGGTCGTTGTAATGCGGGCTGTCCGGCCGGGTGGAGGCCGAACCGAAAGGCTGGATCGAACGCGAGAACACCGGCTTGCCGGGCTGCCATTCGACCCACTGGATGAAGCTGTCGCCATGCTTGAGGCTGAGGCGGCCGTCATCATCGACATCCCATGTGGTCGAGGCGCGCAAGCTGTCCGAGCCGCCGTCGAGCGGGAGATCGAGCCCGCCCTGCCGCAGCCGCAGCAGCTCGCCCATCGGCGGATCGAGCCGGCCGAAATGGGTCATCAGGTGATCGCGCGCGGCGGCGAGCTTCTCGGCGACATCGGGGAACGGCTTGTTGCCGTAATCGGCCGACATGAAGTCGCGGATCATCAGCAGCGCGATGGCATCGGCGCGGCCCTTGCCATCGGCGTTGAAATCCCAGCTTGCGAGAAGTTCACGCGCTTCGGCGAGATCGCCCTTTGCCGGCAGATCTTCGAGCGCATCGAACAGCCGGGCGACATAGCCCTGGCGCTCGTAGCCTGTGTCGTACTTGATCGCCTCCAGCGCCTTGCGGTCAAGCACGGCCGTCGCGCTCAGCAGCTTGTAGGCGCGCCACGAGCGGTTGGTTTGCTTAAGTTCGATCCCCATGATCGGCGCAAACGCATCAGGCGCCAAATCGCTCCCGGCCCCGGCTGCGGTGAAGGGGGCGTTGTTCGAATTGTAGAGCCAGCCGCTCGCCGGGTTCTTCAGCTTGGGCAGGGCGGCATAATCGACCGCGCCCTGCCAGATCAGGTCCGAGCGGTTGCCGGGCAGGACCGAGCGCCAGTCGGCCTTCACGCCTTCGGGCCGCGCCGGGATTGCAGCGTTGTAGACATAGGCGATGTTGCCCGCGGCATCGGCGTAGATGAAGTTGGTCGACGGGATCGCCAGCCGCGCAATCTGTCCTTCCCACTCCGCAAAGGAACTGGCCTTGTTGAGCCGGTAATAGGCATCGAGCTGTTCGAGCCTGCCGATCCCGCCATAGCGCACCGCAAAAGCGCCCTTGTCATTGCGGATCACCGGCCCGTGGACCGATCGCAGGACTTCGCGCCGGATCGGCAGCGCCACCGGGCCGACCTTGACCGGCAAGGTCACCCACTTGCTTTCCAGATCGCGCCACTCGCCGTCGAGCTTGTAGCGCATGCCGGTCTCGTCGAGTTCGAGCTGGTAGATGTCGATCATGTCGGGGGTGTTGACCGTGTTGGTCCACCCCAGCGTCTCGTTATGGCCGAGGAAGGGGAAGGGCGATCCCGGAAAGTTCGCCCCGGCAAAGTGCCAGCCTTCGCCGCTTTCGACCACCAGCTCATACCACGCCACTCCGCCGCGCAGCGGCTGGTGCGAATTGGAGATGAGGGTGGTCGGCCCGCCCGACTTTTCGGGGGCGACGGCAAAGGCATTGGAGCCAAGATGTTCGGCATCTTCGCCCAGCGGCAGCACCAGATTGTGCGCCTGCTTGGCAGCGGTGGGGGCGGCTTCGGCCGGCGGAGCACTTTCCAGCGGAGGGCGAGGGAAGCCGGGCATGTCGGGGCCATGTTCACGGCGCAGGTCATCGCCCGAGACAAGCGGGCCGATCACGCTGTCGAGCCCGAAGAAGAACGGCTGGCGCAGCGCGAAGCCGGCAGCGACATCCATCCCGCTGACGGGGAAGAGATTGGCGAGCTTCACTTCGCCCGGATGCTGCTGCGCATAGTGATTGAGGCCCGCAGCATAGGCTTCGAAGAGTTCACGGGTGTCGGCGGGAAGCCCCGGATATTCCCGCTCCGCCGTGCCGCGTGCGTCGATCAGATGGTAGACATAATCGACCTTGGCGCCGTCCTCGCCCGCAATCGCGCCATAGCGCCCGCGGCTCATCGCGATCACGTCCTGAAGCGTGAAGAAATCATCTTGCGAGTGGGCCATGGCGACGCCGAAGGCTGCGTCGGCATCGGTCTTGCCGTAGATATGGGGCACGCCGAATTTGTCGCGGATGATCTCGGCCTTGTAGACGCGGGTAGCCGGCGGCGTGGCGGCGCTGGCAAAATGCGGTTCCCAGGTGGCCAGCACGGCGAACGCCAGAACGCAAACCGCCACCAGCACAATTGCGCCGCGCTTCAACCACTTCATGGTGTTTTTCTCCCCTGCGCCATGGGCGCAGCGCTTCATTGCGCGGCGCGTGCTCAAGGTCAAGCGAGGGGGGGCTCTTGTCTTGCGTCAATGACGAACCCACCTACTCGGGTAATACACCTGCATGCGGCTTTTTTCGGGGTCGCGTCTTGTGTTGCTAAAGTGCAACACTATTTGGATGGCACAACCTTTGGAGGGGTTTGACGATCATGAATCTCGAAAAGTTCACGGACCGGGCAAAGGGCTTCCTGCAAGCCGCACAGACCGTCGCGATCCGCGTGAACCACCAGCGCATCACGCCGCTGCACATCCTCAAGGCGCTGCTCGAAGATAGCGAGGGCATGGCCGCCGGCCTGCTCCAGCGCGCGGGCGGCACGCCGGCGCTGGCGGTGGCGGCGGTCGATGCGGGGCTTGCCAAGATCCCGGCTGTCACCGGCAGCGGCGCGCAGGCCACTCCGGGTCTCGACAATGACGCGGTGCGGGTGCTCGATTCCGCCGAACAGCTGGCCGAGAAGGCGGGCGACAGCTTCGTCACGGTCGAGCGGATGCTGACCGCGCTGGCCGTGTCGCAGACCGCTGCGGGCGAGGCGTTGAAGGGCGCAGGGATCACTCCTCAGGCGCTGAATGCCGCAATCGAGCAACTGCGCGGCGGCAAGCGCGCGGATAGCGCGGGGGCCGAGAGCACCTATGACGCGATGGAGAAGTTCGCCCGCGATCTCACCAAGGCCGCGCGCGAGGGCAAGCTTGATCCGGTGATCGGCCGCGACGAGGAAATCCGCCGCACGATCCAGATCCTCGCCCGTCGCACCAAGAACAACCCTGCCCTGATCGGCGAGCCCGGCACCGGCAAGACCGCGATTGCCGAAGGGCTTGCGCTGCGCATCGCCAATGGTGACGTGCCCGACAGCCTCAAGGGCCGCACGCTCATGAGCCTCGACATGGGCGCGCTGATTGCGGGTGCGAAGTATCGCGGCGAGTTCGAAGAGCGGCTCAAGTCCGTGCTCGACGAGGTCAAGCATGCCGAGGGCAACATCATCCTGTTCATCGATGAAATGCACACCCTGATCGGGGCGGGCGCTTCGGAAGGCTCGATGGATGCCTCTAACCTCTTGAAGCCGGCCCTCTCGCGCGGCGAGCTCCACTGCATCGGCGCGACCACGCTCGACGAATACCAGAAGTACGTCGAGAAGGACCCCGCGCTCCAGCGCCGCTTCCAGCCGGTGTTCATCGCCGAGCCGACGGTCGAGGACACGATCTCGATCCTGCGCGGCATCAAGGACAAGTACGAGCTGCACCACGGCGTGCGCATCACCGATGGCGCGATCGTGGCCGCGGCCAAGCTGTCGGACCGCTACATTTCGAACCGCTTCCTGCCCGACAAGGCGATCGACCTTATGGACGAAGCCGCGAGCCGCATCCGCATGGAGGTGGAGAGCAAGCCCGAGGAGATCGAGGCGCTCGACCGGCGGATCATCCAGCTGAAGATCGAGGAACAGGCGCTCCAGAAGGAGACCGACCAGAATTCCAAGGACCGCCTTGTCGCCCTGCGCGGGGAGCTGGCGAACCTCGAACAGCAATCGGCCGAGCTCACCACCCGCTGGCAGAACGAGCGCGACAAGATCGAGGCCGAGGGCAAGATCAAGGAACAGCTGGATGGCGCGCGGTTGGAGCTGGAACAGGCCCAGCGCGAAGGCGATTTGGCGAAGGCCGGCGAGCTGTCCTACGGCACCATCCCGGCGCTTGAGAAGCAGCTGGCCGAAGCCCAGGGCCAGGCCGCCAACGCCCTGCTGCGCGAGGAGGTGGCCGAGGAGGACATCGCCGGCGTCGTCAGCCGCTGGACGGGCGTGCCGGTCGACAAGATGATGGAAGGCGAGCGCGAGAAGCTGCTGCAGATGGAGCAGATCCTCGGCGGCCGCGTGATCGGTCAGTCCCAGGCGATCGAGGCGGTCTCCAAGGCCGTGCGCCGCGCGCGGGCGGGCTTGCAGGATCCGGGCCGTCCGCTCGGCTCCTTCCTGTTCCTCGGCCCCACGGGTGTCGGCAAGACCGAGCTGACCAAGGCGCTCGCCGGGTTCCTGTTCGATGACGACAGCGCGATGGTGCGCATCGACATGAGCGAGTTCATGGAGAAGCATGCCGTTGCCCGCCTGATCGGCGCGCCTCCGGGCTATGTCGGCTATGAAGAGGGCGGGGTGCTGACCGAGGCCGTGCGCCGCCGGCCCTATCAGGTGGTGCTGTTCGACGAGGTCGAGAAAGCGCACTCCGATGTGTTCAACGTGCTCCTTCAGGTGCTCGATGATGGCCGATTGACCGACGGGCAGGGCCGGGTGGTGGATTTCAGCAACACGCTGATCATCCTCACCAGCAACCTGGGCAGCCAGTATCTCGCCAACCTGCCTGACGGAGCCGAGGTCGCGAGCGTCGAGAAGGACGTGATGGACGTGGTGCGCGGGCATTTCCGGCCCGAGTTCCTCAACCGCCTCGACGAGATCATCCTGTTCCATCGCCTCGGGCAGGAACACATGGCGCCGATCGTCGAAATCCAGGTCAAGCGGGTGCAGAAGCTGCTCGCCGATCGCAAGATCACGATCGATCTCAGCGATGCCGCGCTGCGCTGGCTCGGAAGGGTGGGCTATGATCCGGTCTATGGCGCGCGGCCGCTGAAACGCGCGGTGCAGCGCTATCTGCAGGATCCGCTTGCCGAGATGCTGCTGGAGGGCAAGCTGCCCGACGGCTCGACCTTGGCGATCGATGAAGGTGACGGCGCGTTGGCCATGGCGATTCGCTGAGCAGCGCGCCGTCCCTGCGGTTCGCAACAAAGTGACAAGATAACATCCTAATCGGGATGGAGGGCGGTTTGTTGCGTGCAGGCCGCCCTTCGCTTTAACAATCGCAAAGCCACATTCTAACAAAGTTTCGGGCCAACCCCCGCGCGCGCCCTGAATGTGGGATTAACGCAACACCCACCGGAAAAGTTGGGGGTCGCGGCGCAGCGCTTTGACATCAAACCTTCGCTATTGCACAAATCCCCCACTGCGGGGGCAGACTTGGACAATCTGAATGCGTGAGCCTGTCACATGGGGCAATTATGTGACGTTCGCGCCAGATTGTCGTTCTGTCTCCGGTTAGGGCAACTGGAGTGATCATGAAGAAATTTCAGAGCAATTCGCTGAAGACGCTGGCATTCTCGGCCTCGGCTATCGCCTTTGTTGTGGCTGGCCCGGTGTGGGCGCAGGACGCCGAGGAGCAGCCGGAAGAGGAAGAAAAGGTCGAAGTCGCGACTGACGCCTCGGGCCGTTCGGACGCGAAGCAGGGCAACATCACGGTTACCGGTTCGCGTATCGTCCGCGACACCTACAGCTCGATCTCGCCGCTTCAGGTGCTCTCCACCGAAAACCAGCAGGCCGTCGGCGCGTTTGACCCGGCGCAGATCCTGCAGCGTTCGGAAGCCGCCTCCGGCACCCAGATCGACGCGACCTTCCAGGGCTTCGTGCTCAACAACGGCCCGGGCTCGCAGACCATCAACCTGCGCGGCGTTGGCGCTAACCGTACGCTGGTGCTTGCCAACGGCCGTCGTATCGCACCGGCCGGTGTGGAAGGCGCGCCGACCAGCGTGTCGATCAACCTCATCCCGGCCACGATCGTTGACCGTTACGACATCCTCACCGACGGTGCTTCGTCGGTCTATGGTTCGGACGCGGTCGCGGGCGTGATCAACGTCATCCTGCGCAAGGACTTCGATGGCCTCGAAATCCAGGCCAACGGCGACATCAACCCGCAGGGCGAAGGCGAAGACTACTCGGTCAGCGCTGCCTGGGGCTTCAACACCGACCGTGCCGTGTTCGGTATCGCTGCCGAATACCGCAAGCGTGAAGAGTGGAAGGCGCGTGACCGTGACTTCCTCGCCGGTTGCAGCACCAACCTCGAAGAAGACGCCGAAGGCAACATCTACCGCCTCGGCATCTCGGACAACCAGCTGATCCGTTCGCGCACCAACAACCGCGTTGGCGCTTCGGAAAGCGATTGCACCGTTTCGGGTATCTCGGGCCGCGTCTTCCTGCCTTCGGCACGTGCGGGTTCGGTCTACTTCCCGGCCAACGGCAACATCCGCAACTTCCCGAATGACCCGATCACCGGCCGTCCGTTCAACTTCGGTGACAACGCCAACGCCTTCGGTGTCGATCTCGACGTCAACAACGACGGCATCAACGATGTCGACTTCCAGAACGTCAACATCAACGGCAGCGTCGAGGAACAGAACCGCACGATCGTTTCGGGTGAAGACCTGATCAACGTGTTCGCCTACGGGGAATACACCTTCCCGGGCGAAGCGAACATCACGCCCTTCTTTGAAGCGCAGTACACCCGTTCGGAAATCAAGAACACCGGCGCGGGCAACCCGCAGCTGTTCCCGTTCGTTCCGGCGGCCAACCGTTTCAACCCCTGTAACTTTGTCACCAACCCCAACGGCGTCGACTGCCGTTCGGTCGACAACGCGATCAACGGGCTGACCAACGGTGTTGCACCCGCTCTCTCGACCGGCCTGCGCTTCGCGGTGCAGCCGATCGTGTCGATCGTGGGTGACCGCAACAACTTCGAAGTGACGCAGGAGCAGATGCGCGGCGTCCTCGGTGTGCGCGGCGACCTGCCCTTTATCGGTTCGAGCTGGACCTTCGAAGTGGCCGGCAGCTACTCGCGTTCGGAAGGCAAGTCCTCGCGTCTGGGGATCCGTGAAGACCGTCTCGCGCTCGCCATGGGTCTCGACCCGACGGGCGATTACAACGGCGACGGCATCTTCGATAACGACCGTGACGGCATCGCCGACGACTACAACAACGGCCTTCAGGTCGGCATCGGCAACCCGCTCTACATCGGCGAGTGTAATGCTGCCGGTCTGCGCAACCCCGGTCTGGCCGCGCCCGACCTCGTTGCCGGCTGCGTCCCCGTGAACCTGTTCGCACCGAGCGTGCTGACCGGCGCCGTGGGCGACTTCGCCACCCAGGCCGAACGCGATTACCTGTTCGGTTCGCGCGACTTCAACACCATCTACGAACAGACCCTGCTGTCGGCATACGTCACCGGCGACCTGTTCGAACTCCCCGCCGGCCCGGTCGGCGTGGTGCTCGGTGGTGAATGGCGCGAGGACAAGATCGACTCGCAGCCCAGCTTCGTGGCTTCGAACGGTCTGTTCTGGGGCTTCTTCGCTGACGGCGGCGCCAACGGTTCCAAGTGGATCCGCGAACTCTTCGGCGAAATCGACCTCCCGCTCATGGCGGGCAAGCCGATGGTCGAAGAACTGACCGTCAACGTCTCGGGCCGTATCACCGACGAAGAGTTCTACGGCACCAACGGCACCTTCGCCCTGAAGGGTGGCTGGCGTCCGGTGGCTCCGCTGCTGTTCAAGTTCAGCTACGGCACCTCGTTCCGTGCGCCGAACCTGCGCGAGAACTTCCTGCGTGCACAGTCGGGCTTCACCCAGCTTTCGGACCCCTGTGCGGTTCCGACGGCTGCCTTCGTGAACTTTGCCTACCGTCCCGAGCTCGACACGCGTGAGCCGTTCATTCTCGCCAACTGCCGCCGTGAAGGTCGTGATCCGACCCGCGTCGGTATCGATGGCCAGAACCTGAACACGCAGCAGCTCGTCAGCGCGGAAATCACCCAGGGCGGTTCGCTCGACATCCGCGCGGAAACCTCGCGTTCGATCACCACCGGTTTCGCATTCGAAGAAGATTGGGCAAGCGGCTTCCGCTTCGCGTTCAACTTCAACTACTACGACATCAAGGTGAAGGGCGCGATCGTCGAGCCGGGCGGTGCGTTCATCGTGGCTGACTGCTACCTGCGCGATGACACGGCCCGCAGCGAGTTCTGCGACCGTATCGACGTCAACAACACGGATCGCCAGCTGATCCGCGGTGTGCGCGCCGGCTTCCTCAACCGCGACGTTGAAGCGGTTCGCGGGATCGATCTGAACACGACCTTCGGCTATCCGCTGCAGATCGGTGAGGAAACCTTCGACCTGTCGCTCAACCTGGTGGCCAACAAGCTGCTCGAGCGTTCGAACATCCAGCGCACCGGTGTCAGCACCTTTGTGGAAACGGACTTCACCGACCGTTTCGGCTTCCCCGACTGGACCGGCCGCGCCACCTTCGGCGCGCGTTGGGAAGACTTCCTGTTCACCTACCAGATCCGTTACATCGACGCGATCGGCAACTCCCTGAACGGCGTGGGCTGGCGTGATCGTGTCACCTTCGGTGACGCGTTCAACCGCGGGCCTGAAGGCGGCGTTGCGGCCTTCTCCCCGACCTGCCTTGGTCGCGGTTCGGCCAACGGTGTTGTGGCTGGTGACGGGCTGTTCTGTCGCCCGGTCGGCACCGCGCCCGAGTACTTCGAGCACACTACCTCGGTGCGCTGGGACAACGGCGACCTGCGTTTGATCGCCGGTATCCGCAACCTCTTCGACACGGCTCCGCCGCTGGTGTCGCCGCGTTCCGGCGTCCTCCAGATCGCGAACACGCCGATCGGTAACGGTTACGACCTCGAAGGCCGTGAATTCTTCGCTCAGCTGCTCTACCGCTTCTGATCGCAGAATGAACTGACCGTTCAAAATGAAGCGGCCTCTCGGTACTTGCCGAGGGGCCGCTTTTTTGTTGAAATACGAAGGTGTCTGCCGCTTCGCAGCTGAGTCGGTCCGGCCCGCGTCTTAGTCTGACTTGACCATGGAAGATGTGATCCCATGAAACTTCTCAAAGCCCCCCTCATGGCCGCTATGGCCGGCGTTTCGGTTATCGGCCTTTCTCTCGTCGGCGGCGCCGATACGCAGGCGCAATCGACTGCCAGCGTTCCGGTCGACGTCTGGGCGCTGCGCGATGTGGTCAACGCCGTGCAGATCTCGCCCGATGGCAAGCACCTGCTGGTCCACAAGGTGGAAAGCAGGGACGGTCAGTACCTGCTCGAGATCTATAAGACCGACGATCTGTCAAAGCCCTTCCGCCGCCTCAACGCCGATCCGATGGAGATCCTGAGCGCGCAATGGGTCAGCAACGAATTCATTTTCGGCTCGGCATGGCAGGTCAAGCGTTCGACGGTGAAGGGGCCGGAAGAGGATGTGCGCGACTATCTTGCCTATTCCTACAGCCTCGCGGAGAACAAGTTCAGCCGTGTCGACGGCAATTTCGGCATCGTCAACACGCTGCCCAATGATCCCGATCACGTGCTGATCAGCACCGGTTCGGCGGTGTCCGATCCGACCGGCGTCGATCCGCTGGCCGCGTTCCGTCCGCGCTCCTACTACAAGTTCAACCTCAAGACCGGCACGCGCGAACTGGTGTTGCGCACGGGCGGCAAGATCCGCAGCGTTTCGACGTGGGATAACAACGGCAACCCGCGCTTCGCCGTCTCGCCCGACACGGCGGCCGGCAAGTACATCTACTATTACCGCAAGCCCGGAGACAGCGACTGGACCAAGTTCCAGGAGCTCGACATCGAGGATCCCAAGAACACCTATCGCGTGCTCAGCGGGTTCCACGGGGTCGTCGGCTTCGATCCCGACAATCCCAACCTCGGCTATCTGATCGACAACCCCAATGGCGAGGACAAGGCCGGGCTCTACGAGTTTGACTTCACCACGGGGCAGATCGGCAAGAAGCTGTTCCAGGCCGAAGATGCCGACGTGACGGGAGTGCAGTTCCACTCGATCCCCGGCAACGAGAAGCTCGTCGCCGCCCGCTATCCCGGCGCGCGGATGGAGCGGTTCTGGTTCGACGAAGAGGAAAAAGCGCTCCATGAAGCGCTCGAAAAGCAAATCCCCTATGCCTGGCAGTATCGCATCGCCAGCCGTTCGCTCGACGGACAGACCATGGTCGTCACCAACTCCGGACCGCACGATCCGGGCTCGTTCTGGCTGGTGAAGGATGGCCGTCTCGCCAAGCTCGGCAGCCGCAACCCGCTGGTCAATCCCGAGCAGCTCGCAGATGTGAAGTACATCCGCTACAAGGCGCGCGACGGGATGATCATTCCCGGCTACGTCACCATGCCCAAGGGCAAGGGGCCATTCCCGCTGATTGTCCAGCACAATGGCGGCCCGGCCGTGAATGGCATGGTCAGCTATGACGAATGGGGCCAGATGCTGGCCAATGCCGGCTACATGGTGTTCCACCCCGAAAACCGCATCTCGACCGGCTGGGGCCAGAAGCATTTCGATGCCGGCTACATGCAGCACGGGCTGGCAATGCAGGACGACAAGGATGACGGGGTCAAGTACCTGATCGAACAGGGGCTTGCCGATCCCAACCGGGTGGCCTTCTTCGGCTGGTCCTATGGCGGCTACTCCGCGCTGGTGTCACTGAGCCGCGACGAGCAGCTCTACCAGTGCGCGATTGCCGGCGCTGCCGTCGCCGACGCCGAGAAGCAGTATCTCGGCCGGCGTGACCCGACCCTCAAGACGCTCGACGAGTGGAACCGCCATCGCGGCGGCACCACCGTCAACCCGATCAGTGAAGTGGCCAAGGTCAACATCCCGCTGCTCATGATCCATGGCGATGTCGATCGGCGCGTGATGTACTACCACCTGAAGGACTACCAGAAGGCCTTCGAGGCCGCTGGAAAGACCGGCGAATTCATCACGCTGAAGGGGGCTGACCACTTCTACAACACGCTGATGTTCACCCACCAGCAGCAGCTCTACACCAAGATGCTCGACTACCTCGCCAATGATTGCGGTCCGGGCGGACTGTAACCGCGCCGGATGAGGGCATGAAAAAAGGGGCTCGACCGCAAGGCCGGGCCCCTTCGCTTTGCGCCACAGCGCCTGAGCCTATTCGACGCGGCGTCCCTTGACCCCGATCGCGCCGTTGATGCGAATGAAATAGTAGCCGAGCGAGGCCTTCTTGAAGACTACCTTATCGCCGGACTTGATCGGCGGGATCTTGCGCGGGGGATTGTTGATTTCCCACACCGCGCCTTCCACCGTGGTGAAGCGCCATGTGCTCTGCCCGCTCTGGCGACCGCTGGAGATAGTGGTCTCGAACAGGTCAGTGAGCTCTTCCTCGTCCTTGCCGTCGCCTTTCAGGATCGCGATGTCGGGCATGGTGATGCCGAACAGCTGGCGGCGGGTCTTGCGCACCTCCTCGCGGCTGACGACCTTCACGTCGCCTGCATCGCTGGCAGAGACGATCGCGCCCACCTTGGCGTCATAGCAGGCGAGCCGCTCGGCCTCGTCGGCGATCGCGCGGCAGGCCTTGAGCTGAGCGAGATAATCGGCGTCCTGCGCGGCGACGGGAACGGGCGCGGCGAGGGTCAGCAGCCCCGCAGCCCCGGCGGTGCACAGCGCCGTCAGGCGGATGGTGGGCCTCAGTCTCGTCATCATGTCCTCTCCCTTGCTGCGCACCGCCAAAAGACGGATTTGCGCGCCTGCATTACGCCCTTGCGCAGCATTATTGCCAAACGGGGACGAGATAAAGCCGCACTGAAATCAGAGTGTCGCCAGAATGCAACAGTTCCTTCGCATCTCGAAACGCGTCGCATCGGCATGATTGCGATGAATGCATCGAATGACCTAGAGGAGCGCCATCCGGGCATCCGCCCGTGACTTTGGATAGCGTGCGCCGAATCTATCGGTGTGCGTGCATCAAGGGGACAAAAATGACTCGTTTCAACAAGGCTTCGCTCCTCGCGGGCACGATCATGGCCGGCGCCATGTTCGCCGCGCCTGCCTATGCGCAGGATGCCGATGTGACCACCGCCGAAACGCCGGCTGAAGAGCAGGCGATCTTGGTCACCGGTTCGCGCATTCAGCGCACCGATCTCCAGTCGACCAGCCCGGTCACTGTCGTTTCGCCCGAAGAGTTCCGTCTGACCGGTGCGGTCAACGTCGAGCAGGTGCTGAACACCCTTCCGCAGATCCTTCCCGGTGTGACCGGCTTCTCGAACAACCCCGGCAACGGCGCCGTCACGCTGAACCTGCGTAACCTCGCCGCCACCCGCACCCTGGTGCTGGTCAACGGCCGCCGCTGGATGTTCTACGATACCAACCAGATCGTCGACCTCAACACCATCCCGCAGTTCCTGCTGGGCGGCGTCGAAGTCGTGACCGGCGGCGCCTCGGCCGTTTACGGTTCGGACGCTGTTGCCGGCGTCGTCAACTTCAAGCTGCGCGACATCGAAGGTCTCGAGCTCGGCGGCAGCTACTCGCTGACCGGCCGTGGCGATGGTGCCCGTTACCAGTTCAACGCCGCCATCGGTTCGGCGTTCGACGACGGTCGCGGTGCTGTGACCATGTTCGCCAACTACACCCGTCGTGAATCGGTCTTCCAGGGCGCGCGCGAATTCTCCGAGCGTGCAGGCGGCGACGGCTGTATCGTTCCGGGCAGCACCGGCCGTGGTGACATCGGCACCCCGTTCCCGACCGGCATCGCAGCAGCAACCTGCCTTGCGCGCGGTGGTGAACTCGGCTTCGTGCCGCAGGGTTCGGCGACCACGCCGACCGGCACCTTCACCGCCGGTGGCACCAGCTACATCTTCAATCCGACCGGCGGCGGTTCGCGTCCGTTCCAGGATCCGGCCGACCTCTACAACTTTGCGCCCGACAACTACCTCCAGCTTCCGCAGGAGCGTTACCTGATCGGCGCTTACGGCCACTACGAGTTCTCCGATGGCATCGAAGCCTATTCGGAACTCTCGTTCGTGCGCAATAACGTCAGCCAGGAACTCGCGCCGACTCCGGCCGGCGTTTCGGCTCCGCTGTTCGTCAACAGCCCGTTCTTCAACGATCAGACCCGCGCTCTGCTCAACCTGAACCCGGTCAGCACCACCGCTGGTCCGACCCTCGGGAATGCGCTGTACCGCCAGACTTCGGTCAACTTCCGCTTCAACGACATCGGTTCGCGCAACACGCAGGCCAGCCGTGAAGCGTTCCGCGTGCTCGGCGGTGTCCGTGGCGGCATCACCGACAACATCAACTTCGATGCGTACTACTCGTACTCGCGTACGACGAACACCAACATCCAGAAGGGCAACATTTCGGCGAGCCGGTTCCGCAACGCGCTGACCGTCGAGCTCGTGCCGGGTAGCACCACGCAGGTGCGCTGTATCGATGCAGCGGCTCGTGCTGCTGGCTGTGTGCCGATCAACATCTTCGGGACCAACCTCCCGAGCCAGGCGGCGCTCAACTACCTCGCCATCCAGGCGACCAACATCACCACCTCCGAGCTGAAGAACGCCGTGGCCTCGGTCAGCGGTACGCTGTTCAACCTCGGCTTCGGTGCGGATGATGTCGGCTTCGCGGCCGGTGTCGAATACCGCAGCATGGGTTCGGAATTCATTCCCGACACCTTCCTGGCCTCGGGCGACGTGCTTGGCTTCAACGCCGGCCTGCCGACCACTGGTGGCTACAACGTCAAGGAAGTCTTCGGCGAAGTCCGCGTTCCGATCGTCGAGGATGGCTTCATCCACGCGCTCGAAGTCAACGGTGCATTCCGTTACTCGGATTACTCGCTGGATCGCGTCGGCGGCAACTGGACCTACAACTTCGGCGGCGAATTCGCTCCGATCGAGGACATCCGCTTCCGCGGCCAGTACTCGCGTTCGGTCCGCGCTCCCAACGTGCAGGATCTGTTCGGCGGCGCTTCGACCGGCTTCCCGGGTGCAACCGATCCCTGTTCGGATCGTGGCCCGGTGTCGGATCGTACCGATGCTCTGCGTGCCTTCTGTATCGCTTCGGGCGTGCCGGCTGCTGCCGTCTTCACCCGCGGTGTGCAGCCGAATGCGCAGATCCAGGCCGACTTCGGCGGCAACCCGAACGTGGGCGAGGAAACCTCCGACACCTTCACCGTCGGTGCTGTCATCCGTCCGCGCTTCATTCCGCGTCTGAACATCACGGTCGACTACTTCGACATCAAGGTCGAAGACACCATCGGCACTCGTCTGGGCGGCATGAACACCGCGCTTTCGATCTGCTTCAACACCGTGCGCAACCTCGCCGATCCGGCGTGCTCGCTCTTCGCCGGTCAGCGTAACCCGGCCACGGGTTCGCTGGGTCTGACCACGGGTGGCGGCAACGTGTCGTTCGTGCAGGACAACGTGGGCAAGCTCGAAACCAGCGGTATCGACTTCCAGGTCGACTACACCCTGCCGCTGTTCAACGGCGAACTCGGCCTGTTCTACCTCGGTACCTACCTCGACAAGTTCCGCAACACCCCGGTGGCTCTGCTGCCGCTGCGCGAGAACATCACCGAGGGTACCTACGGCCTCCCCGAGTACCGTCACAACGTGCGTGTGACCTACACCCAGGGTCCGGCTCTGGTGTCGCTGCGTTGGCGCTACGAAGGTGCTACCGAAGACTTCCGCGTGCGGAACACCTTCGACGGCAACAACCGCGTGCCGAACGCTGCTCTGCCGCGTCCGAACATCAGCGCTTGGAACTACATCGATCTCTCTGTCGGCTTCGACATTGACGAGCGCATGACCATCAACGCTGGTGTGAACAACGTGTTCGACAAGCAGCCGCCGGTTCTCGGTTCGGCTGCCGAGCAGGCCAACACCCTGCCGAGCTTCTTCGACGTGCTCGGCCGCGACTTCTTCATGGGCGTGAACTTCCGGTTCTGATCCCAGCGGAAACGCGAAACGCAAAATAAGGGCGGCGGACCGGAAGGTTCGCCGCCTTTTCTTTTGCCTGCAAGAAGCCGCAGCTGAACCGAGGGCGCGTGCGGCCCCGGTTTCGGTCTCAGGTGTCGAGGGTGATGTCGTAGGCCACGGTCATGCGGGTGCCGCGATGGATCGGGCGAGTGCCGTGGTAGAGCGTGCTCGGGAACAGCGCGAGCGTCCCCTCGGCAGGCTTGATCGCATGGAGCGGGCCAAGCCCTTCAGCGAGGCCCGGCGGCGGATTACCGAGTTCAAGCCAGCCCGGCCCGCCCGGTGCATCGATCTCGTCCGGCACCAGCCAGTAACTCGCCGAGGACAGCACCCCGCGCGGATGGATATGCGCGGCGTGGTGGCCCTGACCCTCCAGCCGGATCGACCAGCTGCCGGTAATCGCCCAGCGCGCATCGCGGTGCGCCAGCAGCGGGTGGCGGGGGTCAGCCTTGGGCAGGCCAGAGCGGTAGTCCTCCATCGCGGCAAAGAGCGCCGCCTCCAGCCGCGCCAGCTCCGGCTCCGCCCGGGCAAACAGCGCGCCCTTGGTCTGCGAGCCATCCTTGACCGACTGCCCGATCGGCATGGCCGAGTGGCGGTGAAGCTCATCAAGCAGCGCGGTGGTTTCGCTGCGTTCTTTGGCTGTGAGGGGCAGGGCGATCTGGCGCACCAGCCCCTCCTGCCCGTGCAGCCACGCATGGCGATCATCGCCGGTCATGCGCCATGCGAGATCGGTCAACGCCCATGCCGCGACATCGCCCGGCGTCTCCGCCAGAACGGCCGCCAACGCGGCCTCGGCCGCACGCGGATCGCCGAGCCGCAAGAGGTTGCGCCCACGCGCGGTCATCCACTCGGAGGTCAGAAGTGCGGAGAAACTGTCGAGCACTGTCTGGGCTTCACGCGCCTGTCCGGCTTCACCGAGAGAGATCGCCTCGGCAAGCGCCAGTGCAGGGTCATCGGGCCAGAGCCGGCGGGCGCGGGCGAGGGCGGCGGCGCCTTCCTCCGGCCGGTCAACGCCGTCCAGCGTCTCGGCCCAAGCGAGATATATCGCCGGCGACGCACCCTGCGCCGCGGCAATCCCCTCGAAATGATCGGCAAAGCGCGCCCGGTCACCCGCGGCCCAGCGCAGTTCGGCATGGAGTTTGAGGCCATCGGTCCAGCCGGGAACATGCGTCACCAGCGTGGTGGTGCACTCCAGCGCCTCGCTGAGCCGACCGGCAATGGCGAGGGCCTGCGCGTAATCGAACAGCAGATTGGGATCGCCGCGATTGAGAGTAAGCGCGGTTTCGAGATGGGGGATCGCTGCCGGATCATGGCGTTCGAGCGAAAGGCGCGCGCGGCTGCGGGCGGTGCGCGGGTTCGCCGGATCGAGCGCCACGGCGCGCTCCATGCTGATGCTCGCCTCGGCCCAGCGCCGCGCCTGCCGCTGGCTGTCGGCCCGCACCCGCCAATATCCGGCGTTGTTTGCCCCGTGGGGTTCGAGCGGGGCGAGCAGGGCCGCAGCGCGGGCGTGCTGCTCCATCCGGCCAAGCGCGATGGCGGCGTTCACGCCCGCCTCGACCATGTCAGGCGCCAGCGCCAGTGCCCGCTCGAACAGCGCCAGCGCGCGCTCCGTCCGTCCGGCCTTGAAGTGGAAATTGCCCGCGCTGTTGGCCAGCCGCGCGTCATCGGGAAAGGCGGCGAGTGCCTGTACGAAGGCTGCCTCGGCCCCGCTGTCGTCGCCCTGCTGGGCGAGCTGGTTGGCCGCCATCGCGAGGGTTTGGGCGCTGCTCACTTGCTGCGCAGCCAGCCGGTCACCGACATGCGGCCCATCGGCGCGAAGGGCGGGACATAGCTGACGCAGTGCGGAGTCGGCACGCGGAACAGGTTTAGAGCGTTGAAGCGCGGGCGGAATCCCTCGACGACATCGCCGTCCTCGTCGAGGAACAGCAGATAGCCGCCCCAGTCGGGATGCCAGTCATCGCGTGCGAGATTGAGCACATAGGCCACTTCCCAGCCTTCCGCGACGTGGCTGTCGATATGGCGGCCAAGATAGTGGCCGGGGGCATAGAGCGTCGCCTGCCCGTCGGCCTTGATCAGATCGAGACCGGTCACCGCGCAGGCGAGGCCGAGGAAATCGGGGGTGTTGATATGCTCCAGCAGCACCTCGTGCGGGCCGTCCGGGTCCCAGCCTTCCTTCAGCGCGTCGAGCATCGGGTAATGGGCAAAGCGGAAGCCGTATTCGCCGCGGGCGGAATGTTCCTCGGCGCTGCGCGAGGCGGCGGCGAGGGCCTGCTGGCCCTGCGCGCTGCGGGTCTCGGCGGCGCGGAAGCTGCGCGGTTTTGCGGTGCCCGCGCCCACTGCCATGCCCCATGGCGTCCCGCGGGCGAGCACCATCTGAAGCTCGCGCGCGGTCTCGTCTGTCAGCACATTGCGGATCTGCACACGCCCGGTGGCGGCAAAGCGCGCCGCGTGCGCAGCCATGTCGAGTGCAGGGTTGAGTTCAAACAGGGTCTTCATCGCCGCTCCCGCTCGGTGCCTGCCACCCTGCCAGCGCCAAGGCAAGCATTCCTCCCGCCGTAGGACCATCATTTTGGCCGCTTGATTTGCGCAAGCGCCTTCAATAGTCGGGTTGCCGCAAGGCAAGTGGCGATCAGCAACTGATTGCCGGATACGCCCCATCCGAAGCCGGATTTCAAGGAGAGAGAGATGAGCACAGCCTATATCGTCGAAGCGGTTCGCACGGCCGGTGGCCGTCGCGGCGGGCGTCTGGCCGGGGTGCACCCGGTGGATCTGCTGGCCAAGTCGCTCGATGCCGTGGTCGAGCGGTCGGGCATCGATCCCAATGCGATCGACGATGTGGTGACCGGCTGCGTCAGCCAGGCGGGCGAGCAGGCAATGCAGGTCGGCCGCATGGGCGTTCTGGCCTCCAAGCTGCTGCCGCAATCGACTCCGGCGGTGACGATCGATCGCCAGTGCGGCTCCAGCCAGCAGGCGATCCAGTTCGCCGCGCAGGCCGTGATGAGCGGCACGCAGGACGTGGTGATCGCCAGCGGCGTCGAAAGCATGACCCGCGTGCCGATGGGCTCCAACGTCACGCTGCACATGAAGGAAGGCCTCTACGCCAAGGCCGACGGGATCGAGGCGAAGTGGCCGGGGATCAACTTCAGCCAGTTCATGGGCGCCGAGATGATCGTCAAGAAGCACGGCTTCACCAAGGACGATCTCGATCGCTTCGCTTATGAAAGCCACCAGCGCGCGATTGCCGCGACCAAGGCGGGCGCCTTTGACCGCGAAATCGTGGCCGTCGAGATCGAAACGCCCGAAGGCACCCAGATGCACACCGTCGATGAAGGCATCCGCTTCGATGCGACGCTGGAAGGCATTGCGGGCGTCAAGCTGCTCTCGCCGGACGGTGCGATCACGGCGGCCTCGGCCAGCCAGATCTGCGATGGTTCCTCGGCGGTGCTGGTGGTGTCGGAAGCGGCGCTCAAGGCCCATGGCCTCACTCCGCTGGCGCGCATCCACAACCTAACGGTGACGGCGGGCGATCCGGTGATCATGCTCGAAGAGCCGCTGTTTGCGACCGATCGCGCGCTTCAGCGCGCCGGGATGACGATGGCCGATATCGACCTCTACGAAGTCAATGAAGCCTTCGCTTCGGTGCCGCTCGCATGGCTCAAGCACACCGGCGCGGACCCGGAAAAGCTCAACGTCCACGGCGGCGCGATTGCTCTGGGCCACCCGCTGGGCGCCTCGGGCACCAAGCTGATGGCGACCCTCGTCCACGCCCTCAAGCGCCATGGCAAGAAGTATGGTCTCCAGACCATGTGCGAAGGCGGCGGCGTCGCCAACGTGACCATCATCGAGAGCCTTTGAGGCTCCCCGCGAAAACCTTTGAATATCAGGAGATAATAATGGAAGTTTCTGCCAATACCCCCGCCGTCGTCACCGGCGGTGCCTCGGGCCTCGGCGCGGCGACGGCGCGTGCGCTGGCTGCCAAGGGCGCGAAGGTCGCGATCTTCGACATGAACGAGGAAAAGGGCGAAGCGCTCGCAGCAGAACTCGGCGGCATCTTCTGCAAGGTCAACGTGACCAGCGAGGAAGACGTCGACGCCGGTTTCGCCAAGGCCCGCGCCGCCCACGGCCAGGAGCGCATCCTGGTGAACTGCGCAGGGATTGGCAACGCCATCAAGACCGCCAGCCGCTCGAAGGAAGACGGCTCGATCAAGCACTTCCCCGTCAGCGCCTTCGATTTTGTCATTCAGGTCAACCTGATCGGCACCTTCCGCTGCATCGCCAAGTCGGCGGCGGGCATGATGACCCTTGATCCGATCGACGAATTCGGCGAGCGCGGTGCGATCGTCAACACCGCGTCGGTGGCGGGCGAAGATGGCCAGATCGGTCAGGCCGCCTACTCGGCTTCGAAGGCCGGCGTGATCGGCATGACGCTCCCCATCGCGCGTGACCTCATGAACGAGGGCATTCGCGTCAACACCATCCTGCCGGGCATTTTCGACACCCCGCTGCTCGCCGCTGCGCCGCAGAATGTGCGCGATGCGCTGGCCGCGTCGGTGCCGTTCCCCAAGCGTCTCGGCTTGCCGGTGGAATATGCCAAGCTCGCCATGACCATGATCGAGACCGGCTACTTCAACGGCGAAGACGTCCGCCTCGACGGCGCAATTCGCATGGCGCCGCGCTAAAAAGGGGCCCCCGGCCTTGCCAAAGGGGTGCCAACTCGGGGTCAAACCGGGGCTGGAGGGGGTCTGGAATCGCCGCCTTTTCCAATTTCCGGCCACCCTTCAGCCAGCCAGACCCTCGCTTTTGCGGGGGTTTTCTTTTGCGCGCACCATGGCATCACAGCCACCTGTCAGGAGAGAACACCGCATGAGCCACTATACCCAGATCGTCGTCACCAAGGCCGATGGCATCGCCACGATCACGCTCAACCGGCCGGACAAGCTCAACGCCTATACCCGCACCATGGGCGAGGAGATCATGGCGGCGATGGACGATATCGACGCCGATGATGCTGTTCGCGCGGTGATCTTCACCGGTAGCGGCGAGCGGGCCTTCTGCGCGGGCGCGGACCTGACCCCCGAAGGCGGCGGGCAGGTGTTCTCCAGCGGCGATACGGTGGACAGTCTGTCGGACACCCGCGTGCGCGATGGCGGGGGGCTGCTCACCCTGCGCCTGTTCGAGAGCAAGAAGCCGCTGATTTCGGCCTGCAACGGCGTCGCCGTCGGCGTGGGCGCGACGATGCAGCTGGCCATGGACATCCGCCTTGCCAGCAGCACGGCGCGCTACGGCTTTGTGTTCGCCCGGCGCGGGATCGTGCCCGAGGCCGCGTCGAGCTGGTTCCTGCCGCGCATCGTCGGCATCCAGCAGGCCCTGGAGTGGTGCTACACCGGACGGATCTTCGATGCCGAGGAAGCCAAGACGGGCGGGCTGGTGCGCTCGGTGCACGCACCGCAGGACCTGCTCCCCGCAGCCCAAACGCTGGCGCGCGAGATTGCCGACAACACCTCGGCCATTTCGGTCGCCATGACGCGGGCGATGATGTGGCGCCTGTCTGCCACCGATCACCCGATGGAAGCCCACAAGATCGACAGCCGCGCCATCTATCGCCTCAGCCGCGGCGCCGATGCCAAGGAAGGGATCGCCAGCTTCCTCGAGAAGCGCCCGCCCGCCTATCCCGGCAAGGTGAGCGCCGACATGCCCGATTTCTACCCCTGGTGGGATGCGCGGCCCTATGAGTGAGGGCATTGAGGCGCGGCCAAATGAAGGAAGGCTCGCCGGGTTCCTGCCCTATCAGCTGTCGGTCGCGTCCAACGCGGTGAGCGACCTCATCGCCGAGCGCTATCGCAACCGCTTTGCGCTGAAGGTGCCCGAATGGCGGGTGATGGCGGTGCTGGGGGATGCCGGCAGCATGACCCAGCGCGATCTCACCACGGCGACCCTGATGGACAAGGTCGCGGTCAACCGCGCGGTCAAGGTGCTGGAGGATCGCGGGCTGGTGGCGCGGGTGCCCAATCCCGATGACGGACGTTCGCACCTGCTCGAACTGACGGGCGAGGGGCGCGCGATCCATGCCGAGGTCATGCCGCTGGCGCTGGCGACCGAGCGCGATCTGTTGAGCGGTTTTGCGTCCGACGAGCAGCAGGTGCTGCGCGATATGCTGGAAGCGCTGCGGAAGCGGGCTGGCGAAATGGCGCGCGCCCCGAGGTAGAAGGGGCCAAGGTAGTGCGCCCCCATCCCGCCGCGCCGTTGGTGGCGCAGCGGGATGGGGTGCAGTCTCCGGCTAGCCGCCGCCCATGGCCGAGCCCGGGCCGATCAGCGCGTCGGAGATCGAACAGGCGGCCGGGCCGAGAATGACGATGAACAGCGTCGGCAGAATGAACAGAATCAGCGGCACGGTCATGATCGCAGGCAGACGCGCGGCCTTTTCCTCGGCGCGCATCATGCGCTCGTTGCGGAATTCGGCCGAGAGCACGCGCAGCGCGGAGGCCAGCGGGGTGCCGTAACGCTCGGTCTGGATCATGGTCGTCACCACGCCCTTCACCGCTTCGAGATTGACGCGGTAGGCGAGGTTGTTGAAGGCCAGCCGGCGTTCGGTGAGGAACGAGAGCTCGATCGCGGTCAGGGCGAATTCGTCACCCAGTTCGGGATAGGCGCGGCCCAGTTCCTTGGCGACGCGGTTGAAGGCGGCGTCCACGGTCAGACCGGCTTCGGCGCAGATCACCAGCAGGTCGAGCGCATCGGGCAGGCCCTTCTGGATTTCCTTGGTGCGCTTGCTGGCCTTGTTCGAGAGGAAGATTTCCGGGCCCTTGTAGGCCACAGCCACCACCGCCGCGAAGGCGAACAGGCGGGTCATCGGGCCCCAGGTCGGCCAGAAATCGACGATGTAGATCATCAGGCCGGCAATGCCGCCCAGCACCAGCGGCAGGATCGCGCGGGCGCCGATGATGAAATAGGCCAGTTCCTTGTTGCGATAGCCGGCATGGGCCAGTTTCTGCTGGATGACCTTGATCTGGCTGTCCTGAAGCACGTTGAGCTTGGACAGGTTTTCCTTGACCTTGTCGGTGTTGTTGCTGCGGCGCGTCAGGCGCGTGCGCTTCTTGGCCGAGGAGGTGATGATCCCCGCCTTGAGCTGTTCGCGCCGCGCTTCGAGCACCTTCACGCGCTTGGCCATCGGATCGCGGATCGTGACGGCGGCGTAGATCGCCAGCACCATCGCGAAGGCGGCAAGGCCGGCCAGCACGGTGCCGACCATGATCACGTCGAAACCGAGCAGCATGGGTCCGGTGGGTTGATCGATCATCGCTTGTGTCCCGGATCAGATTTCGAAGGAGACCATCTTGGCCATGATGGCGACGCCGATGCCCATCCACGTGAGCCCGCCGAGGCCGGCCACGATCAGGCGATCATCGGTGAAAAAGCCGCCGATATACTCGGGGTTGACCCAGGTGATCTGAGATGGTCCCGCCTTCTTGGACAGTTTGGCGGCTAAGTTAAGCTAATCCCGGTTGTCGTTATGCCGCCTGTTTGATTATCAGATCATGGGGGGCATGCCCCCCATGATCTGATTGCCCGATCCGCCTATAGGC